>JACPGX010000001.1 GCA_016188865.1 Candidatus Nealsoniibacteriota bacterium
GGTGACTGTGGCTGAATCGGTATCTGAGCCTGATTGAGAGTTAGTGCTGGTAAAAGACGTGACGGTTCCGGTGACAGTGTAAGTGGAACCGGGAGGCGCTGGCATATTAGCATGGCTTTTTGGAGTGATTCTGACTTTGAAGGTGGTAAGAGAAGTACTTACGGGAATACCGCAGGTTGTTAAGGAAATCGTGTCTGAAGAAGGATTGGATTGAGAGCAGTAAGTTGTTGAGCCGGCATTATTGGTAATGGCAACTAAAGATAAACCTCCGGAAGAACCTGCAACTAAAGTGACCGTAGCTGCGGTGACTGTGTCAGCGCCTTCGCTTGCCTGTAAAGTAAAAGCATCTAAATCAGTGGCTGAAGCTCCGGGAGCGATTGAAACGTTGCCCGGGTCAGTGCCGTCGCCAATCGTTGTTATAGCCGGAGGTTTCAGCGCAATAGTCATCATACCCTTTGTAGTTGCGGCGGTATATGTGAGAGTAGTGGCCCCATAACTGCCGGCTGCTGCTTTCTCGCCGTCAAAAACAGTAAGGCCGCCGTCGTTGCCTTGATTTGTCTCCGCATTAACTCTGGACGCGGAAATATTGGCTAAATCAGAATTTGAAACTGCGGTAATCGGAGTATCGGCATCATCATCTGCCGCACCAACAATAACTACAAGGCGATCCGGGCCCGATGTGGTAGCTCCCGGGATGCTGCCGGAGTTATCGCTTGTGGTGTCAACGTCGCCGGATGTTATATCCCATGGGTTGCCGCTGGCAACAACGCCATTGTAGGCGCAAATCGCGCCAACCTGATGGTCTCCAGAATCCGAAGTAACTGGATTGCCCTGCGTTCCATTATAGCGGGACCAAAAAACGGTCAGTCTGGTAGTACTGCCCGCAGTCTGCGGCGAATTAGTCACCTCGGCCCATGTTCCTCCATTTTGATTAGCGACAGTGATTGATTGGGCGGCTGTCTCCAAAAACATTAGCAGGATATCATTAGCGGCGATGCTTGCCGGCAATGCTAATGTAATTGCGCCAGCGTTTCCGGAAACTGCGCCGCAACTAACGAATGTCGGAAGCGCCGCCTCCGCCTTCGGAGCTCCAAGCAAAAACAAAAAAAGCAATAAAATAAAAATAAAAACTCCTTTCATAGTTTCATTATACCAAGGTGATTTTTATTTCTCAACAATATTTAAGAGTGTCGAGTTCTATTTATTATTATTTAGAGTAATGGGTTGCTGCGCAAGAGAAACCTCGCCAGCTTTCGGCTCTATTATTAAAGGCAGTTCGATAAAGAAAATACTTCCCTTGTCGATTTCCGATTCAAACCAAACTTTTCCGCCCAAAAGCTTAGTTGTGCCCAAAACAAGATAAAGCCCCAAGCCCGTGCCGTTGGGTTTTAAAACAGAAGCATTCGACCCTCTAAAAAATCTTTTGAAAATATTCGTCTGCTCGTCCCTGGGAATGCCAATACCCGTGTCGCGAATAGAAAACACGAAGGAATTTTCTTTTTTCTCAATAGCCATATCAATGCTTCCTCCTTTGGGCGTATATTCAATGGCATTAGATATAAGCGCATTAAATATGTTGCTCAAGCCAATATGGTCTGTGACGGCGTTGAGCGAAGGCGGATGTTTTATGAAAATTAATTTAAGATTCTTTTTAGCAGTTAATGGCGCGTATTCTTTCAGAAATGCATTAATAAATCCAACCAATTCAAGAGGTTTTGGCAAAACAGCCACTCTGCCCATTTCCAATCTCGAAATGTCTAATAAAAAACTTACCAAAATATTTAAACGTTTTGCCAAACGGCGAATGTTATTAATTGATTCTTTGCTTCGCGCCGTCAACTTTTCTTTTTTTAAAAAACGTTCTGCGACCCACTGAATAGCGGTGATGGGAGTGCGCAATTGATGAGAAGCTAAAGAAACAAATTCAGTTTTTAGGCGGTCGATTTCTTTCTCCTGCGTGATATCGCGAAAAACCTCAACCGCGCCAATGACTATATTATTTTGCGTAACAGGGGCTGCGGTAATTGCTACGGGAAATTTCGTTCTATTTTTTCTGATATAATAGCAGGAAACAGTAGTAGTAGTAGTAGTAGTAGTAGTAGTAGTAGATAAAACGAGGGAAGTTACCCGCTCTTCTTTGGGAATTGCCCTGCCGCTTTCATCTACCATTGGCACCATCTCAAGCCATAATCTGCCGACAATCTCAGATGCTTTCCAGCCAAGCATTTTTTCGGCCGCAGGATTCATCAATATGACTGCCCCTTTCTTATCTGTCACAATCAGCCCGTCTCCAATACTTGCCAACATCGCATCGTCTTCTGCCTTAGCTTTAGTTAGTTCTGCAGTTCGATCCTTCACTTTATTTTCCAACTCTATTTTGGCCTCGCGAAGCTTTAAAAATATGCGGGCAATAATCAAACCTAAAATTGCGTTTAAAAGTATCGAAATGCCATAGAAAATAGCAACGCGGCGCAAATTTTTGTCGCGGGCCGCGAAGGCAGAGGCGGCGGGCTGATGGACGATTACGCCCCAGCCGTATTTAGAAACCGATTGGTAGGCAGAAAACGCTTTTCCTTTTTCGGGAAAGTTATCAAATATTCCAACGCCATTTTCTCCCTTAAGCGCCTTTTGAACGTCAAGCAATCCGGCAACATCAATTACCTTGCCTGCGTCAGAAAACGCTGTGTGCTCTGTCGCATGGCCATACTGGTCAATAAAATGGATAAAGGTATCATTATTTACTTCCATCTCATTAATTTCCCTTGCCCAATCAAGAACGGTATAAATTTTAACGGATAAATTCATTATGCCCAGTATTTTTCCATCCTCCGTTGATTTTATCGGAATAGCCGCAACAAAAAGATTATATGCGGGCTCCGTCGTTCTTTCAAATATTTCAGATATATACGGCTGCCAATTTTTACTCACTCCTTTGTAATAATCGCGGAAACTGAAATTTTGGCCTATAGTTGTAAGCGGCATAATTGAAGCCAGCATAGTCCCTTCCGGATTGAAAAGAGCAATATTGTCCATCCAAGGAAAATCTTCAATGGGATTGCCCAATAATTGTATAGCTTTATCCCACTTGCCAACTGCAATGAATTGCTGAAATTCCGCGTTGCGGGAAAAAAATACGCCCAAGTCTATAATATTATCAAAACTGACTTCAATCTGATTAGAAGCTAAATGAGCAAGAGCTCGCCTGCGGGTTATCGCCGATTGAGTCATGTCGCGGTCAAGTTCCTGATATCTTAAAAAACCCGTAATTATAACGGGTAGAGTAACAGCTAGAAAAATAGCAACTGAAATATAAAAATTTCTCTTACCGGCAAATAGCGCCAAAAAATTTTTACTCTTTGTTATTTTTGATATTATTTAGCTTGCGGATGAGATTCTTTGGCAAAAAAGTTTTTGATTTTTTCAACAACTTCTGCAATAGCATGGCTTGATTTAACAATATAGTCAGAAGCGCCGAGTTCTAGGCCCCTTTTTATATCCTCATCCTCTCCAAGCAAACTGAGTATAATTACAGGAATCTTTGCCGTATCTGGCGATTTTTTGAGTTCTTCCAAAACTTCAAAACCGCTTTTTTTAGGCAAAATTAAATCAAGCAAAACAAGATCAGGCTTCTTTTCCCGCACTTGTTTTAAACCTTCTTCGCCGTCAAAAACCGGAGTAATTTCAAAATCAGCTTCAGCTAATTCTGAGTAAAGAACTTCGGCCAAAATCTCATCGTCTTCAATTAATACTATTTTTTGCTTTGGCATATTGTTTTATTTTATCACGATTAAAATTATACTACAAGAACCAATGCTATTGCAATGTGGATAACTTTTACGCATACTTTTTTTCGGCTAGCTGCACCTCGCCTGCTTTGGATTTAACTTTCAAGGGAATCTCAACATAAAAAGTCGCACCTTTGCCTTCTTCCGATTCAAACCAAATTTTACCATTTAATAATTTAGTCATTTGATAGGTGAGATACAAGCCCAAACCATTGCCGTCTGGTTGAAGCGTTCTTGCGTTTGACCCGCGTGAAAATTTTTTAAAAATATTTTTTTGTTCATCCTCGGGAATGCCAACGCCGTTGTCTTTTACCGCAATCATAAAGGTCTTCTCCTTTTTTTTCAGAAACAATTCTATCAATCCATTTGGCGGCGTATAATCAATGGAATTTACGACAAAAGTATGAATAATATTGTGCAAAATAACCGCGTCTGTAACAATCGTTAATTTTTGAGGGTGCTCTTTAAAAATAATCTGTGTATTCTTTTTTGCGGCCGCTTGCTCAGACTGCTTAATATAATTTTGTATGAATAATACTGCATCGACCTGTTCCGGTTTTATCGCAACTCTGCCCATTTCAATTCTGGAAACATCAAGTAAAGAATCCACTAAAATGGAAAGGCGCCGCGCTGAGGCATTGATATCATTAATGTATTGCCTGCCTTTCTCTGAAAATTGCTCTTTTTGGGAAAGCAGTTCTGCTACCCAGCGAATGCCGGTTAGAGGAGTTCGAAGCTGATGGGAAGCTAAAGCGAGGAATTCGCTCTTAGACCTTTCGATTTTTTTTTCTTCGGTTATATCTCGAAAAATAGCAATAGCTCCGATAGTTTTTTTATTTAATATGATCGGCGCGGCAGTAATAGACACGGGAAATCTTATTCCATGTTTTGTTTCATAATAATAAGCGACAGCACCAGTAACAGTGCTGACTGTTGTTTTACCTTTTATGGCCTTGGCCAAAGGAGTCTGGCTTAAAGGTAAACTTATTTTATCCGTTCCGCTTCTGACAAGCTCTGGCCATACTTTCCCTAAGGATTCCTTTTCGGTAAAGCCGAGCATGCGCTGGGCCGCGTGGTTTATCATAAGCGTTTTCATGTCCCCATCAACAACTACCAAGCCGTCGCCAATACTGCGAAGCATTGCCTCGTCTCTGGCTTTCGCATTGGAAAGAGATTCTGTTTGTTCTTTAACTCTTTGGTTAAGATTTTTTGTCAGTTCTTGCAATTCCTGCTCGGTTTTGCGTATTTTGGTAATATCGTGCTGAAAACCAGAATGGCCGAATATGCAGCCGCTTCGGCTTTTTAATGGCACAGAAACCTCGTCAACCATATAGAATGTTCCGTCTTTCTTTTTATTAGTTGCTTCAAATCTGTAAGTAGCGCCGGCTAAGGCTTTGTCCCATAATTTCTTGTAAAATGCTTGATCTTGGACTCCCGATTTAACAATGCGCGGCGTGCGTTGGTTTATTACTTCTTTTTCTTTCCATTGGGTGAGTTTTTGCCAAGCAGGATTAACATATCTGAAAAAACCGTTTAAATCGGTGACAATTACCGCATCGGTGCTAGGATGGATTATTTCTTTCGGGATTTTTTTAAAAGTATATTTGCTCCATTCTTCAAAAATAATTTGCGAATCTAAGATGCCCAATTCTTCTAATGATATAATGGCAGTATCTATCATTCCAGAAGGGCCTGATATGTAAAAAAGAGCCTTTCCTTGCCCTTGTAGATTGTTATGGATAAAATTTTTATCTATCGGGCCGAATGTATTTATTAATTTTAATCGATGGTTCTCTTTGTTCAATTTTTTAAGATCTTCAAAATATAAGGCGCTTTTCTCATCCCGAGAAGCATAAAGAAGAATTATATCATGCTTCAATCTTTTTTCTGAGGCAAAACGGATTATACTCAAAAAAGGCGTAATACCTGTGCCGCCAGCAATAAAAACTATTGGCTTGGCAGTCTTTTCGGGCAAAAACATGGTGCCCCATGGCCCCTCGATTTCAAGCTTTGCCCTTAATTTCGTGCGCACTAAACTCTGCTTATAACCGCTCTCAGAAATTCTGAAAATAACGGCTAGTTTTTGTTTATCATTAGGAGAAGAAGCAATAGAAAAAACCCTTCCCGGCCCTTTTGTGTCATCTTTAATAAGCTTAGGAACAACCACCCTGACATATTGTCCTGCCTTAAAATTAAATTTTTGGCCGCTAAGCCCGAAACTAAATTCCCAAATACCTTTAACTAATTGTTTTTTTGAAATAAGCGGAAGCAGCATATTAAGTTATTTTACCACGGATTTTTTTATATAAAAAGAATACGAGCAGCAATATCGGCAATAAAATTAATCCTGCGGATAATTTTTTTGCCGCGGCGAAATTGCCAACGGCTTCCAATAAAGAAGCTTGGATTTTACTTGAGTCTAATGGAAATTTATCTTTAGAATCTATCGCGCCGTCTCCGTCGGTATCTTTAAGAGTGGCTTTTGTGCCAAGATTTATTTCTTCTTTATCTAAAAGGCCGTCTGAATCAGTGTCTTGATTTAATGGATTGGTTCCCCAAACAAAGGATTCCTCGTCATCAGATAAGCCATCATTATCATCATCATTGTCCTTATTGTCTCCTATTTGGTCTTTGTCTAAATCCTGCCACTCGCTTTTATCTAAAGGGAAGGGGTCAATGCCGTCTTGAGCCTTATCGCCATCGGTATCCGCGTTTAAAGGATTTGTGCCCATGGCTGCTTCTTTCTCGTCAGACAAGCCGTCATTGTCATCATCGTCGTCGTATTTATTGCCAACCTTATCGCCGTCAGTATCTAGATCAACAAAATAGCTTTCTCTGACAGCCGTATCATTTTCCAAATTGTCGTCTTGAAGGCTTGCGCCGACAATCTTGGCGCTGATATTGTGAGTGCCCGCTGAAACCAACCAATCGATAAAAACATCATCGTAGGTACTGGCCTTAACTGAAATCGGCTGCGGGTCAGCTAATTCCTTTTTACTATCTAAAAAAATAACGAAACCGTAAACATCGGTATCCCCCAAATTAAAAACTCGGGCAAAAACACGAATTTTTTCCCCGGCTAGCGGCTCATCTTTAGAAAAAGCGATATCAGTGGCAGTAATGGAAAGATCAGTTTTAGCTAAAGAATTTTGAACAAAAAAGAAAGGAGCCAATAATAAACTGATGACAATTGCCGATCTCATTAATTTATCTTACCTTAAAATCATTTACAAAACAAAAAAGGCGCTCATAATGAGTGCCTTTCTTTAATTTTTTTCCTTCTCTCCATTACTTCCGGAGTCATCTCAATATATTCTGCCGCCACATCTCGGACATTGCCCGCCAAATCAAAGGCCAGCATAAAAGAAAAATTAGTCTTCCAATTTCTGGCATAGTAGGTCTTGTCGTAGCGATCTTCACCTTTCATCCCCGGATCGTAATGAGAACCTTGGACTATCAACCAGACGTGATCGGCAAAACTAATTACATATTCTAATGGCTCGACATCGAACAAATAAAGAACTCCTAAAGCGAAATGAGCTTCTTCTTCGCAACGGCCCTCGCGGTGGCGGAAAATCTCATAGATGCTTAGGTATCTGGTAGCTAAATTATCGGCATTCCACTTAAAAAACTCCGGTATTTTATCCATGAGCGGCCTAAGACCTTTCTGGTATGCCTCGCTTAACTCCCGGTAAATATCCTGGCCCAGAGCCTGAATTAAAGCTTCTTTTTTCGCCTCGCGTATTTCATTAATCTGCCGCCCGTAATATCCCTCTGTCCATTCCAGCCTATTCAATTTTTCCTCCTTATTCGGTGCTATTTAGAACCTACAACTTTCTATAAAAAAATCAAGCCCCTCTAACTCCACGAGGGGTATGCCAAAATCAAGAATACAAATTTTAGCGACAGGCTAGTTCGGTCTCGGACCCACCCCCAAGAGAGAAATCTAGCAATTTAGGACTGTCCCCCAGACCCCTCTCGATCATGCTCGTCCTTAACCGCGTCTATCGCTGTTTGAGATTTTTGCACCAATTTCCAAAAATTAAAGGCCCTCTTAAGCCAAAGTAACCTTTGGTAGGGGGTGGTGTTTTCTAAAATATAAATTAAATTTTCGTCAATATATTTATTGATTTTTTTCATTTTGTTTTTGTTTAATCTTTTTTAGATTCTCTACGTCAATTATGTCCTTAGGTCTGGCTAAATCTTCCTTCATTTTTATCAAGTCGTCAATATAAATTATAGGGATCTTGAAATTTCCTGCTTTTATAAATTTTTTCCTTTTTAAAATTCTATCGATATTCGGCAAATTTACGCCGATATCTATGGTTTTGAAAACATCTTTCGGGTCGTAAAAAGACAACACCTTCATATTTTTTTCTTTCGCTAGCTTTGCCAGTATTTCTTTTTGGATAAACTCATCTTTTCTAACGGGGACTCTTGTCTTGTAGCCCAACCGCAATAAAGTATCATAAAGATTGCTTAAATTATCCTTTTCCAAAGAAACAATCAAATCTAAATCAATTGTCATCCTGGTAAAACCGAACATAACCACGGCCGCTCCCCCGCAAACCACATAATCAATTTTAGCTGCGCTTAAAGCCCTAAGTTCCTTTTCATATAGAAATTCTTCCTTTTCTTTTTCCATAATTATTTCATTCTATCAAATTTACTGAATTTATCCAGCCTTAGCGTGTCCCGCCGACCCCTTTCGGTCGGGGATTTTATTAGGAAAAAGGAACGAAACAAAAAAGACGGGCTGATTTAACCCGTCTTTGAATTTATTGCTTTTTCAGCATACTTTTTGAAAATGCTCCTTGTTATTAATTCAATTTTGTCCATAGAATTCCTCCAGCACCTCGCAATTATCAAACGCTATTTCTCCTCGCTCCTGCATTGTTCTGATTTGCTCGATGGAGAACCACTGACAGACGTCGGGCGCTTTCTCGTTTCCGGTGACTTCCACTTCTTGCCCGGCTTCCAGCTCGTAGGAAAAGTAAACTTCTACAATCAAACTTGTTTGGCTGCATTTTATCTTCTCGGTAAACTGCACCAACTTTTCGGGATTTAATGCAATCTTCAAATCATATACTGCTTCTCTGTGGGCAAAATCAACAGGATTTTCAGCGCCTTCCCAAAAAGCGCCAGTGCCACCAATAAATCCCCATTTGCCGCCTTCGACTTCTTTTTCTTTTCTTCTGCCCAGTAAGAACTCCACATTGGAACCGTTCATTCTGTAAACTATTACGCAGGCAACCGGCAAGAACCACTTCGGCTTTATCAATTTCCCTGTCTCCTTCCTTATGAAATTTTCAACATGCCACTATATCAAATTTTCTTCAAAAAATCAAGCCCTCTTCAGGCCTGAAAACCGCAGGAGCTAGTGAACGACATTAGAACCAAGATTAAGCTAGCTGGAAGGTTTATGTGCCGGAATTAGATTTCGGATTTTCTACAAGAAATAAGTATTTTGCTGCCCACAACATACCTTCATCGGCCACATAGTGAAATTTTTTATATAAACTACCGTCCGAATTGAATAATTCAAGAAATGTCTTATTTTCTTCAATGCTCTTCTTATAAAGCGCCAGATAGTTATGTAGTAGTTCTTTTTTATTAAATTTTTTCAGCACATCTAAATAACACAAACCGATATTCATCCAAATGGAATCGCCCTGGTAATCTTTGAGGATTAAATTAAGGGGAAAAACTACCTTATTTTTCGCTTGTTTGTTCGCATGTTTCAATGGCATGGGTTGCTCAAGGCCAGCTTTCTTTATAGACAACAATGCTTTATCCAGCATGTTTTCGTCTTTGATAATGTTACACCAAAATGGGAAAACTTGAGCATCGCCAGCGACATAGTCCCTTCCCGATAAATCGTCTAAAAAATAATCGCCAGTCCAAAAATGCTTTTTAATATTTTCTTTAAAATTTAATCCTGCAAACGGATTAAATAAGTTCATTTTTGTCAGCTCGTCTGATAAAAGAGCCAGCATACAATTATTATAACAAGAGCTGCTCACGATAGTGCTGTCCCCCATTTCAGAGAATGTTTTATTTTTTTTGACTAAACCGGTTAGTTTATCAAAAACTGAGTTATAATAAATTTCTGTTTGCTTTCTAATAAAATTCTCGTATCGGACTAATAAATCATAACTTTTTGATAAACGGATACTCGTTAAGAGTAGTGGTAAACTATCGGGACTGTCATTGAAAACGTCTAATGGTTGACCTTCTGGAGTAAGGCATGTCGTTATAACGTTATTGGTATTAAAAATATTTAAAACAAAGTTTAATGTTTTAGAAACTTCTTCTTTGTATCCAAGACCAACAAGAGCCTCTACACAAATAGCGAAATCTCTGATCCAAAATTGGCGGAAATGACCAGTGCTTGTAAAAAAATAGTAGCCATTCCAGCAATTTTTAACAATATATCTACATATCGATTCCGCATTGCCGCTTATTTGATTAAAACCGTATTTATTAACCCTTCTAGCTCTTTTATACATACGGTAGGCCGCTTTAAGATGTAATAGGTTTAACATAAATAATTAAATTGATTCTACCAAAAAAACGCCCATTTGGCGATTTTCTAGATTACGCTGCAGGCATCCTCGGTCGTGAACTAAGGTTTTAAGGGGAATTTTGGGCGTGTCCCGCCGACGCGTCTAGGTCAGGCTATTTTTGAGCTAAAATGGGACAACGGGTACTTTAAATTCTATCTAAAATATCAAGGTATTCTTCTGGAGAAACACCTAAAATACGAAGATTATTCCTAATAATAAAAACCGGAAGTTCCTCCTCTCGTGGAATAACTACCGGTCTTTTTAAGTTCTCTCGCCAATAAATCCTATGGTCGCCCTTTTCTCTATCAAAACTACAACCAATAAATAATATAAATTTTTCGAATTTTTTCCAATGAATAGGCGTTAAATGAGCCATATATTACCCTACCGGCACTTTAACGCTTTGAGATTCTTGAGAGATTACAATTGGCGGATTCCATTTTGCCTGGAAACGTTTCCATCCCAAATCTCTTAGGGCATTTTCCAGTGTGCCCTTTTTGATAAGTTCTTCAAAAAAAATATTAACGATTTCATTAAATCGCTTTTTTACCTCTTCATAATTACTTCCGGAGGTAGATAAATCAAGGGCTGGCGTATAGGCAACGTATTTTTTATCTTCCCTAAGTATAGAAACAGGAAGTTTAACTTCTAACATAAGTTTCTTCATATTTTAATGATATCAAAGATACAACTTGCGTCAAGAGAGAATTTCGGGCCTTTCGGCTGTGTCCCGCCGACGCCTTTCGGTCACCCTCGGGTACAATTCTGCACCCGACTATCGGGCACAAGGCTGCGCCTGATATTATTATATTATCGAGAAATACTCTTTCAGCATCGTCATTAGTGTTGTCTTCCCACGGTTTGTTTTCAGGTATTCTTCTCTCCGCTTTGCGTCTTTAATATTTTTGTAGGCTTCGTAATGAATAACCTCCAATGGAATAAAATGTTTTGTAGATTTTGACTTCCCGCTGTTGTGCTCTTGGATCCGCTGAACGAGGTTTTCTGAATATCCGATATAAATAAAATCCTTAGCTTTACTATAGAGAACGTAAACGTAATAGAATTT
Source organism: Candidatus Nealsoniibacteriota bacterium (assembly GCA_016188865.1). Taxonomy (GTDB): domain Bacteria; phylum Patescibacteriota; class Minisyncoccia; order Minisyncoccales; family MHMH01; genus JACPGX01. Next base: position 11,418 of record JACPGX010000001.1, read on the forward strand.
CATTATTTTATGTTACCGGGGAGGTACCAGTCGGCACCTCCCTCAGTCCCATTCGTCACTGTCTCCGCCTTGCGGCGAAGCCAGATGCCGAATGGTATCTGGCAGGGGCGGAAGGAATCGAACCCTCAACTGGGATTTTGGAGATCCCCATGATGCCACTTCACCACGCCCCTAATATGTAACGGGTCGTACCCGTTACATTAATATTTTATTCGTTCCAGTCGCGACGCTTGTCTTTTTTGGCCGCTTTTTTAGAAAAAACCTTGGGATGCCTTTTCTTTAACTTTTCGATATTCTCTTGCATCACATCTTCCAAGTTCCAGCCGAAGAAATCGCAGATCATAGCAATATACCACATAGTATCGCCTAAATTTTCTTTCAGACCCGCTCTCTGGTCGTCGCCATGAGAAAAAGTTTTTTTGATGCAACCTGCGACATCGCCGGCTTCACCGGCAATGCCAAGTCCCCAAGTAAATATTTCTTTTTCTTTTGTATTAAACTTCTTTGCAGTTTTCTTGCAAAATTTTTGATATTCTTTTGGCGTCATCGTTGTTACCGTTATTTTATTTTTTAGATTCTTTATGCGCCGTGTGCTTTCTGCACCATTGGCAAAATTTTTTAAATCCTAATTTTTTCTCACCGCTTATCCTTTGCTTTGACTTGTGAGTGTAATAATTGACTTTTTTGCAAACTTCGCATTGAAGTTTGACATATATTGGTTTTTTCTTTGTTGCCATATTTATATGCTATTTAAAAATTATGAGCCAATGGCCGGATTTGAACCGGCGACCTACTCCTTACCATGGAGTTGCTCTGCCAGCTGAGCTACATTGGCAACATTGGGCGGTGAGGGACTTGCACCCCCGAAGACCAGAGGTCGCCACATTTACAGTGTGGTGCGTTAGCTGCTCCGCCAACCGCCCAAACAAACCTATTTTAGCAGAAAATGATTTTTATTCAATAGTCTTTTGGTGTTCCTTGCGCCATTCTTCGATTTTTTTATGATTGCCTGACATAAGAATTTTAGGTACGGGCCACTTATTAAAAATCTCGGGCCTGGTGTATTGTGGGTATTCAACGAAGCCCTTGCCCTCGGTGACCCTTTCTTTTAAAAATTGGGTCTTGCCGACAATGCCCGGCACTAATCGCGATACGGCTTCCACAACTATCATTGCCGGTATTTCTCCTCCCATCAACACATAATCGCCTATTGATATTTCCTCATCGGCAATATATTTTGCTACTCTTTCGTCCACTCCTTCGTAACGGCCGCAAATTAAAATCAGATGATCTAATTTGGAAAATTTATAAGCCATTTTCTGATTAAATTTCTTCGCTCCTGGAGAAAACAAAATAACCCTAGAGGAACTTAGTTCCTTTTTTAAGGAACTAAGTTCCTTAACGGCCCTATAAATTGGCTCAACTTTCATTACCATACCCAGTCCGCCGCCAAATGGTTTATCATCAACCGTATGATGCTTATCTTTAGTCCATTTTCTTAAATTATGAATGTTTATCTTAATCAAACGCTTATCTAAAGCGCGCTTAATAAGAGATTCTTTAAAGTAAGAATCGAATATTTCAGGAAAAATTGTGATGATATCGAACTTAATCATATATTCATTTTAAAACAATCCCGCACCTTTTTAAAGGTGCGGGATGTCACAAGTACAAATTTTGCTTTAGAGTCTCAACTCTCCAAGACCTGATCCGTCCTCGGATCTCCTGGGTCTCATGACTCTGCCGCCCTCTGGCTCTTCAATCTTGAGATTCACGCGAGCGTGATTCTTAAGACCGATGATTCTAATCAGAGTTCTAATGGATCTGGCAGTAGAACCTTCGCGGCCTACCACTTGACCCATGTCTTCGGGGTGGACTCTTAAAGAGAGCAACACGCCCATTTCGTCAACCTTCCTCTCAACTTTGACGTCTGAAGGATGATCGACTATAGACTTGACGACATACTCGAGAAACTCTAAATCTTGAGTTTTCTTTTCTGCCATATAATCTGTTCGATTCTTTAATCGTTAATTAATCTTTCTGATAATCGACCTTTAGCTTTACTAACAATACATTATACTCCTATTAAAAAACTTGTCAAGTGGAACGTAATATTTGCTTTCGTAAATAAACGTTCCAACAGCGTTTAAATTTTCTATGAAAATTCATTACGCTGTGCGCGCGGAAGGAATCGGACCTTCTACCTCCTCATTATCAGTGAGGCGTTCTAACCGGTGAACTACGCGCGCATCGTCAATGTTTATTCTATCATAAAAACAAAAAGCCTGTAAAGTTTAGGCTTTTTGTTTATATTTTAGTTCTTTAGAGTTGCCTCGGATCGATCTTTATAAGGCGTTCGATCAATGCCTTAAAGTTGAAAACAGAATTCTCGGTCTTCAACATTAGTCAACACTCCTTACTTAAAAAGTAAGTAAAATTATATGATCCACGGACAGCTTCCGCTACCCGTGCCTTGTTCATGTTTCCCCCTATATCGCTATAAGGCATGGACTATATCTTCATCCTCTTTTTTAACGTCTTAATCTTTCTCGGGTGCCAAGATCCTATTATTGTCACAAATTTCTCTTGCGAATGCGCTAAAATAAACATTCGCCAATAATCAGGGTCTATCTTTCTGCTGGGGTTATAAATCTTTCCGGTATTGGAACTGAAAGTTTCATCATGAAGTGCTCCAAGAAGATAAGCTTTAATTTCTTTTTTACTAAGAGGAGCTTGGCGTGTAGTCTCTGAGGGATCCCGCTTCGCGGGACTTCCCTGCTGATTTTCTGCACTGAAAACATTCTTACGCATATTAATTTATTTTAACATACGTAGTTTCAGATACACAGATGTTCCAGCAAATAGCCAAGTTTTTACCGAAAATTACTTTTCGGAGTCGCAACGTGCAGTTTGCACCGACGACTTCGTCCCTCTCACCGAGCTTAGCTTGATACCCCTTGCAGGGTGCTTTGGCTACTCCCGGCTCGCTTGACGTGACGGATTGAGATCATTGAGTCTATGTCTCGTTCCCAGTTCGATTTTCTATCGAACTCTTAATTTTCCATATTAAGACTGAACGAACGGATTTCCCGTATTCAGCGAGTCCAAAAAATATGCATTTCTTTTTTCCATTGCTTAATCTGTTCAAGTCCATTTTTTGTTTGATGCCTTTTTTTTATCACAGCATCCACGATTTTCTTAAATAATCTGAAGTCGTGAATCTTATTACCTTCTAAAGGATTGGCATCGAAAAATGGTATGATGATTTCTCGAATCTCTTGAAGTTGTGTTGTTTCGTAGCGGTAGCAATTATGATGATTCGGACGACGATCTTTTTGGAAAGAGATGCGTCCTACCCCGAAGAATTGTTTCACCTTTTTTAAAAGAGGCAAATCATCTTCCCGTAGTTTTACATAATAATGGCATTCCACTCGATAATTCTTTGCACCATGCTTTTTACTAGGCGGACGGATATAGGCAGTAAAACTGCCCTCCCCGTCGGTTAGACCAACAATGTAATTTTTCGAAATCATACTTTTTGGTTAGGCCCTTCCCCGTCACAACTTCTTAACGAAGATGTTGGCGGGTACTATGGCGCTAGCTGACTTCCTAGAACTGTAAGGACTCTATTTCTAGGATATCCCCGGGTAATTTATTCTGCTCTTCCGAGCATCCTATAAGAAAAATTGATGGACTTCCTTCTGACCGCCCGCAGAAGTCGTTCAATTTCTTTATGATATCATAGGCTGCTCTTTGCCTCAAGCCCTCTGCCCTGAACCCTTACGAGTCAGGACTGCTATTTTTTTGGCTACCCTGTTTTGCAGGGACAGGATTTTAACCTGTTAGTAGAATAAACCGCCGGGCACAGTTGTTTGGCGGTGAGTACAAGATTCAGGAACGTATTCATCGCCACATAGCTGATTGGCGATTACTAGCGATTCCGGCTTCATGAGGTCGAGTTTCAGACCTCAATCTGAACTGGGGAGCCGTTTGATGCGATTAGCTCCAGCTTGCGCTTTAGCAACGCATTGTCGGCTCCATTGTATCATGTGTGCGGCCCAGGATGTCAAAGGGCCACGCTGATCTGGCGTCATCCCCACCTTCCTCCTGGTTGTCCCAGGCAGTCTCCTGTGACAGATAAAACACAGGATAGGGGTTGCGCATGTTATCCCATTTAAGGATGCGTCTCAAGATACATGCTGACGACGACCGTGCAGCACCTGCCACGCCGTCCTTGTGAGAAGTCCCAATTTTCATCGGGATTTCGTCGTGGTTTCTAACCCTGGTAAGGTTCTTCGTTTGTTGTCGAATTAAGCCACATGATCCACCGCTTGTGTGAATCCCCGTCTATTCCTTTGAGTTTTAGTGTTGCCACCGTACTTCCCAGGCGGGACACTTAACGCGTTAGCTTCGCCACTTGAAGGGTCGACACTTCAAATAGCCAGTGTCCATAGTTTACAGCGTGGACTACAAGGGTATCTAATCCTTATCGCTCCCCACGCTTTCGTCCCTCAGTGTCAGGATCGTCCCAGCTGACTGCCTTCGCTTTTGGTGTTCCGCACGATATCAACGGATTTCACCCCTACACCGTGCGTTCCGTCAGCCTCTAACGTCCTCGATTCTGCCAGTTTTTTCTGCAGCTCCCAGGTTGAGCCCGAGAGATTTAACAGAAAACTTAACAAAAAACCTACGGACCCTTTACGCCCAATAAATCCGGATAACGCTCGAGGTCTCTGTATTACCGCTGCTGCTGGCACAGAGTTAGCAACCTCTTATTCCACCAGTACAATCAGCCTTGCGGCTTTCTCCTGGTGAAAAGTAGTTTACAAACCTAAGTCCTTCTTCCTACACGCGGCGTCGCTCGATCAGGGTTTCCCCCATTGTCGAATATTCTCGACTGCTGCCTCCCGTAGGAGTATGGGCCATGTCGCAGTCCCATTGTTGGGGGTCGCGCTCTCACGCCCCCTACCCGTCATAGCCTTGGTGGGCCATTACCTCACCAACTAGCTGATAGGCCGCAGACCCATCCCATTCCCCCTAAGCCTTACGGCCGGGTTTACCCTTGCGGGACTATCGGGAATTAACCAACCTTTCGGCTGGTTGTGCCCGTGAATGGGGTTGGTATCTACGTGTTACTAACCCATTTGCCGGTTGCCCTTGCGGGCCCCCATGACTTGCATGCCTTATCCACGCCGCCAGCGTTCATCCTGAGCTAGGATCAAACTCTCAAAAAAAACTTAATTTTTTCGAGGCAACTCTAAAGAACTAATTAAATTAACTTACTAAAACTTCCCGATTTCATCATTGATGAAATCGCGGATCCTCGACCCTCGATTAAAGTCAGGGTCGGGACATTGGATTTTCAAAGATCTTCCCTTCGGCTTCGCTCAGGGCAAGCCCTCTTTCAAACAAAACCAGGAAGACATCTTCCTGGAAATATATCAGGATGTCTTCTTTATTCAGTTTTGCTTATTCATTATTCAATCATATTCTATCTTGTATTATATGCCTTCCCAAAATACTGTCAAGAGTCGGTCAATCGGTCAAAAAGAAAAGGCGTTCTGTTGCCAAAACGCCTTTATATTTTTTTTCATTTTTATTTAGATGGGAGCACTTTTAACGGCTCCATAGTTCCGCTTTCGTAAGCCTTAAGAGCGTCCGGAGCAAGAACAATGCGATACATTCTATCCCGGGCCTCAACGCCCTTCAAAGATTGATCCCCAATTCTGGCCTCTAATCTTGAACTCGGAAAGCCAAGCATTCTTACCGCCTGACTTTTCACTATTCCTGTTTCTCGCCAGGAATCATATGCTCTCAGCATATCGAGCAATTTGCTTTGCGTTGCCCGATAGCCTTCTCGGCCAGCTGCAACATAATTCACGACTTTATCGTAGACATCCAAACCAGCCAGATTCGGGTAAGCTTCCATAATGCCGGTGAAAAAAGATGAACCGACATTGAAACCGCCCTTATCGTAGCGTCCTCTTACCGCATCGGAAAGAATTTGATCTAATTTCTCCGACTTCAAGTTCGCTATTCCCAACTGCTCGTAAAATCCGCTTACATAAGCCGAGAGATAATTCTGATTATCAAGGTACTGGGCAGTCAAACGGGTTTCGTGTTGGATACCATCATTTCTTACCCCATTCACCCAGCCGTAAAGACTTAGGCCTACAATAAGAATTATCGCGACAAATATGCCAAGACCGATTAGAACCCCTTTCATTCGCTTTCTCCTCCTTTTCGTTTTTTTTTGATTTTATTTCCTTACGGAGTTTTTCTCCATGTGCGCTCTCCCACCGCGATGAAAACCAGCCAAACAGGCAGGCAAACCAGAAAAGTGACAAAAAGAATCCAAAATTTCTGCTTTCCAGTCGGCTCAATTTCACCGGAAAGATAATTAAAATCCTTCATGCTGACTCTATTAAATTTTGTCTGCGGCTTATCGAGTCCCCAGATGATTCTTTCAAGCGCTCCGCCATTATGCACTCCCCGTATTTTAATCTTTTTTGAGCCATCGTCTTGCGCTGCCGTATAAAATTCTCCATTAACTGTTCCGATTACTGCATCCGGGGTCAAGGGAACATTCTCCCAAGGAAAATTACGTATCGCCACTATCATTTGTTCATTGCCTAGAGGCATTCCGGTAACCGCCCTCACCCATGCAACAGAATCGCCGTTTTTTGTCCCAACTACGACAATAATGCTATTTTTACTGATAGCATCGTCGCCAAAAACATCTTTGTTATGCCAATAAGCTTTCAAAGCAAGCAAGTAAGCGTCGGGATTGGCAGATATAGTTTCGTTCTGGACAATAACCAAATGGAGATCGCCTTGGAGTTCCATTCCTAAAGCTGCGTTGAAATACATTAAGTTCCTCTGCCAATCTCCGGCATCTTTTGGCGTATAACCGATAAACTGCGCCTTATCAGCATAGTACATATCAACAATATTGCTCTTTACCGGTGGAAGAAGTTTTAATGCATTGAACCGCTCAATTTCCGAAGAATATTGTTTCAAAATTGTCTGATCGCTTGCCAAAAGATAATTCTGATAAGTCATCCTCTTTGTGACTGGCCCGGGTTTTCCCGCGTCAAGCCGCGCTTTTACGGCCGACCAAAAAGTTGGAAAACCGCTTCCGGCTCTGTTAATCGCGTATTGAGGTATCGGTTCATATGAACGCCAGCGATGCGCTTGCGGATTTTCCGGAAAACGATACGAATCGATAGAGTAAAACCCCAAAGTCGTATCCACGCCGAATGTCCACTCTTCGTTAGCATATGGACAATTATGGTATCGCGTTTCAGCGCGATACTGGGTCGTGCAGTTATTTTTACTATCGCATACAGTATACGGCACCATTACCACATATGGATCGCAGGAATATGTGTTTCGACAGGGGCCGTCGCGAGAACAAGGAATCACCGTCCAAACTGCTTCTTTTTCCCAGCCATTCCAATACTCATTAAAAGAAAGATTATTGGATTTGGCAATTTTCCATCCTATGGCTGTTACCGACGGAACAAGCGCTATACTGATAACAAGTATTCCGATGAGATATTCTTTCCATGTAATATTGTTATGATTTTTCGTTAAATCAAAAACAAATTTCAAAATAAGGCCCGCTAATCCTGTGGCAATAATAGAAAAAATCATCAAGGAAATCATAAAACACCTCCGCTGCAGAATATTGTTAAATAGCTAAATTAGTATAACAAATTTGTTTATTTTGTCAAGCCGGAGAGAGGATTTGAACCCCCGACCTTCGCTTTACAAAAGCGTTGCCCCGCCTGCCAAAGCCTGAGCCGATGGTCGGATTTGAACCGACGACCTACTGTTTACAAAACAGTTGCTCTACCACTGAGCTACATCGGCTTAGGCTATGGCGGGCAGGTCTACCGCTGAGCTACTCCGGCAGCATCACAACTGCTTTCCGTCTTTGACCTTTTTGAGTTTGTCCCAATATTCGCCGTTGCTATGGCCGTTGTGGCCGTTTCTTCTTTGGCGCAGCCACGTCAGCCAGTTGCCTGTTTTACTTTCTGTTTTAAGGGTTAAAACCCTAACCCTGGAAAGTATTTTTTCCAAATAAAGTTCGTAATCGAACTTTTGAGATCCTGGGATGCTTTTAACGCCTTTTTTGAGTATTGAAATAATTGGCCACTTCGGGAAATCATCTCCGGGCAGTTCAAGCAAGCTGGGTATTTTCTTAAATAAAATAAAACCTATGCCCAGCAAACTAAAAAATGAAAGTAATGCTAAAATAATTTCTAACATTCGTTCGAATATTTTATAAGAGAATATCTAATATATCTTTTAATAGAGATATTTTCGCCAATTTTTGCAATGTTGTCATCTACTAATTCCCTGATTTTTTTGGATTCGTCTTTAATCCACGGCTGTTCTGAAAGCGGTACGGCCTCATCGCTAAATCCAGCTATTTGCAAACATAATTCATGAGATAAATTCTGGAAGTCGGCTGATCTGGCCACAAAATCTGTTTCGCAATTTAATTCTAAAAGCACGCCGACTTTCTTATTGGGATGGATATAGCTGTCTATAATTCCCTGATGGGTTTCTCTTGCTTTTTTCTTTTCAGCAAGTTCTTTGCCCCATTTTTTAAGAATCTCTTTGGCTTTATTAAAATCTCCACTAGCTTCTTCAAGCGCCTTTTTGCATTCACCAACAGAAACTTCAGTTTCTTCTCTTAATTTTTTAATTGTATCAATGCTGACCATATTTTATTATTTATTTTGTTTTTTGGGCTTTGTCCCTAAAACCGCTTCTTTTACTTTTTCTAATATATATCTCACCGAGCTGGCAGCGTCATCATTAGCCGGAATAAAATAATCTGCCTGAGAGGGGTCAATATTCGTATCGGAAATACCGATAACCGTAATTCCCTTGGCCTTTGCTTCCCTAACCGCTAATTTATCCTTTTTCATGTCGCATACAAAAATGACATCGGGCAGCTGCTGCAAATTCTTGATGCCGCTGAATTTTTTCTCCAAATCCTGAAGCTCTTTATCGAAGTTGGCCCGTTCTTTTTTGGTGTATTTTTCCAGCTCGCCAGTTGCTTTTTTGTTTTCTATATCTTTATAGTATTCAATTCTCTTAAGAATATTATGAAAATTAGTAAATGTGCCGCCCAGCCACCTCTCGGAAACATAAGGCAAGCCGCATTCTTCGGCTGTTTTTTTCACTAAATCTTTAATTTGAATTTTTGTCCCTACCAGTAAAATCATTTTATTGTCAGAAATCATCTTGACAATTAAATCTAAAACTTCCTGTAGTTTTTCTTTTGTTTTATCCAAATCAAAAATATGAACGCCGTTTCTTGCGCCGAAAATATACGGTTTCATTTTGGGGTGAATTTTTGATGTTTTATGCCCAAAATACAAACCCGCTTGCGCCATTTGTTCTGTATCTAGTGTTTTGGCCATCAATTTTGAATATACCAAAAACTCAACAAGTAGTCAATAATGTGATATAATCAAATCATTGAAGAAAAGAAATCCAACCATAGTTATAAGCTTGGGCGGGTCGATTATTGTGCCGGGGGAAATACAAGCAGAATTTATTAAAAATTTCAGGGATTTTATTTTTAAATTTTTGAAAAGGGGTTATAGGTTTATAATCGTAACTGGCGGAGGAAGCATTGCCAGGAATTATATCAAAGCTGCTTCGGAAATTACCAAAACTTCAGACGAAGATAAGGACTGGCTGGGAATTCACGCCACAAAGATAAATGCCCAGCTTATCAAAACTGTTTTCAAAAAGGTCGCTTATCCAACTATTTTAAGCAACCCGTTGAAGAAAATTAACGAAAGAAAATATCGGCTTTTTATCGCTTCCGGCTGGAAGCCGGGCTGGTCAACCGACTACATTACGGTTTTGCTGGCTAAAAGATTTAAAGCTGATAAAATCATCAATGCTTCGAATATTGATTACGTCTACGATAAAAATCCTTTAACAGAAAAAAATGCGCGGCCAATTAAAAAAATGGGCTGGAACGATTACCGCAAAATAATCGGCTCTAAATGGAAGCCGGGCATGAAGGCTCCCATTGATCCTGTTGCCGCTAAATTAGCTTCCAAACTAAAAATGGGCATTATTGTCGCAAGGGGCACAAATTTAAAAAATTTAGGAAACATCTTGACAAATAAAAAATTTAAAGGCACAATGATCACATGAAAAAAGATATACACCCAAAATACTATTCCAATGCCAGAGTGCAGTGCGCTTGCGGAAATACTTTTACCGTTGGCTCGACAAAAGAGCTGATTGAAACGGAAATCTGCTCTGCCTGCCATCCTCTTTATACCGGCAAAGAGAAACTGATTGATACGATGGGCAGAGTGGAAAAATTCCGAAAGAGATTAGCCAAAGCTCAGAATGTCAAACATAGAAAGCATTAAAAAGCAATACGATGATGTTTTAGAGCAGCTCAGTTCTCCTGAGCTTCTTTCAAATTGGGTAAGATTCGAAGAGCTATCAAAAGAAAAAAAACATCTGGAAAAAATTATAGCCAAAAATGATGAATTGCAGGATTTAAAGAATAAAATAGAGGAGAATAAAGAGATACTAAAGGCGCGGGAAGACGGAGAGCTGGTTTCTTTGGCTGAAACCGAAATTAAACAACTCGAAGAAAAAGTAAAAATATTAGAAAAAGAATTTGACAGCTTATTAAGGGGCGAACAGGAGGAAGATCGCACTTCAGATCATTCGGCCGTAATTGTAGAAATTAGAGCTGGCGCTGGAGGGAACGAAGCTGCTCTTTTCGCCGGAGACCTTTTTAAAATGTATTCAAAATACGCTGCCTTAAACGACTGGAAGCAAAAAACGCTGGATTCGCACCAAATAGGCATTGGCGGTTTTAAGAGTCTTTGCTTTGAATTGCAGGGTAGAGATGTTTGGCAAAAAATGCAATACGAGGGCGGAGTGCACAGGGTTCAAAGAATTCCCGTAACTGAAAAACAGGGCAGAGTTCATACTTCCACTGCTTCAGTGGCTATTTTGCCAAAACCAAAAGAAACACAGCTAAAAATCAACCCTGCTGATTTAAAATTTGAAGTTTCAAAAGCCACGGGCCCCGGCGGGCAAAATGTCAACAAAAGAATGACGGCCGTCAGAGTAGTTCACTTGCCTACTGGCATTGCCGTTGATTCCCATACAGAAAGGAACATGCAGCAGAATAAAGAGAACGCCGTAAGTATTCTTTCAGCAAAACTATTCGAAAAGCAGGAAATAGAAAAATTAGATACTCTTTCAGAAAAAAGGAAAAGCCAGATTAAGGGCGCCATGAGAGCTGAAAAAATAAGGACTTACAATTTTCCCCAGGACAGAGTCACCGACCACCGTGTTAAAAAATCGTTCCACAATATTGAAGGAATAATGGCCGGCGACCTCGATCCAATCGTCGAAGTTCTTGACAAGTTTTTATAATGGGCGTATAATGTACTTGTTTATTTAAGGTCGAGGGCATTGCATTTATGGCGGGCCATTTGTGGTAGTGTGATAGCCGCCCTCCACACTACCCTTCCTCTCTGCATCTTTCAATCAAGTCAAGGATTTAGAGGGGAGGGTGTTCTAGACTGCCGCATAAGGATTATGTTGGGACACTTAATACCCAACCAGTGGAGATCTAGAACACTTATCCTTAGCAAGGATCAGCCAGTTTCTCAAAGAGAGCTGGCTTTTTGTTTTACTTAAAATACAAGGAAAAATACAGGGGTTGCGCCCCTGTATTTTTACTCTAATTACTCTAAAACTAGGTCTTTAATTTTTTCAAAATCCTTCTTTAATTCTGTTTTATATAAAATCCGGTCTTCAATAGATTTTTTAATCCCATCTGAACCGCCAAAGAATTCCATTACAAAATCTCTTTTTGTAACCGATGGAAAATTTGGCATTCCAATACAATCTAAGTAGTTCGACCAACGATAAGATTCTAAAAATTGAATGGCTCTTTTAATATATTTCACTCCCACCTCTTTCCATTTTTTCTCTATTAATTCAACTGGATTAGTGAAAATATAACAAATTAAAGCCAGTAGCTGTCTATCGTTTTTTACGTGAACAGCCTTAAAACGACCCTGGAATAAAGAACCCATTCTTTTTCTATTATGTTTTAGATTAAAGTACCCAACATAACTATCGGCTAACTTCTTCATAAAAAGAGAAATGCCACCATCGACCAATTGTCTTAAAACTAAATGGTAATGATTTGGCATTAAACAAAAGGTAATAACTTCTACTAACATTTCCCTATCAGATACACGGGTTGCACCCGTGTATTTTCTTTCTTTTCTTTCAGATACCCTATCTCGCATTTTAATTAATTTTTTGTCGTTTAGCTCGTAAAGACAAAAGACAAACCTGAAATAATCAGAAACTTGTTGAAAAATACTTCTTTTTTCTACCCCTCTGTTAAAAATATGGTAAAGTTGTCCGGCAATAAATTGTGGTCGTTGTGATGGCATATTACTAAACTCACTATAATTATATCAGATTAAATACACGGGTGTAATCCGTGTATTTTTAACTTATTGGGATAATAAATTGATTTCTTCTTGGTATTGTTTGGCGCGCTCGATGACTGGTTTGCCATAAGCCTGCTCTTCTAACCATGTCCACGAAGAGCCGGAAAAATATTTCATTGCGGCTTTAAATTCGTTGTTTTCAGCCCCTAAATCCTTCAAATAAAGCGCTGCTGCTAGAAAAGCGTCTTTAATGTCCCAGGGATCGGGCAAGCTTCCCATAATACCTAAGATTCTTGTTTTATATTTAACCCAGGTTGACGGAATAAATTGGGCTGGACCCATAGCCCCTCCCCAACCATACGGCTTACCTCCGGAATAAGCAGTTATCCAGCAAGAAACAGGTGTTCTCAAGTGGTCCCTTACCAAGCCCTTTGCCTGATTTAACTCCCTGATAATTTCTAGAAAAACTGGCACATCGCGCGTTGGATTCATCGTCCTTATGCTTGCCGCCCCCGTTTGGATGCGAGTGCCGTCTCCGGTATTAATATTCTGCAGATAGCACTGGCCGACATTTTCTCCTATCTTGCCGTATCTCATTGATTCCTGAGCTAAAATAGAAAGTAAAAAAGCTGCCCTCACTCCTGTCGCCCTTTCTACGTATTGCGCTATCTCTACAGCTTTACCGAATTCTATGCCTCCTTCAGGCACACCGATTAATTCAAACAAACGGCTTCTAATTTGCGCTGCCACTTTTTCAATTTCCTGTTTTTCTTTCAATTGTTTTTGGTATTCCTCTTCGGTAATTTTTAAATAATATTCCTGCTGAGTTTTTAATTCTGAATTTTGCTTTTTCTGAAGCGTTTGAAGATATACTTGATCCTCTAAATCATCTTTATTTGAATCGAGAGCTTGTTTCTGACTCTCCAGGGTATTTTTTAATGATTTTATATTTGCCAATAGTTCCTGTGTTTCAAAACTTAATGATTCATAAGAAGCCAGATTGTCAAAAAATTCAGACATTCCTTCGGCCAGCATTATTTCAATCAAGGTTCTTTGGTCTTCTTCGTTTATCTTTCTTATGACTAAAGACAACCTATCTTTTATATCTTCAATATGCAAAGAGGTTTTTCCTATGGATAGTTCCGTGTCTTTAATCTGCACGCTTAAGTCGCCGATCATCAAATTAGACTGATAAATTTGGTATTCTAAGTTTTGTATTTGTTTTCTTAAACTGGAAACTTTATTTTGCAAAGTTTGTTTTTCTTTTTCCGTTTTGCTCAAATCCTGACCGATTCTGGCCGATTCTTCCTTATAATATTGATCGCATTTTTCTAAAAGCTGGCGGCACTGGGTCGGTTCAATGCTGCTGCAGCTTTTTTCGATATTATTTATATCGCAAATCTCAGCAAACTCGCCTTGGGCTGAAATAAAAAACTCCGGCAGCGCTAAAGCCGAAGCAAAAATAATAAAAATTATTTTTGGGACAAATTTCATTTTTTAGGAGTTTCCTCTTTATGAGCTTCCTCCTCAACTGGTTTCTTTTCTTTTTCAACAACCTTCACTTCTTCAACTTTTTCCTCAACCGGTTTGGCTAACTCTTCTTCAACTTTTTCCGGCGGAGCTACAGAAACCACTATTTCATCAAGACCTTTAATAATTTCTACGCCTTGAGCTAATTTTAAGTCTTTGACTAAAATATGGTCTTCAAAGGTATTCAAGCCGCTAATATTGATAATAATTTCTTTCGGGAGGCTCTGCGGTAAAGCTTTAACTTTAATCTGCGAGATATTCTTAATTAAAGTCCCTCCCAGGTCTTTGACGGCTAAAGATTCTCCTTCCAAAACTACCGGGATATCAACTTCAATTTTTTCTTCAAGAGACGGCTGATATAAATCAACGTGCATAAACTGGCCGGTTAGGGAATCCTTCGCTGGATTATGAACCAAAACCAAATACTTCTCTTTATTGCTCAATTCAAGCGAAATTAACGTATTCTCTCCAGCTTCTTTATAAACTTTTTCAAACTCTTTCAGGTTAATTTCTAACGATTGATTTTTAATTTTAGGCCCATACAAAACAGCGGGCAATAAGCCTTTTTGGCGGAGATTTTTCACTTTTTTGCCGAGTTCTTTACGAATTTTGGCTGATAAAATAATCATTTTTCTATATGAATGCATTGTACCGGACAAATGTCGGCAGCTTCCTGATTACAGGCCAAATCAGAAACTTCCAGCTCGTATTTTTCATCTTCTTTCTTGGCAGAACCAAGCAGGTTTATCTTGGCATCATCGCCCATTTCCCAATTTTTCGGGCAAACCGCCTGGCATGACCCGCAGCCAATGCAAATATTTCTTTCTAATATAATTTTTGACATAAATTATTTTTTCTTAGTGACAAATTTTTTCTCCAATTCTTTAAGGGTATCCATTACGCCGGTATATTCCAACTCTGACATGGGCAGCATGGCCTGGCCATAGAATCCCTGGCGCCTTATTTCTTCAGCTTTTTGGGCAACCTTTCTTCTTATATAGTCCCAATAAGGATGGTCAAAAGCATCTGCCGGCTCTGTAAGCTTACCATCTTTCACGCAAAATGCCAAGCAGCTGACAACTGGAGGCCCGTCAAAGAAAGAAATCGGCGAATTTTTCTTAACCGGCATTAAAGGTCCCGCATGCGAGCCTCTCATAAAGCCAGCCACAAAGGGGCCTATAGAGTAGGGCGATAAAATCTCGCCAGTTGCTGGAAAATCTTTTTGAGACCGGACTAATGCTACCGGATCGTCTTTGCCTGTATATTTTCCGGCTATATTATGAAGCCGGGTGGTGCTCACTGAAGCTACCTGCTCGCCAGTGGCTCTTGACCAGACTGATTCAACTACAAATCTGTTGGGGTCTCTCAATAAAACAGCGACGTCATAAATGTTTTCGGGCGTATAAAGTTCTATAATCCTGTCGGCTTCAGTATGAGAAACATCCATTATCACGAACTTAAAACCCTTCTTTATATTCGGCGAAAGCAAAAGTCCGGCATTATGCATGGGGTCGGAAAAGGTTAAATACATGGGCAGACTGTAAGCTCCGGGATCAGTTTTATCGGCCGCAAACATCAAAAATGGTTCAGCCGGCCTTTCTTCAATCTCCATTTCCGCCACAGCCGGCCCCATACCCTTAACATTTCCGGAAAAACTATCTTTCAATAAATCTTGGCCTGCGCCATAAAGACCTTGGGCTTTAGCAATTTTTGTGCCCTCGATAAAAGCATCCCAACAAAGCTTATGAACTTGCTCATTCAAAGTCCCCTTTGTGTGAGTGCTTAAAATGGCTATATCATCGCCAGTGTGGCCGATATAAGAGTCAATCAATAAACCCTTGCCATGTTCTTTTATATAGCTTTCTACAGTTTGGAGTAATTTTTCACTCGGCTTTATATGTCCGCCGATTGATCCAATATCGGCTTTAATTATAGATAAGGTTATTTTCATATATTTATAAATTAATTATATTTTCATTATATCTCGACTTTTTAATTATACTTTTTTCTTAGATAAATGCAAAATAGTCTTAATAACGGTATCGGGGTTGAGGGAGATTGACTCTATCCCCTCTCTGACGAGAAATTCGGCAAAGTCCGGAAAATCGGATGGCGCCTGGCCGCAGATTCCGCAGTATTTTCCCCTTTCCTTGCATATTCTTATGACTCTGGAAATCATATGTTTAACAGCTTCGTTTCTTTCATTACTAATATGGGAAATTAAGGCATTATCCCTATCTATGCCTAAAGCTAATTGAGTTAAATCGTTGGAACCTACGCTCATTCCATCAAAAATATCCAAAAACGCAGGAGCCAGAATAACATTAGACGGAATTTCGCACATCATAATTACCTTTAGGCCATCAATGCCTCTCTTCAAGCCAGCTTCCTCTATTATTTTTAAAACCTTTTTTCCCTCTTCCACTGTTCTGCAAAAGGGCACCATTGCCCAAATATTTTTCAAGCCAAACTCTTTTCTGGCTTTTTTCATTGCTTGGCATTCCAATAAAAAGGCTTTTTTGAATTTCGGGTCATAATATCTTGAAGCTCCCCTCCAGCCAAGCATAGGATTTTCTTCTTTTGGTTCAAACTTTTCTCCGCCTATTAAAGACGCGTATTCGTTGGTTTTAAAATCGGAAAATCTGACAATTACGGGGTGAGGCCAAAAAGCCGAGGCAATTTGGCCTATGCCTCTGGCTAGCTCATCAACAAAGTAATTGCTTTTTCCCTGCCTGATTAATTCCAATGGATGAGTTTTAATTTTAGAAGCAATAATGAATTCTTCTCTTGCAAGACCCACTCCCTGATGCGGTAAAAAAGAAGTCTTAAAAGCTAAAGAGGGCTGACCGATGTTAACCATTATTTTTGTTTTTATTTTAGGTATTCTATCTAAGCTGTATTCGTGCTCCTGCCATTTTAGTTTGCCGCTGTATATTTTCCCAACTTCGCCGCCTGAACAATCCATGGTGATAAGATCGCCAGTTTTTAAAACAGCTGTCGCCTGCTTTGCGCCGACAATGCAGGTAACTCCCAACTCCCGAGAAACAATAGCGGCATGGGAAGTTCTCCCGCCGGTATCGGTGATAATCCCCGAAGACTTTCTCATCACCGGCTCCCAATCTGGATTAGTGGTGGTAGTTACCAATACCTCGCCTTCTTTAAATTCTTTAATTTTTTTAATATCTCTTATTACCCTCACTCTCCCGGAAGTTATTTTATCTCCGATAGCAATGCCTTCAGCTAATAATTGAGGCTTTTTTTCTTTTAAAATATATTCTTTAAAAATCATCTTTTCTTTGCGGACATGAACGGTTTCCGGCCTTGCCTGCACAATAAAGATTTTGCCTGATTTGCCATCTTTTGCCCATTCTATATCCATTGGCATGCCATAATGTTTCTCAATCGTAATTGCCCACTTTGCCAATGTTAAAATCTCATCTTCGATTAAACAAAATTTACTGCGATCTTTTGGAGCAACCAAAACTTCAGCCAATCCGGATTTACTATAAATTATTTTTTTCTTTTTTGTGCCTAAATTTTTAACAATTATGGGCCTGAAACCCTGCTCTAATGTTGGCTTAAAAACATAGAATTCATCTGGTATAATTTTCCCCTGAACCACCATTTCGCCAACTCCGTAAGAACCGTTAATCAAGACAACATTGCTAAAGCCGGTTTCGGTATCCAAAGTAAAAATAACTCCAGCAGATCCCAAGTCCGACCTCACCATTTTCTGCACTCCTACGGATAGAGCAATTTTTAAATGGTCGAATCTCCCCTTCTCCCTGTAGGAAATAGCTCTGTCGGTGAATAAGGAAGCAATGCATTTTTGAACTGATTTCAATAAGGAATCTTCTCCAAAAACATTCAAATAAGTTTCATGCTGGCCGGCAAAAGAAGCTGTGGGCAAATCTTCGGCCGTAGCTGAAGATCTTATTGCAACGTCGGTATCTTTGCCGTATTCTTGGCAAAGTTTTCCGTAAGCTAATTTTAGTTCTTGAGCCAAATCTGTCGGAAAACAAGCATTTAAAATTAAATTTCTTAATTTTTTGCCTCTTTCTTGGAGATTTTGGACATTAGTAATATCTAAATCTTTTAAGGTCTTTGCTATTTTATCTTTTAATTTATTCTCCTCTATAAACTTCCAATATGCTTTAGCAGTCAAAGCAAAACCATTGGGGATATTAACTCCCTGAAACGAGAGGTTTCTTTTCATCTCGCCCAAAGAAGCATTTTTCCCTCCAACTAGCGAGACATCTTTAGCCGAAATATCCTTAAACCATAGGATATATTTTTGATATTTTGCTAAGGACATTGACAGCTTGATGAATTAATTGCCGTACAATTTAACTTTACTGATAAGCCAGCCGATTCAACGCACCATGATTTATTGAAATCGGTTCTTAGGGGAGAAGAGGCTGCGAAATTTTTTTTATTAGCGCTTTCAAAACAAGTAATATTTCTGTTGCCATTCTCTCTCTTTACGCCTGCTTCCAAAGTCCCAAATTCGCCGCTGTTGCTTAAAGTATTGTCTGCCTCATCGCACACTGCGGTATAAGTTTCAATTCCCTGCTGGCTATAACTTAATTCAGCGGCATTTCTTAATTGATGCATTAAAGTTTGAATTTGAGCGTCGCTGGCTTGCTGGCGAGTTTGTCCGGCATTAACTATGATAAAACTGGCTAACAAACCGATGATGGCTATAACCACCAAAAGCTCAATCAAAGTAAACCCATTTTTTTTATCCATAAATTAGTTTTTTAATTTTATCAACGCTTTCTGGATTGGCTAAAGTTGATAGATCTCCCAGTTCTTCTCCTGTAAATAACTTTCTTAAAATCCTCCTCATAATTTTGCCCGATCTGGTCTTTGGCAAATCTTCAACTAAATAAATTTCTTTAGGCAAAGCAATGGGGCCGATGCCTTTTTGAATCTGGGCGATTACCTCTCTTTTGATTTCCTCGACAGGCCTTGCTCCTTTATAAATAACGAAGGTTACCGGCACTTCTCCTTTTATTTTATCGGGAATTCCCACCACGGCGCATTCTGAAATTTCCGGATGATCGTTGACGGCAGCTTCCATTTCGCCCGTACTGATTCTATGGCCGGCTACTTTAATTACATCGTCAACCCTACCTATTACTCTAATTAAGCCGTGCTCATCCATAATAGCTCCGTCGGAAGTGAAATAAACTTTTTTACCGTATTGAGACCAATAAGTTTCGAGATACTTTTCTGGATTATGGTAAATTCCTCTTAATAAACTCGGGGCGAAGGGCGGCAGAATAACTAAGTTCCCATGCTTGCCGTTTTGCCCATCCCTGATTTCAGTTTTCACTCCGGGGAATGGCAAACCGGTAAATGCCGGCTTAAATGGTCCTAATCCCGGCAATGAAGTCAGCAAGATGCCGCCTGTTTCCGTCTGCCACCAGGTGTCGACTATCGGGCATTTTTCTTTCCCCACATTTTTATAATACCACAACCAAGCCGACTCATCGATCGGCTCGCCAACTGTGCCCAGCAGTCTTAATTTTTTAAATTGATATTTTTTAATGATATCTTCGCCATATTTTTCAAACATTCTAATAGCTGTAGGAGCAGTATAAAATACGGTAACTCCGTATTTTTCAATAATCTGCGCCCACCTATCGGGCGTTGGAAAATCAGGCACTCCCTCAAACATCAAAGTGGCAATACCATTCATCAGGGGAGAATAAATAGTATATGTATGACCGGTAATCCAGCCGGGATCGGAAGTACACCAAAAAACATCGTCTTCGTGGAAATCGAAAATATATCTGCCGGTCCAATAAGCCTGAACTGAGTATCCTCCGCAAGCATGCATGCAACCTTTTGGTTTTCCGGTTGATCCAGAAGTATAAAGAATAAATTGTAAATCCTCCGAATCCATAAAAACGGCTTTGCAGAAATCATCTTCTTTATGCCAGGGTGCTTTGTTAGATCTTTCTACCACGATCAATTTCTTTACCTTCGTTCCTTTAATGCTCTCTTCAACGTTTTTAAATAAATTAATAAGCTGACCTCTCCGATAGTAGCTATCTGCGGTAATTAAAACTTTAGCTCCTGTATCCTGCAGCCTCACCTTTAAAGCATTAGGAGAAAAAGCGGAAAATACCACGCTGTGCACGGCTCCTATTCTGGCGCAAGCGAGCATAGCTATTACTACTTCTGGAATCATGGGCAGATATATGCCCACCCTATCGCCTTTTTTAACTCCCAGTCCCTTAAGATGATTGGCGCATTTGCAAACTTCTTTAAAAAGTTCCTGATAGGTAAAAACTTTTGATTTTTCGTTAAGAGACTCAGGCTCCCAAATCAAGGCAATCTTATCTTTTTTCACCACCCAATCTTTTTCAAAAATATTGGCAGTAATATTTATTTTTCCGCCGGCAAACCACTGAAAATTGGGCGGCTTATGTATAAAGCCCTTTTTCCACAACTTAAACCAAAAAAGATCTTTGGCTAATTTCTCCCAAAATTTAACCGGATCTTTTGCCGCTTCTTTATAAATTTTCGGATCGCTAACCCAGGCATTTTTTTTAAATTCCTCGGTTGGATAATATAGTTCGCCCCTTTTAATCATTGATTTATTATACCAATTATCCCGAAAACAAAAAAGCGAACGAGGGTTACCGTTCGCTATAATTTATCATTCGATGTAGCCCCTCTCGCGCCCCCAGCGAAGCCAAGATTGTTTCATCTGTTCAACATCTCCTCGGGCTTCCGCGGGAACTGGGTCATCACCGCTCAATATTCTCAAGGCCCGATACCAGCTTCCTCCGCGTTCCCTCAAATCTTTCAGAATAAATGGAATAACTCCTTGACCCATAGAAATAATTTTCAAATAATTGTCATTGTCCGTGATGCGAGACGGAGAAGACAGAAAATCAGTCTCCTTATGCCATTGATTTGCTAGCTCAACGAATCTTTTCTCTAATTTCTCCACTTTTCCTCCTTATTTTCTTTTTTTGTTTACTTTCTGTCCTACAATTTCTTTCCCACAAACTCGACGAACTCTGCCAATCTACAGGCGTAACCATACTCGTTATCGTACCAAGCCAGGACTTTCACCAAATTATCTTTCGCCATGGTCAGGGGCAAATCAACTGTGGCCGAATATGTATTGCCGATGTAATCCGAAGAAACCAAAGGGGCTTCTTCAACGCCTAAAATTCCTTTCATTTCTTTTGTCGCTTCCTTAAAAGCTGAATTGACCTCATCTGCAGATGCTTTCTTTTCTACTTGGCAAATTAAATCCAAAACGGAAACAGTCGGAACGGGAACCCTTATGGCAATTCCATCTAATTTCCCTTCTAATTCGGGAATAATTTTGCCTATAGCTTTAGCAGCTCCAGTACTCGTGGGAATCATATTTAAATCTGCTGCCCTCGCCCTTCTCAAATCCTTGTGGGGTAAATCTAAAATTCTCTGATCATTGGTGTAAGCGTGGCAGGTGGTCATGAAACCTTTTACGATTTTAAAATTGTCGTTCAAAACTTTAGCTACTGGAGCCAGACAATTAGTAGTGCAAGAGGCTAAATCTAAAATATCGTATTTTTGAAGATCTAATTTATCCCCATTTACTCCGAGAACAAAAGAAGGAATTTTATCCGGATCTTTTGAGGGAGAGGAAATTATTACTTTCTTAGCTCCAGCTGTAATATGTTTTTTGGCTTCATCATACTTAGTAAATTCACCCGTAGACTCTATCACCACATCAATCCCTAATTCTTTCCAAGGCAAATGAGCCGGGTCTTCTTCGGCGAAAAATTTAACATTTAATAATGCTTCTGCTGACTTCTCATCTCTTCCGTAAACTGAATCATATTTCAAAAGATGAGCAAGAGTTTTCTGGTCGCCCAAATCGTTAATTGCTACAACTTTTAAATTGGGATGGTGGCCGATTATTCTCCGGAATGTCGGTCGGCCGATTCTCCCAAAGCCATTAATGGCAACTTTTATCATGTTATATTTTTAATATCTTGCTTATTTTTTCTCTATCAAAACCGATGATAATTTCCCCGTCAATATCAATTACCGGCACTCCCATTTGGCCTGATTTGTGAATCATTTCTTCTCGCGCTTGAGCGTCTTGGGCAACGTTGGCGTCCTCAAAGGCAATATCCCTTTCTTTCAAAAATTCTTTCAATGTAACACAATAAGGACAAGTTGGCGTAGAATATATTTTTATTTTGGCCATAAATTTATTTTAATTAATAATTAATGTAAATTAAAAGCTGATGAAAAAAGATATTTACCATCTTTGGTCAGGAATGAATCGTATTCCGTATCTTTAATTTTTAAATGTATTTTATAAACGCCGCTTTCTTCAGTTATGCCCAAGAGAGAAGCCGCGACACTATCCCCCTCTAATGCCTGATTAATAAAATCTATAGCGAGTTTGCCTGCCTCATTTATGGAGGGGTCTCCATTATTTTGATTCTGCCATAAATTAAAAAAACCCAATCCAATTGTCAGTACTGCGGCGAAAATAATAATAACTGTTATATTTTTACTCATATTCATACTCTAATATACCGCCATATGGTATTTCAAGATTAATTATATCACTATCTGATATTTTCTCAATATACTTAACCAAGGCCCTCAAACTATTATGGCTGGCTACAACTAAAATATCTTTTCCTAACTCAAGGTCCTTTTCAATATATTCTTTAAAAAAAGATACTGCCCTTTCATAAACATCTTTTAAGCTCTCGCCTCCCGGAGGAGCCTGATCCCAGCTTCTCCTCCATAATTTAACCCGTTCTTCTCCGTATTTTTTCTTTACTTCGTCTTTGTTCAGACCTTGCAATTTGCCGTAATTTCTTTCATCCAAAGCCTTGTTAATGACAATCGGAACATTTTTTTTGCTCAGATAACCCAAAATTAAAGAGGTGGTTTCCCTATTCCTGGCCAGAGGCGAAGTGTAAACTTTATCTATTTTAGCGTCGACTAATTTATCGGCAATTTCTTTTGCGTTCTCAATCCCCTCCTTGCTCAAAGGAACATCAGTCCAACCGGTAAATCTGTTTTCCAAATTCCACTGCGACTGAAGATGCCTTAGTAAAATTAGTTTCGCCATACGAATAAAAGAGGTCCGACCCCGCAAAAAATTGTGCGGGGTCGGACCTCCAGATATTATTTTAATTCCTCCTCTATTTTTAATAATCTATTATATTTAGCCACTCTTTCTCCTCTGGCCGGAGCCCCGGCTTTGATATAGTCGGCTCCGATGCCCACCGCCAGGTCGGCAATAAAATCGTCATTGGTTTCGCCAGATCTGTGCGAAACTATTATTTTCCAGCCGTAGGATTTAGCTAATCTTGCCGCCTGCAGAGCTTCCGATACCGTGCCAATTTGATTAATTTTCAAAATCATCGCATTGCAAAGATTTTTTTCTTTTGCCATTTTTATTCTTTCGGGATTAGTTGCCAGCAAATCATCGCCGATTATTAAAATATTTTTAGGTTTAAATTCCTGCCAACTCTGAAGATTATCTTCCATAAATGGATCTTCCAGCCCAATAATAGGATATTTTTTAATTAATTTATAATAATAAGCCGGGTCATATTGTTTTCTGGCGGCAACATCAATAATAATTTTAACATTATATTTGGATAAAAGATCCAGAGCTTCTTCCGCCTTTTTAAAAGGCGGCGCAAATCCCCCTTCGTCTCCGACATTTTTCCCTAATTTTTTGCGCAAGTCCCGGTAAATTTCCGACGCCCTTTGGATGCTACAAACTGCCATAAACTCCTGGAAATCAAGGTCATTGGTGGCATGCATTCCCCCATTAATCATATTAAAAGCCGCCTGAGGCAAAATAATCTTACGAGGCTTCGCCTCGTAAATTTTGGCCGCATATGAGTATAGGGGTAGATTTTTGGCTGCGGCTGCGGCTCCGGCTCTGGCCACTGCCATGGAAACCGGAGTCGTGGCATTGGTCCCGACATTCAATTTTTTAAGAATTTCGTCAATCCCCTTTTGGTCTAAAACATCTTTTCCATTTAACTCTCTGCTTACTAAACTATTTATATTCTTCACCGCAACTTCCGGAGACGCGGTTTTAGCTTCGTATTTGCCGGTAGATGCTCCCGAGGGGGCAGAGTCAGTAAAAATACCTTGATTTGTCTCAAGGTTAACTTCCGCCGTCCAGTTTCCCCTCGAATCCAAAATTTTCCTAGCCGTGATTGATAATATATTCATAAGCGGATAAGGCGGCTTTGCAGCCTTCGCCGGCTGCAATGACAATTTGCTTCCACCTTACGTCAGTTACGTCGCCGGCAGCGAAAAGGCCGGGGGTTTTTGTCATATTATTTTTTGGATCAATTTTTATTTCATCTTTCTCGGAAAACTCCACTAAATCTTTAGCAAAAGAAGTGGCCGGCTGCGAACCTATCTCCACAAAAACTCCCTGAACATTGAGAGTAATTAATTTTTGCGATTTCCTATCTTGATAAATAACGGAGTCTACAAAATCTTTTCCCTTAATTTCTTTAATGGCAGCGTTAGTTATAACTTCGATGTCGTATTTCTGGGCAAGCTTTTGATTGATTTCATCTGCTTTGATTTGAGGAGAAAATTCCAAAATGTAAACTTTCTTGGCATAACTGTGCAGGGAAATGGCTGCTTCAAATCCGGAATTTCCTCCCCCAACGACTGCCACTTCTTTATCACCAAATAAAGGGCCGTCGCAGGCAGTGCAATAAGATACTCCCTTGCCTATAAATTCTTTTTCGCCCGGCACTTCCAAAGGTCTCGGGTCGGCTCCGGAAGTAACAATCACCGCTTTTGATTGAAACTGCTTTCCGGATGTTGCTGAAACGTAAAAACCGCCGCTAACTTTTTCAACCTTGCTAACTGAGTCTATTTCTATGTCAATCTTATTCTTTCTCAAATGTTTTTCAAATTTCTGCATCAAATCCAAACCAGATATTTTTTCAAAACCAGGATAATTCTCAATATCCACGGATTTCCTTGTCATTTGTCCGCCGAAGGACTTTGCTATTAAAAGAGTATTCAAATTTTGTCTGGCAGCATAAATGCCCGCTGCCACTCCTGCCGGCCCGCCGCCAATGATAATTAAGTCGTATAGCATTATTTTAGTGTAAAACTTCGGGAATAGCTTCAATCAAGTCGGTGGCCATAAGTCCATCCTTTTTAGATTCGCTGGCTATTTCTCCGGCCTTGCCGTTGATATAGGCTGCCGCTTGTCCTGCCAAAAATGGATTTATACCTCTAGCCATTAAGGCCCCGGCGATTCCAGCTAAAGTATCGCCGCAGCCGCCTACTGTCATATATGGATTGCCCGTCTTATTCACGGCTACTTCTTTACCGTCGGAAATAATATCTATTTTGCCTTTAAGCAAAATAGTTGTTCCAAGCCTAAGGGCCTCTTCCTGGGTCGCCTTGATTCTCTCTTCATCTGTTTTACCGATAACCTCCTTGCCGGTTAATACAAAAAACTCGTAACCGTGAGGAGTAAAAAGAAAATTTTTACCTTTATAAACATCGGGTTTTTGGGCTATAGCATAAATCGCGTCGGTATCGACTACAACTGGCACTGAAATGTGCGATAAGTACTCCAAAATTGCCTCTTGCGTTTCCTTGCTTCTGCCCAATCCCCCGCCGATTACTACAGCGGCATTTTCTCTGGCTACGATTTTAGCCGATTCTGTCATAGAAATCAGGGTTGCTACGTCCGGCTTATCCAGCCATTTACCCTCCAACGGATAAGCTGCTAGATTCGGAGAAAAAGAAGCGATGATATCTGCCGCTCTTTTGGGCGCTAAAATTCTTACCATATCAACGCCTGCCCTGAAAGCTGCCATTGAGGCTAAGGCGGGAGAGCCGGAATAAAAATCAGAACCGCCGATTACCACCAGCATCCCAAAATCATATTTTCTGGAATCTTCCGGCCTTGGTTTATAAATATTTTTCAAAATATCTTTTGAAACTTCTATCATAATATCTTAATTTAATTATAATTTTTCTTTTAAAAATTTTTGGAGTTCCTCCCCGTATGAAGGATGGTGCAGAGAAAAATAAAGATTAGATTTTAACCAGCGAAGTTTATCGCCGCACTCCAGCCACTCGCCGTCAATTTCGTAACCATAAATTGTTTTTCCAGCTTGAATCATTCTTTCAAAGGCCTGAGCTAAAATAATCTCGCCCTTCTCATTACGCTGAGTTTTTTTGAGAAATTCGAAAACTTCGGGGGTAATAACATATCTCCCCACTATTGCTAAATTAGATGGAGCAGAATCAATGGCTGGTTTTTCAACGATTTTTTTAATTTTGTAAAGTCGTGAAGCGATCTTTTCCACTCCCACTACCCCATAATGTGGTAATTTTTCTTTTGATATTTTTTTCAGGGCAATAATCGGTTTTTGGCAAGTTTGAAAAACTTCTAAAAGCTGCGTAAGGCAGGGTATTTTTGAATCCACAACATCATCGGCGAAAAAAACTCCACAAGGCTCATCGGAATATTTTCTGGCCTGTAAAATAGCATGGCCATCGCCCAAGGGCTCTTTTTGCGTAGCGAAAGAAAATGTTATATTTTTAGAAAGATCTTTTAGTTGGTTTAGTTCTGTTAGAATATCGTCTTTTTTCTTATCTTGAAGAAATTTTTCCAACTTTTGGGAAGGATTAAAGTATGATGAAATTTCGCGCTGTTTGCCGGCAGAAACGACAAAAACTACTTCCTCAATTCCAGAAGCAAGGGCCTCTTCCAAAAGATACTGTATGGTAGATTTATCAGCTAAGGGTAAAAATTCTTTTGGAACAGCTTTCGAAAGAGGCAAAAGACGCGTGCCCAAGCCAGCGATAGGGATTATGGCTTTTTTAATCATAAATTATTTTGTCTCCTTAAAAAGGCTGGTATATTCCACTTTTCTTCCGCCTCAAGTAGTTCTTGCTCGGTCTTTTCAGTGTCCTTCTTCAAGTCAAGAGCATTTTTCCTAGTAAAAACACTTGCTATCGCAGGCGATGGGTTAGAAACGGGAGCTTTTTTTTCTTTCTTCTTAATTGTCGGTTTTTTTGATTTCTTTGATTTTAACTGGGTTTTTGGCTGAGTTTTTTGTTCGGGCTTCGGCTCTTGCTTTGGCTCTTGCTTTGGCTTAATTTTATTATCCCTTCTTTCGTCTTGCTTGACGCCAACTCCTACAGCCAAAAGAGTAATCCTGAGCTTATCATTATAGCTGCCATCCTGAGAAACTCCGAAAATAATTTTTGCCCGGCGATTAAAATCGGAAATTGCCCTGCTGATTGCTTCCACTTCCATCATTCCCAAATCTTTTGAAGCCGTAATATTAAAAACAATTTTTTCCGCGCCATCGATAGTATATTCATTCAGGGGACTGCTTAAAAGTTCTTTGATAGATTCTTCTGCGCGATTTTCCCCTTGGCCATAAGCTGTATTTAAATAAGTTAATTTGCCTTTGCCGTCTAAAATAGTTTTAAGGTCGGCGAAATCAATATTAACAATGCCGGGAAAATAAATCATTTCAATAAGCCCCCTGAGATTTTCCGAAAGACGTTTGTTAACTGCGGAAAAAGCATCAATTATCGGCGTATCTTTATTAATAATCTGAAAAATATTTTCATTAGGTATGACGGAAAAAGCATTTAAATTTGGTATTGCCCTTTCCAAACTAGCTCTGGCAATCTGGGCTCTTTTTGCTCCTTCAAATTTAAAAGGCAAAGTAAAAATCCCAAAAGACATTACTCCCAGCTCTTTAGCAATTTTTATAAACTCCGGGGCGGCGCCCGATCCGGTCCCGCCGCCTAAACAAGCAACAAAAATCGCCAAATCCACTTCCTTTAAAAGCTGGCTTATTTTTTGTTTTGCTTCATGGGCTGACTTTTGGCCGACTTTCGGATCCATGCCGCAGCCCAAGCCATGTGTTAAATTTTGGCCGAACTGGAAAATTTTTGCCTTTTTCTTGATTGCTTTTAACGCCTGCAAATCAGTGTTGGCCGTTACAAAATCAATTTTTTTCAATTGAGAAGAAATTTCTGAAATTATGGAACCGGCCCCTCCGCCAACGCCAATAATCCTCATCTTGGTTTTGTGGACTCCGTCTTCGGTCTTTGGAATACTTAGTCCCGACTTTGTCGAGGATCCTCGGCTATGTCGGGATTTTTTAGCGCTTACTTTCTTCTTCATACATTTTCCATTATTACAAACAAAAAAGCGGGGGTCAATACCTCCGCCTTAAGATTACTTTTTATAAAGTTCTCTGGCATCTTTTCGCAAAAAAACCTGCGAAACACCAACTCTTATTATTTCATCCCAACAGGGCTCACATACCCACCAATGACCATCTAAATACATACTGGCGCCCTTGGGGTCGCTTCCTTTATTCAGGGTGTCGCGGATTGCCATAACTTCGCAGTGCCCTTCTTGTTTACAAACCGTCTTACAAAACTCGTACCCAGTGCCAGTGGGGCAATTACGGATTACTCTTGGACAAACCTCTACTTTTTCACCAGCGTTTACGCCACGACCGATAATCTTTCCTCGCTTAACAATAACTGCGGCGGTTGGTTGCTTAATGCAACCAGAATTAGCCAGTATTTTCGTCGCTTCTTTCATAAATTTATTAGTCGGACTTACGTATAGAATCTTTCGGTTTTTAGGCAGATATGGCAGCAATCTCGTCCTCCATTTTTCACCTCTTAACATTTTATTCGAGACTTATTTCTTTAAAAACCGACGTCTCTCTTAATTCTCTCTTGGCTTGAAGCCAATCGTTGATAAATCTTTGAGCTTCTTTAATCCCGTCCATCTCATTGATCAAAAATTCTCTACTAGTTAGGGATGGAAAATTTTTCTTTCCGAGACAATCGGGATAGCTTGACCAGCGATAATTTTCTATAAATTCTATTACTTTATTTAACTCTTTACCAATAATTCCACCCTCTTTCCAGTTTGGTATCAAAATCGCCACTGGATTAGTATGGATATAAACAAAGACTATTTTTAATTGATTATCATTCTCAATATGAATAGCTCTATACCTTCCGTCAAACAGCCGGCCTTTCCTTTGATATTTTTTGTTGTAGTATCCTCCGTAGCCTGCGCCAATTTTTCTCATAAGCTTGCTAATGCCCCCGTCTGAAACTTGTCTAACTAATAAGTGGATATGATTTGACATTAGGCAAAAAGCTAAAACTTCCACTAACAATTTTCTCTTCGTAAATAGAGCGAGAACACTTCTCGCTCTATTGGGTATCTCATTTCCTTGTCTACGATAAGTAGAAATTGCTGCATTATTATTATTAAAAACAAACAAGCTATGGATCATTCTATAATAATCTTTTTCATTGCGAAAAAGCTTCATCCCCTCGATTGCTCGAATTACGATGTGGTATATTTCTCCATTAATTAATGGTGGTCGTTTAACTGGCATATAATAGAGCGAGAAGTGTTCTCGCTCTATTATCGCAAACAAAAAAGCGGGGGTCAATACCTCCGCTTTAACAAGAGTCTTATTCCTTGAAACCAAACCTTGTTTCTAAGCCGGCTCTACGGCAAATCCAGTGGATCATCGCGGCATCCATGATAATTCCTATCGGTCCCAAGATAATACTTGGAATTCCCACAAAGACCTCATCGTATGCAGTCCAAACTCGTCCCCTTGTTTCAGTCTTATAAAATTTCGTCATGCCCCTTCCAATGAACCCCAGAACAATCCAGAGAAAAATTGCGAACATCCAAAATATGAATGCAAATGAAAATATGGGGCCAGTGAAAACTGCTAGCATCACACGATGGAAAAAATCGCCAAGCAACTCTCCGATAAGTTCAAATATCCACATTGTTGCAACCTCCTTTCTTTTTTAATGTTCCAGATAACGAATACTAGCATACACATTAAAAAAAGTCAATAACCTATGCGGTATTTCGTAAAAGCTTCTTGATAAACTCCCTCGTCCAAAAAGCCATGGCCGGAAATATTAAAAAGAATTATTTTTTTCTCACCGGTTGCCTTGCACTCGAGCGCTTCTTCAATTGCGGTGGCAATAGAATATATGGACTCCACTGCGGGAAAGCCGTGCCGCCTAGGATTATACTCTCCGATATTGGCTACTTGCGGCAGGACAACCGGCGGAGGCAAGGGCCCTTCCGTATCATAAAATAATTTAGCGCAGCAAAAAACAAAAGATTCATCGGGAGAAACCGCTTCTATCAAGCCATGATTTCTCAAAAGGCTGATAATCGGAGCGGCTGAAGCGTAGCGCAAACCTTCAGCTAAAGAAGGAGCGAGTTTTGCTTTATGGCCCAAAGTATACATCTTCAACTTCGGAGTCAAACCGGCGTGGTCAGCGTAGTCATAGCGATATTTTCCCTTAATCAAGCTGGGAGCGGCTTGCGTCTGGCTGGCAATAAATCTGATTTTTTTTCCACCCGCCAAAACTTCTTTCATAAAAGGCAGAGCAATACCGCCAAAATTACTCCCGCCGCCAAGACAGGATATTACGATATCCGGCCAAAGCCTCAATTCCTCAAACTGCTGACGCGCTTCCAAGCCAATAATGGTCTGATGCAAAAGCACGTGGTTTAAAACAGAACCCAAAACGTAAACCGTACTTTCGGAGCTGGGTAGATAAGCTGTGTCCTTACGGGAAATGGCATCTTCCAAGCCTTCGGAAATGGCTATGCCTAAAGACCCTTGATGATTGGGATTATCATGCAAAAGTGTCTGGCCGCATCCTGTATTTGTGCTGGGAGAAGCATAAACCACGGCTCCTAATTCTTCCATAAACTTTCTTCTTTCCGGCTTTCTATCGTGAGCCGCTCTCACCCAATAAACCGCCGCCTCAAGGCCAAAAATTTTTGCTGCGTAAGCCACGGCAGTTCCCCACTGTCCTGCTCCGGTTTCTGTAACTAGCCGTTTAATGCCAGCTTGTTTTGCGTAAAATGCTTGGGCTAAAGCAGTATTTAATTTATGAGAACCTGTGGGACTGTAAAATTCTGTTTTATAAAAAAGACGGGCGGGAGTTTTCAATGCTGCTTGAAGTTTTTTAGCTTCAACCAGCGGCCTTGGCCTGCCAATCATCGCATAAATTTGCTGAAGCTCTTTGGGAATTTCAATTTCCGGTTCCCTGCTCATTTCCTGCTTCAAGCATTCCGGCACTAAAACTTTCAGCACTTCTTCGCCGCCTTTTGGCGGAGGCAATGGCTCTAAGTATTTTGCCAAATCCGGCACAATGTTATACCAACTCTGAATATTTTCCATTAGCGTACCTCCATCTTCTATTTTCAAGGCGCTAATCCACCATACAAAATCTTCAAAAAAAATCAAGCCCCAAAATAAAACCCCGGATTAACCCGAGGTTTTTTTACTTAATAGAATTTCCAGATAAGATTTTTTAGTGGTGTCTTTTTTCCTGATGCCGAGCTTTTTCAAGAGTTCGGTGATTTCAGCTTTCCCCTCGTGATTCTTAGCGCGGAATTCCAAAAATTCTCCGTTGTTTTCTATTCTATCCATAACGAGTTCCAGATTATCTCTTTCAGAAAATTTTCGCCTTATTTTTTTCAGAGAAAGCGTTCTTTTATATCCCAACTTTTCCAGTGCGTCTTTTAAACCGGGCTCCACCTCAAACTCAATTTTGGGCTTAATCCTGAAAGAGCCACTGCATACAGGACCTTTGTAGGCAAGAAAATATCTGCCCCCCTCTTCCCTTATGCGCATCAACTCTCCCTTATAATTCTTTTCCCAATTAGGAGCAGAATAGTAGGTGTCCTGCTGGAGAGCGCTGGATCGCAATCGAAAGCCAATCTTTGCCAATTCGTCCAGAGGAATTTCCCGCCTCAAAAATACTTTAATCTGGATTTCCTGACTCTGGCACGATTCAGCTTCAATTTCCGGAACATACTGATTAACGATTATTACATCGGCCCGGGATTTTGTCGGCTCAACGTGCAGCTTATACATCGGATAAACGGTTTCTACATACTGCCTAAAAATATCCCGCTCTGTCTGGCCGGTTCTGCCGACATCCCTAAGAAGCCTGCGCAATAAACTTCCGTGAACGCTTATATCCACAAAAATTTTACAATCAACTCTGCTGACAATGGTATCATGCAAAGCAAAGAGGCCCTCCAGAATGATTAAGTCAGCCGATTGGAATTCTTCGTATCCTTCTCTCGTGCCTGTCTCAAAGGAATAGATTGATTTTTGGATCGAAAGGCCGCATTTTAAAAGTTCCAGGTGCCACTTCAGAAGATCAAGATCAAGAGCCCGCGGCTCATCCCAATTGTCAGAGCCGATGCTCTCCATGAAATGCCGGCCCTTGAAATAATCGTCCATGCTTAAGATAACTGACCCGGGAAAGCAATCGTGAAGACTCTTGGCTACTCTCGTTGTTTTGCCCGAACCCGAACCTCCGGCAACCCCTATAATCAACGGTTTCGTTTTCTTTATCATTCTTTTTATTCTGCGCTGGATGACTGGCAGTCCTTTGTTTAATTCGTAAGTCTTAGACAATTTTACACCTCCATTCTTCCGGAATAGCGTCGAGTTTCGCCAAATTATGATTTTCAAATCTTGGATCACCCGTCACTTCTTCGGTCATAATGCCCGTAGGCATTTCAAAAGCATCATCTTTTGATTTTTTCTCGAACTCCAGCAAAACTAAGCCGCCTAATTGAGCAAGAAAAACATCGAGCTCCAAAATGCCAATGAGATGTCTTGTCTTTCTGATTTTGTTAAACTTTCTGACTCTTAAAAGCGTATTGGCAAAAGTGCGATGAATTTCCTGCTCATACTCCCGATTAACGCCCGGCTTCTGCTTTATTTTTATTGTCAAATAGTAAGTATCGAAATTCTCAACCCTCACTCTAATCGGCGGGTCAATGGAAATATACCATTGAGTGATTTCTTTGCTAGGATATTCAAGATAGCTTCTCGGAAGCGCCTTCACCAAAAATTTTTTTTCATTCTCAATCTTTAATTTCACGCTATCCTTCCCTTTTCGAATCATTGATTATCTTGCGATGATCAAATCCTATATTCTCGGGAAGTTGATCCAAAGGGAAAAATTGAAATTCCAGCGACTCATCGTTAAGACAAATCTCCCCCTTTGTTCTCTCTAAAAGAAAAACCATGGAAACTACGTGGTACCTTGGGTCTCTCTTGGGATCAGAATACACTCCAATTAATTTTTTAATCCTCACTGAAATTCCCAATTCTTCTTTCATTTCCCTTTTAACCGCTTCTTCAACAGTTTCTCCGTATTCAACATGACCGCCGGGAATCACCCAATACCCGATAAAGGGATAATAACTCCGTTTCTCCAATAAAATCTTCCCTTCTTCCAAAATCACTCCATCCACGGCTAAAATCGGACTTCTCGGCTTTTCCATGAATCCTTCCTCCTTTTATTGCGAATTTTGTCAATGAACGAAGTTATATTATCAAAAATTTAAAAATTTGACAAGAAGAAAAACGTATGCTAATCTTCCAGAGTTCGGTTCATTAAAAATAATCGTAAAGGGGGAAAAGTATGAGCCACATCGCGGTTTACAAGACAACGCTGGGAGAGGTTAATACAGATATTCTGAAAAAAACCCTGGAAATCCTTGCGCTGGAGGAAACCGGCATAGAAATACGCGATTATATAGAAGATTACTACGGGAAAAAACATAGTTCATGGGAAGGAAATAAGATCATCGGAGCTATATTCAGCCGCCAATTGCAAAAAGGAGTTGGCGTCAGCGTAGATAAGCAGGGGCATCTTGTTTTTATTTCGCATGAACTAGGACCGGCCTTTGAAAAAATAAAAGCCAGAATTGAGCATATCTATAAAGTGGTTGCTCTGGCAATCGCCCTCCAAAATATGGGGTACGAAATCCAGGCAGATGAAAAAATGACGACCCTCGAGGCAACTCTTAATAAAAATAAAATCAGCATTGAAATGAAGGGCAAAGGAGATGTTGCCACCGACCTTGAAGGATTTGCCGGTAAAACCTGCTTTGAAGAAGCGCAAAAATTAGCAGAAATGCTGAAAGAATTGGGGGTGAACGTTGATGCCAAAGATTTGCAGCCAAAACCAGAAAGCCAAATCGAACCGCCCGAAAGGCAAAAACAAAGCTCCTAGTATGATGGTAATTTCTGTCTTGTCAAATGGCGACATTATGGTGCAAGATTACTCGCATCAAGATGATCGCCAAAAACTCGTTAAAATGCTTCAAAAAATGGGAATAAAAACAGAAGCTATTATTGACAGTCTTTGCGGTTAGGGGAGGTAAGATGGACGAAAAAAATAATTTGCCCGAGTGGTTTAATGATCTTGTCACTCAATATCAGGCTGGCATCAGCCGGGAATTTATACTTTTTGGGAATATCGCTGACTTGATTCGTAATCCTGACGACGAACCGGAAAAACAGTATATTTCTTTTCGAGAATTTTGGGAGAAAATTTTTGAAGAACGTGAAATGGTTATTCTTTACAGCATGGCCTGGGGACTCCGTTTCCCTAACAAAGATATGGAAGAACGTTTTAGAATAGCTTCCGGATTCGACCAGCCAGACTCAAGCTCAACAAGTCCTCTGGCAAAAGTCGGCGTCCTGCAGAAAAGACGGCTTCCTCAAGATCCAGAAACCTGCCTTCTGCTTATTGAAAGAGCGCTTAGAAATATACCGAAAATAGCGGTGATGATCTACTTTGCTCACCACGTTGTCCCGGCTGGAGGTCCCGGCGGGACAACGCAGACACCCTCGGAAAGAGTAAACATTGAAAGACTTGCCCAGTGGGCTTCGAGCGTAGGAATCAAAGAAAGCAAGGGCATTGTCCTATTATTTACTGATAAAATTGCGAACCTTGCCTCGGAACTGCGAGAAACTAACAGTGGCGTTAAACCGATTATGGTGCTCAAGCCTTCAAGGGCCGAAAGAAAAGAATTTTTGCAATCCATTACCTGCAAGCCACAGCCGAAGAAAAAGAAACAGCCGCCAGTTGATAGCGAAGGAAAATTTTTAGTACCGGAAGATTTCAACCTGGACGAATTCACCCACGCTACTCAGGGAATGGGCTTCCAGCAGATTCTTGATATTTTCCTTCGCAGCAAAGAAAGAAAGGGGGCAGTAAATTTAGATTATGTAAAAGAAGAAAAAAAGAAAATACTGAACAGCGAATTCGGCGAAGTTATGGAGGTTATGGAACCTGCAAGCGGATTCGACGATGTCGGAGGATTGGAGTATATAAAGAAATATTTTAACGTTATTCTTGACGCCATAAAGAAAGGTGAAAAAAGACTCGTCCCGATGGGAATCACCTTGATGGGTCCTCCGGGAACCGGAAAGACAAAGATTCTTGAGGCACTGGCCTTCGAAGCAGGCTTCAACTTTGTCAAAGCTAAAAATCTCCGAAACATGTGGGTCGGCGGCTCGGAAGAGAGGATGCAGACTTTCAAATACGGTCTTTATTCACTGGCGCCGGTTGTGGTTAACAATGATGAGGCCGATCTCGCCGAAGCCGACCGCAATTCTCCGAAAGGAGATTCCGGTGTATCGGAAAGGCACATGAGAGAATGGATGGATATGCTGTCCGATCCGAAAATCCGCGGCCAAATTATTGTAATCAACTGCACCAATAGACCCGACAGGCTTGATCCGGCTCTCAAAAGAAGCGGGAGAAGCGATGACAGAGTCCTCCTGCCCATGCCTTCAGAAGAAGAGAGGAAAGTGATTTTTCCGGTAATGTTCAAGAGATACAAAATACCAACGAGTATTTCTGACTTTACAGAATTTGCCGAACTGACAAACGGCTTATCCGGAGCAGATATCGAAAAAATAACATTGAACGCCTTCAAGCTGGCGTTTAAGCAATGCAGGGAAAAGGTCGACGCAGACGATTTGAAAAAGGCAATTGCCGATTTCATCCCAAGCGCCAGCCAGAAAGAAATCGATCTGATGACCCTTATGGGTATACTGGAATCTTCATCGCGTGAATTACTGCCGCCTCATATCAAAGAGATTGTCGAGGCGATTAAAAAACGAAACATGGTACCGAACCTTGACGGAATTCTTGCTGAAATCAAGGCCAGAAAAATTGTGGATATAGATTAAAAAAGGAGGTAAAAAAAATGGGTGGAGGGGGAACATATTACGATAGGGATGTAACCGACAGGAATCGAAGGACAGATAAGGGTTTTTCAGATGTTGCGGAATCAAAAATGTCTAGAAGCAAAGTTGATGCGGCAGTACTCCCTCGCGGCAGAAAACTTACCTGTACGGCTAAAAGTCCTGTTGTTTATGCATTTGATGTAACTGGTTCTATGGGCGATCTGCCAAAAATAATTTTTGACAAAATGCCAATGATGGCAGGCCAGTTGATAGAGAAGGGTTACCTTGAAGATGTGATGATGAGCCTTTCGGCCGTGGGCGATATTCTAAGTGACCAGGCGCCTCTGCAAGTGTGTGATTTCGCTCTTGTTAAGAATCTGGACGAGTGGCTGCAAAGAATCTGGCTGGAAGGCCAGGGGGGAGGGCAAGCGCGGGAATCGTACGAGTTTATTGCCTACTTCTATGCGAAAATGTGCGATATTCCAAATGCTGAAACGCCGATATTTCTTTTCACCGGAGACGAAGGGTTCAGAGAAAACCTGCCCGCAGCTACCCTTAGGGAATATTTTGGCAAAGGAAGTGAAAACACTGACGCCAAAAGCATCTTCGAAGAGTTAAAAAAGAAATTCAAGGGCAATGTATTTCTCATTCATCGGCGTTACAATCAAGGCGACCAAGAAATTGTAGCGCAATGGGAAAATGTCCTTGGTAAAGAGAGAGTAATTAAACTTGGCAGTGATTTGGCCATCGCTGATGTAACTTTAGGAGTATTCGCAATCGTCGCCGGTAAGCGCACCCTTGAAGAATATCTCCAAGACATGAAAACCAGGGGCCAAGACGACCAAAGAATTGCCGAGGTCAGAAAATCCTTGGAGGTACTGGCTGCTATGATAAAACCCGCCCGCAAAATTTCCAAAAAAGCACCGGCAACAGAAAAGAAAAAGCCGGGAAGGATTTAAAGGAGGTAGATAATGATTGTAAAACTCCCTGTGCCAATTTCATCTATTATAGACCAGGCAGTTGATATTTTCGTTTCCAGTCACTCTGGAGTAGAAACTGATAAAAGATACCAAGGCGCCGACCTATGGATGATACGCAAACACGAAACAGGAAATAGCGATGAGCCGTCTATTGTTTCGCGGCGAATAACAATCGCGGCATATCCAGAAAACGAAGATGAATTAGTTTTCATACCCGACATTATTGTAACCAAGGCAAACAGCGGTCGCTATGTTCCTACGGCCGAGAAACGAAGGGAAAATATGAGGCGTCTTTCTATTTTTGATATTGAGGGCCGCTTGTTTCGTAAACGAAACGAAAATCAGAGAAGGAAAGAACTCGAAAAGATAAGAAATGAGATGGTGAAAATATTAAACTCTGCTTGGGTTGCCACAAACAATCTTTCAACGGCGGATGCGACAGAATTAGTTCCGTAATAAGTTTAGATAGTTGTAAATCAAAACCCGATGTTTACATCGTCAACATCGGGTTTTTTGTTTAAAACTAACGATGTCGTTCTTCGTTAGTTATTCAATGGCGACTTGTTCCGAATCGGCCAATTCTCTTTTTACTTGCAGCCAATCATTGACTAATCTTCGGGCTTCTTTAACGCCGCCCATTTCATTAATCAGCCATTCCCTGGCAGTGACGGACGGAAAATTTTTATTGCCAAGGCAATCGAGATAGCTTGACCAACGATATTCTTCTTCAAGAAATTTAATAATTTTATTTAAATCTTTAATTTTGATTCCCTCTTCTTTCCACTTCGGACAAATAATTGCTACTGGATTGGTATGAATATAGACAAAAACAATTTTTAATTGGTTGTCGTTAGTAATATAAACTATTTTATATCTTCCCTGAAAAACATGCCCCGCTCTTTTATATTTCTGATTATAGTAATGTCCGTATCCAGTCCCAATTTTTCTCATGAGTTTAATTATACCGCCATCTTTGACTTGTCGCACCAACAGATGAACATGATTTAACATCAAACAAAATGCCAATATCTCTACTATAATTTCTCTTTTTTCATCTCTTATATTTACTAAACTAACGATGTCGTTCTTCGTTAATTTTCGTTTTAGAGAAAAATGGCGGGCAACACGGAATTTTGAAGAAACTGGCTTTAAGTCGTTGAATACAAATAAATTATGGATCATTTGCAAATAATCTTGCTTATCACGAAAAAGCTTTAGGCCATCTACTGCCCGAATAACAATGTGGTATATTTCCTTAGTAACTAATGGTGGTCTTCTGCCTTTATTCTTCATAAAACTAACGATGTCGTTCTTCGTTAATTATACTATAGCGAAATAAAAATACCCTGCCAAGAGTGTCTCCAAGAACGTCTCCAAGAACGTCTCCAAGAACGAAAGGCTTGCCCTCCCACTCATGCATAGGTGGGAGGGCTTGTTTTTTTTATAAAATATGGTAGCGTATAACATCGAACCTTAACAAAGAGGTAAAAAAATGGTTAAAAGAAGTATGGCGAAACTAAAAGGATTAACCATTGCATTGTGCCAAATGAAGGTAGTCCCGGGGCGTCCCGACCTTAACGCCGCTTACATTATTGAAGAAATTAAAAAAGCAAAAAACCGCGGCGTGGACATTATCGTTTTCCCGGAATTGTGCACAACCGGCTACATTGTCGGCGACATCTTTGAAGACGATTTCTTTATAGAAGACGTACTTTCTTGGAATAAAAACATTATTGAAGCCACCAGAAACGGCGTTACGGTTGTTTTCGGCACCATAACTGTTTCCCAAAATCAAAGGGGCGAAGATGGCAGACAGCGTAAACACAATACCGTCGTTACCGCGCAAAACGGCAAGGTGCTGCTGGCTGTCCCTAAGACTCTTCAGCCGAATTACCGTTTTTTTAACGATGATAAACATTTTTATTCTTCGCGTAAAATAGCGCAAGAACAAAATATCTCTTTACAAAAAATCCTCAAACCGGTAGAAGTTGAAACTAAAATTGGAAAGGTTAAGATCGGCGCTATTGTCTGCGAAGATATGTGGCACAAAGACTACCCTTTCAACCCGACCAAAATCCTGACAGATAACGGAGCTGAACTTATTATCAATGTTTCTGCTTCACCTTGGACGTGGCAAAAAAACCGCAAACGCCACCAAATTGTCAAAGAATTACTGCAAGAGTGCAAAATTCCCTTCGTTTATGTAAACAACACGGGTGTTCAAAATACAGGGAAAAACATTATTGTTTTTGACGGAAGCTCAACTGTATACGATGAAAAAGGCGAGATTGTTTTTGATGTCGAGCCCTATGAAGGTGGCTCTTACGATTTTAAATTCGCCAAAGACGTAAAACCTTTGAAAACAAAGCCGCAAGATGATACTGCAGAACTTTATAACGCCATGCTTTGCGCGACTAAAACAATGACGCCTCCGAATAAAAAAGTGCTTGTCGGGTTAAGCGGCGGGATTGATTCTGCTGTTGTCTGCGCTCTTTTGGTGGACGCCCTAGGCAAAGACCGAGTAATGGCAATAAACATGCCCATGCCCTACAACAGTCAGAAAACTCGCGATTTCGCAGCGCTTATTGCTAAAAATCTGGGAATTCAATACGAAGTCGTTCCTATTGGTGAAATCGTTGAGGCGGTTTGCAAATCAAGGCAAATTGAACCGGGAACTCTTGCCTATGAAAATATCCAAGCGCGGGCAAGGAGAGAAATCTTATCGACTACGGCCGATGGTTTCTTTGTCTGCTGTTCCAATAAGACAGAAATTGCTTTCGGTTATGGCACTCTTTACGGAGATATTGCCGGATATTTTGCGCCATTGGGCGACTTAGTAAAAAGAGAAGTTAGGCAAATTGCCGCTTATCAAAATCAAACAAGATTCAAACAAAAAATTATCCCCGAAGAATGCATTAACCAAACGCCAACCGCCGAACTTAAAGAAAACCAAAAAGATCCCTTTGATTACGGCGATTTAACTAAAAGGGGCTATCACGACGAGATGATCAGGGCTTTTACCGAGTTTCGCAAAAATCCCGAGTGGTTTATCGAATCGTATCTTAAGAGCAAGTTGGAAGAAGAACTTTTGCTTGAGCCCGGAACCTTAGTCCGTCTTTTCCCGACCCCTAAAGACTTTGTGAACGACCTGCAACATTGGTGGAAAACGTTTCACGGATCGTATTTTAAGAGAGTTCAATGCCCGCCCATACCAATTTTCAGCAAACGGGCTTTCGGCAGAGACCTTGAGGAATCTTTAATGCAGCCTCATCTCACCCAAAGATACTTATATTTAGAAAAATATTTGCTTTCTCAAGGAAAATCTCCAAAGCAAAGAGTTGCGATTTTTGGCGGAAGTTTTAATCCTCCGGCCATGAATCATAAGTTCATCGTTGCCGAACTTTCCCGAGTGTTTGAAAAAGTGGTGGTCGTGCCTTGCGGCATCAGAACAGATAAACCATCTACCACGGTGGCTTCTCCCCAGCAAAGAAAAGTAATGGCAGAAATGACCTTCTCGGGTATGCCCAATGTCCAGCTTGATTTTTATGACCTCGAGAAAAATGTTTTTACTCCTACTTATCTTCTGCAGGAACGCTACGCCAAACTTTTTCCTGATTCGGAAATATGGATTGCCGTCGGCGAAGATTTAGTGGCAGGCGGAAAGGAAGGCAATTCGGAAATTCAAAAATCCTGGAAAAAAGGAAAAGAAATCTGGAAAAATTTGAAATTCGTTGTTGTCAGCCAGCCAAATAAAAGACCAAACCCTCAAGACCTGCCGCCAACAAACGAATTGATAGCAATAGAAATTATTTTGGGAAGAAGCACCGAGTTAAGAGAGAAAATCTCCAAAGGGCAATCGATTGATGGCCTTGTCATACCGGAAGTAATGCGGTATATTGAAGAACAGAAACTTTACAAATAGAAAAAGGAAAGGAGGAAAAAATGGGATCTGGTAAATGGTCGGATAATGATTACTATCTTAAAGAAAGTGCGCGTAGAGTAAGCGGTGAAAGCGCTTTTAAGTACACGGACAACGAAATGAGCAGGGTTAGCCGGGATAAATGGAAGGTTAACCAAAAAATGGACCCGAAAGGCGTAACGCGCGAAAGCAGGGACAGCGCCACCCATCCGGAATCACTGGCTATCGGAGTCATTTTTGACCACACGGGCTCTATGGGAGAAACCCCGAGAGTCCTGCAAAGAGCATTAGCCCGCATGATGGGAACTCTCTTAGAAAAAGGCAAAATCGCCAATCCCCAAGTTCTCTTCGGCGCAAATGGCGACGCTACGACTGATCAGGCGCCATTGCAAATAGGCCAGTTTGAATCTGATATCACTATGGAAGATGATTTGGGCCGGCTCTTGCTGGAAGGAAACGGCGGACACTACGGGCAAGAATCATACGAACTTGCACTGTATTTCATGGCCCGGCACACTTCAATGGATTGCTTAGAGAAAAGAAAGAAAAAGGGTTACCTCTTCCTTATCGGCGATGAACTTCCATATAATATTAAAAAGAGTGAGGTCAAAAGCATTATTGGCGACGAGCTTCCTCAAAATATCCCAGTTGAACAAATTGTCGCTGAGGCCAAAGAAAAGTATCACATCTTTTTCCTTATTCCTACTGGAGCTCATGGCGGAAGAAATCCCGCGGTAATGCAGCGCTGGGTAGAATTGCTTGGGCAAGAATTCGTAGTCCAGCTGGAAAATCCCGAAGAGATCGCTGAAAGAATTTCCCTTATAGTGAAAACGAACGAAGAAAAGCTTGCGCCGGCAAAAGGCAAAACAAAAATACCAACTACTGCCCCCAAGGAACCTGCCCGAAAGAAAAAACCCGGAAGGATATAAAAATAAAAAGTCCTGCACTAAGGTGCGGGACTTTACTTTTTTAAAAAATATGATAAAGTGCAATGTTCGTACATTGAAAAAAGGAGGTGGTAAAAATGCTCATAGCTACCTTACCGACGCTTACGGGAACAGAAACGCAGAATCTTTCAGAAGAAATTTTAAGACATTCTTTAGTAGATGGCGCAAGATATAATACCGGGGGAGCAAGCCCCTACACGCCCAAGCAAATCCTCGAAACACTCAAACCTATTGCGGATCGTTACAAAAAAATTCTTTATGTTGATCTTGAAGGAAGACAGGCTCGAGTTGCCGCCTGGACTCCTTTTTCTAGAGGAGCAGTAACCCTCAACCGCGATTTTAACATTGAGCTTCCAGGCAAGATTCATTTTCGCCGAGGCGGCTGGTGCGACATCGTCAACGCCTTACCGGAAGAACGAAAAATTTTCTTTAAATCGCACAGAACTAAAGAGGAGTATTATTTAGGCGAATCGCAAAGCGTTAATGTTGTTGCTAAAAATTTTGAAGTGAAAGGCTATCTTTACGGCGACGATTTTGAATATATCAAAGCAGCTGTTGAGCTAGATATATCTCACTTCATGCTGTCTTTTACCGAGAGTCTGTACGACGTAGTTGATTTTTACGCCGCGTACCATGAGCACGGCACCATCAACGATTTGCCAAATCCGCAGCTCGTATTGAAAATAGAGTCTCAAAAAGGAATTGAATTCGTTAAAAAATCTTCACGCCATTTTCTGCGGGAATTCAGGCTTATGGCCGCCAGAGACGATTTATTCCTTAGTTTTGCTGATAAGCGCCCCGAATTTCTCTCAGCCCTTAAGCTTATCATCAAGAAAAATCCCAAGGCGATTCTTGCTTCCAAAATTCTATCCGGCCTGCTGGATTATCCCTACGAAGTCTCGGTTGGCGATATGACGGATATAACCCTGATGAACCATCTCGGTTACCGCCACTTTATGCTTCAAGATGAGCTGGCTGACAATTTTGAGCTGACAATGCAAAACTGGCAAAAAATAATCGTACCTCTTTTAAGGGAGAAATTATGACGGGAGAAGCGATTCTTGTCGGCGGATTGGGTTTCGGAGACGAAGGCAAGGGAAGCATAGTAGATTATCTTGTTCGCACGCAAGGAGCAAAACTTGTCGTACGCTACAACGGCGGAGCGCAAGCTGGCCATAATGTCGTTACTCCTGAGGGGTTGCATCACACTTTTTCCCAGTTCGGATCAGGCACTTTCGTGCCGGGCGTAAAAACACATCTTTCTCGATTTATGATCCTAAATCCGCTTGGCATGGTAAGGGAAGAAGAGCATCTCCGTAGTTTGGGGATCAA
Source organism: Candidatus Nealsoniibacteriota bacterium (assembly GCA_016188865.1). Taxonomy (GTDB): domain Bacteria; phylum Patescibacteriota; class Minisyncoccia; order Minisyncoccales; family MHMH01; genus JACPGX01. Next base: position 54,702 of record JACPGX010000001.1, read on the forward strand.
AGACGTTTTTCAAAGAACGACGATTGATGAGCTGGCTCTTGTTACCACGCCGTTTCAAATAGCGGTTAACCGGCTGCTGGAAACTTGGCGGGGCGATAAAAAACACGGCAGCTGCGGCATAGGCATCGGCCAAACTATTGAAGATTACGAAAAATATGGAGATAAAGTATTGTTTGCCAAAGATTTGAAAAATCCCGCAATTATGTCAAAAAAACTGGAGTTTATTCAAAAACAATGCCTCCAAGCAGTTCGCAGTATAACCTCAAATCTTTCTAACACCGAAACAGTAAAAACAGAGCTGGAATGGCTGGAATGTAAAAATGCTGTAGATTATTTAGTAAAAGAATTTTCTCAGTTCAGCGCCTGCGCAAGAATCGTTGGTGAAAAATATTTAACTAAACTGCTTGAGGATAGTTCGCCTGTAATTTTTGAAGGCGCCCAAGGAGCTCTGCTTGATAGAAACTGCGGATTTAAGCCGCATATTACGAAAACCGATACTACCCTTGCTAATGCCTATGTACTTCTCAGGGAAGCCGGCTATAAGGGAAAAATAACTAAAATTGGCGTATTACGCGCTTATGCCACTCGCCACGGCGCGGGCCCCCTTCCCACAGAAGATGAAAAACTGACCAAGATGCTCAATGACGATCATAATGTCTACAATCAATGGCAAGATAACTTCAGAGTCGGCTGGCTCGATATTCCATTAACTAAATATGCGATTATGATTAATGACGGAGTGGATTTTATAGCCCTAACAAATCTTGATCGTCTTTCAATCCTTGGGACCATAAAAGTGCGCATTAATTCCGGATTTATAGAATTTTCCGCTTGGCAAGAATTAGTCGATTTCTTACAAAACAAAAACGGACTGAATTGCCCGATTAAAATTCTATCATTCGGCCCAACCTGGAAAGAAAAAAAAATAAACTAAAAACCGCTCGGTCTGCGAGGCACAGAGCGGTTTTTTATTGCGCCGCATTTTGGCCAGCTAGATATCCGGTACTCCAGCAAACTTGAAGATTGTAGCCGCCGGTGGGGCCGTGCAAATTTATAATTTCGCCGGCGAAAAACAAATTATTGACTAATTTTGATTTCATCGTTTTTGCGTCAATTTCGCGCAATGAAACGCCGCCCGATGTGACTATGGCAAACCCGAATCCCAAAAGAGAATCTACGGTCATTTCTAATTTTTTAAATAATTTTACTAATATTCGCCTTTCCTCGCTGGTGATTTGATGAACCTTTTTCAATGGATTAATGCCCGAAAATTCAATAATTATTGGAATTAATTTTTGAGGCAGTAAATCATCCAAAGCATTTTTAAAAAACTTATTAGCGTATTCTACAAAATCTGACTGAATTCTTTTATCTAATGTTCTCTCATCTAAAGCAGGCTTCAAATCTAACGCCAGCCTGACTTCTCCCCTCTCCAAAAGCTCGCCTATTATAAAAGATAAATCCAAAACTATCGGCCCGGATAAGCCGAAATGCGTAAAAAGAAGCTCTCCAAACCTGCTGTCTTTTTTCTTGCCGTTTTGGAAGACAAGTAATTCAATATTTTTTAAGGATAGGCCTTGAAGCGATTCGACCCAACCTTCCTTAATTTTCACGGGAACCAAAGCCGGCCTTAATTTAGTGACACTATGGCCCAGTTTTTCTGCCCAGCAATAACCATCGCCGGTAGAGCCTGTGCCGGGGTAAGCTTTACCCCCGGAAGCAATAATATAATTTTTAGCGAAAATCTCTTCGCTAGTTTTCAAAATAATTTTTGAAATGATATTATTATCTTTTATAATCTCTGAAACTTCGGCATTAGTCTTTATTTCAACCTTATTTTTTTTCAAATATCCAAGTAAAATATCCAGCACGTCTTTGGCGCTGTCACTTTCTGGGAAAATCCTTTTTCCCCTTTCCACTTTCATTTTCAATCCCCTCTTCTCAAAAAAATCAACAGTTTCTTTTGGACCGAATTGCGATAAAGCATGCAAAAGAAAATCGCCCTCTCTGCCGTATTTTTTGACAAGTTGTCTGGAATTAAATTCAGCTCTAGTAATATTGCTTCTGCCCTTGCCAGTAATTAAAAGTTTTCGGCCAAGTGAATTATTTTTCTCTAAAAGCACGACCTTTGCTCCTAGTTCCGCCGCACGGCCTGCTGCCATCATCCCCGCAGGCCCTCCACCAATAACAATTACATCATAGAGCATATTTATTTTATGCAGAGTGTTTTATTTCAATGACATCGCCGTCTTGGACGACGTATTCTTTGCCTTCGGTGCGAATAAGAGCTTTTTCTCGAGCTTGAACAAAACCGCCTGCATCCAGCAAATCTTTACAGTTTATAACTTCGGCTCTGATAAAATTGGCTTCAAAATCGCTGTGAATAGCTCCGCCGGCCTTAGGGGCCTTATCGCCTTTTTTTATAGTCCAAGCGCGAGTCTCATCGAGGCCGGTAGTAAAAAAAGTTATCAAACCAAGTATCTCGTAGGCTTTTTTGATAAGAGCATCTAATTCCGGTTCCTGGGTCAAGCCCAAAGATTCCCTTTCTTCCTTGGTTAAACCGGCAGCTTCGAATTCGGTAGCCACATCAACTATTAAATAGGGCCAGTTATTTTTCTTAAACTCATCAATAGCTTCGGATTTTACTTCTTCATCTTTGCCATTTATCAAATACAATCTAGGCTTCATGGTCAGTAATTGGTATTGGTGAATAATTTTATGCTCGTCTTCCGTAAAACTTTGCTCAAATAGCAAAGTTCCCTTTTCCAGATAATCTTTGACCCGTTTTAGGGTTTCCAGCTCTTTTATTGCTTCTTTTTTACCCGACTTAGCTTCCCCCTCAACGCCGTTGATTCTTTTATCGATTGTTTCCAAATCTTTTAAGATTAATTCTGTCTCCAAAATCCCTTTATCTTCCAAGGGGTTTATCTCATCTACGGTTTTGATTATATCCGACTTCAAAAAAGCCCTTAAAACATAAACTACGGCGTCGGTTTCCCTGATATTAGCCAAAAATTTATTGCCCAATCCCTCGCCTTTATTGGCTCCCTTGACCAAACCAGCTATATCGTAAAATTCAATGGTGGTATAAATTTTCTTGGCTGACTCCGTAAGCTCGGCCAATTTATCTACCCTTTCATCGGGAACGGCAACAACGCCCACATTTGGGTCAATGGTGCAAAAAGGGTAATTGGCAATATCCACCTGTTTTTTAGTTATTGTCTGGAATAGCGTGGACTTTCCCACATTGGGCAGCCCCACGATTCCTATTGATAACGGCATATTGTTACTATTTTAGTTTAAAACTATTTTTAATTTTATCTATATTATCAATCGTAATCCAGGCAGACATTGATCCGAAACCGGTTTTATCAATATCAAACGGCTTTATTTTCTCTACCTTATCAAAGAATACGAGAATACAATAATTTTTACCTGCAACGTATTTTATTATTTCAGGCATAATACCGGCCGTCCCCAAATCTTTTCTGCCGTATTTTTCTAAAATTTCTTCTGTCTTTTCACGGTTTAAACTATCAAACTGCAAAATCTTTGTAACTTTTGCTCTAACCGTAACCGGCCCTCCGGAATCTTTAAAATATATTCTATCGCTAGGCTTTATTCTGCCCCAAGGAGCATGTTTCATTTTATACCACCTAGATTCAACCGTCTTTTCTCCGGCTAAAATCTTTTCCGTCAGGCGCCACGACTTTTTCATTATAACCAAATGATCCATTTCAATTTAGTATTTCAAAAATTTTACTGCTTTCTCTAAAACCTTTAATGAGTCTAATTTTTTCCGGGGAAATTTTAAAATACCGGGCCAAAGCATCGATTACCGCCCTGTTGGCAAGGCCCCTCACCGGCTTTTCTTTAACCCAAACCTCAAAACTATCTTCAGATTTTTTAGTTACCAGCGCTTGACCGGCATCGGGAAAAACTTTAACTTTTATCAGCATATTTATTTAATCTCGAGGAGTTCTACTTCGAAAACGAGAGTAGAATTGGCAGGTATGACTCCGCCGATTGCCCTACCTCCATAAGCTAAATCCGGAGGAATGGTCAGTTTTATCTTTTCGCCAACCTGCATGCCTAAAAGCCCCTGATCCCAGCCTTGAATCACCTGGCCGGCTCCCAAGGTAAAAGAAAATGGCGCTCCTCTGTCTAAGCTGGAATCAAATTTTGTGCCGTTCAAAAGAGTGCCGGTATAATGGACAACTACGGTATCGCCATTTTGAGCAGCTTTACCCGCACCCGGCCTTAAAACTTCCTTTACCAAGCTGATTTCTGCGGGCCGCATGATTTCATCTGCCGGAGTTTCCGTTTTCGGTGTTTCTTTTTTAGAAAAACCGAAATAATAAACCAAACTGACGACAATCAAAAGCGAAAAAAATATGATATATGTTTTCATATATTTATTTGAAATAATTATTTAAAAATTTTACTAAATATTCCTTAAATTTAATCTGTTCCCTAATGCTGTTTTCAACTTCTATGGCAATAATATCTCCAAAAATATATTTTGGCAAAGTGGTCAAATAGTCGAAATCCTTCAAACTGGTTATGGTGTGCAAATCGCTGTTGGTTTTCGGAGAAAAACCGTTTAAGTGATTACAGGCGAACTTTATCTTATTTTTTCTAACAAAAACATAATATGCTTCCTCGCTTCCCCGCGCAATAGCCGATTTAAAATGCGCTAAATCCACGCAAAATCCGCCGATTTGCCTGACTTTGACGTCCTTGGCAATTTGACTATCAAAATTCATCTCCAAATACAATTTATCCCAATACCCCTGCCATTGAGTCAATGATCCAAAATGCTCCTCATGGATATTAAAATAATGAGTTCCAAAATTATCAATAAAAAACTTAATGTCATCTGCATTGGTATCATCTCTCAAGTGCACAAAAGGCACTTTGCTAATCGAAGATTTCAAAAGCATGCGGTAAAGATTGTCCCTTTCTTTTTTATCGAAACGAGATAAAAAAACAGCGACTGCATCTATTTTCAGCCGATTAATTTCTTTCAGCTTAGATTGCCAGTCAACGTTTGTTGCGCCCGTAATCCCTAAATAAACCCTTTTTTCAAAACTGCTTTCCATTCTATTCAGTAGTTTTACCATCGAAATACTCGTTATCCGCCATGGCCTGCCCTTTGGTTGCGTGGACTACCCCGTCCCTATGATTTGGCGGCGAATAAATCGTATACAGCTTCATTTCTTCGGCAGAGGAAGTGTTTATAATATTGTGTTTTGTTCCTGCGGGCACCACTATGGCAAATCCGTCCCCAATTAGATATTCTGACCCATTCAAGACGGCTTTTCCGTTTCCTTTCTCCACCCTTAAAAATTGATCCAAATCGTGCACTTCTTCTCCGATTTCTTCTCCGGGTTTCAAAGACATTACAACCAATTGGCTGTATCTGGCGGTGTAAAGAACTTTCCGAAAATTACTATTTTCTTCTGTTATTTTTTCGATATTTACTGCATAACCTTTCATATATTTATAAATTAATTATTATATTTTACTTTTTCTTTTACAAAAATTAACAAAAAAACGGCGGAAATCGTAAGCAGTAAAGAGAAGTAAAAGGGCGCGGTAGGATCTATTTTGTCCCAAAGCAAACCGGCTATTAGAGAAGAAGGCAAAGCGCAAAGACCAATTATCATTCTGAAGCCGCCCATAGCTGAGCCCACCAGCTCTTTTGGAGCTAATTCTCCCACCAAAGCTCTTTGGACGGGATCTATGGCTGCCAAATGAAGCCCGTAAAATATAAAAGCTAAGATAATTCCCCAATAACTTTGAAAAATAATGAAAAATAAGGAAACTGCAATCCAGAAAAGAAAAGATAAATAAAGAACTTTTTTCCTGCCGAGCCTGTCAGAAAGTTTACCAAAAGGCAAAGAGAATGCAGCTGCCACGACCGTGAATAATAAATACAAAACTGGGACTAGACTTGCCTGAAACCCATAATTTTTAGCGAAAATTAATAAAAAAGAGTAACTAAAAAATCCCAGAGAAAATAAAGCTGTAAGCAACGTATATAATTTTAAATTTTTATCAAAATACTTAAATTTTATTCCTTTAAAAATTCTGGCCTCATCAGATTTCATTTCTTTTACCAGTAAAGCAACGAGGATCACGGCTATAACAGAAGGAATAGCTGCCAAAAAAAGAAAATTTCTGTATCCTAAAATGCCTAAAAAGAAAATTGCCACTAAAACTCCCGCTACCGCTCCTAAATTATCCATCATTCTTAATAAGCCAAAATTTTTACCTCGTTCAGCTCCCGTGCTGATTTCCGAAATCATAGCATCCCTGGGAACTGACCTCATTTTACCAGATCTATCCAGCATTCTAAAAGGCACGAGAAAATGCCACGTTGGCGATAAGGAATAGCCTATTCTAGATATTGCTCCAAATGAATAGCCCAGCCAAACGAATAGCTTCCTCTTTCTGATTCTATCAGAAATATATCCGGAAACTGCCTGAGAGATTGAAACGATTGCCTCGCCTAAACCGTCAAGAAACCCCAAGACGACCATATTAGCTCCCATAACACTTGTGACAAATATCGGCCAAACTGAAAATACCATATCAGAACCCATATCATTCAAAAATGATGCTATCCCAAAAACCTTAACCGTTCTTTTACTTTTTGGTTGTTCTAAGCTATTCATCCTTTGGCTCTATTTCCTTTTTTATTTCCTCAAATTCATTTTCAATCTCCTTAAGCCTCTCTTTGCTCATTTTTATCAACGATACGGCTTCTTTGACTTTTTCAAGTCCTTGCTCAACGTCAATTTCCTCTTGATCATCGAACCACTCGGTAATTTCAGCTAACCTCTTTAAATTGGTATTCAAATTTTTGGCATCTTTAATCATATTTTTTGTTTTACTTTTGAAATAATTTTACCATCGGAAACTTTAAGGTCAAAATCTTCGCCTATTTCAATATCTTTAGTATTTCTTATCACCTTACTGCCTACCATGGCAATGCTGTAGCCCAATTTCAGCTGCCTTTCCGGGTTATTGAGCAAAGCAATCTTTTCTGACTGCGCTAATTTTTCATTTGCCGCTGACAGTAAGAGCTTAAATCCGGAAAAAGTTTTTATTAAATAATCCCCTAAAGCTATTTTAACACCAGATAGGCTGCTTTGGAAAATTTGCAAAGAAACTCTTAACTTATTTTCTATCATTTTATAGTTTTCGAAAATATCTTCGTAGCGTCCCAAAATATTTCTTTCGTATCTTTCCAAAAGCAAAAGGGCTTCTTCCCATGACTGATTGAGGTAGTTAGCTGCGGCAGTGGGCGTTGAAACGGAAACGTCTGCGGCAAAAGTGATTAAGGGTTCGTCTTTATGGTGGCCGACTCCGGCAATTACCGGAACCGGAAAATTCACGACTTCCCTGATAATGGTTTCATTGTTAAAAGGCATTAAAGATTCCAAGGACCCTCCGCCGCGGATAATGACCAAGACATCGATGTCTTGCTTTTTAAAGGTCTTTAAAGAAGCCAGCAGGTCGCCGACAGCTTCCTGCCCCTCAACCCTGGAATCAATCATTTTAATTTTAAATCCGAACCGGCCGATATTGTTTAAAAAATCTGCCAAAACCGCTCCGTGTTTTGACGTAATGACTCCGATTTTTTGAGAATACTTTGGAACGGACCTTTTTCTTTCATCGACAAAAAGGCCCTCTTCCGACAGCCTCTTTTTCAATTCGTCGTATTGCTTTTTCAGTTCGCCTTCGCCTGCCGGCTCAATTGTCTCGGCTATAAAAGAAAGCTTCCCCAGGGGAGCATAAATTTCAGGGTAGCCTGAAGCCATAATTTTCATTCCAGTTTCCAATTTTATTCCATAAAGATTGTATCTTGATTTCCAAATGATACAACTCAAAACTGCCCCATCTTTTTCATCTTTTAATGTAAAATAAACATGGCCCAGAGAGCTTACTTTCATTTCGGTAATCTCTCCTATAATTTTCGCCTTGGAGCTTTTTAGCCCAATATTAAGCAAATATATAAACTCCGAAACCGAAAATATCTTATTCTCCAATGATTCCATATTTGTTTATTTTATCAGATATTTGCGTCCCTTCAAATGCTCGGGCAAATAATCTTCTTGAGAATATTTTTCGTAGCCCTTACCGTAATTGAGGTCTTTCATCAGCTTAGTTTCAGGATTACGCAAATTGAGAGGAATCGGCAGATTGCCGTATTGTTTTACATCTGCCATCGCTTCCGTAAAAGCATTGTAAGAACTCCTGTCTTTTTTGCATTGGCACAAATGCACGACTCCATGAGCCAAATTGATGCCGCATTCCGGCAAGCCGATTGTTTCCACCGCCCTGAAAACTTCATTGGCTACCACCAAAGCCGTGGGCTGGGCAATGCCGATGTCTTCTGAAGCGAAAATAACCATTCTTCTGGCTATGAATTTCGGGTCTTCACCGGCATCAATCATTCGAGCTAAATAATATAAAGCGGCATCAGGCTGGCTCGCCCTCATGCTTTTAATAAAAGCTGAAATTGTGTTGTAATGCTCCTCGCCAACCTTATCGTATCTTAAAAATTTTGACTGAAGAGTATTTTTTAATGCTTCTACGGTAATATTTTTGTAAAGCCGGGCTGTATTTTCCAGCATGGTAATCGCCTGTCTGGCGTCGCCGTTAGCCATGTTAATCAGCCAATCTTTCGCTTCTTTGCTCATTTTGAAACCGGCTCTGGCAATAATCGCTGCCATATTTTCATTAGAAAGCGGATTCAAAATAAAAACCCGGCACCTCGACAGCAAGGGAGATATGATTTCAAAACTCGGATTTTCCGTTGTCGCTCCGATAAGCGTAATATCGCCCCTTTCAACGTAAGGCAACAAAAAATCCTGCTGTGATTTATTAAAGCGATGAATTTCATCTAAGAATAAAACTTTGGGGACCCTACCCGAATTTTCTTCCACTATTTTTTTAATATCGGCTTTGCCCGATGAAACCGCTGATAATTCGTAAAATTTCGCATTCAAACTATTGGCATATATTTTAGCTAAAGTTGTTTTGCCGGTCCCCGGAGGCCCCCAGAAAATAAAAGAAAACAAATGCCCCTGCTTAATGGCAATATTCAAGGGTTTTCCCTCTCCGACCAAATGCTCCTGTCCCGCAAACTCTTCCAACTTTTTAGGCCTAATTTTTGAAGCCAAGGGTTCCATATATTTTGGCGTTATTATTGAGGTGGTTATTTTGTTGAATTTTTATTTCCTCCGTCAGCTCTGGCGGATTAATGGATATCGGATATCCATTAATTCTATCCATTAATTCAATGATACGCCATGTAACGGGTCGTACCCGTTACATTATCTTTCGGCAAAGTCGCAAATGTCGCAAAAGTCGCAATAAGAACACTGCCAGCCGGGGGTAGGGGCAAAGTCGCTGGTTTTGATGGCGCCTATTTCTTCCAGTATTTTTTCTTTAAGTTCGTCTTTTTCTTTGTCAGATCCCAAAAAAGAGGCTTTCTTTCCATCATTTAAATAATAATAAACCAGTTCTTTGGGTTTTATTTTAAAAATTTCTTCGGCGGCTATTTGATAAATCAACAGCTGTTCTTTAGAATCAGAATCCAGTTTATCTTTGGATTCGCCAGTTTTGTAATCAATGATTCTGACTCCCTCTGGTATTTCATCTATGCGGTCTATAACTCCCCTGATGATATTATCTTCAATTTTTAAATTAAATGGCATTTCTAAAGCTAGGTCATTATTCATCTTTAAAATCTTGGGGTAATTTTTATTAAAATCGGCATAAAAATCTTTTGCTATCTTTTTGCCAAGCTCATAATATTCCTCCTTCTGTTTTTTATTTTCATACCACTCATCAATCCAATTATCTTCGTAAATACTAATGAGAGAAACTAAGTTTCCACTTGGAAACTTAGTTTCTAGGCCACTATTATCCTTAAAGCCGAATAAATTATTCTGCTTGGCCTTATTAACCTCATTCGCCTGTTTTAAAAATTGATACAAAGTATTATGCATGGTTTTTCCGAAAGAAAAAACTGCCTTGCCCCTTACCGGCACCCTTAAAATAAAGGCATATTTATACTGCAATGGGCATTTCTCAAAAGCCGCCAGTTGGGAATAGGAAAAGTGGTCGGGCAGCTGATATGACGACGAATGTCTGAAAATCTGACTTCCCTCAAAATTCTGAGGGAAGTCGGACTTCCCAATATCGGATTTCGTGCTTCGTGCTTCAGATTTATCGTTGTATCCCATTTCAATCATAAACCTCGATGGCTTCTTTCTTCTTGCTCCGCCGTAATCCTCGGCTGAAGTAAAGTAAATCCCCTTTTTCGCTCGGGTCATTGCCACGTAGCAAAGCCGCCTTTCTTCCTGCAAATGGACGTCGCCTTTGGGCTTTATATCTTTAATCAAAGCGTCGGGAACCTCAATCGGGTCTTTTCTTTCAATAGTCGGGAATCTTCTATCCACCATATTCACTAAAAACACATATTTAAACTCAAGGCCCTTAGCTCCGTGTATGGTCATTACTTTTATCATGTCTGGCCCTTGCTCGGAATCAAAATCGAGAGAACCCGACTCTCCTGATTCTAATTCCAGTTTCATTTCATGCATAAAATTATTGAGAGTCGCATCTATGTTAGCTTCTTCAAAATTCTTTATCTTTTTATAAAATTGATTGAGCAAATCTAACTGCTCTTTATCGTCTTTTTCCACTAAATATCTCAAATAACCCGAATCCTCAAGAAAAATAACCAATATTTCTGAAACATTTTTTTTGCCAGCCAGAATACTGTGCTTTTTTATCAAACTCAATATAAAAGATATTTTTTCCTGCGTTTTTGGGGAAATTCCCTGAATTAAGGGGAGGTCTTCGGCTGCCTCGTAAAGCGATTTTGTTTTGCGGCTGGAGTATTGGGTAAGTTTCATTATGTCTTCCGTCGAAATATCCAAAAGGACAAAATTTAAAACTCTAAAAAGCGCCGAGCTCTCGTGATAATTGTCTAAAAGTTTGAAATAAGAAATAATATCCAGAATAACTGGCTTGGAATAAAGGCCCTTTGAGGCTAAAAACTGATAGGGCAAGCCGGCTCTTTCTAGGGCTTTAATGAATGGCTGGGCATGATCGTTGGCTCTGACTAAAATGGCGAAATCACTGCAAGAAGCCTCTTTGTCGCTCTTTAAAATTTCTGATATTTTTTTAATAACTTGATTTGTTTCCTCCTCCAGAGTTTGGGCATGGATATGTTTTATTACGCCTTTGCCATCTTTGTCGGCCACTAGCTGCTTATTTATTTTATTAACGTATTCGAGGCGGTCCGGGTCGTTGGCTTTGATGAATTTATAAGCCAAGTCCAAAATGTCTTGGCTTGACCTGTAATTTCTAACCAAAGATATTTGCTTGGTTTCCGGGAAATCTTTTTTGAATTGAATTATATTTGAAAAAGATGCTCCACGCCACCTATAAATTGCTTGATCGTCGTCAGCGCAAACTGTCAAATTATTTTTTGGCGAAGTCAATATTTTTATCAATTCATACTGTGCCCAATTTGTGTCCTGAAATTCATCAACTAAAATATATTTGAATTTCTCGCGGTATCTTTTTAAAATTAAGGGTCTTTGCTGGAAAATCTTAAGGCAGTAATTTATCAAATCGCCGAAATCTAAATAACTGTTTTCTAAAAGCAATTTTTGATAAACATGATAAGCCGAAGCCACCTCTTTTATTCTTTCAGTTTCTCCGTCTTCCGGAACATCGTCCCTTGTTTTTAAATCGTCGGCATATTTCAAATAATCTTCGGGATAAATCGCCTGATCCTTGCAATGAGAAAAATGAGAAATTAAAGCCTGAATAAATTTCGCGGGATTTCCCAAAGACTTATAATAGTCTAAATTAAATTTGTCTAAATTTTTAAACATTAAAAGCCAGGCGGCTGTTTGGTCTAAAATCTTAAAATCGCCGGGCAAACCTATATCTAGAGCATGCTCTCTCAAAACCCTCTCGCAAAAAGAATGAAAAGTTGAAATCCATAAATCAATGTAGCCATAGGGCAGCATTTTATCAACCCGTTCCTCCATTTCTCCGGCAGCTTTTTCGGTAAAGGTAACCGCCAGAATTTCTTCCGGTTTTGCCAATCCTTTTTCAATTAAATAAGCCACTCTTTGAGTGATTACTGCCGTCTTGCCAGTACCAGCTCCCGCCACAATCAAAAGAGGGCCCTCCCCGTGAGTTACGGCTATTTTTTGCTCCTCGTTAAGCTTCATTAAATCAATTGCCATTACCTAATGGTATATTAAAAAATACGCAGGTTCAACCCGCGTATTTAATTTAATTGCCTAACTATTTCTTTTAATCTTTCGAGTTCCTTCTGACAGTCTTTGACGCTATAAAGTTTTGTTCCCATGCCGCAAGGCAGGGTCAATAAGTCTCCCGGCTGGAAATTTTTAACATTAATTGATTCCTTTGCGCCCCAAGCGATTCTTTTTCCGTTTCGGTAATGCGGATATTTCGTGATATCAAACTGGGAAGCATCAAAACTGATTATTTTTACTAAGTCCGACTTAAATAACTTGTCCCAGTCCATGTTACCGCAACAGTGAACTCCTGGCGTTACCTTGAAACTACTGAAAATCGGCAGCCACAGTTCCTCAAAGTCAAACCCTGCCTGCCCTAAAGCTGGTTCGTCCAAAAACAGGATTATTTCTTTTGCTTCAAGGCCGTCTAAAATGCAGGAAATATGATTATAGGCTCTTTCAACGGCGTCTTCTGCTTCATAGCCCGACATAACAAGGGTTGAGGGGCCCACGCACTGAACCTTTACAACGTCAAAAGAATGTTCCTTAAATTCTTCTAAACAACTCAATTGCCCCGGATTTTTAATATACTCCAATATCGCATCGCCCAGCAAGGGAAGTTCCGGCAAAAACGGAATATCATGCTTCAAGCTGTATTTTACAGCCTGCTTAACATTTTTATACGGCAAAGAGCCAACTTGAGTAATTATTTTTTCTGCCATTTTAACTTCTCCAAAAGTTTCTGCCACCATTTCTTCTCATCCTTTGGAACAGCAATCTGAAAAATAACTTCGTACTTATCATGCATCTGCAGTAAAAGATTTTTAATGTATTCTTTTTCTTCTCCGGTGATTTCTTCTATCACATCAACAAAAACCTGATTATCTTTCGCCCACCTTATATTTATAATACAAGGAATCTTGCCAAGTGCTTCAAAAATAATCTTCGAACGCGATTTTTGCTCCACCCTCCACCTCTATTTTTAAATAACTAATCATAGTTTAGCAAATCAAGCCGAAAAATAAAAGTGTAACGGGTCGTACCCGTTACATTGACAAAGATCATTATCTATGGCAGAATACTTTTGTTGAGGCACGCTAACAACTGGAGAAGAGGGAGAGTATTATGGAAAAAAATAACAAAAAAAGATGGGTTGAATTGTGGCAACGTGCCGGAAGAAACGGGGGAGAAGACGCCGGAGATTGCGCCGTTGTGTACGCCCACCTTATAAGTCACCATAGGGGGAAATATGAAAAATCGCCTCGCCTCTATCACACAATAGACCACATAGATCGGTGCCTTGAGGAATTTGACGAAGTTAAGGGCCTTTTAACGGAGCCGAACGCAGTTGAAATGGCAATTTGGTTTCATGATTTTTTCTACGATACTTATAGAAAAGATAACGAAAAAAGAAGTGCTGGGGTAGCGAAAGACATTCTCAAAGCAGCTTCGTTGCCCCATGCCTTTGGTAAACGCGTTACCGAACTAATTCTCGTGACCAAACACGATATTCCGCCTGCAGATTTTGATGCGCGGATTATAGCCGACATAGACCTGGCTTCGCTGGGTTATTCAGAAAAAATATTCGATGAGAATACGGCCAAGATTCGCAAAGAATACGACTGGGTGCCAAAAGAAATATTCAATAAGGGAAGAATAAAAATCTTGAAAGCGTTTCTTGATCGCCCAACCATTTATTTAACGCAGTTCTTTCGCGATAAGTACGAAGCGCAAGCTCGCAAAAACCTCGCCCGAGCCATCGCAAAACTATTAGAATGAAACCCTTCGGCAAGCTCAAGGTAAACAAAAAGGCCTAGAGATAAATCTCTGGGCCTTTCTTTTCACAAACGCAGGAGTTAATGATTGATGTCGTAAACCAATCATAAAAGAATCCGTGGAACTTCCGCGGATTATTTTTTTGAAGGATAAAACCAGAGTTGACACCATTTTTACCATCGGCCGCAGAAATAAATACACCGGTTGAACCGGTGTATTTTGCAATGGGCCTGCCGGGACTCGAACCCGGAACCATCACCTTAAAAGGTTTATCCGCCTTTGGCGGAGTGTTGCTCCCTGCCTGCCCGACAGGCGGGACTACTAAGATTATGGGTCTGGCGCGAATCGAACGCGCAACCTCTTCCTTAAAAGGGAATTGCTCTACCAATTGAGCTACAGACCCATGATACTAATTTATTTTTGTATAAACTTCTTTAAAAACTCTCTGCCTATTCCGCTTTTTAAATACTTTTCTCGTTTTCTGGCCACATCGCTATTTTCTACTTTTTCGCAATATATTAAATCAAATGGACCACGATTTTTTGTAGAAGGAGTTGCTTTACTGCCATGATTATGTTGATTTATTCTACGGGTTAAATTATTGGTGATGCCAGTATAACGCTTTTTATCTTTTTTACTTTTAATTACATAAACAAAATACATAATATCACCTTAAAGGGTTTATCCGCCTTTGGCGGAGTGTTGCTCCCTGCCTGCCGGCAGACAAGGTACCAATTGACCCGCCTATCGGCGGGCAGGGCTACAGGCCCCTATACAAAAAACTTTTTACAACCCTTCTTCTTTTAATCTTTCTAATAACTCTTTTTGCTTTTTTGTCAACTTCTTGGGAGTTTTTATAATCAACTCTACATACATATCGCCTCTGCCATAACCCTGAAAATGCGGGATGCCTTTTCCGGAAATTCGCAAAATTTTGCCGGATTCTGCCCCTTCGGGAACCTTCAATAAAATCTTGGTACCCTCTAGAGCCGGCACTTCAACCTCATCACCTAAACCAGCTTGAGAAAAAGAAATTTCGCGGCTTAAATAAAGGTCATCACCCTTTCTCTCAAAAATCGTGTGCTTTTTAACAAAAATTCTCACATAAAGGTCGCCGGCTTTTCCGCCTTTTCTGCCTGCCTCTCCCCCGCCTCCGACTTTAATTACTTGATTTGTATCAACGCCGGCCGGAATAGAAATCTTTATTTTATCATCGCCCTTTACTCTGCCTTCCCCCTTGCAAACATTGCAAGGCTTTGCCGGCCTATAGCCCTCACCGCCGCACTCTGGGCATACTGCATAGCGGGTAACCGTTCCAAACATAGTTTTCCTTATTTGCTGGACTTCGCCTGTGCCGCGGCAAGAAAAACACTCGTTAACTGAAGTGCCGGGTTCAGCTCCTTTGCCCTGGCAGCGACTGCAAACAACTTGTTTATATAAAGAGATTTCTTCTTTTCTTTCGTTAAGCGTTGCTTCCAGGGGAATCTCCATTTCAATTTCTATATCTTTGCCCCTTTTTAAATCTTTTTTTCCGCCGCTACGCATGCCAAACCCAAACATTTCTCCGAAAATATCACCCAAATCCATTTCGTCAAAATCTTCGCCGAATCTATCTTTCATAGATTCGAAATCAAAGCCAAATCCCTGGCCGCCTTGACCGGGAAAATCCCAACCCGGAGCTTGTCCGCCTTCAAAAACTCTGCCAAATTGGTCATACTGGTTTCTTTTTTCAGAATCAGAAAGCACCCTATAAGCCTCGCTTACTTCTTTAAACTTTTCGGCATCGCCGCCCTTATCGGGGTGATACTGATGAGCTAATTTCCTGTAGGCTCTCTTTATTTCTTCTTGGTTGGCGTTTTTTTGAATGCCTAAAATTTGATAATAGTCTTTTGCCATTGTGATATTAGGAGGTCCGACCTCAAAATATTTATTTTTCTTTATATTGGCCTTCCTCCGGGCCCTTCTTCTCTTCCGGCTTCTTTTCCTGCTGAGCTGCCTTATATAACTCCGCTCCAACTTTCTGAATTGCTTGCGAGAGCTCTGAAGTTTTTTGCTTAATTTCTTCTATATTATCACCGTCTTTGACTTTTTTCAAAGCTTCAACTTTTTCGGTAATCTCTTTTTTAACATCAGCTGAAACTTTGTCGCCAGCTTCCCTTAAGGTTTTCTCGGTAGTATAAACCAAATTATCAGCTAAATTTTTAGCTTCGATAGATTCTCTTTTCTTTTGATCCTCAGCGGCGTGCATTTCGGCTTCTTTTTTCATTCTTTCAACCTCTTCTTTAGAAAGACCGGTAGAGCCCTCAATTCTTATTGATTGCGACTTGCCGGTAGCTTTATCTTTAGCGGTAACCGACAAAATTCCGGAAGCATCAACGTCAAAAGTTAACTCAACTTGAGGAATGCCGCGAGGAGCCGGCGGAATGCCGTCTAAAACGAACTTGCCTAAGGACCTGTTATCCTGGACCATGGGCCTTTCTCCCTGTAAAACATTAATTTCCACTGCCGGCTGGCTATCAGCTGCCGTAGAAAAAATCTGGCTTTTGGAAGTAGGTATTGTGGTATTTTTGGCAATCATTACAGTATTAACTCCTCCAAGGGTTTCTATTCCAAGCGATAACGGCAAAACATCCAAAAGCAATACGCTTTTAATATCGCCCTCCGGAGCCCTGCCCTCTTCTTTGGCTTTTAGAATTTCAGCTTGAATGGCAGCTCCCGTTGCAACCACTTCTTCCGGATTAATAGATTTATTCGGCTCTCTGCCGAAAAACTTTTTAACTTCTTCTCTAACCGAAGGAATTAAAGTGGTACCGCCCACCAAAACAACTTCATTAATGTCTTTTTTCGTCAATTTAGTTTCAGCTAAAGTTTTTTCAGCTCTTTCAATTGACCTTTCCACCAAATCGCGGGTTAAATCTTCAAATTTAGCTCGGTTGATTTTGTAATAAAGATGCTTTGGTCCGGCGGAATCAGCTGAAACAAAGGGCAAATTAATTTCTGTTTCCAAAGCTGAAGATAATTCTATTTTGGCTTTTTCAGCAGCTTCCTTAACTCTTTGCAAGGCTAAGGGATCTTTTGATAAATCAATCCCCTGCTCTTTTTGAAATTGCTCAATAATCCAATTCATTATTCTCTGGTCAAAGTCTTCTCCGCCCAAATGCGGCTCGCCGCCGGTAGATAACACCTCAACAGTATCGGGAGAAACTTCTAGGACGGTAACATCAAGGGTTCCACCGCCGAAATCGTAAACTATGACTTTTTGGTTTTCTTTCTTGCCAAAACCATACGCTAAGGCAGCGGCAGTCGGCTCGTTGATAATCCTTAAAACATTAAATCCTGCTACTTCGCCTGCGGTTTTTGTGGCTTTCCTTTGAGAATCGTCAAAGTTAGCCGGGCAGGTAATCACAACCGCCCCCACCTTATCTCCTAGTTTTTCTTCGGCATCAGCTTTAATCTTCTGTAAAATCATGGAAGAAATCTCAATTGGCGTATGCCAAGCTTCCCCCATTTTAATTTCTACGCCGCCATCTGACCTTTCCCTTGTTTCATAAGGCAATCTTTTTAACTCCTTTTGGACTTCAGGGTCTTGGAATCTTCTGCCAATAAACCTTTTAACAGCGAAAATAGTGTTTTTAGGATTGGTAACTGCCTGCCTTTTGGCCAAATCTCCTACCAATCTTTCGCCTGATTTTGTCAAAGCGACAATCGAAGGTATTAAAACAGAACCCTCTCTTGAATCTAAACACTTTGGCTCTCCCTGAACGATGGAAGCCATCTTAGAAATTGATGTACCTAAGTCGATACCGATAACTTTTGTCATAATTTTTATTTTTTTATTTTTTATTAATTTTATTAGCGACTTGACAAACTATATGAATATGCTAAGATAATCATGCTGAGCTGAGTCATTGGATTACCCGGAGCGCGAGCCTCGTGTTCCCCTCCTTCGGCGGACAGTGTGGCCATTTCAATAAGTCCATGCTTTCGATGATTCAGTTCAGTAGTATATAAATATATATAATATAGTTAGTAGTAAGTCCCTTTGACTGCGCTGCGGTCGAAGGGACATTTTTTATTTAACTACCTTCACCTTAGCGGGTCTCAATAATCGACCGTTAATTATATAACCCTTCTGGATTTCTTCAATTATTACACCGGGTTCTTTACCCCTTTCCTCAACTTCTCCAACAATCTCGTGCCAATTTGCGTCAAATTTTTCTCCCACGGTTTTTATTTCTTCCATTCCCTGACTTTTAAGTAAATCCTGAAGTTGTTTTTTAATTTGCAATAAACCTCGTATATTATCATCTTCTTTATTCGATAAATTCTTTTCGGCTGACTCAAAGTTATCTAAAATCGGCAATACTTTCAAAACCAATTCTTCAGTGCCGTATTTTAGCAGCTCGGCGATTCTTTCCATTTCTTCTTTTTTATAATTCAAAAAATCAGCTCTCGCCCTTTGCCAACCTGCCAGATATTCTTCTTTCTGCTTGTCGCATTCTTCCAGCTTCTTTTTAATCTCTAAATTCTCGTCCATATTTCTTGAATTAACTTAATATTCCTATCATAACTCATTCTTTTGGGCCCTAAAAGAGCAAAAAGTCCGCCATTAAATCCAGCAGTAATAATGCTGAAATCTTTGACTTTTGACACTGGATTTTCCTTGCCGATATAAATTTTAACTTCCGGTAAATATAATTCTTCAATATTTTCCTCAAAATCATCAATCATTTTCGCAAAGCTCGCCGCAAGCCCGGGCTCTAAAAATTCCGGCTCTTCAAAAATATCCTGCCAACCATCTTTCCAAACGATTTTTTCATCAGCCAAATACCCAAAGGCCAATTCGGAAGATTCTTCAGCTAAAAATCTGGTAGCTGTTTTGATAAATTCGAAAGAATCATCGATTTGCTTATCTAATTCCTTTTCAATATTCAAACTATTTTTTAACAGCTCATTTACGAAAAACCTATAGCCTTTATCAGTAGGCACCCTGCCCGCCGAAGTATGCGGCTGGGAAAGATACCCCTCATCGGCAAGTTCCTGCATCTCATTCCTGATGGTAGCGGGCGAAATGCCAAGTTTATGCTTCTTTTCAAGCAATTTAGAGCTTATCGGCTCCGCCAAAACAATGTAGTCCCTGACAATCCTATTTAAAATTTCTCCCTGCCTTTCCGTAATCATCAAGAGTATTATAGCAAACCCAAATTAGCAGTCAAGGCCTTCGAGTGATAACAAAAAGCCCTGGCGTTGAAGCCAAGGCTTTATACTTAATCTCTCAAAAAGCCGATGGAGTTATCTCTTCTGTGGTTATAATAATCCTTTTTTGCCTTCTCTAGAATTTCCTGGCTCTCGCAAATAGTCTTTGCCGCGGCCAAAACATATTCTACCGGAACTGAATCTAAATGATCATAGGAGGCCCTGTCGGCTGCGTTTATAACGGCATTTTTGATCTCACGACCATTTATCTCAAACTTAACTAATTCGCACAGTATCTTCTCCGTCAGGCCGGAAACTGACAAATTCTCGGAAAAAATTCCCTGCCAAACCTTTTTTCTTTTCTCATCATCTAGAGCAGGAAAACAAATCTGGCATCTTATCCGCGAATTAATAGCTGGATCAATATCAATTGGCCGATTAGTCGTCAGCCACAAAATCCCTCTTTCCAATCTTTCGAGATTTCTTAATACTGCCTGTATCCTCCAACTCACATCATATGAAGTAGCTTCGCGAGAGAGCAAAATTCCTTCTGCCTCATCAATAATGGTAACAGCGTTCCATCTTTCAGTTTTATCGATAACTTCCTTTAAGGCTTGCTCAAAGTGGCCAGCAATGGGGATGAGGTTTGTGGAATCAGCTATAAAAAGTGGCCGGCCTAGCAATTCAGCTAAAGCTTCGCCCGTCATTGTTTTGCCGGTGCCCGAAGGACCGATAGCTAAAAATATTTTTCCTCTCCCCCTATGAAAAACCTTTCCCAGCCCCCATTGAGAAAGAATTTTTTCCTCGCTATAAACGAGGGAAAGAATTTCTTTACGGGTTTTTTCATCCATAACTATTCGATCAAACATCTTCCTATCAAATTGCCTGCGCCGAATTTGAGAAGAAGAAAACTCTACATTATGCTGATAAGACGGAAGGTAAACATTATACCTTTGCCCGGGCACCAAAGGAACCTCAAAAACATCTCTTTGCCGTACAAGTGGCCGCTTGCCATATGCTAAGGATAATTCTACATTAACCCCGGTTTTATTAGCCAACTGGTATGGAGAATTAATCTGATTCAGATTAGCGCCTTCGCGTCCTTTCGGGCTATCGATAACTCCTTTCAGCCCTTTTGGAAAAGCGTGGGAAGCAGCTCCCATCATTGGCGACTCCATCTTTATAGTGGTGTCTCCAGTCAATTCCACCGCATCTCCCTCATTAAAAATAATCTCTTCTGGAGAAAAATTACTTTCTCGATTTTTAACAAAAAGGCGATAAGTATCTTCTGAAACTGCTTTCAAATCTTTAATCCGGACGGAGTATTCTCTCGGCTCAATTGCCTGCGCCGCTGAATTTAGAGGCATAACTTTGGCCTCTGGCACGAAATCCTGGTCAGTGAAAAAAACTTTTTGGATCTGAACTTTCGTTACTAAACACTTAGATCCCGGAGGCAAGAAGGTATAACGAGTGCCCTCCTTTAATTCAAAAATATGGCCGATTTTTGGCAGGACAACGCCATTGATATCTATGAATGATCCCGGGGAAGCTGACTGCTTCTTAATTATATTGCAGATACGCCATGCCTCAGAAAGGCTAAAACTGTGACTCTTTTTCCATAATTTGCGGCTCTTCCTTCCTCTAGCCGGATTAAAAAGCTTATCTATGGGATTCAATCTGTCGTTGTCATCACTCATTTCTTTATCCTCCCCATATATATTGCAAAAGAGCTTCGACACCGCATCATAATCTAAATTTTTAAATTTGTCAATAAGCTGGGTTATGATAAGATTAGTAAATATGCGCAATATAATTCAAAACGAAAAAACAACATGGATCGATATAACTAAACCTACCAAACAGGATGTTGAATATTTGAAAAACCAATATCGCTTTCATCCGATGGTTTTAGATCAGTTAATCCCCCGCGTTTATCATCCAAGACTGGAAACCAAGCCTGATTACCTTTTTATTATCATCAACTATCCCCAGTACCACGAAACCGATAAAGAAGTATCTCCCAGAGAGTTAGATATAATCCTTACTAAAAATACTATCATTACCAATCACTTCAGACCGTTTTTTGTCTTGGAAAATTTATTCAAAACATGCCAAAGGCCAGAAATAGAAGGTGAAAAATATTTAGACAAGGGACCGGGCTTTGTTTTATTTTCCATTCTGGATACCTTTTGGCGCGATTCTTTATTAAAATTAAACAAGCTAAGCGACGAAATCGACAAAATAGAGAAAAGAATTTTTAAGGGCGTGGAAAAAGAAATGGTAATAGAAATCTCTCATATAAAAACGGACATAATGGATTTTTGGCGGATAATTGACCCTCAATTTGAAATAATGAAATCACTGGAGAAAGAAGGGCCTAAATTTTTTGGTGAAGAATTTTCTTTTCATTTTTCCGACATGCTGCAAACTTATGAAAGAGTCTGGCAAGCTCTAAAAGCGCACAAAGAAACAATTTTGGCCCTGGAAGACACTAATCGCTCGCTGCTTACTATTAAAACTAACGAAATTATAAAAATTCTAACTATTTTTTCACTGATACTCATGCCGCCGACTTTATTAGCTTCAATCTGGGGCATGAATGTCAAGCTGCCTTTCGGGCAGCATCAATCCGGCTTTTGGATTGTTGGCGCAATAATGGCCATAGTGCTGGTTACCATGTTTATTTATTTCAGAAAGAAAAAGTGGCTCTAAGCTGATGTTTAAGTCAATCCGACATTATTTACTGGGAAAAACTCTGGCAATCAGAGAGACTGCCGAAGAAAAACTAACCAACTTCCAGGCATTGGCGATTTTTGGTTCAGACGCTCTTTCTTCAACGGCTTACGCTACGGAAGAAATCCTTTTAGTTTTAGCTTTGGCAGGCGCAATGGCATCGTCACATCTCTTGCCAATATCCTTAGCGATTGCCCTTTTAATACTTATGGTGGCTTTTTCTTATCGGGAAATTATTTATGCCTATCCCCAGGGAGGCGGAGTTTATAATGTTGCTAAAGAAAATTTAGGCGAAACTCCCGGGCTTATTGGAGCTTCAAGTTTAGTCTTTGATTACATACTAACTGTTACTGTATCGGTTGCAGCCGGAGTTGCGGCAATAACTTCCGCTTTTCCGTCATTATACCCATACAGAATCCTAATGGGCTTGCTGGTTATTTTATTTTTAATGTGGATTAACCTGAAGGGAGTCAGATCATCCGGAAGAATATTCTCTCTTCCCACTTACATTTTCATTGCAACTATACTAGGCCTTTTAATCATCGGCATTATCCGCGTAATATTCGGCATTCTTCCTAAGGCTGCGATTCTCACCGACGTTACGGCAACCGCCTTGCCCCTGCAAGCATTAAGCTTATTGCTTATTTTGAGAGCTTTCTCTTCTGGTTGCGCCGCTTTAACCGGGATCGAAGCTACTTCCAACGGAGTGCGCGCATTTAAAGAGCCTGAAACTAAAAATGCCGGGAAAATTTTACTTCGGCTCGCCATACTTTTAATATTTATCTTCCTTGGAATAGGTTTTCTGTCCAGCCAAGTAGGCTTGGTACCGGCGCAATCGGAAACAATACTATCGCAGGTGGCTAAAATTGTATTCGGTAAAACTCCATTTTACTTTTTGACGCAGATTGCTACCTTTCTCATCCTTTTCTTAGCGGCAAATACTCCCTACGCCGGTTTCCCCCGAATGGTTGCCCTGCAAGCCCAAGACGGCTATTGGCCAAAGCAATTTTCTTTATTGGGCTCTCGCTTGGTATTTTCAAATGGTATCGTCGCGCTTTCCATAGTTTCGGCTATTCTACTGCTTTTATTTAAAGGAAACGTCCATACGCTTATTCCAATGTATGCAGTTGGCGTTTTTCTCGGATTTTCTCTATCCCAGCTCGGCATGATTTTTTATTGGAAAAAACAAGGATTCGGAAAACACCTTAAGAGCGTAATGATTAATTTTATCGGCTTTATTGCTACTGGAACGGTTTTTATGGTGGTCCTCTTTTCAAAATTCATTTATGGCGCCTGGATTCTTCTGCCCACTATTTTAATCCTTCTTTTTGTAATGAAAAAAATCAAAAAACACTACCAGAATGTGGAAAAAATACTCTCTCTCGAAGAAACTGAATTTTTAAGAGTTCTGCCGGAAAAAATTATGATGATTGTTTTTGTGTCAAAATTAAACCGTCTTGCTATTGAGACGGCTCTATTCGCCAGGGGTTTTAAACCGGGGGAAATCAAGGCATTCCATATTGCCTTTGACGAAAAAGAGGCAACTGAATTAAAAAATGAATGGGAGATAAGATTTTCCGAAATCCCGATGGATATTGTTATAGATGAATTCCGAGAAATAATTCCCCACGCTTTAAACTATATTAGAAATATGGAAAAGCAATGGAAAGAAAGCGGAGGAGAAAAAGTAATAGCGGTAATCCCCATGGTGGTGCCCACCAGCATATTTGACAATTTTCTGCATAACAAAACAGCTGAAGAATTAGCCAATGCTATCAGGAAAGATCCGGAAAATAACGCAGAAATCTTAGAAAACTATATTAAAGTGCACTAAAGGCTTATTTAATATAAACTCGGCTGAATCTTAAATCTATATATTCTAAATTCCTTCTTTTCTCGGGAGGAATTTGTTTTTCTAAAACCAATTTAAGTTCCTGAATCTGCCAATCTAAGTCTCCCTTCAAATTAAAATAAATCTCCCATTTTTCTGAAGTTTTCATATTTAATCTTTCATCGGAAACAATCATGGCTTGAGTTGTGGTGACTCCCGGGCCTTCTTCTAATTTCGCCTGAATTTCTAAAATCTGGGAAATTTTTTCTTTATTGAGCATATCTTTCATCCCAGAAATATTGATGAACCCTACGGCGCCGGAAGCATCTCCGAAAATCACGCCTTCTCGATCAATCAGGAAACACTTTTCCTCACACCAAAGTGCCGCAGCTGACCGCTCAGTCACTAAAATATTCAAAGCATCGGGAAAGCTTCGGCTTATTTTTGCTTCTGCTATTTGTGGAAAATTATCTAAAATATCTTTTTCTGTCTTTTTAATATCAACTAAAAATATATTGCTCCCCCCAATAAACGCTTTTATGCTCTCCTCTGAAATAGTCCCTTGGCCGGTTATTATAATTTTCTCAATTTTGAAAATACCGGAAAAAAATATAAAATACAAAATTCCTCCCGTTATTACCAAAACCAAAATACCCAGCCTAAAGAATCTGTTTCCCAAAATAGATTTTTTCTTTTTAATTCTATATGGTTTTCTGTATCTATAAGCCACGTTTTTTACTTCTTAACTTCTCAAAAATATATGTTAGCCAATATTTTCTGGAAAGAGGCAAATCCTGGGTTTTGACATATTCATATGCCCTGCCTCCAAAGCCCATCTTAAACAGCGTAGGCCCTGCCCAAGGATGCCCGGAATACGCCTTTGGGTCAATATAACCCCAAAAATCATACAATTTACAACCGCGCCTTTTGGCTTCTTTTATGGCTTCCCACTGCAATAAGTAAGGAATAGAAAATTTAGAGTATTTTGCCAAAGAAGCCGCCTGATGATAAAAGCCGACTCCCGACCAAAAAATCACCAAAGCTCCGGCCGCTACCTCGCCTTTATACTTTCCTAAAAAAAGCATGGCTTCATTGTCGCTGGAGAAAACCTCAAATTCATTTTTTATAAAATTAGCGGAAAAAGGAGCAAATCTTTGCCTCCGGCTAACCTCTTGATTTAATCGCTGATAAATCTCCAAATCACTTGGCCTATTACTTTTTTCAATCGCAATGTCGGTATTTTTCTCCGCTTGCTTAATAAGATATCGCGTAGTTTTCCGCATATTCGCCAATAATTCTTCTTCCGATGGCGCAATATCAAGCTTCCAGGTCGCCTCATAAGCCGAAGCATGCATCGACGCCTCCCTAAACCCCAAATCTTTAAACATCTTTATATTCTCCTCATTTCTCTCCGATAGCGACGCTATCCTAATAAAACTACAACCCTCCTCTTTGGCAATTCTTTTTAGTTCCGTCAAAATCGTGTTTAGAATTTCTAATTTAGAATTTTGAATTTGTTTCGGATTTATCATATTTGGTCCGTGCTGTACCAACAGGAAAGTCCCCCGTCTGGCCACCACTTTCACCGCCAAAATAATGGATATCGGACACCCATTATTTTCACACACCTCAAGGCGCCAAATCTTGTGCCCCATCGCTTTCTGAAGCTCTCCCCAATTCCAACTCTGAAGAAACGTCCTCTCTTTGCATCCCAAAAGAAAATCTTCCCAGATTTTTTTGTCTGTTATTTCTTTGCAAACCATAAATATTTATTTCATCAATGAATCTATGAGCTGGCTAGGCACGCGGCTTTCGATGAGAATAATGTCGCCAGACGAACAGAAACTTTTTATTTTTATAAAAATCTTTTCGGGATTATCCATAAAAACTGCTTTTAGCCCAGCGGCTTCTTTAATTTCCTTAAATCTGTCTTTGGTGGTGATTATCGCCAAGTCGCAAACTTCGGCGATTTTTGCTCCGATTCGGTCATGAACTTCCCTTGAAGCCTTGCCTAATTCAATCAAGCAGGGCATAATAATCACTTTTTTCCCCGGCAAAGTTTTCAGGTACTCCAAGTGGCCGATTACGCTGTCTGGATTGGCAGAGAAAGTAGCATCATAGACTATTAAACCGCCCGCGCCATCTTTTTTTACAATTCCGGTAAGCTTATTTTCTATTTTCTGCACTGCTCTTGAGATTTCTTCATCGCTCATGCCGAGTTCTCGCGCAACAGCCATAGCCCCAAAAAGATTTTCCTCTCCAAAAATTTTAGCATCTTGGCCGTAGAGATATTTTTTGATATTAGTCTTTCCATAAAGCTCTCGACAATATTTATTCTTCCCGTTAAAGAAGGCAACGCCATTGGCCGGCAAACTCTCAATCAGTTCGTATTTCGTCTTAATGATATTCTCCTGACTGCCAAAGGTTGCCATATGCTGTTCATTAATGCCGGTTATCACGCCAATTTTTGGCTTAGCAATATCGCAGAGCAGCTTTATTCCCCCCTTATTATACGCTCCCATTTCTGCAATAAAAATCTGGTGCTCCGGCATTAATTCGTCCAAAATACATTCAGAAATTCCCACTTCAGAATTTTGATGCTCTTTGGTTTTCAAAACTTTAAATTTTTCTGAAAGAATAGTATATAAAAACTCTTTCGTTGAAGTTTTACCATAAGAGCCGGTAATTCCGATAACCAGCAAATTCTTAAAATAATCTCTTCTATGCTTGGCTTGTTTTAAAATTCTATTTCTTAAAAAAACGGCCAAAGGCTGAAAAGACAAAACCAGCGAAGAAAAAACGATCGGAGCCAAAATATCCAGCAACAAAAGGGAGGCCGTGAATTTCGTTAATTTAAATTCTAAAAGGAACAAAAAAAATACCAATAAAACTTCGGAAGAAAATCCGGTGCTTAAAATAACCGCTATTTTCTGGGTAAGAACCGGTTTTTTAATGGTTTTTTGCCAAAATACCTTAAAAGTATATAAAACTTCTGCGAAAAAGATAAGAGCTGTAAGGTAAACTAAATTAAATTTAAATTCTGTTAAACCGTGCCTTGCTGTGAATATCATGCCGAGGAGAAGCAAAATCTTAATCAGCAATAAATAATTAAAAATCAACCGTTTTCCTTTATATGTGCGAAAATGGTCAATAAATCTGCCGATGTGATATTCTTTCAACTGCCAAAGATAAACCCAAAAGAGAAGTTTTTTAGTAAAAATAATGAGCCAAAGTAATGAAATTAGATATCGCATAACGGATTTCGGGAGGTCCGAAACCGATTTAACACCCGGTGTTTCTCCGTCAACACCGGGTGTTGACGTTCGGTTTCGGACCTCATTTAATTAGTTATAAATCGTATAATTTTTTCTGCTAAAATTTCCGGTTTCTGCAGATTCAATCCATGCTCGCCATCTTCAATAATTTCCAATCTGGCATTGTTTATCTCTTTTTTTGCAATATACGCCTCCCTTATGGGCGTCATCACGTCTTGCGCTCCCCAAACGATTAAAGTCGGCGATTTAATTTTAGATAAGCAATGAGTCAAATCTTCTTTCGTTATTTTTTTAAAGGTTTCCTTCATCATAAGCATCCCGTTGATATCTAACTTATGGTAATCCGTAGTGCCGGCAAGCTTATATAAAATTTTCTTTATTTTTTCTTCCAATGGCCATAATAATATCAAACCGGTAATTGTAAATACGAATTTGCCCAATTTGGTTAAAAATAGAAAAATAATCTGCTTTACAGTTTGCCTTCTCCTAAGGGCTGGGGAAACTAAAATAAGTTTTGAAACCATTTCCGGATAAGCGCAGGAAAATTTTACCGCAATTCCCCCGCCAAATGAATGACCTATCAGAAAAAAATGCGGAAGATTATTTTTATCGCAATATCTTCTCGTCCATTCCGTATAATCGTCTACCGACCAAGGTTTTTCCGGCGCTGAATTTTCCCCAAAACCGGGCAAATCCGGCACGAAAACTTTATACCCTTGATTTTCTAAAAGTTCTTTAACTCTGCTCCAATTTTTAGATGAAGACCCCCAACCGTGAAGAATAAGAATGGTGTTCATAACGATATTTTCGATGTCCGATTTCCCGTTTAACCTCCGAGGTTAACGCGACAACCTCGGAGGTTGACGTTCGGGAAATCGGACATCGAAATATTACTCGATTTTTTTAAATCCCGTATATTTCTGCAAAACTTTGGGCACCAAAACAGTGCCGTCTTTTTGCTGATAATTTTCGATAATAGCAATCAACATCCTGCCTATGGCAAAAGCCGTGCCATTTAGCATATGAACAAACTCCAAGCCATCTTTTGTCTTATAGCGAATATTTAATCTTCTGGCTTGATAATCAGTAGTGTTACTGGTGGAATGCGTCTCCCTATACTGCCCTTGCCCGGGAAGCCAGGCCTCAATATCGTATTTAGCAGCGGCCGGATCTCCCAAGTCCCCAGTGCAAATATTAATAACTCTGTAAGGAAGCTCCAGCAGCTTCATTAATTTTTCTTCCATTTTCAAAAGCAATTGATGCTCTTCTTTTGATTTTTCCGGATGACAGAAACTGAACATTTCAACCTTGTCGAACTGATGAACACGCAAAATGCCCTTAGTGTCCTTGCCATAGGCGCCAGCCTCCCTCCTGAAACAAGTGGAAAACCCGGCATATCTTTTTGGCAAATCTTTTTCTTGAAAAGTTTCTCCAGAATGCATTGCGCCGATAGATTGCTCCGAAGTTCCGACTAAATATAATTTATCTCTTTCAAGATAATATATCTCTTCTGCTCCCCTTTCAACGTACCCCATCCCCTCCATCATTTCCGGTTTTAACATAACCGGTGGAACAACAGGTATAAACTTATCTTTAGATAGAGTTTCCAGAGCCAAATTAACCAAAGCAAATTCAAGCATAGCGGCTCCCCCTTTTATGTATCCAAAACGAGTGCCTGAAACCTTAGCTGCTCTTTGAGTATCAATAATATCTAATTTCTCACCAATATCCATATAGTCTTTCGGCTGAAAATCGAATTTTGTCTTTTTACCTTCTTCCCTAAGCACAATATTTTCACTATCGTCTTTGCCGACAGGAACGGTATCTAGAGGTAAATTAGGAATCTGGCGTAATAAAATTTGCAATTCTTTTTCGGTATTCTCTAATTCTGGCTCAAGTTTTTTAATTTCTGCTTTTAATCCTTGGGCCTTTGCGATATCGTCTTTTCCAAGCTTATTCTGCTCGGCTCGCATATTTTCTATTTTTTGCAGATATTCTCGCTTTTTTTCGTCCAATGCCAAAAGCCGGTCAATATCAACTTTGGCCTGCTTTTTAGCAACGCCTTCTTTCACTTTTTCCGAATTTTGACGGATGAATTTAATGTCGAGCATATAATAATTTAAGGAGAACCGTTCTCCCGATATTACGATTAATTTTGGGAGAACGGTTCTCTCAAATATTGCGATAATAGGGGCAACGCTTTTTCTACGGCTTTTTTTCTGTGGGCGATCTTAGCTTCCTCTTCCATGGTGAATTCGCCCAAAACTTTGCTTACTCCCGGAACGAAGAATAATGATCTGAAGGGGTACCCGGGAATAATTTTATCTATCGGCTTTTCCATTAT
Organism: Candidatus Nealsoniibacteriota bacterium; assembly: GCA_016188865.1. Taxonomy (GTDB): domain Bacteria; phylum Patescibacteriota; class Minisyncoccia; order Minisyncoccales; family MHMH01; genus JACPGX01. The sequence continues at coordinate 84,159 of JACPGX010000001.1, forward strand.
AACTCCCCTCAAAATACCTTCAAAAGTGTTTATCTTCCCAAAAATATTTAAAGCTATGACCGTCTTCAATCGGGCGCCCCTCTGCTCGGCGGGAACGCCTTTAAGTTTGGCTAATGTCAAATCAATCAATTCTTGATCGGACGCCTCTCTGCCCAGCCAGCGCCTTGTTTTTACTCCCGGCTCGCCATCCAGATAATCTATTTCTAGTCCAGCATCTTCAGCCAATGTCGGAAAATCAACGAATTGAGAATAAAATTTAACCTTTTTTATCGCATTTTCCTCAAAAGTTTTGCCGTCTTCTTCCACGCCGTCTTTAATATTTACGTCCTTTAACGTAACCAGCTCCAGCGGCAGATTCTTCAAAAGAACCCTATACTCTAAAATCTTTCCCGGATTAGTAGTGGCAACCAATAATTTTTTCATCGATGAAAGCGAGAGTTCTGGATTTTCTGAAGCGCGTCGGAGCCCTTTAGGGTAAAGCGCGAAGAAAATTCAGAACTCAAGCATTAACGCGGCCTCATTGTTGGGAACAATATTACCTCTCTTAAACTGTGGGAGTCGGTCAGTAGGGCAACCAATCTATCAATTCCCATGCCTAAACCAGCGGCAGGTGGCATGCCGTACTGCAGGGCCTCAAGAAAATCCTTGTCTTTTCTTTCAATTTCAATTTTAGCGGATTTAAATCTTTTTTCCTGTTCTAGAGGATCATTTAATTCGGAAAAACCATTAATTAACTCTATCCCCCCTATCACTACTTGAAAACGGTCAGCTTCCTTAGGATTGTTTTCCCTGGCTTTGGATAAAATAGCCATTTTTGCCGGGTGGTCAACCACAAAAGTAGGCTGAAATATATTCACTTTATCTTTTTCAAAATCCAAATCAGCAAATTTAATTCTTTTCCAAGGGGCTTTAAAATCTATTTCCTTACTTTCATAAATAAATTTAGTCTCCCCTTTTATTTTTTTTACCAAATCAATCATACTGCGCTCGATAAAATCCATGAGGCCATCCCTATTTTGATAAGCCCAGTAAAGTTCAATCATTGTAAAGTCAGGATTATGATGCTTATCCATTCCTTCATTCCTAAAACAGCGGCCTATTTCGTAAACTTTTTCGAAACCGCCAACTAAAAGCCGTTTTAAATAAAGTTCCGGCGACACTCTTAAATACAAATCTATTTTCAAGGCATTCAAATGCGTTTTAAATGGTTTAGCCAAAGCTCCTCCGGGAATCGGCTGCAAAATCGGCGTCTCCACTTCTAAAAATCCTTGTCCATCTAAAATATGTCTTATCTCTTCAATAATTTTTGACCTAACCCTGAATTTTGCCCTTACTTCCGAGTTCATTACCAAATCCAAATATCTCTTCCTAAATCTTTCTTCCACGTCCTGAAGCCCGTGCCACTTTTCAGGTAGGGGCAGCAATGACTTGGCTAAAATGTTGAAATCCGAGGCTTCAATTGTTTTCTCTCCTCTTTTTGTGGTGAATAAAGTGCCGGAAATTTCAATAAAATCTCCGACGTCAAAATTATCCAAAAAAAATTGATATTTTTTATCGCCCAGTTTATCCTGCCTGAAAAAACCTTGGATTTTGGCCTTTCCATCGTCGATATTGATGAAAGCAGACCCGCCATGCTCCCTGATAGCCACAAGCCTGCCGGCAAGCGTAACTTCTACCCCCGCTCTAGCGAACTTCTCAAAATCACTCAAAACCTGATCAACAGAGTGAGTTTTTTTAGTCTTTATCGGGTAAGGATTAATTCCAGCTTTTTTAATAGCTTCGAGTTTTTTCAGCCTTATTTTCTTAATATCTGCAATCGCCATATTTAATTATTTTACATGACTTCTCCCAACTCGCCAAGTCTTGACAAAAATACGATTTAGGTGTATTATTAAAATATAAATAAATAAGGAAAGGGAGGAAATGGGATTGAAAAGGGACTTTAGTGTAAAGTATGGTAATAGAGAGATTAAAAACCCAGTACTCCGAGGCGCCGTTGTCAGCGGAGCCATAGTCTTCGGAGGAGTTATGGTAATCGCGCTTATCCCCCTGGTGGTCATTTTAGCAATAGTTCTTTCTCCTATTATGCTCCCCCTTCACTTCATCTTAAAGGCGATGGGGAGAAAGGGATGCTACAGAAGAACCGAAACAGAAACCGAGTGCAAGATCGAGGTCACTATAGACAGGGAGTCATTCAGTAAAATGGCTCCCTGAGGAGACGATGCGTCAGGAGTGAATGTCCAAAAGAAAACCCTTGAGATAGCATCAAAGGGGTTTTTATATTGAGTTAAAAAACTAAACTCTGCAAAATATTAAACACCGAGTGTTTAACATTTGCTCTATATTTTGAAAATTTTGTATTAATAATAGGGCGAGAACCGTTCTCGCCCTATTTTCAATTTACACAATTTTTCTCCCCGCGCCAAGTCTTGACAAAATAAAAAATTGGGTGTAAGATATTTTATTAGATGGAACATAGGGAGGAACAATGGAACGGAAAGAAGTTAAATGGTCTTGTCATGCATGCGGCGCTAATGGAATAATCGAGTATACTCCCCCGGGAAACCCTTACCTTGTTGGCCACGAATGTGAGGAAGCTCATTCAAAAATATCGCCTGATTGCAAGAATCACATGCTGCGGTTTGATCCTGAAGAACTTGCGAAGTAAGGGAGGTAAAGGAGGAGAAAACTATGTCTAATGATGGAAAGATTTGGTGTATTTGCCAGAGATGCTCTTCCGAACTCTTAGGCATCCCGGACACTTCTTGCCCGGGGTGCGAGAAAGGAACCCTCGAGAAACACTGGCCGGAACACGTGAGTATTGAGGACGAGTATCCTAATGGAACGCACGTCCTAGTAATCCGTAAATCTCGCGGACCGATCAGTGGACATTACTGTACCGTACACAGGATAAAAGAATAGATGGAAAAAATTATGTTGACCCCGGGAAGCATGGGGGTTGCTAAACACGCCATTGACCTTTTTGGCATAGAAAGGGTCGAGGTCGGCGCATGGCTGAATCCCGTACGGGTAAATGATCTTTCAGAAGATGAAATCAAGTTTGCCGAAGAGTTCTTTCGGGAATATGGCATCGCAGTCACAAAAGAAAACCCCTCGAGATAATATCAAGAGGGGTTTTATATTTAATAAAAATAGGTCGAGAACCGTTCTCGACCTATTTTCTTATTCTATGGCTACTTCTTTATAATCTGCTAATTCTTTTTTATGCTGCAGCCAATCGTTAACAAATCTTTTAGCCTCTCTTATCTCACCGATTGTTTCTAATAAAAATTCCCTGCTGGTAACCGATGGAAAATTCTTATTTCCTAAATAATCCGGATAGCTCGACCAGCGATATTGTTCTTCAAGGAATTGTATTACTTTATTTAAATCTTTAATTTTAATTCCTTCTTCTTTCCATTTTGGACAAATAATCGCTACCGGATTGGTGTGAATATAAACGAAAACCGTTAATAACTGCCTATCATCTTTAACGTGAACAATCCTATATTTTCCTTGAAACAAATGCCCGCTTCTTTGATATTTCTTATTATAATAACCGCCGTATCCCGCACCGATTTTTCGCATAAATTTACTAATTCCGCCATCTTTGAGCTGTCTCACTAATAAATGCACATGATTAGGCATTAAACAAAACGCCAAAATCTCAACTAAAAGCTTCCTCGGCTCTCTCCTTTCCCGCGGTAATGAGTCGAGAACCGTTCTCGACCTATTTACGGTATTCCTGAAAGACGATAATACTGAAACTTCGTTATTAAACTCGAATAAATCATGGACCATTCGAAAATTATCTTTCTCCTCTCGAAAAAGTTTTAAACCTTCTATGGCGCGGATAACTATATGGTATATTTCTCCGTTAGATAATGGCGGACGTTTTATCGGCATAATATAGGTCGAGAACGGTTCTCGACTCATTTCTATTTTACAAAAAAAGCCTGCCTAAAGCAAGCTGGAATAAACGCGGTTAGACCGCGTTTCACTCGATTTTGAGGATTTTATATTGAGCGATGCCTTTGGGAGTTTTGACTTCAACGACAGCCCCTTTTGATTGATTCAAAAAGGCCTTGCCTAATGGAGAATTAATGGAAATTTTGCCGGCTAAAGGATCGGCTTCTTCTACTCCGACTATCTTAAACTCCTCTTTTCCCGAGCCAGAGCTGACTAAAACCGTAGAGCCCACTTGGGCATACGATCCATCGCTTCCCTTGGGGGCAACGACGGCATTGCGAATTAAATCTTCCAACTCTAAAATTCTACCTTCTACAAAGGCCTGTTCTTCTTTCGTTTCATGATATTCAGCATTCTCAGTCAGATCGCCAAAAGAAATGCATTTTTCCAAACGCTCGGCAATCTCTTTGCGTTTAATATTCTTTAAATGTCCCAGTTCTTTTTTCAATTTTTCTAAACCTTCAAAGGTAAGATATTCCCCCATAATTATTTAAGATATTATCCAATAATAATCTACTGGGTATCTTTGTCAAGTGTGGAAAAATACCAGTCCAAAACTTCCCTAGCTATAGGCAGGGCGGCGGCCCGATCCCCTTCAACTTTCTCAACGAGAATAGTCAGCACTATTTGCGGATCATCGTAAGGAGCAAAAACTGTTACCCAATTGTTGCGATAATCTCCCCCCACTTCCGCTGTGCCGGTTTTAGCGGCGGCAGGAACCGGCAAAGAATTCAGAATCACGCTGGAAGCGTGCAGACTATTTTTTCCGGTAACAGCCTGCCGCATTCCTTCCCTGACTATTTGAAGATTTTCAGGATCAATAAAGTTTTCTCTAATAACTTCCGGCTGAAAATTTATTATGATATTTTTTTGGGAATCAACAATTTGATAGACTGCTTGGGGCTTTAAAAGCTTACCGCCATTAGCTATAGCAGCAAAAGAAGAAGCTACTTCCAACGGAGTGATTAATAAATAACCCTGCCCGATTGAAAGGTTGTAGGTATCGCCATCCCACCAATTAATACCTAATGTATTCTTTTTCCATTCTTTATCCGGAATAAATCCCTGAGATTCTCCGGGCAAATCAATGCCGGTAAACTCCCCCCAGCCGAAAAGTTCCAAATAGTTTTTTATTTTAGTCGGCCCCAAACCCTTTTGTTCTCCATATCCGCCCCCAACGGTATAGAAATAGACATTGCATGATTCAGCAATAGCTTTTTTGATATTTGACCAGCCATGAACGTCCCAATCTTTTTTAATGGTGGGATTATCGGAATCCCACGGATTAGGAATAACAATTTTTCCTCCGCAATAAATTTCTTTTTCCGGATCAATTATTTTTTCCTGTAAAACAGCGGAAGCAACCAAAGGCTTGATCGTAGAGCCTATCAGGTATCTGCCCGAAATCGCCCGATTATATAAAGGATCTCCGGCATTAGCCTGAAGTTTCTGCCACTGTTCTGCCGACAAACTCTGACTAAAAAGATTATTATCAAAACTCGGATAACTAAACAGCGCCATCACTCCTCCTGTTTTAGGATTTAAAGCTACGGCCGCTCCGCCTTTAGCCCCCAATCTCGTAATTGCCGATTCAAGAGAAGCTGCAATTTTCTTCTGCAGCCCGGAATTCAGCCAAAGAATTAAATTATTGCCAGACTCCGGCTCGGAAGCAACTTTCTGTGAAATAAAATTGCCCCGAGCATCCCTCTCAACCTGTATATTCCCCGCCTTCGACTCAAGAATATTATTATAATATTCCTCAAGGCCGGCCATTTCGCCCATTTGCCTTTGGTAGCCGATCAAATGGGCGAACAAAAATCCCGAGAGGTACTCTCTCACGGTATTGTCTTCAACTTCACAGCCCGGATATTCTTCAGGGCTGGTTTTTAATTTCAGTAAAGTTTGATGGTCTATATTCTCAATCATTAATTTGCCGGAACAGATAAAATTAAAACTGGGTTTGTTAAAAACAAGCTGCTCAAAATTTTTATCATAAATAACTCCTCTTTCCGCCCGAATTGTTTTAACTATAAACTTATTTCTTTGCGATAATTCAGTGAAAGTCTTGCCTTCTATAATTTGCAGTTGGAATGTCCTGCCAAAAAAGATAAAAAATAAAACTACTATCCCGGCCCAAACTATTCGAAAGACTTTTTGAGAAATCGGAGTTTCTAATTTTTTGCCGGAAATGCCTATTTCTCTTTCTTTTTTCTGCGCTAAAGAATCTAAAAGAACCTCCTGGGGCTCTATTTCTCTCTTAAATTTCTCTATTATAAATTTATCAAAAGGCGACTTGGACATATCTTTTTAAAACCAGCCTTATAAATAATGAAATTCCCAATAAAATCAAAACATTGAATCCGAAAAAATAACTTGAGAAAATATCTAAAAAAAATCCTCCGAAAAAAGCTGAAAATACACTCCAAGGCGGCAGAAAAAAAGCTAAAAAAATAACTGCAACAAATATAAGATTGGGGGTAATTCCGAAAATGCTAAAATGCGGCAAAAAACTAATCTGTAAAAGAGATAAAAAATAAAAAAGAGGGACAATAATAATAGTTTTTGCAAACATTTTAAAAATTTAAAACGACAAATGCTTTGTCCAGATTCGAAATATCAAAAAACGGAGAAACTTCAGCCCGTTGGAAGGGGCTGACATCTATTCTCTTAATTCCTTTCACTATTCCCACTAAAAATCCTCGAAAAGCAACTAAATCCCCCTCTTTAATTTCGCTTTCTTTGGGGATAAGATCGATAAAAACTTTAAAATCGCCAGAACCCTTCAACAGCCCGGCAGCATTCCTGCCGGATATTGCAACTTCAAGCTGGCTTTTTTTATCGGAGATAAGTAAAACTCTTGAATAGTGCTGATAAATCTCTACAACATTGCCAATCAAAACCTTCTGTGAAGTAATCAAGGGCATTCCCTTGGCAATTCCATCTCCCAGCCCCTTATCTACCAAGATAACATCATTGTTAACCTCTTTGCCGATTATTTCAGCTAATTCCAGCTTAAATTCTTTTTGCAGCCCGATACCCATAGCCTCTCTAAGGTGCTTGTTTTCTTTTTCTAATTCCTGAAAAGAATTTTGCAAAAATAACAAGTCCTGAATTTTAAAATTCAATTCTTTATTTTCTTTCTCCAAATTTCTCGCATTCAAAAATGACCCGAAAAAATCAGCTGTTTTACCGCCGGTTTGCCAAAACATTTTCGAGAAAGGCTGAGAGCTGGAATAAAAAAATCCCTTCGCTTCTTTCTGGAAAAAATTTAAGGTTAAAATAACGGCTGTCCCAATAATTATGAATATTGCTATTCTTTTTGCAGCTGTAAACTTCATACTTAAACCATTTTACTCCGAATGTTTGCAAAATAAAAGAGGCGGATTATTTCCGTCTCTTTTTTCTTTCTTTCAGCCAAGCTTCAATTTCTTCTTTGCCGGTTATCCACTTTTCTCCTATTTTGAGCTCCGGCCTCACTTTGCCGCTCGATTCTACTACCTTAAACGGCACTTTGTTTTTTCGGAGCAACTCTACAACATACTGACTCTCCGAAGTCAGGCTTCCGTTGCTCCTGCGATCCACATACAATTCATACGACTCTTCTGGCATGCCTTTACCTCCCTTTTAACTTACTAAGAAAGTATACTCTAAAAAGAAAATTTTGTCAATATAAAAGGCGCTTTGGTGGCAGCTACCTACTTTCGCCCATAAAGGACTATCATCGGCCTTAAGCTATTTCACTTCCGTGTTCGAAATGGGAACGGGTGGGACAAGCTCAGTATAGCCGCCACCAAAACGCCTAATAACGCAATCAATAATTGCCAGCTAATTTGTAGATAAAAAGCTTTACCTATTAGTACTCCTCGGCTTAACCCATTGCTGGGCTTACACCTAGAGCCTATCAACCCTGTCATCTACAGGGGGTTAATGAATCCTAATCTTGGGGTGGGCTTCGAGCTTAGATGCTTTCAGCTCTTATCCCTTCCCGACTTAGCTACCCAGCAATGCTCCTGGCGGAACAGCTGGTACACCAGAGGTCAGTTCCTCGAGGTCCTCTCGTACTGTCGAGGACTCCCCTCAAGATTCGACGCCTGCGGTAGATAGGGACCAACCTGTCTCACGACGGTTTGAACCCAGCTCACGTACCTCTTTAACATCGAGGTGCCGAACAGGGCCGTTGATATGGACTCGCGGGCCCTACTAGCCTGTTCATAGTTAATTTTAGTTAACCATAGACTATATCTTCACCCGCCTAAATATAAATTTTTGGCGGGGGCGGCGTATGAACTAAATTTTAATTTTAGTTCTCACCCATTTAAGGGATCAGTCGTTACGGGGTCAAGAAGAAATTTTATAATTAAATGTTGGCAGAATAAATGATCGTATTGTTTGGTGCAACTTAATGGTTTCTTTTGGCGAAAAATAAAGAGCGAATCCTTTTTGTTTTTTATCTAATATTCTGCACAAAACATGAAAATTATTTTCAATTGCTGTTTTGGCAATTTCGGCCTCTTTTTCTTGAACTCTCCCTAAATATAGATAGCTTACTTTATCGCGATGATAATAATAGCCATCATCCATATACCAAACGGCTAAAGCTAAAGAATCTTTTAAGAGATTGCTAAGCTGTTCTGGTATGCGTTTTTTTCCTTCTTTGTAAAATATTGCTCGCCATTTTCCCAATTCCGGAGTGGAATTGGACTGGTGGCGCCAATATTTATATAACTTGCCGCTTATGGGATGTTTTCGTTCAAGATATTTTGGCTCGCCTTGGAATAATTTTGGAAATTTGTTTATTTTCCAGAAAAGATAATCTTTTTGATTATCGCCATGTTCAAAACGCAAACGTGAATTTTTCTCTCCAGTTTTCTGCAAATAAGCATCTCCCAAAATTGTTCCTATAAGAATTGATTTTTGCTCTCTATTAAACTTCACAAATTTTTCTTCTGACTTCCCACGGTGTTGAAAGAACTCAAAACCTTTTTGTCAAAGGAAGACCAGTTCTTGTTTCACCGTTATAAGCCACTTTAAACTATATCTTATTACTAAGACATAGAGACAACAACCTCTGTGATTATTATATCACGAGGTTCATCCCCGGGGTAACTTTTGGTTGATGATCTTCTGCGGTTCTACGAACCACAGTCGGTTCACTAAGTTCGAGTTTCCTCTCTGCGCGGCATATCCGCCTTGCAGTCAAGCCGGCTTGCGCCTTTACGCTATCAGTCCGATTTCCATCCGGACCTAGCCGACCTTATAAACTTCTCCGTTACTTTTTAGGAGAAAAGCGCCCCACTTAAACTGCCCACCAGACACTGTCTCCCCTTGCGGGGGTTAGGATGATGGATTCAAAAGACGGGTGTTTCATTGTTGGCTCCATGCCTCCCGAAAGAAGCACTTCAAAGCCTACCCGCTACACTACGCATTCAAAACCAAAATTCAATATCTAGCTACAGTAAAGCTCCCGGGGTCTTTCCGTCTAGCCGCAGGTAACCGGCATCTTTACCGGTATTGCATTTTCACCGGGCAACTCCTGGAGACAGTTCCCAAGTCGTTAAACCTTTCATGCGGGCCAGAACTTACCTGGCAAGGGGTTACGCTCAATCTGTTATATCCACAATACATTTGTGGAATTCTTTATGTCGCCATAAAGTTCGGACTATATCTTCCCGCCCAAATATTCAATTTTCGGCGGGTTCGGCGTATAGTCTCTGAGGATTCTTTAATTTATCGGAATTTTCTATTATTCATCTCTCTCACCATCAATCTTATTTTAGCCAATCCTTCCTCTCGGAGATGTCTTCCTTTTCCCATCATTTTTACAATTTTAGTAAAAATATGGAAATCTTTTTTCTTGGCAGATAATAATTGATATTTTTCGAAAAATGGAATAATTTTCGTGAGTAAATCTACACGATTACGTACTACGTATTTTAGAAGATGTTCGTGATGGTTATCGTGTCTTTTATTCAGATAGATTGCTCCGCAATTAAAGAAATTTTTAATTTTCTCTATTGCGGCTTTACTTTTCATTTCTTGCGTAATTACAAACTCTGGAAATACTTGCCATTTTAGGCGCAATCTTGATTTGGGATGTTTAAAGAAACTTACAGTAAAACATCCTTCTCCATCAACAAACCCAACTATCCATCCAATAAATTTAAGCCTTTCCTGCTGATTGTCTGCACCGGATGATTTTTTACTTAACATAATGGATGGTAAGGTATATTACTACCTTACTCTATTATATCAAAGTAGCACCGGATACACCAGATTTTCCAGCATATAGCCGAATTTTACTAAAGCAGTGCGTTATCTACTTTAACACAGTTATAGTTACTGCGGACGTTCACTGGCGCTTAGGACGCTCAGCTCACACCTTGCGGCATGAACCGGCATCTTTAACGTTCCAGCACTGGTCAGGTTTCGGCCCCTATACATCCTCTTGCGAGTTGAGCAGGGACCTGTGTTTTTGATAAACAGTCGCTTGGGATACTTTTGTTGCAGCCTCAAATCCTTGCGGACTGAGGCAGGCCTTATCGCGAACTTACGGCCACTTTTTTGCCGAGTTCCTTCAGGAGCTTTCACCCGTTCACCTTGGCGCATTTACGCCTGCCTACCTGTGTCGGTTTGCGGTACGGAACCAGTTAAATAGTATACTTAAAACTTTTCTTGGCAATCTTATTTTTAAGACTTCCGCTTGCGCGGAATAAAAATCCAATAATTTTCTCAAAAATTTTGACTGCGTCATCTTAAGATTATTTAACCGGTGGGCCGGAATATTAACCGGCTATCCATCTCTCGCTACCATTGGTAACAAAATTAGGACCGCCTAACCCTTGGCTGAATGTCATTGCCAAGGAAACCTCAGGCTTACGGTGTCCCGCGCTTTCAGCGGGATTGTGGTTACTCAAGCCAATATTCTCACTTCATAACGCTCCATGGTTGGTCACCCTTCCACTTCACAGCATTATGAACGCTCCCCTACCCCGAGCATTCAATAAATTGAATACTCAGTCTTATCTTCGGTGCTGAGCTTAGTCCCGTATATCTTCGACGCGGGATCCCTTAGTTAGTAAGCTATTACGCACTTTTTAAAGGATAGCTGCTTCTAAGCTAACCTCCTAACTATCAAAGGAACCCCACTTCCTTGTAAACACTTAGCTCATCTTAGGGACCTTAGATTAAGATCTGGGCTGTTTCCCTCATGACCTCGAAGCTTAGCCCTCGAAGTCTTACTATCCGCCTAAATTTTCTGGCATTCGGAGTTTAGTAGGAATACCTGGAGAAACTCCAAGATATTCCTTCTAGTGCTCTACCTCCAAAAAATAATGATGGCGGACGCTAGCCCTAAAGCTATTTCGGGGAGAACCAGCTATTACCAAGCTCGTTTAGGTTTTCTCTTCTTACCACAACTCATCCAAGAGTATTGCACGGCTCACTGGTTCGGACCTCCCCTCGCATTTCTGCGAAGTTCATCCTGGTTATGGTAAGCTCGCTTGGCTTCGGGTCTTACGCGCGCTCCTAATCGGGCTATTAACCCTTGCTTTCACTTTGCCTTCCTCCGTTTAACGGAGTTAGACTTGGAGCACACATAAACTCGTTGGCTCGTTCTGCAAAAAGCACGACGTCACCCTAAACCCTTGCGGGTCGCGGGCTCCGTCTCGTTGTGGGTAAAACGGTTTCAGGTTCTATTTCACCGCCCTTAACGGGCTACTTTTCACCTTTCCCTCACGGTACTGGTTCACTATCGGAGATATCGTAGTATTTAGCCTTGGCCGAGTAGTTCGGCCGGATTCCTTCAAAGCTTTCGTGCTTCGAAGTACTTAAGAAAAGTATCAAGGAGCATAAAGCCGTTTTCGCTTACGGGACTATTACCCTCTATGGTTGTCCTTTCCAGGAACATTCAACTAACGAAGCTTCACCTAAATGTTCTCCCTCCGGATTGCTCCGGACAATACTCCCTTGCAACACCACTCAATGCTTCTTGCGAAGCATAAAATGGTTTAGGCTGTTGCCCTTTCGCTCGCCGCTACTAAGGCAATAAAATTATTTTTCTTTTCCTCTGGGTACTATGATGTTTCGCTTCCCCAGGTTCGCCCCAGATACAATACTGCATCTGGCGGCCGAGTTTTAGCTCGGCCCTGTTTCCAGATTCGGAAATTCCCGGATCAAAGGTTGAGAGTCACCTCCCCGAGACTTATCGCAGACTCCCCACGTCCTTCATCGCCTCGATATCCCAAGGCATCCACCGTTTACCCTTAAATGCAATTTTTACCTACATTAGCTAGCAATTAATAATTGCGTTATTAATTGTTATATTCAATTTTTAATGTCCATCATAATAAAAATAAAAAACCGCTTGCGAAGCGGTTCCACAAGGTAAAATAAAGCCCCTGGAGTCACCCGCTTCTTTTGTAAGTAATGGTTTTTATATTTATCATGGTCAAGTCCAATTATAGCAAAGCAAAAACCCCTGTCAATAGACGGGGTTTTTAATAACTTCTTTCCTGGGAATTACTTCATCAATATGGCGAATCTCCCAGGGATACAATGTGTTACAATATTTCAAGTTCGCGAATTCCATGACATCTTCCTGGCGGGTGAAATAAAGATATGACACTTCAGATCTAGGATTCAAACCTATGGGCCCGTCAGCTACAATCTCCCAATTTCCTTTTGCCTCATAAGAAAGGATGCCCATATCTTTCAGAAGAGAATGCAATCTTTCTCGCTGACCATAAAATTCCCCTGTATTAAAATGTTCTCTATAACGCTGCCAATTTACTTTGGGCTTGCCGTCAACCACTTCAATAAATTCCTTGGCGTCTCGCTCAAAACCTTCTATCCACTCCGCTTTGGCGCACTCATTACATAATCCGCTCCATTTAAAAATCTTTATTTGCATACCCAGATGAACGAATGAAAAATCTGCGCCTTTTCCGCTGACTTTATTTTTCTTGCACTTGTAACACAAGTCTACTTTCTCCATTAATTCCTCCTTTTGTTAAAGATCTACATTTAGATTATAAAGTTTTCCAAATAAAGTCGATAGTTTAAAAAAGCGTTTGAGTTTTAGCTTTGTTATCCAGGATTTCATTGACGAGCCGGTCGGCTTGCTTGTTTTTTTCGCGAGGAATAAGAATAAATTTAACTTTGCCGAAATCTATTTTTAAATTCCAAACTTCAATGAAAAGTTGTTGAATCCTCGGTTCAGAAATTTTATATTCACCGTTTAATTGTCTTACCAAAAGTTCGGAATCAGACCTTAATTCCACTTCTGCTTCTTTTATTCTCTCTTTACCAAAAAGCGCTTTTGATTTCTTTAGGGCAAAAATTACGGCTTTATATTCTGCCTCGTTGTTTGTGCCATCGCCAATAAACTCTGCGTATCCCCTGCCATTTATAATCGCTCCGATTGCCGAGGGTCCGGGATTGCCTCTAGACCCGCCGTCAGTGTAAACAATTATTTTATCCATATTTTTATTCTACCCTTCGACGCGGCTCAGAGCAAGTCCAAATTTGAAAGCCGCTGCTTTTGCAAAGGCGAAATTTGATTTTATTTTAATATTAAATTAAAATAATGATAGCTCTTTTAAAAAGAGGTGGAAAATGCCTACGCATGATACTGCCGAATTGCTGGGTTTTTCTGAAAAGAATCCTTACACGGCCGTAAGAACGCAAGTTAACCTTGATGAAATCATCTTACTTCCCCAGCCGAGGAAAACCTTTGAAGAAATTCCCGAACTGGGAATGAGCATTTTATTCAACAAACTGATTTACTTGCCAGTATTGGCTTACTTTAACAAAGAACAATTTAAAAGATATTTATCAATACTGAGCGAGCTGTGGCGCGTTCCGCTTTCAATAGAAAATTATCTGTTTTTTGGCGTTCACGATATAGAAAAAGGGGAAATTTATTACAAAGTCCTAATAGACGGTGAACGCAGAGTAAGGGCTTGCCGCTATTATCAGCAGCACGGCTGCGATGAGCACGCTGATGTAAGGGGCTGCTATAAACTCCACTTTGGCAATGAAAAAGTTGAAGCGACTCTTTGCCTCAACATTTCTCCGATCAAGGCGCTAGGATTGCAAAGCACGGCCAACAGCCACAACCGCGTCCCAGCCCACGAAGATGCCGTATTTTTGGATCAATTTTTTAGAATGATTCTAATATGCGACCAGAAATACCCCATAACAAGATTTGCTAAGTTAGTCGGAAGAAGCCCGGAAACCATCAGAAATGCCATAAAGTTTTGCCTGCTCCCCGAAGAAATTAGAAATATGGTGCCCGCGGAAATTCCTTACGGTATTGCTTGCGAAGTGGCCCGCCTTCACAATTTCGGAGTTTCAGAAGCAGAGCTAAAAGGCTGGGTGATGATGACGATCGTACAAAAACAAAAAATACCAGATTTCAGAAAAGTGGTGAATGATTTTATGAGGCAGCAGCAATCCGGACAGACAACTCTTTTCGATCTATTCTCTGATAAACAAAGAGCAGAACTTGAAAAACGCGGCTATAAGTTGATTGTTTCCCGCCACATGATTAATGCCGTCTGGCAGTGGATAAATTATTTTGATACTCTTTTGTGTTTATTCGAAGAAGGCAAATTGGGTAAGGAAGATTCTCCTTTCTCAATTAAAAGCCCCCTGAAAGTTTTCAAAACTTTGATTGAAAAAGAGAAAAAACTCCTTCCTCATTTAGAATGCTTATTGCCGGAAAAAAAATATAAAGAAGCAAAAATTACGCTGGAAAAAGCAGAATCTCTGATTATCCGACTCGAATCAATATCACAACAATAAAAAAGGACGAAAACTCGTCCTTTTTCTATCTAGTGATTATCAGACTTTCGGCCTCAAGAAGGTTCCTGGCACCTTTTCCGTGTGACCAGGTTTTAAAATAAAAACCCCCTACTCATAAACGAGCATGGGGGTTTTGCAACAAAGAACAGATTAACCTTGATAATAACGGGTAAAAAGCTGATTCATCACTTCATGAAAAGAAACTTCGGGGAAAATATCTTTGGCGTATATCTGCATAACTGCGTATTGTCGGGCAATTTTTCTTAAATGTAGCCGTTCCCGTTCGCTGCCTGGTTCAAATTGAGTATTCCAGTAAAGCGGTGCTTTTCGGCCGACCATACCCCAGCGGAATTCAAAATTATATTCGTCGTGTTCATATTCAAGGAGACTTAGCATCATGTGGAAATCTTCCATGCCAGCAACTGGCGTTTCACCGAAACCCTCTACAGGAATCGTTCGACCAGTTCCGTTGCATGCCGGCGAGAAACCACCAACGACATTAACGTTAAATATTTCTCTTTTCCATAAAGCCGCAGTGTTTTGGATGACATTCCATTGGGGCCGTTCCCACCAGTTCTCACGCAGGAAGCCGACCGCTGAAAGGTTATATTTTTCGGCGTGGGCGAGCCCTTGGGCGACACGGTAGCCGTCCATTTCTATTTCTGGCGACCAATTGAGTACCCATTCGAAAGATATTTTTTCAGCTATTTCTCGAAATCCTTGGTTTAATGCCGTGGCGCTCCCTGGATTTGGTCCCCATTTATGGTCTAGAACAAGGAGGAGACGTTTCTCCTCTATTTCTTTTGAGAAGGTTTCTTGAAGGGCGATCATTGTTGGGGTCAGGCCGGCGCTATTTGGGATTTCCGCTAAAGGATTGCCGGATTCGCCGTTGATGACTACCACGATAGTTTGAACGACCTCGTCGAATTTCAGCAATCGCCTTAAGGGACGCACCAGTCCATTTTCGAAAATTTCTCCATTAAATGGTTTGCCACCTTCACCCGTTCCGCTTTGAAAAGACCTAGTAATCACGACAACTTTTTCCATCTTTTACCTCCTTTTTCTATTTAGTGTTCTAATATCAGTTTTTGTTTTAACTGCGAGAGTTGTTCTGTCAAACCCACCCAATAGTATTCCGGATTCAAAAGGCGTTTGTATTCCGGCTCCAGCATATCTACTTGGGAAAACATTGTCTTTTGAATCTCTGGTAAAAACGGCGGCTTATAAACAAATTCTCCTTCAAGAAAAATTGGTTCTAGAACCTCGCGGAAAGCACCTCGAAGCGCTTTCTTTTTATACGGAAAAACCTGATCAAAAGTCGTAATCGGCAAACTAATTTTTTCTTCCTCTAGTGCCAGAAAATCTCCGGCCAATTTTCCATTTTCTCCCAAAACCCTGACTATCTTTTTTATTCCCGGATTCGTCATTTTTTCAACATTGCTGGAAATCTTTATTTTCGGCAAAACTCTGCCTTCTTTTTCAATGGCAACAAGTTTATAAACCACGCCTAGAGACGGGACATCTTTGGATGTGATCAGATGCGTGCCGACGCCGAAAATATCAACCCTGGCTCCTTGCGCAATCAAATCCTTAACTATCCATTCATCTAATTCATTGGAGGCGACAATTTTTACTTCAGATAATCCTGCCTCATCAAGAAGACGCCTGGCCTCGATGCTTAACTTTTTGATATCCCCGCTATCAAGTCTAATCCCTGATAATTGCAAGCCGAGTTTTTTTAACGACAAGCCCACTCTTATTGCTTTCTTAACGCCTTCAATGGTCTCGTAAGTGTCAACTAACAAAAGCGTGCTCTTTGGAAAAATTTCAGCATAATTCATGAAAGCTTCAATTTCTGAATCAAATGACTGAATCCAGCTATGGGCCATGGTGCCTCTCACCGGAATGCCATACTCTCTGCCAGCTAAAACATTGGAGGTGCTGGCGCATCCGCCAATGAAAGCTGCTCTGGCGCCGCAAAGAGCGCCATTCGGTCCTTGAGCGCGTCTCGCTCCAAATTCTATTACTTCCCGGCCATCCGCAGCAAGACAGATTCTGTTAGCTTTAGTAGCTACTAAAGTCGGATAGCCCACTAAATTAAGCAGGGCTGTTTCTAAAAACTGAGCTTCAAGCAGAGGAGCAGCCACTCGAATTAACGGCTCGTTGGGAAAAATCAAAGATCCCTCTGGCACAGCGTAAATATCGCCAGTAAAATGAAAGTCTTTTAAATATTTCAAAAAATCTTCTGAAAAAAGCTCCAAAGATCTAAGATATCCAATGTCTTTCTTGGTAAAACGGAGATTCTGCACATATTTAATCGCATCTTCCAAGCCCGCAGCTATGCAATAACCGCCTTGAGAAGGAATTTTTCTGAAATAAAGGTCGAAAGTGGCTCGTTCTTTGGTTTTCCTTAATTCAAAATATCCAGCCAGCATGGTCAACTCATAGAGATCTGTCAGTAAAGTTAAATTCATCTTACGCCTCCTGCACTTTCATTATTTTTTTTACTAGTCTGGCGGTAAAATCCTCGTCTTCCAAAAAAGCTAACTTTAGCTTTTGTTTTGCTTTCTTGATTCTTATTTCTTTAAAATACGGCAGCTCAAGGCTATCATACCAGCCTCTTACTTCATCGGGCGGACTTAAAAGAGTAATTTCCAATACGCTATCAAGAGGAAAAATCATGGGCATAATCTGGAAAGGCGTATTGCGCACTACTGGCGCAAAACAAATCACTGACAGCTTGGGGTGGATAGCCGAACCGCCGGCAGGTGCGAAATACCCGTTAGCGCCCAAAGCGCTAGCAATAACAATGCCGTCTCCAGCAATTCTTTCGTCAATAACCGTTCCGTCAACGATTACTTTTGTTTTGCAAGTTTTACCGCTAATCCTGTTAAAGTAAACATCCAAAGCTGGACTTTTCCAATTGCCTGCCTTAATTTCCAATAAAGGAAATTTATGAATATCGAATCTCTTATTAGCTATTCCGTCAATTGAGCTGACATTGTTCATCAAAAATCCCTTATGGCCGCAATTGATGCCCAAAAATACCGGTTTAAAATCGTAACGGTGGAAAGCCTCAAGCATCGTCCCGTCCCCGCCAACTACCGCCACCAGTTTCTCTGCCGTTTTTAAACTCAAACGGGGTATGCCGGTCATTAATGAAACGAAAGTCTTAGCCCTTTCTGATGTTTCGTCAAAAAAAACATCAAAGCCATCTCTTTCTATGATTTTCATTTTTTTCTCCTTATTAAATTTTCAAGTTTCTATTTCTGGAGAGATAAAATGTTTTATCTTCCCGGAAATAGGGCCGTCCTTCGCTTCGCTCGGGACAGCCTTATATATTTAAACTTCTCTTGAAATAATGATTTGAATACCGGCTTTCTTCATTTCCTTGATCGCTCGGGCTACGTCTCCATGCTTTGCATTCACACCCCGACAAGCATCGATAATAACATAAGTCTCAAATCCTACTTTCTTTGCGTCAAGCGCCGTTTCCTTCACGCAATAATCAGTGGCTAAGCCGCAGACATAAACTCTTTTAACGCCGTTTTCTTTCAACAATTTCTCTAAGTCAGTTCCGTCAAAACCGGAATATGCTTCTTTGTTCGGATCGGTGCCTTTTTCTATCATCATAACGCGGATTTTCGACGGCAAACTCAATTCCGGATGGAATTTTGCACCATCAGTATTTTTCACGCCATGTTTCGGCCAAATACCGCCATACTCCTTAAATGAGCAGTGGTTTTCAGGATGCCCCTCTTTCGTAAAAATGATGATGTCGAAGGCATTCTCTATGCGGTTAATGACCGGCACCACATCATCGCCATGCGGCACTGGTAGGGCCCCTCCAGGACAAAAACACTTCTGGACATCCACCACTATCAAGGCGCTTATTTTCTTGTCCGCCATTCAACCTCCTTTTTTTATTTCCACTCAGATTTTAGAATCGACATTCTCAAAAGGTCAATATATCGGCCACCTTCTACCCTGTATTCGTCGCGCATTACGCCTTCTCGCTTAAAGCCAAACTTCTCATATATATGAATTGCCAAATCGTTATCTGCTCTGGCTGTCAGATAAACTTTATTCATTCCAAGCTTACCAAAGGCAAATCCCAGAAGAAGATTTAAAGATGATGTCCCGTAGCCCTGCCTCCAGTAATTTTTGTTGAAAATTATGATGCCTATCCTCAAGTTATTGTTTACCCAGTCAATATCGTGCAAGCCGCAAGTCCCCAAAAATTCGCCAGACTTAAATCCTATGACGAATATATGATCATTTCGGCTTTCAATAATTTTACAAAAATATTCTAACTGGCGGTCAAGCGTTGCTCCATTATGGAAAAAAGAAAAATATCTTAAGGCATCCCTGACATCTGAATCGCCCGCCCACTTCACGACATTCTCCGCATCCTGCGCGATACTTTTCCAGCTAATCGGCCTAAGATTTATATTTTCGTTGCTTATGATTTCGGGCAGCCATGCTTTCTCCATCAGACCCTCCTTAGACAAATATAAAAAGAGCGGTATTTTTTATTACGTTGTATTATATACCTCTTTACAAAAAAGTCAAATCTTAAAATATTTTAACAGGCACTTTTGAAATTTTCCCAAGTTTTTATTTTTAATGCGGAAGCCGGCTGCTTGCGGATGCCCTCCGTATGTTTCAAGATATTTTGAGCAATAAATCATGGGTTTTACCCCGTCAATACCCTTAGGGGTTCTGACAGCTCCTTGAGAGTCATTTTTTCTCTGGCTATATAAAAAAGTTGGTTTTTTATAAGTGTTGCATATTCGGGAAGCGGCGGGAGCGGCTATTAAAATAGGCCAATCTTTATCTCCCTCAAAAATAATCGGCTCTTCTATTTTCTTTAGAGCTCTCTTTTCAACCTCCTCCGTTGCTACTTTAATCCTTTGCTGGCGGATATAAGATTTCTCTGAAAGTTCGACTGCCAAAGATTCTGCTCCTTCTAACGAAGGCGAAGTTAGAAGAAAATATGCTTCATTAATATGCTCTTTCGTTTCACCGGCATGGCAAGCAGAAATTATCTTTTGCGCCATAGGTCGAGAACCGTTCTCGCCCTCTTTTGCGAAGACTTGGAGGCCGGGACGGAAGGTACTTTTTAAAGAAGCTAATCCTTCGGTTATAATTTTTATATTATCTTCTTCCTCTATCATCATATCGGCTATGGTAGCTAAAGCTGCCAGCTCTAAAAAATTACCTCTCAAGGCTGGGGTCATTTTTTTATCCAAAAGAGCTTCGGATAATTTAAAAACAACTCCGGCTGCGGCAAATTCCTTGAAAGGATACTTATCTCCTTTTTGTTTCGGATTTACTATAATTTTTGCATCTGGCAGTTTATTTAAAACCTTATGGTGGTCAACAACCATCACTTCAAAACCAAGTTTTTTGGCTAATTTTATTTCCTTAAAATTTCCTATACCCAAATCTACGGTAATGAATAAAGCCGGAGAATATTTTTTCAAATAATTTAAAGCGTCTTCATTCACGCCGTAGCCTTCTGTCTCCCTATCCGGAAAATATATTGCCGATACCTTGCCGCCAAGATTGATAATGGCTTCTTTTAAAATAATAACCGAACTAACGCCGTCCATGTCGGCGTCTCCATAGAGAATAATTCTCTCTTTTTTCTTTATGGCTTTTTTTATCCTCTCTGCCGCTTTTTTTAGATTTTTGATTTGGGACTTGACAGATTTCATAGATATGCTATACTTATAATTGTTGGGGGCGGGCTAGGTTTATCAGACCCGGTCACGAGAAGCGCCTCGCAACGTTAATTTGAGCCGGGGGAGATGCCTTCTCCTACCGGCCGCGAGATTCAAGGTGCAACCCAAACGGGAAGCGCCTTTTTTTATCTATAAATATCTTTTCTGTGACCTATTCCAATTAATTTAATTTTGTCTGGATTTAAAAAATGAAATATCGCCCGCCAGTCACGCGTAATTCTAAAAGAATAAAAACCAGCCAAGGGGCCGGTAAGTGATTTAGTGCGAAGTTTGGAGTGGAAGGGATTATGCTGAAGAATCTCTAAGAGTTTACTAAGTTTATTTTGTTGCTCTTTTGGCAGTTTTCCAGAAGATTTTAAAAAAGAATCGGTATAAACAATGGAAATCATAATTTATTTTCTTTGAAGTTCGGAAAGAAAATGCCTTGCGCCCCTAAAGACGAACCTCTCTTTTTCTCTGGCTGATTTAAGAATTTTTTTAACAAATTCTTGACGGTAGTTTCCTTCTTTATCTTTTCCGGTTATTCCAATCACAAAAGAACGAAGAAGATTAATTTCTTCCTGCAATTTACTGATACTTATATTTTTATCATTTATAGCAGTAGCCATATTTTTTTATAATATCAAAACTTATAAAGTATGTCAAAATTTCTAAGGACCTTGACAGATTTCATAGATATGCTATACTATTAAATGTTGGCGGGTGGCTCGGTATGCTCTGTTGCCTCCCGGCGGGAACGCTAAATGTCGGCCGACGCGTGTCGCGTATCCGGCTCGGTGGCCTGTTGAGCCAGCCAACGTTTATGAGTCCGAAGGAGGTCCCATGTGGTTGGTCCTCCTCCGGCGCAAAATTCAAGGTGCAACACACAACTTCGTGTTGCCCTTTTATTTTTATTCCAAAACTTTGATGCCCGACAGTTCTTTACCGCTTAAAAATTCCAGCATGGCGCCTCCGCCGGTGGATAAATAGCTGAACTTATCGCCAAGGCCGAGCTGATTAACGAATTCTACCGTCTCTCCTCCCCCAATTATAGAATATGCGCCAGAATCAATAATTGCTTTAGCCAATTCTTCCGTTCCGACAGAAAATTCTTTTTCCTCTATTTTACCTAAGGGACCATTCCAAAAAACAGTTTTTGCTCGTAAAATTTCTCCTCTGAAAAGTTTGATGGTTTCCGACCCGACGTCTTTGCCGCCGCCCACCTCATCAACTGGGCCGATTATTTTTTCCGAATATTTAAATTGAATATTTTTATCTTGAATTTCTTTTTGAATAAGTCCTGAAATTAATACAAAATCAGCCACTTCAGAAATTTTATCTATAACCATGGATTTCTCTTCCACTTTTTTCCCTCCGATAATCGCCACCAACGGCTTTTCCGGGCTATTGCTTAACTTAGTTAAGCAACGCACTTCTTGTTCGAGCAAAAGGCCGGCGGCAGAAGGTAAAAATTTTGCAATACCGACGATTGAAGTATGAGCTCGGTGAGATGCGCCGAAAGCATCGTTAATATAAATATCTCCTAATTTTGCAAGCTCTTTGGCAAAATTTTCATCGTTTTCTTCTTCCTCTTTATGGAATCTTAAATTTTCCAAAAGAACTAATTCTCCATCTGCGGCAAATGCCACTTTTTTGTTCAATAATTCTTCCAATCTTTTGGCAACTGGCTTCAAGCTGAATTCTTCCATAGTTTTTCCGTCGGGGCGGCCAAGGTGACTCATCAAAATTATTTTTTGGGCTCCTTTTTCTATTAAATACTCAATAGTGGGTATGGTTTTCTTAATTCTAAAGTCATCTAAAATTTCCCCGGTTTCGCTTAGGGGAACATTGAAATCGCAACGGACCAAAATTCGCTTATTGGCAACATTAAAATCTCTTATGGTGCGCATAATTCGTTGAGGTCCGATCTCCCGTCATATTTGTCGGGAGGTCGGACCTCCTAATATCGTTAAAACTTAACCGTTTCTCCCGGCCCAATGACTCCTTCTTTAGCTTTAGCAGGGGCGGATGGTTTCGCTTCTTCCAATGCTTGTTTCAACTCTGATAGATTGATTTCCTTTCTTTGGAGCTTTGGACCTTCTTCTCTGCGCCTCGAAGCAGAAAAAGGAACAACCGCGGGTCTTTCTATTATTTCTGGCGCCTTCGGCCAAGATGGCGCCTCTGCTTTTGACTGTTCAATATCGCTCACCGCAGGTGGTTCGACATGGCTCACCACGGGCGGTTCAACGCGACTCTCTGCGGCTGGTTCAGAAAACTCCTCTTTTTTTTCTGGCTCAGGAGACGCTGGTTTTTTAGGACCTATACCTAGCTTGGCTCTGCACGCCTTGCAATAAACCGGCCTTTTGCCATCGGGTAAAAAAGGCACTTTGGTGTCTTTGCCGCACATTGAACAACGGGCATCGTAAAGCGTAGGCCCGGCTGAGTTGGGTTGCAAAGTTGCCGGCATTTCTAAGAGGCCGGTCCATTTGGCAATCTTTTCATCTACTTCTTGACGAGGGGTTCCGTATCTCTCTCTGGCAACATTAATAATCTTTTCCCTGTTTGATTTTTCCGGCCCGGGAAATGGCGCCAGCGTTCTAGCAGAAAATGGACGGCCGGCAACGCCGTCAATCATTAATTTTAAATAAATATTGTATTTAGCTAAATTCACTAAATCCGTTGCTAAAAATTCTGGAGTAAATTCTTTTTCGAGCCATTCGGCGTCTTCTGCCCCTACCCTGAAAGAAACTATCGTGCCTACGTTTCCAAAAACCGCATCCCTAACTTCTTCTTCCATTTGAGTAATGTATTGATGCCCCAAGATTAAAGCCAATCTGTATTTTCTAGCTTCAGAAAGTATGCTGACAAAAGACTCTGTAGCGAAATTTTGAAACTCGTCAATATAGAGGAAAAAATCTTTTCTTTTTTCTTCTGGGATATCAACTCTCTGCATGGCAGCTAACTGTAATTTGGTAATCATTAAAGCTCCCAGTAAACGCGAGTTGTCTTCGCCGATTCTGCCCTTAGAAAGATCCATTATCAAAATCTTTTCTTCATCCATAATTTTTCTCATATCGATTGATGATTTGACCTGGCCAATGATATTCCTGATTATTGGAGCTGAAACAAATTGTCCTACCTTATTTTGAATGGCAGCTGTGGCCTCTACCTCATATCTCTGGGTATATCTCGAATACTCTTGCACCCAAAAAGCCTTGATAACTGGATCGGTGACTCTCTCAACTACTTTTTTGCGGTATTCAACGTCAGACAACATTCTGTTAACTCCCAAAAGAGTCGCATCAGGATACTCCAACAAAGCCAAAATGCAATTATTCAAAATATACTCCATGCGGGCAGACCAGACATCCGGCCAAATTTTCTTGAAAACGCCCATAAGCCCGCCTGCCACCAAATGCCTGTGGCTGACATCCACTTTTTCCATAATATTAAAAGAAATGGGATATTCTAAATCAGCCGGATTGAAATAAATTACGTCATTAATCCTATTTGCCGGAATAAAATCCAATAACTCTTCGGCAGCTTCTCCGTGAGGATCAACAAATCCTATGCCATGGCCATTTTGAATATCTTGAATCGCCATATTTTTTATCATGACGGTTTTGCCCATGCCTGTTTTCCCAATAACATAAAAGTGCCGACGCCTGTCGTCGATCTTTATGCCAAACTTCCTGTTGGCATTTCGATAAGTTGTTTCAGCAAAAAAATTAATTTCACCAGCCATAAATATAATTTATTCCTCCATCGGTAAACCGGGAGGAGCTTCTCCTCTTTTCGATTCTACTCGAGAAACAAAAGGAGCTGGAGCCACCATTCTGCCGGGAAAGTGAAAAATAGTTGCCAATTCTTCGGTGTTTAGAATAAAACTAGTCTTGCCCGATGACTTTGGAAATAATGGAGGGAATCTTTTGATGTAACGAAAAAATAATTTTCTTTTCCTGACGAAAAGCCGGCGCAACCTGAACGGACTAATGGGAATTGGCAGATTGATAAAAGTAATATAATGCTTAATTTTAGTTAAAGTTTGGGGGTATGGCCTTGGAGAATTTAAATTTTCAGTAGCGAACTGATTAAAGAAACCAAAGGGAATAGCCTTAGCTCCGCCAAAATAAACGTCTCTTTTGGCTAAATAAATAAACCTTGCAAAACACATAAAACAACGCTTGGCAACCTTATTTTCTACAGCTTCAACGACATCTTTTTCGCCGGGAGTAAGCCGCAATTCTGCCGGGAAAATTTCTACTTTTTTTTCTTCTGGACCGGGCGCTTTACCGTAAACTACTTCTTCAAATATTTCGGTTAAAATAGGCTTCTGTTTTGGCGCAGCTTCCCTTTTGGCCAACTTATCGGCAACTTTTCTACCCTCTTTTACAAAATCATAAGTACCGCCGGCTTTAATATCGGTAACGCTAAGAACCGGCGATGCCGCAATCTGAATCCATAACTGTTCACCGGGACCCAATTTTGCCATTCCTTCCAATAAAGTAGCTAAGGGGTCGACTCTTTTCTCTTCGTCAATTGATTCTTGTTCTTCAAAAAATTTAGAATAAGTTTTTATCGGAAAGACATCGGACTTTTGCAATATGTAATCTGTGCCCCACATTTCCCAATCTTTATTCGGCAGATCTTGGGGAACATACTTTATATAATCATCGGCTTGCAAAATCTCAGCTTCCGGATACTGAGAATAAATTGACGCCTCGATAGCGTTTCTGCGGCCCTCGCTGCACCTGACAAAAAGATGCGGCTCCCCGCCCAAACTTACCATTTCTAACTGAACGCTATCTAGATCTTTGCCCTCAAACCAGTATTCATACCAATCTGGAGGATCAAAAGTATTTCCCCAGATAGCCGAAAAAACCTGCTCCATTGCTTTCAGGGGCTTTAATACTTCTTTTGGCATTTTAATTTCCAGCAGAACTTTTTTTTGCGCGAACATCCACGTTTCCATTCTCCACCACCGCCAAAAAAATAAAAAAGGGCGCCAAAGCACAAATGGCATAGGCACCCACCACCAAAGCTCAATGAAATTCCAAACTTTCCCAAGCGCAGAAGCAATAAATATGGGTATTGTCTGTTCCATTTATATATTATATCCTATTCTACGCTTTTCTGATAGTATATTTACCTTCTGAATTTTTAAGGAAATATTTGGTATTTTGCAAATTCAATAAAATAGTGCTCGGCTGAACCTGCCTCTGTTTTAAAACCTCTTTGACCACGGCATCTTTATCAATCGGGCCCAAAGAATTGCTCACTACCCTTGCTATTACTTCTTTTACAAAGCCGGGCTCATAACCCCACTCCTTAAGAGCATAAAGTCCTCTGCCCACTAAAACAAACCTCTGGTCTTTTATTAGTTCATTATGAACCGTTTGCACTAAAGCGTCTTTGCCTATAAGCCTGGCGACTTCTGTGAAATGAAGCGGCTTTTGTTCTTGCTTTATTACCAAATAGGCCCTATCTTTAACGCCTCGCGGATTTACTTCGGGCCAATGTTTTAAGCCGTAGAGCCCTTGAGAATTTTTTAAGATATTTTTGGAAATCTCAACATAAGACAAGGGAACATCTTTTGGCAAGGGCAATAATTGTTTTTGCGCTTCCAAATGATTGGTAAGGTCATTAATGGCTTTTTGGGCCATGTTAAAAGCATTTTGGTCAATATTCCAAAAACTATAAAAGTTTTGAGAATCAGCGCATCTTTGAAAGGGTTTAGCCAAAGTTAAAAGGAAAAAAACATGATTTTTAAATTTTTGCCCGCCCAAGTCGGAAAGCGCCAAGTCTTCCCTTTTTAAAGAATACGATTTTTTAAAATAATTGGTAAAATCTTGTAAAACTCTCTGGTAAACAGGAGATTCAAACTTTTCTTCCAGCTTATCGAAGGCGTCGTTTTCAATTTGGCGAACTCTTTCTCTGGTAACTCCAAAACTCCGGCCAATAGCTTCAAGGGTTTCTTTATCTCCTTGCAGACCAAAACGCCTAACTATCACCTCTTTGTGCCTAGCAGGCAAGTCCTTTAATAAATTACTATGACAAATTGTTTGGTAATTGTATGCCATTACATTGACATTTAAGCATATCTTCTAAATATTGTCAAGAGGGGGGCTGCCAGAAAAATGGAAGAATAAGTGCCGGCAGTAACTCCAATAATTAAAGCCAAAGAGAAGTATTGCAGAGTTACTCCTCCAAAAAAGAAAATTGCCAGTAATACCAATAGCGTCGTTAAAGAAGTATTAAGGCACCTGGTAAAAGTTTGAGCCAAACTTTTATTTAGGGTTTCCCCGAAAGTCGGGCTTGCGCCTCTCATCAGATTTTCTCTGATCCTATCGAAAACCACAACAACATTATTAATGGCATAGCCCACAACGGTCAAAAGAGCAGCCACTACTGGTATAGTAATTTGGACTCCATAAAATTTACCGAGAATAGAAAAAACGCCGATAGGTATTGCTAAGTCATGGGCCAAAACAACTAAAGAAACTAACCCATATTGCCATGAGGGAATCGGTCTTCTGATTTTCCTGAATGCTAAAACAATATACACAACGATAGCAAAAACAGCCAAAATTATAAGAGTTACGGTTTTTTCTTTGAGCTCTTTGCCAATAACCGGCCCCAATGAATCAAAACGCTTTTCTTCAAATTGGCTCTCGGCGCTTAATTTTTCAATAAGCAACCTGTGAGTTTCCTCCGGGATATCTTTCATCCTGATAAGAACCCCCTTCTCATTGCTCGGCTGAATATAAATTTCTCCCAAATCAAAATCAGCAACGCTTTCTCTTATCGATTGATTTGACGGCCTTTCGTCTTTATATTCAAGCTCCAAAATGCTGCCGCCAGTAAAATCAATCCCCGGATTTAAACCAAAAATAAATAAGCTGACTAAACTGCTTAAAACTAAAATTCCGGAAAAAACAAAATAGATATTTTTATAACGAAGAAAATCCATCTGATTTTAAGAGGTCCGACCTCCTCTCAAATTTGAGTGGAGGTCGGACCTCCAAATATTATAGGTATTTGCGTAACTCATCTACCTTATTCGTCTTCTCCCACGTAAAGTCCGGGTCATTTCTGCCAAAATGACCGTAAGATGCTGTTTTTTGATAAATTGGCCTCTTTAAATTTAAATGCTCAATAATTTGCTTTGGCCTGAAATCAAAAACTTTTTTGACTATTTCTGCAATTTCATCGTCGGGAATTTTTCCCGTGCCTTCAGTATTAACAAAAATTGAAACTGGTTTGGCTATACCGATAGAATAAGCAACTTGCAATTCGCATTTATCGGCTAAACCAGCCGCTACCACGTTTTTAGCTGCGTAGCGGGCCATATAAGCGCCTGACCTATCCACTTTAGTAACGCATTTGCCGGAAAAACATCCGCCGCCATGAGCTCCCACTCCGCCGTAAGTATCTACGATAATTTTCCTGCCGGTTAGACCAGTATCGGCCGGAGGGCCGCCAAAAACAAATCTGCCTGTTGAATTGATAAAATATTTAGTGTTTTCGTCTACTAAATTACCGACAATTGGCATAATAACATGCTGCTTTATATCGGCTCTAAGCTTCTCTATGTCAACATCAGCTGAATGGTGAGCGGCAATTACCACTGCTTCTATCCTCTTTGGCTTGCCGTTTTCGAATTCTACGGTGACCTGCGATTTCCCGTCTGGCCTCAAATAAGATAGAGTTTTATTTTTTCTCACTTCAGCCAATCGCTTGGTTAATTTATGGGCAAGCACCAATGTTAGGGGCATCAGTTCTTCGGTTTCATTTGTCGCATAACCGAACATCAAACCCTGATCTCCAGCGCCCTGCTCTTTATCCTTATCTTTACTTTCATCAACGCCTTGAGCAATATCAGGGGACTGTTCATGCAAAGTAACGATTACTCCGATATCATCTGCGCAAAAGCCGTACTCTTGTTTATTATAGCCTATTTCCCTAAGCACTCTTCTGACTGTATCTTGAATATTCACATAGGCCTTCGTCCTTGCCTCGCCTCCGACTACCACCAAGCCCGTGGTGGCGAAGCATTCTACGCCAGCGTGGCTATCCGGATCCTGCTTCAACATCTCATCGTAAACAGCATCAGAAATCTGATCGCACACCTTGTCAGGGTGTCCTTCGGTAACCGACTCTGAAGTGAATAAATATTTTTTTATTGCCATAGCAAAGTAAGCTTTTCGAGTTTTGTGCCAACAAATACCCGAAGAAAGTTTTTAGTTATAAAAATAGCCGAAAACATACTTATTATAATACCAATACTTAAAGTTAAAGCAAATCCCTTTACAAAGCTAGTTCCAAAACTAAACAAGATAGCAGCCACAATCAAGGTGGTAAGATTGCCGTCCCTGATTGCCGGCCAAGCCCGCCTAAACCCCTCTTCCACCGCTGCGGGGAAAGGCCTTGCCGCCTTTAATTCCTCTCTCATTCTTGAAAAAATTAAAACATTAGCGTCAACAGCCATGCCGATAGAAAGAATTACTCCTCCGATGCCAGCTAAAGTTAAAGTAATCGGTATTAACTTGAATAAAGACAAAATTAAAACTACGTAAATAAGCAACGCCAAAGAAGCAAGAAATCCCGGAAGCTTGTAAAATAAAATCATAAATACCGCTATGGCTAAAAATCCCCAAATTCCGGCTTTTAAGCTTTGTTCCAAAGATACTTTTCCTAAAGTAGGCCCTACAGACTGCTGGGAAATTAAACTGATGGGTAGAGGCAGGGCGCCGGCATTTAAACTGCGGACCAGGGCTTTCGCCTCTTCAACTGTAAAACGTCCGGTAATTTGAGCTTTTCCGCCAGAAATTTTTTCCTGAACTGTCGGCACAGAAATAGGAATGCCATCTATATATATTGCCAAAGGTTTGCCAATATTTTTTTCCGTAAGATCTCCAAAAATTTTAGCTCCATCATCGTCAAATTGGAGCGATACCTGCGGCGAATACGTTGTTTGATCAAAACTCAATTCGGCCCTTTTTAAATATTTACCCGTTAAAGAAGTAATCCGAAAGGGATCCTCATATTCTCCGGAACCCGCTTCTGCTATTTTTTTATTGCTTTCTAGAATTTCCTGATAATTTTCTTTCTGCTCTTTAAATTCCAAATAAGGAGTCTGGCCTATCATATCAATGGCTTGCCCAGGATCGAGAACCCCCGCTAATTCAACGATTAATCTATGGTGGTCGCCCTGCTCCTGAACCTGCACTACCGGCTCTTTTACGCCAAAAATGTTGATTCGCCTTTCGATGACGTCCCGCAGCCCCTGCATAGAAGAACCGTAATCAACCTTAGCAATACCAGATAAATCAGCCTCGTAAATTAAATGAGTCCCCCCCTGCAAATCAAGCCCCAGCTTGAAAGGAATATTCGGCAGATATCTTAAATTCAAAAATTGCGGGTAATCTAAATTGCCAGCCAAGAAAGTTAAAATAAAAATAACCGCGATAGTAATATAAACTTTATTTTTTGGCATCTTATTTCATTCTAAGGCCTTTAATCGTCTGGTAAAAAATCTCTTTATATTTTATCCACGATTCTTCAAGGGTATTAAAAGAAAAGGCCCAAGCGGTGTTTTCCTGACCCGCGACTAAAGCTACGAAAGTGCCGAATTTTAAATTTTTCTGAACGCTCTTTATTTCCATAAAATATGCTTCTTTATCACCCGCTAAAGTCTGCTCCTCTTTAATTATCTCTATAATGGGAATACTGTTTATTAAACTAATTTTTACTGCTTCAAAATAATCTTTTAGTGAATTTTCTCCTAATTCAGTCCATTTAATAGAAAGATTGGTTCGGAAATCAATTTCCCTGGCCTTTTCATCCAAAACCGCCTCTTTAGAATCGACTATCGTTATAGGTAAAGTATTATCTTCGGATGTCATCTCCCACCCCGATGGAAGAGTTAAGGCAAAATAATCTGTATCCAAATTCATATATTGCGGCTGTATGACTTCTTTATGCGGCTGCGTTACAGGATTATTTATGGCTTGTTCATTCGGATTTTTTAATTCTAAGCCTGGCTCAGAGGTCGAAGTAAATGAACTGCCCTTTTTGCCTAAAAAAACTAAAAAAACTATTATAGTCGATAAGATTATTATAAAAATAAACGTAAAAATAATTTTATTTTTCATTTATCTATTATTGCAAATTATATAAAAATAATCAATATGCCGCCAAATGAAATGGCGCTGATGTCTTGCGACACCAGCGCCTTTCTTGTCTAGTCCTTAAACTTGGACAAACTTTGCCGGGAGAGTGGCAGTGGCAGAGTAAACGTGAATACCTTCACCCCAATCTTCCACGGCGAAACTATAGCCATCTTCTGCCTTATAAACAGAATAGATGACTTCCAGCTCCTCCATTCCCCTATTGGTGGCGCTGATCATCTTGGCCTTCTGCCGGTATTCGCTGGGGAAAATTTTGGTGCCAAGAATGGGGTCCTTCATAAAACGAGGGTGGCCCTTCAGTCTTGCGGCCAACTTCCTCTCGTGCTCTGCCTCAGACCAGAGCACGAGATTGCCTCCCTCGATTTCCAAGGCAAACTCTGCTCCATGAGCGTGAAATACCAGGCATCTCCATCGCTCGCCGTCTTTCTCATAGACGGCCACCTCGTCAACAAGATGAGTGGAACCCATAACTGTTATGCTGTCGCCCGGCTCTACTTCTTCCAGCGCCCTCAAAAGCTCCCTCTTTCTCATTTTGAAACGAACCTCCTCTCTATATTTTTGTACTTTATAATTATAGCACGTCTTCTCAATCTTGTCAAATAAAATTTTCCTTAATTAAACCGCTGCCATTCGGATTTTTGGCCGCTTCTTTTGTTAGTGACCATCGCCAGTTCGTCGTATATCCCATCAAGAAGTTCATAATTTTTTGACTCCTCCAAGCTTACCCATGCATACTGATCTGATTCGTCTTCTTTAAGTTTTACGTCTCCGCCAATATACTCTGCCATGCAAGATATTACGAGTGATGGACTTCCATCTGCGTGAACAGTCGCCAAGCTTGTCACATATTCAATATTATCTATATTAATTCCCACTTCTTCTACTACTTCTCTGCGTAAAGTTCTTTCGAGCACATTGTACCAATAAAACTCGGTGTCTTTGGGCAGCTGCAGATAATCGTTTGTTTCCATTTTACCGCCGGGCACCGTCCACTTGCCCGGAAATCTTTTTTTGTTAGGCGAACGCCGCGTAATCAAAAACTTACCATCTTTCACAATGATGGCGGTGATTGCTACTTCGTGTAAATATTGATTGTTATTTTCCATTGTACTTCTTATTACTTAGGAACTTAGTTCCTTAAATCGCTGTTTCTAATGGATAGATGTCCATAGCGATTTCTTCGTAAGGATGAACTTTTTTTATCGCCCTTAAAACTTTTTTCAATTTGCTCCTCTCGCATCTGGCCTCTATTCTTTCTTCGAAAACCTGTTCCAATTTACCCGCCCTGCCGATTGCCGGCTTGGCTCCTTTTTTGGGCAGAAACCTGCCCTTTCCTTTGGCCGAAAAACTACAAAATGAATAGTTCCCTATTTTCCCGGCTCCAGCTTTTCCCAGCGCCTTTCTCACCGCATCAGCATGCGTCTCAGGCGTAAATACTACAATTTTTACAAATTTATATTTATTTTCCATGACACCTTTTATATTTTTTCCCTGAACCGCACGGACAAGGGTCGTTTCTGCCCGCCTTTTGACTGTTGGACTTACGAAATCCAACGGTACCGTTGGATTTCGTAAGTCCAACATCTTGCGGCTTAAGAGAAACTCGTAAAATTGTTTCGGCTATATTGGATTCAATGGTATCCAATAATGTTTTAAACATTCTGTGACCTTCGGTTTTGTATTCAACTAAGGGATCGCGTTGGCCGTAAGCCCGAAGGCGGACGGAATCGCGCAAGGCCTCCATCTCTTCCAAATGATTCATCCAAAGCATATCTAATGTCCTCAAAGCGACTATTTTAGCGACTTGATTAAAATTTTCGCCTAATTCTTTTACTTTTTCTTCGCAACCTTTAAGTTTTTCTTTCCAATCTTCTACTCGAAGAAACTCTTTTCTTTTTTTATAAATAACTTCTCGGTGTTTATTCAAAACATCGTCGTAATCCAAAAGGTGTTTTCTTAAATCAAAATTCAGACCTTCAATTTTTGACTGGGCCGATTCTATAGCGCCGGAAATCATACCCGCCTCAATGGGCTGATCTTCAGGGATTTTTAAAACATTCATCAATGATTTTATTTTCTCTCCCCCGAAAATCCGCATAACATCATCTTCTAGAGAAATGAAAAACTGGGAAGAACCCGGGTCTCCCTGCCTGCCCGATCTGCCGCGAAGCTGATTATCAATGCGCCTTGCTTCATGGCGCTCGGTGCCAATAACATGAAGGCCTCCCGATTCTCTGACCATTCGACTTCGCTCGGGGTTATCTTCGGGGTTGCCTCCGAGTATAATATCCACTCCTCGGCCTGCCATATTTGTGGCAATAGTTACGGCCCCTAATTTTCCTGCTTGAGCGATAATTTCTCCTTCTTTTTCATGATTTTTAGCATTCAAAATCTGGTGAGATACTCCTTCTATGTTTAAAAGCTTTCCCAAGTATTCATTTTTTTCAATCGAAGTAGTGCCCACCAAAACCGGCTGGCCATTTTCGTGCCTTTCTTTTATTGCTCTGACTACTGCCTTAAACTTTCCTTCTTCTGTTTTGTAAATTCTGTCGGGCAATTCTTTTCTAATCATCGGCTTATTGGTAGGAACTGCGATAAGATCCAGGTTATAAACTTTATCAAATTCTTCAGCCGAAGTAGCGGCAGTGCCGGTCATGCCAGCCAATTTCTTATACATCCTGAAATAATTCTGAAAAGTAATAGAGGCTAAGGTTAAAGATTCCGGCTGAACCGCAACCCCCTCTTTCGCCTCGACTGCCTGATGCAGCCCGCCCGACCATCGACGACCGGGCATTAGTCTGCCCGTAAACTCGTCAACAATAATCACCTCTCCGCTCTGGACCACGTAATCCCTGTCCTTTTTGAACATCACTTCCGCCCTTAGGGCCTGCTCCAAATGATGAACGTATTTTATGCCTTTTTCTTCATATATATTTTCTTGACCCAAAATCTTTTCTATCTTGCCAATCCCTTGCTCGGTTAAAGTAACTGCTTTCATTTTCTCGTCAATCTCGTAATCAGTTTTAGAATCTAATTTAGGAATAATTTTAGAAAATTCCTGATACCATTTTGATGATTCCGTGTCGGGAGCCGAAATTATCAACGGAGTTCTGGCCTCATCGATTAAAATAGAATCAACCTCGTCAACGATTGCATAATTAAACCCGCGCTGGACCTGCTGATTTAAATCATAAGCCATATTGTCTCTTAAATAATCAAACCCGAACTCGTTATTGGTGCCGTAAGTAATATCAGCCGCATATGCATCTTTCCTGGAGCATGGCCTCAAATAATCATCAATAACTTTGAATCCGCCAAGCGCATCTCTTTCTTTGTCCTTATTGGAGTCAGGGTCATACACATATGAAGCATCATGGATGATACAGCCCGTTGATAATCCTAATGCATGATAAATTTGTCCCATCCAGACAGCGTCTCTTTTAGCTAAATAATCGTTAACGGTAACAACATGTACTCCCTCGCCTCCCAGGGCATTCAAATAAATAGGCAAAGTTGCTGTTAGAGTTTTCCCTTCTCCAGTTTTCATTTCAGCAATCTTGCCTTCGTGCAAAACCATTCCGCCAATTAACTGCACATCAAAATGCCGCTGATTGAGCGTTCTTTTTGCCGCCTCCCTTACAAGCGCAAACGCCCTCTCTAAGTTAATCGCTTGACGAAGTTTATCGGTCTCCCCTTTAAGCTGCTCAGCGGAAAAACCTTCAAATTCTTTTTCGAAGCTGTTTATCCTATCAACCGCCGGCTGAAGTTTTTTCACATATTTTTCATTGGCATCGCCAAAAATTTTATTTAAAATTGGCATATATATTCTTCTTTACTTCGTCATATATTTTTTTAATAGGGACTAATTTTTTAATTGCGGCATTCTTACAATCTTCGTACTCTGGCGAAATGGTTTTAATTTTCCCTTTATATTTTCCGACTTTGACATTAATCGGGCCGTATCTAGTTATAATTTTTTTAAATTTTCTGTCTAGGCAAACCCTAGAAATTCTATTAACTCTTACTCCGAAAGTAGTGGTTTCGTCAAAAATTATTTCAATTAATTTGTTTTTTATTTTCTCCTCGCAAATTGCTGTCAATAGGGTTCCTAAACGATTTTTTTTCATTATTATGGGTTGAATAAAAGCTTCTCTGGCTCCCGCTTTAATCAATCTATCAATAACAAAAGCATAGAATTGCGGATTCATATCGTCTATATTTGTTTCTAAAATCATTAATTTATCTTTTTCCATCTTGGTGGTTCCAAGTATAATTTCTAAAACATTGGGTATCTTTAAATTTCTTTTACCGGCTCCGTAGCCTTTTTTAATTACTTTAATATCTATGTCATCTACAAATTCATCGACGATAGTTTTAAGTATAGCTGCGCCGGTCGGAGTAATCAACTCTTTATTTATATTCAAAACAGTTATCGGAACTTCCCCTGTCAACTCCCTAACGGCCGGGACCGGCAGTGAAGTAACGCCATGCGAAAACTTAATTATTCCCCTGCCTTCGCTTAATCTAGAAGCATATATTTTAAGCGGTTTTAATTTATTTATTAAAATAGCGCTTGAAACAATATCTATAATTGAATCGATGGCTCCCACTTCATGAAAATGAATTTCCCTAATGCCGATTTTATGGACTTTTGCTTCTGCCTTTGCTAAATTTAAAAATATTTTTTGGCTAAGCTGTTTTATTTCTCGGCTTAAAAAGCTCTGGCCAATAATTTTATAAATATCATCAAGCGTCCTTTCTCTTTTCTCCTTTTTAGCATTAACAATAAATCTAAGAGCGCTTATCCCATTTTTATTAATTCTTTTAATCTCAATCCGATGATTTTTCAATCCTAACTTATCCAACTCCTTAATGAACCAACTTTTATCAGTCCATAAATCCAGCAAAGCAGCGACAATCATGTCTCCCGCGGCTCCGGATTGACAATTAAAATAAAGAACTCGCATTCTATTTATTGATGAGGCTAGCCAAGTAGCCTGCTCCGAAACCATTATCAATATTTACTACTGCCACTCCCGGAGAACAGCTATTAAGCATGGCTAAAAGAGGGGTAATACCTTCAAAGCTTGCTCCATAACCACAACTTGTGGGAACGGCAATAACGGCCTTGTCGGTTAAGCCAGCTACTACGCTGGGCAAAGCTCCTTCCATGCCCGCAACAACGATTATTACGGAACTTTTAGAAATTTTATCTAAATTAGCAAAAAGTCTATGGATTCCGGCGACCCCCACATCGTAGACATTCTCAACTTTATTGCCAAATAATTCTGCAGTTACCGCCGCCTCTTCAGCCACCGGAATATCGGATGTGCCAGCTGCCAAAATGAGAATTTTCCCTTTTCTTGTTTTTATTACCCCGTTTTTAATAACAATGGTCTTAGCCAGCTTGTTATAATAACTTTTAGGATATTTTTCTTTGATTGCCTTAAAAACGTCTTCGCTGGTTTTGGTAATTAAAACATTACCGTATCTGGCCATTTCTTCTGAAATTTTTAAAATCTGGTCTTTAGTTTTCCCTTTGCCAAAAATAGTTTCAGGAAAACCCCGCCTCAAAGCCCGATGATGATCTATCTTTGCAAAGCTTAAATCCTTAAAGGGCAAAGATTTTAAATATCGAAAAACTTCTTTTTCGGAAATTTCCCCCGCCCTAAAATCTTTTAAAATTTTTTTAATTGCTTTTGGAGTCATTGTTTAAAACTTCGTTAAGAGAGCCAGTTCTGTAGCCGCCCAAATCCACGGTTACAAAAGTAAACCCCAGGCCTTTAAGTTTTTTGTTTATTTCCTGCGAATGTTTTATAACCAAGGGCAGATATTCGGGGACAGTTTCGATCCTGGCAATTTCTTTATGATTTCTCACTCTCAAAATATTAATTCCCAATTTTTTTAAAAACACCTCTGCCTCGGCAACTTTTTTTAATTCTTTTTCCGTAATTTCAATTCCGTAAGGAATCCTGGAAGCCAAACAAGCCTGCGACGGCTTTGACCACGTGGGAAGTCCTAGTTTTTTAGAAAATAATCTAATTTCTTCTTTAGTGAGACCAACTTCAGCCAAAGGAGATTTTACGCCCAATTCCTTAGCTGCTTTTCGTCCCGGCCTATAATCTTTTAAATCATCAAAATTAGATGCATCTAAAACATATCTAATTTTTTTGTTTTCTGCTATTTTTTTTAACTCTGAAAACAGCTCTCCTTTGCAGAAATAACAGCGAATCGGAGGATTTTTATAAAAATTTTTCTTTTTAAGTTCTTGGGTCGCAATAATTTGGTGATTAACTCCGATCATTTTTGCCAAACTTTTTGCTTCTTTTAATTCGCTTTCCGGGTAAGTTTCCGAAGTGGCGGTAACCGCCAAAACCCTGCTGCCCAGCACGTCATAAGCTACTTTAACCAAAAAAGTGCTGTCTACCCCACCCGAAAAAGCAATGGCTGCCGAACCCATTGCTTTTAAATTATTTTTTAAATTCTCAAGTTTCTGATCAGACGACATAACTTATTATTTTATAAACTAATTTAGCGGCTAAAAAGTCAGGCGCATGCAGGCCGGCAGTGGGAGCCAGCTCAACCACATCGGCTCCAATAATTCTCCTTTTCTTAGACAGTTGCTTAATTAAACCAAGCACATCGTACCAGCCGAGGCCGCCGGGCTCAGGTGTCCCGACCGAAGGCATAATTGAGGGGTCTAGGCCGTCTAAATCAATGGTTAAATAAACATTCTTTTTAAGAGTAGCAATAATTTTATTTATAGGCAATTCGGGGGCTGGAAAAATTGTTTTAATCTTTGCCTTTTTAACATAATTTGCATCTTCTTCGGAAATGCTTCTCAAGCCGACCTGCGTAACGGGAATACCCAATTCTCTAATCCGTCTCATAACTGAACCATGGTGATATTCAGAATTCTCATACAAATTTCTTAAGTCGGCATGGGCGTCTATCTGCAAAACCGAAAAATCAGCAAAGTTATTCTTGAAGCTCATAACCGACCCCAGTGTAATGGAATGCTCGCCGCCTAACATCATTAAAAACTTTTTGTCTTTTAGTATCTTATCAACAACTTTTTTTATCCTAAAAACAGTTTCTTTTGGAGAATCTTTTGACGGCTCTAACGGCTCTAATGTAAAAATGCCTTTTTTTGAGGGATCTTTGCCGCTTTCAATATCGTAGAGCTCCATGTGGCGAGAGGCCTCAATTATGGCTTGCGGTCCCTCATTAGTCCCAGTTTTCCAGCAAGTGGTGGAACTGTAAGGTACGGGGAAAACAACCACTTTGGCAATTTTATAATTCTGTTCGTCAAGCCCCATAAAATTAAAGGGCTCCAATTTTGGATAATGAAAAAAATCTTGCATAGATATTTACGATATTTGGGAGGTCGGACCTCCAGATATTATCGAATTTCGGAAATCATTATTACTCTTGATGTTTTTTATAAAGTTCGTCGGCTGTCCAAGTAATCGGCTTTTTCTGGGCTTCTTTTTTTAAATCATTCATTAATTTCTCACGCCTCAAATAAAGATTTTTCTGCTTGCGCATTTTTGCTTTCTCTAAAGCATAACTGAATAAAATTGGCACAGCTAAAGTAATGTCCGAATAAACCACTACGGTATTTTTTAATTCATTGGGATTGATTTTGCCCCACGATACAGCCTCCTGCGGAGTAGCTCCCGAAAGCCCACCCCACTGGGGACTGTCCATTGTGATTTGTATGAAATAATCGTGGCCGCCTTTTTCAACTCCCAGGCATTCCCACAAGAATGGCTGTGTCTGCATATAGAAATTTTTAGGAGAACCGCCGCCCAAAAGTATGGCGCCATTTTGCTTGGCTCCCATAACTATAGCTGTCGTTTCCAAAACATCTAAATTAGGATTTATATGCAAATTTATCGAACCCAGTCTTTTTAAATCAGTGCTGAAATTGGCCAAATCCATGCCGTAAGTGCTGTCTCCGGGCGAAGAAGTATAAACGGGAATATTATATTTTGCTGCCTGCGCCAAAATGGAAATTTCCGGATTGGGAGCGTCTCTCAAAAGACACCTGCCTATATAATTATGAAATTCCGCGGAAGAAATAGCTCCCCTGGGCGCTGATTTCGCAAGCAATATCTTTTGGGTGAATTTATCGGTGCTTAATAAAGTATCAGCAGTCAAAAATACATCGTAGATCCTCACGACCCCATGTTTATATAGGGTGGTATCGTCAATTTGATGCGTGCCTTTATGCAGGGGAAAATTTAAAGCAAAATGGGTGTCGTGATAAAGATTGGCTCCCGTGGCAATAATAAAGTCAATAAAACCTCTTTCCATCATTGAAACTATTTGTCCCGACATTCCGGCAGGGGTTATCGCGCCTGCTAAAGTAATACCAATAGTTACATCATTTTGGGGGGACAGCATTTTTTCAACTAAAAGCCGGCAAGCTTCGCTTAGTCTTGCCGAATTATATGCCTGATAGTAATTCTCAACTAATTCAGAAACTTTTAATCCCTTTTTTAATTTACCGGCGAAAATCTTTTTGCCGGAAAGAAATCTATTTTTCATCATACTTATGGTACAAACACGGCGGCTGCTACCACCGAAGTCCAACGGCCGTCTTTATTCCCTCTGGCTGTTTGCGTAACATTAGTAGTGCGAACTATTTTACCAGATAATCTAAATGCCTGACGCCTCGAGTCCCATGCTTCTTCCGTGTTGAATTT
Organism: Candidatus Nealsoniibacteriota bacterium; assembly: GCA_016188865.1. Classification (GTDB taxonomy): domain Bacteria; phylum Patescibacteriota; class Minisyncoccia; order Minisyncoccales; family MHMH01; genus JACPGX01. The sequence continues at coordinate 123,558 of JACPGX010000001.1, forward strand.
CAAACCTAAAGTAGTGGCCAGCATCGAAGCTGCCAAATCTTCCGCGTAATCCCCAGCTTTCTCTCTAGTCTCTCCCATCGGATGATGCTCAGAAAGATAACCATATCGTTTGTTATTTGCCGGCACTGCGCAGCCGATAGAAGCTGCAATTAATCTATTCGGCTCATCGGTATGATTTCTTGCCAAAACCACGAAAACAATTTCACCTGGTTTCAACAACTCTAATCCTTTTTGCCAGGTAATTTTTTTACAACTGGGCGGCAAAATGCTGGATACGGAAACTAAATTAAAGGGGGCCAAACCTGCATCCCTTAAAGCCGCCTCAAACGAAGACAATTGATCTTTATGAACCCCCACTCCCGAAGTGAGGAAAAATTTTGTCGGAATCATAATAATTATTTTATTATTTCATTATAAAAAAACAGTGTCAAGATAAAATTTGAATTTCTTCCTCAATTTCAATTCTGAATTTATTTTTAACTTCTTTTTTTACCAGATCAATTAATTTTAAAACATCTTTTGCTTTAGCCCCGCCAAGATTAACAATAAAATTAGCATGCTGTTCGGAAATCTGCGCCTTGCCTATTATTTTCCCCTTAAGACTGGCTTTTTCAATTAAATCGCGGGCTCTTGCGTTTTCTAAATTTTTAAAGATACTGCCAGCCGAAGAATACTTAGGATGACTGCTTCTCCTGTAATTCAAAATTTCTTTTACTTTATTTTTAATTTCCTCTTTATCGCCTTTTTTAAATTCCAATTCCGCAGAAAGAATTATTAAATTAGAATTTTTCTTAAAAATACTATCTCTGTAGCCAAACTGGCAGTCTTCATTATTGAATTTTCGAATTTCGAATTTCGAATTTCGAATTTCCAAAACTGTTACAGTTTTGGTGATATCTTTCATTTCTGTCCCAAAGGCTCCGGCATTTCCCCTAATCGCCCCTCCCACTGTTGCTCCCGGAATGCCAGTAGCCCACTCCATGCCCGAAAGACTAGCGTTAGCAGTAGCACTCACTAATTTAGCCAAAGTTACCCCGGCGCCAGCGATTACTTTGCAAATTTTTCCTGCCTGCCGGCGGGCAGAAATTTTTAATTTACAATTTTCAATTTTTATAACTAACCCATTATAGCCATTGTCAGAAACCAACAAATTGCTTCCACCGCCTAAAATAAAAAAGGTGGTTTTGTTTTTTTGGGCAAAATTGATTGCCTTAATTAAATCTTCTTTACTTTTCGCAATACAAAAATATTCAGCCGGCCCACCAATTCGAAAAGTTGTGTAGTTTTTCAGCAAAACATTCTTCTGAATTTTCATGATTAAAAGGAATTTAAATGGGCGGGAAAAAACTCCAATTCAAAGAATTTAGTGAGTATCCCGCCCAATTACTATAATACCATACGTAAAAAAATAAAGCAAAAGGCCTCGCTCGAGGGAGGCCTGTTGCCGAATTGGAGTTTGCACTAAACTCTATTTACATATTAGCAGAGGGGGCTAGTTCTGTCAAGAGTAATTGAATCAACTGTTTTAACAGTTCAATGATCTTCAATTGTATGGCGGTAATCTGATTTTTTAATTCAGCGATCGCTTTTTCTTTTCCCATATCTGCTTTCGGTTCTTCTCTTATAACCTGCGCTTGATTAGTCTTAGTAGCGGCTGACCAAAAGAAAGAATACGACGGTTGAATCCCGTTAAAGCCGGAAATCTTATTTTGAGCGATGGGAATAATTGTTAAAGAAGCATACTGGATACCGAAATTTTCCAGGGTAATTCTTCCGGTTCCATTAGTATCAAGAATTAAATTATTAACCGAAAGGTTTCCCTGCGAATCTTCGATAATGTAGGGTACTTTAAATTGGCTATTGCCGTTAACTTTGAATTCAATCTCCAGCCTCCCTCTGCCACCGATAAATCTATGCCAATTACCGGACCAATCTTTGGTGGTATTATTAACCGATAAAACACTGTCGCCGACAAATGGAAGATAATTGACTAACGGAACAAGCCTAAAATCTTTTAAATTTTGATTATAATAACAATATTTTTCTGAAACTTGGCAGTTATTAAGTAAAACAGCAATAGCCCAATTATTAAAAATCTGAACGAAATCTTCTTTAAAGCCCTGGCGGACTAAAATAGCATTTAAGCTTTCAATTCCTGTTTTTCTTAATTTTATAGAATCTGCCAGAATACTGACGCCATAATGATCAACTAGATATTGTGTAAATAAATTCACGACTCCGTAATCTCCTGCGGTTTCTCTCCATTCGGTCAAAGAATCAGACGACCTATCAAGAAAATCCTTTACCCTCCCCTGAAGATTGCTGCCTTCATACTTTTTATCATAGCCCAAGAGGGTTGAAGAAAAATCTGCCCTGGCTTCATTTAGCCAAACATCTTCAGAAACATTATTAATTTTATCTTTTTGATTAAAAGTGACCAAATGAACAAATTCATGGGCCAGGAAAACCTTAATATCAGGGGTATTAATATATTGGGAACTCAAGTAAATCATTTCTCTCTCATTGGATTCTGGAGCCTGAACTTTTGGATATTCATTCGCTAAATTAATATAGCCGCCACTTTCTTTTTTCATGGGATGAATCAAAATAGTGATTCTCGTATCTTTATCGATACCGGGAGTCCACTCAAGGCCGAAAGTTCTTGTTAAAATAGGGTAAATATCGTCCTCGAATTCTAAGATTAGAGAATCAAGAGATTCCCCTGTAATTTTTTGCTCTTCAGTACCCAATGATTTCCACCAAGCGCTATCGGCAAGCCAATAAGCTCTGGGGGAAATCTTTATTAAAACAGCGGTCAGGGAATCTCTCCCGGAAAAATCGTAAGATGATTCAATGTTAAAAAATATTTCCTGGCCAATAATATCTTGGGCCTTAATAAAAATTGGCGAAAATAGAGTTATCAGAATAACAGATATAAAAATTCTTTTCATTTTTATTTAGGCAGTTGTTTTAAAAATTTTTCAACCTCCGGAAGCAAACTTTCATCTATCTTAGCTGCCCTATCGGCTGCCTCTTCGGCTTTTTGATAATCTCTTATATTGGCATAACTAGCAGCCAAAGCTGCCCAAAGCTTGGCATCGTCGGGAGCGCGTTCTAATGCTTCTAGAAGAAGGGGGATCAACCTCTCATCTTCGCCCAAAAGCCGATAAATATCCATCACTCTCCGCAGGTTATCTAAATCAGTCTTCCAATCAAAGTTATATTTTTCCGCCTCAAGAACTTCTGCTTTGGCTAACTTGTATTGACCGGCTATCTGGTAAGCCATGGCCAAATACCAATGCGAATTACCCAGTCGGGGTTCAAGATCTACGGCCTTTCTCAACAGGGTAATTCCCTCTTCAATTCTTCCTTGAGTAACCCTTGTTTCGGCTAGTTGCCAATAGCCCTGCTGATTAGTCGGACTCAACTCTATGGCCTTTTCCAATACGTTTTGGGCCCTCTTTATTTTCTCCTGATCATTGCTGAAACGATGGGAGTTCAAATATAACTCTCCTAAAAATAGGTGCTGGCGGAAATCCAGGGAATTTTCCATAATATTTTTTTCCATCTCCATTTCGGTTAATTCAATGGTCTTCTGAAGAGTCGGTCGCATGTCTTCGGATGTTTCCCGACGAATCGCCCCGCCTATCCTTTGAGAAAAATTTTCTCTGGCTTCGTATTTATTCATTGAAGTTGACAGGGATTTTCCAAAAAATGAATAGGTCTGATCGATATATTGGCTGCTTAGCGCTTTAATGAGATAGTAATTAGCGATCATTGGCTTGATATTCCCCCACCAGAGCGCGGGTAATATAGCCAAAATAATAACTATGGCTAAAAGCGGATTAAACCGTTTAACTGCCATTTCTCCTGAAGAATCATTTGATTTTTGAGTTAAGAAATTAATAAAACCCAGGCTTAGAAAAAATACTAAATAAGAGTTTATCATATCGAAAACCAGCAAATTCTGTAAAAAATAGACTATCAAAAGAATAGCAAGGCCTAGAAGGAGAAACAGATTTTTTCTTTCTATAACCCTTGAGGCAGCCACCAATAATTTGTAGATTGCAATTCCAAAAATAAATAAATAAGCTACCAATCCAGCCACTCCGGTAGTTACCAAAGTGTCAAAAACAATATTATGAACTCTATCAAACCAAATTTCTCCGCCATAAGTCGATAAAAAGACGCGCGGATTAAAATATTTTGTAAAAACAACATTAAAATTTTCCGGGCCCCATCCCAAAATCGGCCTTTCCAGGAAACCCTTAAGGCCATTCTCCCAAACTACGAATCTGGCTTGCATTACATCAAGCGAATGTTGCACAAAATCTTTAACAAAAGCGGGCTGAAAAATAATAAGTATTGCCCCAAAAATTACAGTAGTTAGAATAATCGCCCAAGCTAATCTTTTGAAAATCTTTTCTTTAGAGAATATAAAATAACCTAAAGTCAGCAAATACAGCCCTAGAAAAAAAGAAACGATAGCTCCTTGAGCGGTGGAAGTAAGCAACACTGGCAACAAAATAAGCAAACAAACGCCAGAGAAAATCTGCCAAAATCCTCTTTTGGATAAAAACAAAATTAAAGCAAAAAATACATCAAAAAGCAGATAAGCTGCCATAAAAGAAGTGTTGCCAATGGTGCCGCCCCCTCTAGTGGAGGCCTGATTTCCCATCAAAACATATAAACTCAAAAAAACTCCGGCAATGATAGAAACGCCTAAAAATTTATCCCAATCGTCTTTCTTCTTAAAGCAGTTGCTTAAAATAATAAAAAAGGCGTAGAGATGCAGCATCGTCCAAATGCCAGTCATTCTCTCATAAGTTGACCAAAAAGATCTTGCTAAGTTAACGCCAGTAAAAGAGGCTAAAATAAACACTGCCAAAAAAAGAGTAATAGCGAGAGTTAGGGCATTAATTCTAGGGCGATATTTTCCGGCATTTGAAATGACCAAAAATATGTAAGCGGCTAAAACTATTTCAACGATTATCCTGAAAAAAGTTGTTTTAGGCGCGACAAAAGGAAAGAAAAATTTAGTATTTATAATCAAGGGGGTAAACATTATCAAGTAAATTCCCCACCTAATAATAAAAATGCAGGTCCTTTCCAGACCGGTTTGAAATTGTAATTTTGGTCTTTCCCACCCGCCTTCGCCAATGCTTCGGCGGGCGAGTTTTTCTCTTGATTGCTTACCCATTAAAACTATTTTAACTAATCATTGAAATTTAAGCAAGCTTAGAGTACAATTAAACTGATGCTGAATACTCTAAACCTCAGAAGATTTCTTCTAATAACTTCTGATATTATTCTCTTATATTTTTCGCTGATAGTCGTAGTATTTTGGGATTTCCGAGAAAAGCATTTCCTAAAAACCCTGGATGAGCACTTGGTCCCCTTCTCTATCCTTTATTTTTTTTGGCTGATTATTTTTTATATCTTTGGCTTGTATGATCTCAGCCTAATCAGAATTAAAGAAACTTTTCGCGCAAGAATGCCGGGGGCCCTGTCTACTGCATTAATATTGGGATTAATATTTTTCTATCTTTTTCCATTTTTTGAGCTCACCCCTAAAACTAATCTAGTTTTAAATGTTTTAATTTTTACGGTATTACAATATTTTTGGCGTAAAATATTCTTAACCTTATTTTCTTCCAAATTCCTAACCAAAATAGTAATTGTCGGCCAAGCCCAGAAAGCTTCGGAATTAGCCGAAGAAATAAATGCCAGGCCTCATTTGGGTTATAGGCTCATCGAATTAAAAAATGATAAAGATCTAATGAGCCAGATTAAAGAACAAAAAATTGATACGATATTAGTGCCTCCAGATTTGGCTTTTAATTCTGAACTAATTAAAAATCTTTATCAATGTTTGCCGGCCAGAGTGAAATTTTTAGATTGGACCAGCGCCTATGAAATAATCACCGGGAAAATACCCGTTTTATCCATCAACCATATATGGTTTCTGCAAAACCTTAAGGGGGGAAAAAAAATATTTTACGATATGATAAAAAGGGCTTTAGATGTTATCTGGGCTGGGATTATCTTTATATTAACTATGCCAATTTGGTTAATAATAATGATATTAATCAAACTGGAAGACGGGGGTCCCGTCATTTACACTCAGGAAAGAATAGGCAAAGATAAAAGACCATTTCTGCTTTTCAAATTCCGCTCAATGAAGCCTGAGGCTGAAAAATTAACCGGTCCGCTTTGGGCAGAAGCTCGAGACTATAGGGCCACTAAAGTCGGAGCTATTTTGAGGAAAATTCACCTTGATGAACTTCCTCAAATGATTAATGCGCTTAAAGGCGAAATCAGCTTAGTGGGCCCCAGACCGGAAAGGCCGGAGTTTGTTTGGCAATTAGAGAAAGAAATTCCGCACTATCATCTTCGCCACTTAATCAAGCCCGGTTTCACCGGCTGGGCCCAGCTGAAATTCAGATATGGAAGGTCGATAATGGATGCCAAGGAAAAATTCCAGTATGACCTTTATTATATTAAAAATAGGTCATTATTTTTGGACTTAGGTATTTTGCTAAAAACCTTTCAATTATTTTTCAAAAAAGAGTGATAACAAATTACCTTAAAAATAAAATATACAGGTTTTTACGCCTGGCTCAAAAATACACAGGCACGGACAATGTTTATTTGGCTAAAGGAGGATTTTGGCTGTCTTCGAGCCAAATTTTTTCAATGGCCATTGCTTTTTTTTCGGCCGTGGCCTTTGCCAACTTGCTAAACCCGGCAACATATGGAAACTATAAATATATTTTATCTCTGGCAGAAATTTTGGAAATTACGTCTTTAGCGGGAGTGGGGGCCGCCGTAACTCAAGCCGTAGCCCGCAATTTGGAAGGTTCTTTTTATTCGGGCTTCAAAACCAAATTAAAATGGGGGCTTATTGGAAGCCTAGCGGCCATGATAGCTGTTATTTATTATTGGTTAAGAGGCAATGAGACCCTATCTTTACCGCTTATTGTTGCGGCTGTTTTTCTGCCGATTTTAAACGCCTCGCATATTTACACTGCTTTTTTAGGTGGAAGAAAATTATTTAATTACCAAGTCAAATACACGATCGTCAGCCAAATTATTTCAGTGGGAGCGATCATTGCCGCTCTTTTCCTAACCAAAAACCTTTTATGGCTGATTATCGTGTATTTTACCTCAAACTCTTTCACAAACTTTTTTTTCTACTTCTTGACCAAGTTTAAATTCCGGCCAAATAAAAAAGAAGATCCCCAAACCATCTCTTACGGCAAACATTTAAGCTTAATGGGAGTCGTTTCTGGGATAGCCAGTCGTTTGGACAAACTGCTTCTTTTTAATTCAATCGGAGCCGCTCCGTTGGCAATTTATTCTTTTGCCACAATTATTCCGGAGCAGATTGAAAGAATTTTGGGAAATGTTGAATCCCTCGCTTTCCCCAAATTAGCTTCAAAATCAGAAAAATATATCAGGGTGAATCTAATGCAAAAATTTTGGAAACTATCCATTCTAACGGGCATGGCTATGGTTGTTTCTATCGCAATTATCCCGTTTTTTTATAAAATATTTTTCCCGCGATATCTTGATTCCATAATCTATTCTCAGGCATTCGTGCTCACTTTTGTTTCCATTCCAATAAGCTTGTTGGGCACGACTTTCAAGGCCAAGATGATGAAAAAAGAACTTTACTTAATTAAAGTGGGCTCTTTTATCAAAATATGCCTCATGGCAATATTGATTCCCATTTACGGTATCTGGGGAGCTATAGTGGCCGCCATTGGAGCTGAAATTTTCAAAAGCGGATTGGTCTTGTTTTTATTTTTCAGAAAATTTAAAGATGGGCCTGCCTCCTTCTGATTTGCCAACAAACTCAACTTTCTTAAAGCAGGAGTTTTGAATTATAAAATCAACGAATTGCTCCGGAGTGTAATTTTTATAAAAAATTTTACCGCCGAATTCACGGGGTAAATGCGGTTCAAAAAATAATTCTTTGGCCTCAAGGCGCTTTAAAAAAATGATCAAATTAAAATAAGCTTCTTTACTTTTTAAAAAATGATGGAAGACGCTTAAAGCCAATACTACATCAAAAACCAACTTTTCATTTTTTTTATAATTAAAAATTGACTGCGGAATCACTTTAAAGCTTTTATTAGCCGCTTTTTTTAATTTTTCTATAAAATAACTCAACATTCTATTTTCCTCCAAAGCGCAACAATCGAACCCCTCATCCTCAAATTTATGGCAGAAATATCCCAAATTGGCTCCAATATCCAATAAGGTCCCTTTTCTTGCGGTAAGATTTTCCTTAATTATCTTAAAACGATCATCGCTATTTCTTAAAAAGGGAACGTCTTCGAAGCCGCGACCCGCGAAAGACTGATAGGGTCGGTCTTTTCCGTAAAAAAGAAGAAGCTCTTTTTTGAGCTGGTTTTCGCCAGACATGAAATAGGCCCTTAATTGCAAAATATTTTTTTCTATCTCAAATTTAATGCCATCGAAAACTTTCCAGATAATCGCCAGATGCATATCAAAAATAATTTTTTTGACAGCGATAACAACCATTGTCATATAATAATTTCTTTTATAACTTTGCCGTCCATATCTTCCGGAATCGACACATTAAACATAGATAGAATGGTAGGAGTTAGATCTAGAACGTTCAATTCTCCGATATCGCCTGCGTTTTTTATGTTAGGACCGAAGGCAAGAAAAATACCTTCTCTTATTATCATGTGGCCGCCGCGAGCAACTTTCGCTACCCGCGTTATCGATCTTTTTCTAGTAAGGGAAAAGGGCAAAAAACCGGTCGGCAAAAATTTGCTGTTTGGCAAATAGGCAATGTCCGGAAATTTTTCTACGCCCTCGCCGCTGAATATCTCTTCTCTCTTCCAAACATATTTAATGATTTTTTCGCCATTTTTGTCTTTCAACTCTCTCATTTTTTTCATTATTTCCGACCTCACTTCTTCGTAATCTCTTTTTAAATTCTCTTTGAATATCTTAATCCCCCAAAAATCGTGATTGCTTGCCACGGTTTTTGACCAATCAACCCCCATTGCCTTTGACTCGGAAGAATGCTTTTTAAGACGCCAGCTTCGATCAATCTTAAAGGGCTGGTTTACTTCTTTTTTATTTTTTTTATTAATTATGCTTTTAATGCTGTCCAATAAGTAATAGAGAAATCCGAGATAGCGATACCTGTAAGCTCCGGGTATTTTTATTAAAAAATTATTTATTGCCTGCACTATCCACTGTTGGATTATATTGCCTTTCAACTTCAAGTAGCCTTCTTTTTTCAGCCATGATTTTGGATAAAACTCGTAAATCGGCACTGCGTCAAAGCCGTGGTCGCTCATAATAATGATATTCGCATCGGGATTATTTTCCATAACATCATTAAGGTTTTTATCTATTTCCTTAAAAAATCTTGAAAGATATTCTTCCTCCCCCCAAAAATCATGTTGTATGGCATCCGATTCGTCTACCCAAAATAGAACAAAATCAAAGGCGGCATCCTTAATGACGTTCCTAATGATTTGGTATTTTTGTTTAGCGCTTTCAAGAAAAAAGTTGAACAACTCTTTTTCGCCTTCCATTGTCTTTTCGCCCGAAATTAATTTCAGAAATGTCTCTCTACCCAGATGGAATCCCCTCACTCTCTCTTTAAATTCTTTAGGATAAGTATATTCATCTTTTTCTGAAACAGAAAAGCCGGAAAGCATAACTCCCTCAACTGGAGTAGGCGGATGGGTGGTCGGCAAATTTAAAATGGCTGATTTAAGGCCGTAATTTCCTAAAATCTCCCAGATAGCCGGATTATTGATTCTTATTTTGTCGTATCTTGTCACATCGCAATCAAAACATGAAAAATCAAGACTCCCCCATTTCGCGGGATTTTTTCCCGTATAAAAAGAAATTATTGCAGTGCTGCTTCTGCAGGGAATAGAACTCATCAGAGTGCCATGGGATCCCTTATCCAATATTTTTTTAAACGCAGGCAAAAGCCCTTTTTCTGCCAAAGGCTTTAATGATATCCATGTGCCTCCATCTATGCCAAAAACTATTGTTTTATGTTTTTCCATATTTTAACGATTCTTCAACTGCCCATTTCGCTCCATTTTTGCGGGGGTCTCCAAAGAAGCGTTCCTGCAGCTGCTTTAAATATTCTTTTGAAATCTCACGGCTCTTTTTTATGCAATTTATTAATTCTATAGGATTTTCAGCAAAAAAACAATTGCGCTTCTCGAGGGATTTTATGTCAAAATAATCTCCCCATTTTTTAGTCCTAAAAAAAATAAAAGGCTTCAACTGCAATAACGACTCAAGAACAGCTGTGCTGTGAGAACCGACAGCCATATCTGATTGCGAAATGGCCTCTTCCATAGTGCCGTGGAAATTTTTTATTTTCTCTGTAATTTTTTTATAGACCTCGGGGCGATTATCCTTCAGCCACAACTCAAAAGCGTCTTTATAGGGACGGAATTTAATATGCATATCAAATTCTTTTATTTCCAAAAGCGTTGAAAGATAGGGCATAACTTCTTCGGGGGCTGCCAATCCCTCCGAGATAAAAAGCACCTTCAGGCGACCCTTTGAGGTCGAACCTCTCGCGAAAGGGAGAGGTTCGACCTCTCCAACTCCTTTCGTCAGCGGACGCATGGGGCCGGAAACATAAAATTGTTCCGGTTTATAGGCGTTGCTATTTCTGATGTAATAATCCAGCCACCAATCGGACCAAAGGCCGTATTTATCAACCGAAAGATAATTTTTACTGTTAAATCCCGGCATAAAATCGGAAATAAGATAGTATTTGGAAGCAGCTCCGTGCTGTATGCCGACCGTTTTTATCCCAGTCATTTTGCAGGCTATAACTTCGTGGAAACTACGGTTGCTGGCAGTCGGCACTATGGCTGATTTCGCCCCTACCCATTGCCAGATGAATTTCATCACTTCAATGGACCAAACTGTCCCCCTGATATTGCGAAGATAATGAGTGGCAACCAAAAACCAAAATTTCTCATTCGGATTTCCGGCTGACTGAAATCTTTTTTCACCGAAGAAACCGGCTAAATAATGCACAAATCCAACGATTGCCGTAGAATAAATCACCGGCCTTCTTCTTCGCCAAGCATGCTTTAAAATTATTCTCCATGATTCCAGGCTTCTGATAAATTCAACAAAATTAATCTTTCTTTGCCTCAATTCCTGGTAAATAAATTTGTATCTGAAATCAAAATCATCCTGCCCGCTGAATCTGTCGCTAGTTTCAAGCAATAATTTTGGTCGGGCTATTTTCAACCAAAATAAAAATATGAAAGAAAGGAAAAGCTGAAGCAATATACCGAAAGGAGGCAAAAATATCCTCTTTTTATAAATTAGACAACGGCAACTTTGAGTTTCTAAAAAATAGCGGAAGAGAGATGAAAAAGGCGGACGATAAAGATGAACCTCTCCAAAATTTTTTAGGTAATCAAGTAAATCGCGATATTGAGTATAGGGCAAACAAAACTGATAATAAATATCGTCATGATGAATCCACCACAGTTCATATCCCTTATAAACGATGCTTGGCCTGGGAAGCCGGCAAAATAGCTGATAGGCCTCCTGAACGCTGCCCGGAGTTATGAAATCATCTAATTTTGGGAAACTCAATACTTCATCAAATTGTTCAAACCAGGATTTCTTCTTTTTGGGGTAATTTTTCCCGAAAATCACTAGGATAGATTTATTTTTCATGCCAATTGTTTTTCTAATTCATCCCAATTGATGACTGATGCGGCTTTTTGGAATTGATCGCCGGAAAAGTAAACCTTTTGATAGATTTCTTTAAGTTTAGTGAAAATTTTTTGCCCCTCCGGGGTGGATTTTTCTGCCTTTTCAATATGCGGCCACCATTTTTTGGGAAAGCCGACATACATAGCAAAAGTTTTCATTAGGCCATCGATCGCTTCTCTGCTTAATTGGGGCATATTTAAAAGAGAGGAAGCGGTAGTGTGGGTGGTCATCGCCTCTGGGTCAAGGTATCCTTTTTGGATAGCTTCCTCCCTTAATTTGCTGCCATGATATGGAGTAAAAATGCTGACAGTCAAACTGTCGTAACCTGATAATTGACGATTGAAATCAATGGTTTCGAAAATCAGCTCTCTGGTTTCGTCCGGAAACCCAATCATATTATTGATGCTGAAGGGAATTCTGCTTTTCTTAAGAATTTCCATGCTCCTCAAAATTTCTTCGTTGGAACCAAAACGTTTCAGTTTGTTCTTCCTGAATTCTTCGTTACCGCACTCTACGCCAATAGACATTCTGTAGCAGTTCATTTTTTTTAATAAATCAGCTTTTTCTTCGGTAATCGTTTCCGGCCTTGTATTCATCCAAAAAGGTATGTTGAATTCCTGATATTTTTCGGCAAATTCTTTAAGTTCCTCCATGGGTCTGGCTAAAAATGTGTCATCGATAATATAAAGCAGTTCCGGACTGTATTCTCTGACAAAATATCTTATTTCCTCCATTAATCTGCCGATGCTTTTTCTTCTTAAAAAAATTTCTCCTTTGCTATCGCGGTAAACTTTGCTCCACATCGGCGAATCGCAAAAAGTGCACTGATACGGGCAGCCTCGAGCTGTTTCCAACGGCACGGTTTTTAAAATTTTACCGCCCATTGGCCGATAAAAACGAACTTTTTCAAATAAACTAAAATCCGGCATAAATTCATTAATATCTACTAAAGAAGCTATGGGATTTTTAATAATTGCGCCGTCTTCTTTTTTAACCCAAGTATTGAGAACATTCTGAATATCTTCGTAACGTTCGCCGTTCCTCATCCTCTGGGCCAGCTCAAGCGCCGTTTTTTCGCCCTCCCCCCAGCCAATCATTTTAATTTGGGGGTAAGAAATGGCCTTTTCCGGAGCAGCTGTAATAAAAACGCCGCCGACAATATGCGGTATATTCTTTTCTTTAATTGCGTTCAGCAATCTGATGCCCTGCAAAAAAGCATCCTCCAGCGCGGAAACTAGCAATAAATCCGGCTTAAAAGATTCGACTTTTTTTACAAAACTTCCAATAAGGTCTTTTCTCATTTCGAAACCAAGATCTTTTGCGTAAGAAAACTTACGGGCCTGCAAATATTCCACTCTTTTTAACGGAGAAATAGGAGCATTCTCTTCGTACAAAGTAGCGTCAAACAAATCGAGTTCAAAGCCTTCATTTTTGAGAATGGATGTAAAAAGGCCTATGGCGCCGGGCAAAACAAGCATGCCCGGTATGTTCGGATAAACCAAAAGTATTTTAAACTTTTTATTGTTTTCTTCCATAATTACTTTTAAAAATATTTTTCCCGATAAATCTTTTTATATTCTTCAAAAATCCCGTTGCCTTCTTCATCAAATTTTTCGGCAATTTTTATCCTTGGCCATTCTGATTTCGGGAACCTGATATAAAGAGAAAATGTTCTTTGAAGGCCTTTTAATTCTTCGTAGCTTATTGAGGCCATTTTTAATCTAACGCCATCTGTAACGTTATGGACTTTAGCATTCTCGTCAAGGTATCCTTTCTCAAGGCAGTATTCTCGCAAAGGCGTACCCCTGTAAGGAACAAACATGCTGCAGTTAATGGTCCGGGGATTCAATTGGCGGTTCAGCTCAATGGTGTCAAAAATCAAGTCTCTCGTTTCTTCTGGAAACCCGATAATATTATTGGCGGTATAAGGAATTTGGTATTTTTCAACCAGCCTGATGCCGCGCACTATTTGTTCGTTTGAACCGTAGCGATGCAAAACTCTGCCCCTAAATTCTTCATTGCCATGCTCAATGCCAAAATTCATGGAATCTACGCCCATTTCTTTTAAAATTTCTAGCTTTTGTTCGGTAATGGTTTCCGGCCTTGTTTGCGCCCAAAATGGCAAATGAATCCTCTTTTTATATTCTCCGGCAAACTCTTTTAATTCTTCTATGGGTTTTGCCAGAAATGTTTCTGAATTAAAATTGATATAATCCGGCCGGTATTTTTTTGCCAAATATTCAAGTTCCGCCATTACCCGGGGAATTTTTTTTCTCCTATAATAAGAGCCGCATCCTTCTTTTATGAAAAAATTGCTTAAAACCGGGGCTGCGCAGTAAGCGCATTGATTGGGACAACCCCTGTCTATTTCAACGTGAATCATTGTGTAAATTTTACCGAACATCGGTCTGCCAAGGCGTTCTCTGCCCCAAATTTCGTAATCAATATACGGCAAAGCATCGATATTCTGCAGCCCTCTTAAGGGATTTTTGACAATTTTACCGCCCTGCCTGCCGGCAGGCAGGTCTTTTTTAATCCAAATGTTCTTAATATTGGAATAATCTTCGCCTCTTTCAATTTTTTGGCAAAGTTCAATCAAGGTTTCTTCTCCCTCGCCAAGGCAAACCATATCAATATCTGGATGAGAAATAATTTCCTCCGGGGCGGCTGTCACTAACACGCCGCCGGCAATAACCGGAATATCAAAATCTTTTGCAACGCTCAGCAAAGATTTGGCTAATTCCCAAGTATCCTCTACGAGAGTAAAACCTATTAAATCAGGCTGAAATTTAGAAATCTTTTTTCTTAAATCGTCGTAAATATTATTTTTTTTCAGTTCCAATCCTTTATCGATCAAATTAAAGGGTTTTATTTGCAGTAATTCCACTCTTTTTTGTTCAGAACTAACTTCCTCGGTTTTATAAAAAGTGGTGTCAAATAAATCAACTTCAAAGCCTTTTTCTTTCAGACAAGCAGAAAGTTGAGATAAGTTAATCGGCACCAAAGTCGAAGCCATGGTATTGGGATAAATAAATAATACTTTCATTATTGCTTGTATTGAGTTATCAGTTTATCTTTCTCCATTAATTCTTCAACTTTAGCTAAATCTGCGGGCGTATCCACGCACTGAGTTTCATAATCCTCCAAAACCATCTTAACCTTGTACCCGTGTTCTAAAAACCTATTCATGTCGATTGATTCAACTTTTTCTAAGGGAGTGGGCTCCAATTGATTGAATTTTAAAAGACCCTCCCGACTGAACGGCATAATGCAAACTTGCTTCAACTTCGGTATGTCTTCTTCTTTGGCTCCTTTTTTCCTGGAAGGAATTGGCTCTCTGGAGAAATAAAGCGCGAAATTTTCTCGGTCCACCACCACCTTGGGACAATTCGGGTCGTTGTGCTCTTCAATGCTCTTAATGGGAGCCATCAAGTTGACCGAGACGATGGCAGAATCGGCCAGTATCGGCTTGATTGCCATATCAATCATTTCCGGAAAAACCATTGGCTCATCGCCTTGGACCATGACTATTGCGTCAACCTTTTTGCCAGTTTGTTCTTCAATTTTAAACATGGCTTCAGCTGTCCTATCGGAAGCCCTCTCGTGGGTGTCCTTGGTCATAATGCAGGGAGCGCTAATTGATTTGGCATAGTCTTCAATTTCTTTATCGCACGTAGCAATATAAACCTCATTCAAGGTTTTAGCCATCTTACTGCGGAAATAAACGTGGCCGACCATGGGTATGCCCAAAATCTTGGCTAAGGGCTTGCCCGGAAATCTGCTTGACCCCATCCGGGCCGGAATAATAGCGATAATGTTCATATTTTTAATTTAAAGGTTTATATTTTAATTACTATGTTTCTCTAATTCATCGATGGCATTTTTAATAGTGTTTTCATGCACCATTTTCCAAGCAACTGCGCCGGCATTGGCATTGTGCGGAGACAGAATGACATTGGACATTTTCTTCAGGGGGTTATCTTCTGCCAACGGCTCATCTTCAAAAACGTCAAGTCCGGCACCGGCTATCTTTTTATTCTCCAGCGCTTCAATCAAAGCTTTCTCGTCAACCACCGGTCCACGAGAAGTATTTATTAAATAAGCGGTCGATTTCATTAACACCAATCTTTCTTTATTAATCAAATGGCGACTCGTTGGATTAAGATCGCAATTTAAGCTGACAAAATCAGATTCTTTGAGTAGCTGCTCCAGAGGAACAAGGTCGTACTCTGGCACTTCTTTAATATCATTAGCTAGCACTCTCATGCCAAACGCTTGCGCTCTTTTAATTACGGCCTTGCCGACATTCCCCACCCCGATGACTCCGATAGTCAGTTCGTTCAAGGCATGGCCGAGTTGTTTTGACCAAATCCCCTGCTTCATTTCTTTATCCAGTTCCAAAATTTTTCGAGTAAAACAAAGCATAATGCCGAAAACAGTATCAGCCACGGGGTCGGTAAAAGCATTTGGGGTATTCCTAACTGCAATACCGAGTCTGGCAGCAGCTGTTTTATCAATGGCGTCTATGCCGGTACCCCATTTTGAAACTACTTTTAACTTTGGAGCCGCCAACAAAACCTTTTCGGTAATTTCGTCGTTTCCGGCAATGATTCCATCAATATCTTTCACGTATTGCAAAAGTTCGCTCTCAGAGAGTCTTTCTTTCAGGGGCGGAACAATGGTTTCAATCTGGTGTGAATTAAAAATTTCCCGATATTCTTCAATTATCGGCTGTAAATATGGGGCTGTCACTAAAACTTTGTACTTATAACTCATAGTTTTATTAACACTGCTCTGGCTGGGGAAGCTTCTGTGCCTATTATTTTAATAGGCAGACAAATTAATTGATAAATGCCGGGCTTGACTGCCGACAAATTAAGCCCTTCTAAAACTATAACTTTATTCTTAAGAAGAATCTGATGGGTTTCATAAGTTCTGCCGAATGGAGCTATTGATAGGTAATCATTCCCAACCAGCTTAATTTTATGGTCCACAAGCCATTGGGCAGCATTAGGGGCAAGGGCTACAAACTTTTTTTGAAATACCAGTTTTTTCTTCGCCCAGAAATCTGAATTGGATGTTTTAAATAATAAACGGCTTGTGCTTTTAGACAGATGAATTTTTTCTAAATCTCCAGCTGTAATAATTTTTACTTTAGGCAAAAAAGCTACAAGTACCGGCCCCATCATTGTTTCAATCGCCAGTTTATCCAAAGTAATGCCTCCTTTAATGCAGTGCAGAGGGCTGTCAATATGGGTGCCAGTATGAAGATTCATATTAACTTCCGTTTCAGTCCATAGGTCTCCTTTAGCAAAACCGGAGACCAGTTTAAAATCCGGCCTGATGCTTTTGGACCAGACGGGCATTTTTTCTGCAATTGGCACTGAAATATCTATAATTTTCATTATGGTTTTAATATTATTTTTAGATGCCTTGCTGTTTTTTGCAATTTCCAAGCCTGCGAAAATTCTTCCAGCGGCATGATTTTCTCGGTAAAAGCTGCCGTATCAATTTTCGGCAGTAAATTAAGGGCCTCATCAAAATCATCCCTATCCCCTCCGACAGAACCGATAATAAGTTTTTCCTTGCCGGTTAGATCTTCAAAATTATAATTGATATTCCCATAGGGGAAGCCCAGCAGTAAAATAGCGGCATCTGTTTTGGTTTCTCGTAAAACCTGCTCTAAAATTTCTCTTGAGCCGGTAGCTTCAATTATCACATCAAACCTCTTGAGGTTGGCGATGTCGCGTGATAAATTTTTAACTTTGCTTTTCAAAATTTCCAATCTATTTTTATTCTTATCAAAAATCGTTACTTCATAACCTTTATTTGACAATACTTGAGAACACAGATTACCAATGGGACCGGCTCCGATAACGGCAAAATTGTCGCCGTCTTTTAGGCGATTTTCAATGCGCCTTAAGGCCCTTAAAACAACGGCTAATGGTTCAGCCAAACAAGCAATTTTTGAATCCAATTTTTCTGGAATTTTATGAAGATGGATTCCAGGCATAACCATAAATTGGCTGTATGCTCCATTACAATTAATAACCCCGACTTCTTTCCTTTTTTTATCATCCCTGGACAAAATGCACTCTCCAACAACCCTGTCACCGACCCTAAACAGTTCGCGGCACTTATTATTGGCCCCGATCTTGATAATTTTTCCGGAAAACTCGTGGCCGGGAATAATGGGATATTTTGCCTGGCCATTTTTATAATAACCCAGCGAGCCATCATAAATCTCCAAATCAGTCCTGCAAATACCGACATAATCAACCTTTATTAAAATATCTCCGGGATTTATTTTCGGCAAAGGCATTTCTTCAATAACCGCCTTCTGCTTATTTTTTATCACCACTGCCTTATTGACGGTCGGATAAAAAATATCGTATTTATCGCGGTTAAAATCAAGTTGCCGGTCTTTATACCAGCCCTGCCTCGTGCCTTTCCATTGGTAATAGCGAAATCGCGCAATTTCTTCCAAACGGCCCGGATAAACATTCGGCAAAGAAGCTAATAAGTCCCTGAATAAACTGCTAGCGAACCAAACTAAACCGGGCCTTGCTTGTGGCGGATGGGGCAAGCCAATCCTGGAGGCAGCTATAGCCTCACGCCTATAACGGTTAAAAACTTGATGCCATTTTTCATTGTGAACGTGGCAAACAACGGCTCTCGATTCGTAATATGTCAAAAATCCAAGTCCCCGCATGCGTTTTGCCCATTCAATGTCTTCCAGGCCAAATAAGTATTCATCGAAAGGATGATTTTGCCAGAGATTTTTCTTGACAGCCGAATTGGCATTATTGGGATAAGCGGAGAAATCACTAAAAATTCTCTCAAAATCTTTTTTTTCGGAAAACTTTGAAGTCTCGCTGCCAATCTGTTTCCCGTACGCCATGGCAACTTTTTCGTCTTGAAGCGGTTTCAAAATACTTCCCAGCCAATGATTATCGGCAGGAACTGCGTGGGCGGAAACGAAAACCAAATACTTTCCCCCAGTCTTTTGGCAGCCGATATTAAGGGAATAACCAAAGGTAAAATCGCGGCTTTCTATTTTCAAAATATGATTGCATCCCCAATCTTTGGCGATTTTCAGGGTATTATCAGTGGAGCCGGAATCAACAATAATTATCTCATAATCTTTATAATCTTGTTTTTTGATGGCCCGCAAAAGATTGCCGATGTGCTTTTCTTCATTGAAAGTTCTGATGATAATGCTTGTTTCAGGATTTTTTTTATACATAATCAAAATCTCGATGCTTAATTAGTTCAAATTGTTTTTCCAAGCTTCCGATTCTCTCGATTGTGCCTGGGTTGGGATAAAAAACTTCTTGGGCTGATAATTCTATAAATTTTCCATCGGCTACGTCTTTTCTAACGAAAAAGGCGTCATGGCCATAGCAGTCGCATCCGACTAAAATATAACCTTTCTCTTTGGCCAGCTTCGCTAAAGCTGCCAAAGATGCTCCAAAATATGAATCTCTTTGATAATGAAAATCTGAATTGTATTTTATAGTTATCGGCCTAAGACCGAAAGCGGCATTATATTCAGCAACGACTACCCGCGGCTTAATGGCTGTAATGGCGCGCCAAACCCAATAATCATTGCTGTCAATGTCGAGGGAAAATAAATCAATTTCTCCTTGAAAATTATTGCCCAGCAGCAATTTATTAATATTTTCCGCATTAACAAAACAATGAACTGGTTTTACTTTTTTATCCTGATAATAAATTTTGGCATTTTCTATCAATTCCTTATTGGCGTCAACAATCATCCCCTGCCAGCCGAAATTTATAGATAGGTTGGCGGTATTGCATTCTCTGCCATCTTCAACGCCAATCTCCACAAAAGTGCGATCGGTTACGCCAACTTTTGAAAAAATATAAAGCAGTATGCCGTCGCCGCCGTTTTTGGAAAAAACCTTGAACTCGGAATTTCTAATGACTGTTTTTTGTGATAAATCTGGGGCGGCTATCTTCTGATAATAAGTTTTGAACAAAGAATTTAAATTTTCATCAACAATATATATTTTTTCAGGGTAAATCGCCTTTCTAAAAAAGGCGATAATGGATCGGGGTAAAATTTTCTTAATTAACTTTTTTTCTCTAGAAGAAACTAGCATATATTATTAAGCAATAAATTTTTGATAAAAAGCAAAAGTTTGGCGTACTTGCGATTCCAGACTAAAATGCTCTTGCACCATTAGGTAGCCGGCTTCGCCGAACTGCTTGGTTTTTTCGGGGTTTTTTAATAAATCAACGATTTTCTCCGATGTCTGATTAATATCCAAAGGATTAATGACATAGCCAGTTACACCGTCTGCAATATTCTCGGAGGCGTAGGCAATGCAAGAGCCCACTACTGGCTTCTTGCAGGCCAGGGCCTCCACTAAAATAATGGGCGCAGCGCAAAAATAAATATCAAGCACTGTCACCAGATTAGCGGAATGATAAGCAGATTTCATGTCGTCTCTCGTCAGCCAGCCGGTAAAAACCACGTTCTCTTTTAAATCGAGCCTCTCAATTAATTTCCCTGCCTCCCCCGAAGAAACATCGGTCCCGACTGCCAATAAAATCACGTCGGGAATTTCTTTTTTTACTTCTGCCAAAACTTTAATGGCCTGCTCAGCTCCTTTTAAATAGCTCAATCTACCGCCAAAAAAAATAACAGGTCTTTCACCGAGATTGTATCTTTTTTTAAATTCTTCAATTTTTTGTGGTTCTACTCTCCAATCTGAAACATCTATTCCGTTATAAATAAGCGCAACATTGTTAATTTTATTTTCTTTAAGCGATCTTTCCAGTTCCTGGCTCACGGCAAATATCTTATCAACATATCTTAAATAATAACGAATAATAATATTACGAAAGGGGTTGTATCTTTTTTTTGCCTGTTTCACCAAATCCCACCAGGTTATTTTGCCGGAATTGGCCGTTTTGCCGCAGCTATAGAGCATGGTATCGTGAGCTGTTAAAAAAACTGCCCGGCTATATCTCTTGGCCATTTTTAGACAATGATAAGAAAGCCAGTAATGAATATTCTGAACATGGGTAATATCCGGCTTAATCTCTTTAATCAACCGCCTGACCTTCCCCACTGTCTGGGGATTATAAAGACTTAAATAATTTCGCCATCTTCCCTTATAATCAGAGCGGATTCTAAAAATATTTAAATCCTGATATTGAAAATTCCCTTCATCTTTTTTCTCTCGGCAGGCGGTAATAACAAAAATTTCGTTTCCCATCTCTTTTAATCTTTTCGCTAAATTAAAAGTGGTCGTGCCGGCTCCCCCAAATACTTGGGGCGGAAACTCATCTGAGAGAATTAATATCTTCATAATAAAATTTCTAAGACATTTTTGATTATGAAATCAATCTCTTGATTTTTTAACTTTGGATAAAGGGGCAGAGTAATAGTTCTTTTACTGATTGCTTCGGCATTGGGAAAATCTCCCGGTTTATAACTGTATTTTTTACGATAAAAAGTCATCAGATGAACCGGCAACGACCATTGATTGGTGGTTGGGATTCCTTTCTTTTTTAATTTTTCTTGTATTTCATTTTTTTGGGATGGATTTACCCAAATAGTAAACGACCATCGAGCATTTTTTACTCCCGGCAGGGTCTTGGGAAAATTAAGCGCCGGGATGTTTTTAAAAGCTTTCTCATATCTGCGGCAAATCTCCTGCCTTCTTTGCCAAAATTTTTCTATGCGATCAAGTTGACCCACCAGCAAAGATGCCTGAAGATTGTTCATATTATATTTCCAGCCATCAATCGTCATGTCAGGAGAAGAAAACTTTTTTTCGTAGCGCTCGTAAGCTGACTGTTCCAATCCCTGCAAGCGCATTTTTTTTAAGGTTTTGGCGGTTTGCTCGTCGTTCAAGGCAATAGCCCCTCCCTCACAGCAGGTTATATTTTTTGTGGCATAAAAACTGAAACAGGCGGCATCGCCCAATTGTCCGGGCCTGACGCCGTCTCTGTTCCCTTCTACGCAATGAGCGGCATCTTCTATAACTTTTAACTTGTATTTATCGGCTATTTTCCTGATTTTTTTCATATCGACCATCTGGCCGTACAAATGAACGGGCAGAATAGCTTTGGTTCTCTTGGTAATGGCTTTTTCTATCAAATCAGCATCCATATTGCCGGTTGCAGGTTCAATGTCAACAAATACTGGTTTGGCTCCTGTATGAAAAATGGCATTGCTGGTCGCAACAAAAGTAAGGGGCGTAGTGATAACTTCGTCTCCTGAGCCAACGCCAAACGCCATCAAAGCCAAATGCATTGCCCCGGTGCAGGAAGTTGTTCCAACGGCATATTGGCAACCTAAATACCGGGCAAGTTTTTTCTCAAAATCATCAACTATTTTACCGGTCGATAGAAAAACTCCCCTTAAAACTTTTATAGCACTATTTATATCGCTTTCTGAAATATTATGGCGATAAAATTCTATATGAGGCATAATTTTAATTGCTGAGGTTCATTTCCAGCCAGCTTGAAAAAAAATTAATAATAATTTTAATCCTCTTAAACAGTTTTTTCCAGCCGTCAACCGTAATAAGAGATTTAAGCCCAAATCTAACAAGACGCCAAAACCCGTGCCCAAATTGGAAAACAAGAAACTTATAATATTTTTCTATTTCCGCTGAAGTCAATTCTTCGGTATGAAAATTAATGTAGCGCCCCGCCGGAGAAAGCTTGTAATAATCCTCGAGATTTTCCAATTTATTATCCAACAAATTGCGTTCTTGGAGATATTGTCTTAATCGAGAGCCGGGAAGAGGCACAGTAACGTGGAGGCTCACCTCGTCGGGCTTGATCTTCCTTACCAATTGGGCTGACATTTTAATATCTAAAGGCGTTTCTTTGGGAAAACCCACCATAATAAACATTAAAGATTTAAGGCCGGCCTCTTTAGCTAATCTGAAAGTTCTATAAACGTTCTCTATTGTAATATCCTTATGGATGACTTCATCTAAAATCTTCTGGGAGCCCGATTCAACGCCCCACCAAATCCAGGCAAAACCGGCTTCTTTCATTTTTTTCAATGTTTCCAAGTCAATATAGGGACTGCAGCGGCCTTGCGTCAAAAACTTCAAATTCAATTTTCTTTTAATGATCTCACTGCAAATATCTTTAACCCACTCATTTTGTTTTGGAGTCATACCGACCAATTCGTCATCGTAAAAGGCTACCGATTTGAGCCCAAACTTATTCTTGTAATACTCTATTTCATCTACTATATTTTTAGGATTGCGGGGGCGATAAAGCTTCGATCCCAAACTACAGAAAGTACACCGGTGCGGACATCCCCGCGAAGCCAATATGGTGATTATCGGCTTTTTGATTTCGTAATGACTCTTGGCGATGGGCTGACCTGGGTATTTCGAAAAATCGGATGTAAGCAGATGTAAAGCCGGCCAGGGGATGGAATCAATGTCTTTGATATATTCTCGGGTCTTGGTAAGAATTAATTTGCCATCCCGTAAAAAAGCTATTCCGGCAATATTTTCTAAATCCTTGATTTTCCCGTCATGCCATTGGACTAATTCCAAAAACGTTATCTCCCCTTCTCCTAAAACAACGAAATTAATCGCTCCGTCGCTTATTTTCAAAACCTTTTCCGGTTCATTGGTCGGTCCAAACCCTCCGACAACGATCAAGGCTTTGGGTAAAACCTGCCGAGCTATTTTGGCAGTTTTTATCAGAGCCGGCAACACTATTGAAGTTCCTCCTATCCCGACGATATCGGGATTTTCTCTGGCGAATAAATCGCCCAAATCCTGCCAGCTCATTTTTTCTATGTCGGCATCAACAACCTTAATGTCAGAATAGCCGTATTTTTCCAGATAACCTGCCAAATAAAGCAAACTCAAAGGCGCTGACTCCGATTTACACCTGCCCAAGTCGTTAAAAACCGGCGGGTTAATTAGAAGAATTTTCATATTAATTTTTATAAAGGCTATCTGTAATTTTCTAAAAAATCCACGAAAGTCTTTTTAAGATATCTAAGGTGTTTTTTTTCCAGACCCTGATGGCATCCGATAAGAAAAGCGTTCTTCATAACCTGGTTGGCAACTGGATAGCCATTTTCTAATCCCCCGTGTTCAATCTTTTGGAATGCGGGCTGTTTTAGAATGTCACCGGTAAAAACCGGCCTTGTCTGGATGTTGTTTTCTTCAAGATATTTTGTTAATTCATAACGCGAAAACGGAGCTCCTTCCCTTATCAGAAGCGGAAAGATCAACCAGTTGGTTTTAACTCTCGTGTCTTGCTTGGGAAGCATAAAAAAGCGTTGATATGGCTTAAAAAAGTTTATCAGTTCAGAAAAATTTGACTGCCGGCGTTTGATAAACCCTTTTAATCTATTTAATTGCTGAAGTCCGAAAGCGCCGTTCAGTTCAGCTGATTGGAAATTGTATCCAATCTCGCTGAAAATAAACTTGGCATCATATCGCCCTCCTCCCAGCATTCCGCTAAATCGCTTTTTAATATCCTCGGATTTTTCATAAGTACCAAAAAGAGTTGATTCTCTTCCCCAGCTGCTCATAACCAGCGCCCTCCTTGCCAATTGGGGATCATTGAAACAAACCATGCCCCCTGCCCCGGCTGTAGTAATAATGTGGGAAGCATAAAAACTGGTTACGGAAATGTCGGTGTAGTATCCTGTTGGTTTACCTTTAAATGTAGCTCCGATGGTATCGCATGAGTCCTCAATAAGGTATAACTTGTGTTTTCTGGCGATCTCTTGAAGCCGAGATAAATCAGGAATATTTCCAATAAGGGAAGGAATCATAAGGGCCTTGGTCTTTTTGGTGATCAAAGATTCTATCTGGTCAATATTTGCCAAATACGTTCCCTCTTTTACGTCAACAAAAACGGGTATCAGCCCCTTCTGAACAATGGGGGCCACTGTTGTTGCAAAGGTTAAAATAGGAGTAATCACCTCCGAACCTCTGGGCAAATCGAGAACCGACAGGGCAAGGAGGTTGGCCGAAGATCCCGAATTTACCATTACCCCATACTTCTTGCTGAAAAGACGCGCTATTCTGCGCTCAAATTCTTTAACGGCATTACCGGGAGCAATTCTGGTGGGATTGCTCAAAACTTCGTTAACTGCCCGTATTTCTGGCTTGCCGAAAACAGCTAAGGCAGTTGGTACCCGAAGTTTTGTTTGTGTTTTTTTCATATATTTATTAATTAATTATATACCTATTATCTTATTATGCTCCTCAAAAAAATCAAGTTAAAATAATTATAATTTGATTACATCTAAAACATTGGCGATAATAAAATCAACTTCCTTATTCGTTAATTTCGGATAAAAAGGCAGGGTGATGGTTTTTTCTGAAATCGCTTCGGCCACGGGGAAATCACCCGGTTTATAGCCATACCTTTTCCGATAATAAGTCATTAGGTGGACAGCCGGCCAATAATTAACAACATTTGCCACGCCTCTTTTCTGAAGCTCCTCTCTGATTTGAGATCGTTTTCCGGAATCAACCCAAATAGTAAAAAGATGGCGAGCGTGTTTAACTCCGTCCAAGGTCTTCGGCAAATTGATGCCGGGAACATTTTGAAAGGCTTTTGTATATCTTTTGCAAATTTCCTCCCTTCTCCGCCAAAGTTTTTCAATGCGTGAGAGTTGGCCGGCTAAAAGGGATGCCTGGATATTATTCATGTTGTATTTCCAACCATAAAAGGCCATATCGGAATGGGTAAATTTTTTTTCATAGCGTTCGTAAGCCGACTGCTCTAAGCCGTGAAGCCTTGTCTTTTTCAAAAGAGAAGCGGTCTTTTCATTGTTCAGGGAGATGGCGCCTCCCTCCCCGCAGGTTATATTTTTAGTGGCATAAAAACTGAAACAAGCGGCATCGCTCAACTGGCCCACTCTTGCGCCGTCTCTTGCCCCCTCCATGCAATGAGCAGCATCCTCTATAACTTTCAATTTGTGCTTATCGGCAATCTTTCTTATTTTTTTCATGTCAGCCATCTGCCCGTATAAATGCACCGGCAGTATCGCCTTAGTTTTTTTGGTAATAGCCCTCTCAATCAAGTCGGCGTTAATATTGCCGGTTTCTTCTTCTACGTCAACGAATACAGGATCGGCCCCCGTATGCAAAATGGCATTGCTGGTAGCAACAAAAGTAAGAGGCGTAGTGATAACCTCGTCTCCCAAACCCACGCCAAAAGCCTCTAGGGCCAAGTGCATGGAAGCCGTGCAAGATGTAGTGCCTACGGCGTATTTGCAGCCGAGATACCCGGCAAAGGAATTTTCAAAATCGGCCACGTTTTTGCCGGTGGAAAGAAAAATGCCTTTTAAAACCTTTGCGATGTTTTTTATGTCTTGTTCGGAAATATTATGCCTATAAAATTCTATGTGAGTCATATCAATGCAGTTTTAGTTTTTTGCTGCTCCATTAAATGAAGATGCCATTTATCGTTATAATGTATTATATTTTGGGCAATATCCGGAGATTTTTCCAAATGTTCCCAAATTTCAAAAACGATTTCTTCCAAAGAACGACTCGGAGTAAACTGGAATGTTTCTTTGAATAAAGTATTGTCCGCTTTATAATTGCGGCTAATATTCACCGGCCTGGTATTGATTCCGATATCGATTCCTTTGTTTTTTTTCACTATTTCTTTAACCTTTTCGGCTAATACTCCGGCATTCCAATTGTCGCTGCTGATGTTAAAGATCTTGCCGCCGATTTTTTCCAAAGGCAATTCCAAGGCTTTGGCATAAGCCGAGATGACATCATGGATATCGATTATCGGCCTCCAAACCTGGCCGCCCGCATCCACGGTAAGCAATTGCTTGGAAAAAGCATCTTTGGTAAAAGCATTTAATATCAAATCGAATCTCATTCTTGGCGACCAGCCGCAAACGGTGCCTTTCCTGAAGATTGTCGGCTGGAAACTGTCATCAGCTATTTCCAAAAGGGCTTGCTCGGCCGATCTCTTGGAAAGCGAATAAGCGGAAATCGGATTGATATTATCAGTTTCTTTGCTGGGAGCGGGGTCGGGAGGAGTATTATAGGTGAAGTAAACGGAGCAGGAAGAAGAGAAAATAAATCTTTTTATGCCTCTTTCCTTGGCAAATCTGGCCAACCTTTCCGTGGCCAGATGATTCAATAAATCGGTGTATCTCGGATTATACTGGGAAACCGGCTCGGTAGAAAAGCCGGCCAGATGAATCACTCCGTCAATGCCGTCTAAAATTTCAGAGCCGACAGTGCAGACATCTCCTTTAATTAATTCAATCCGGTTCAGGATTTCTTTTATGGGCTCATCGGTAAAAATCAGCTGGTCCAAAACCCTGACTTTATATCCTTTCTCCAGCAGGGTTTTTACTAAAACGCTTCCTATGTAGCCTGCTCCGCCTGTTACCAGAATTTTTTGATTTTTTTCTGACATATTTATTTAAATTGATTTTAATTCTAAAAATAAGTTACCCTTGGGATTTCCTTTCGGTCCATAAAACCAGTTATCCTTTATGCCTTCCACTCTGTATTTGGCTTGACTTATGTCAAAATTGCTTTTTTTAAACATTTCAATCCACCATCCTGAAGGTTGTCTTATAATGTGAGAGGGATCTTTTTCATAGGCGGGAATGATGAAGTGCTCCTCAAAACCTACCGGCACCACAACAAACCACCTGTCTGCCAAGCTTCTCATTTCTGCAAGCACCGATTTTAAAAAATCTTCGTTTGCGAAAGAGTGCTCCAAAACATCTTTCGTAAAGCCAATATCGTAATGTCCGTCTGCCAAAAGAGAAACATACTGTTTTATTTCTGGGTCGGCATTTTCAATAGCATACTTGCTGATATCAACTCCGTAAGCCTGATAACCCATTCTTCTTAATGCTTTAACGAAAAAACCCTTGGCGCAGCCATAATCTATGATGGTTTCTGTCTTTTTGGGATTCATTTCACTTACAAATGCTTTTGCCGCCCTAAGGGTCGTTTTCGGCATCCAATGATAATTTGTATACATGGATTTGCCGGTTTCAATTCCCCTTTCAAAATAATCACCGTCAAACATTTTGGCTAATTTTTGTTTGGTGTATTTCGTTTCCATTTTTAAAAATTAAGAAAAATCTTTATCGTCAACCTCTTTCAGCAGGGAATATAAAATCTGGTTCTGTTTGGCATACTTGCAGTAAGAACAAGCGTGATGAAATACCTGAAAATTATTTTTATAATAATTTTCTATCTCGCTTGCATGGCAAACTCTAAACTTTGTCTGCATGGTTCTATTGTTCTCAATGGCCAGCTCTGACGAAGGACAGGCATAAACATAGCCGTCGGTGTATAAGAACGGTTTCCACATGTGCATCAAGCAAGCGTTATCTTCCCTGTCGAATAAATAAACATTGAAGTCCGAAAGATAAATATATTCGTGATTTTCGTATTTTTCAAGCTCTTTTTTGATTTGATTTATCTGGTTTTTTATGGCTTCCTTGGTTTGGATGCAATCCGGCGCCAATCTTGAAAGAATTTTATGCTTATTCGTAAATTCTATAACCCTGCCGATATTCTTGCATCCTATTTCTTGGGATACTATATAACAAGCGGTGATTTTTGTTTTATCTTGCAGGTATTTTACGTTTTCCTCAAATTTTTTAATGCGGGCCTCGTCATCGCCGTCAAAAACATTCAAGGCAACCCTGACCCACTGGAATTTTCCCCAATTTTCTTCCTTAACGTTGTCGATAGACAAGGCATTGGTATTCATGCCCAATTTCATTTTCTTTTCAGCTACGTATTCTGTGGCCTCATTGATGTAATGATACAGGGTTGGCTCGCCTCCGCCCGTCCATTCAACAGCCCTAATCCCTAAATTGTAGCTCTGATCCAAGGCGCTCTTTAGCAATCCAAAATCCAAACTTATCGTTCTTTCTCTTTCGCTAAAACAGCAATGCGCGCAGTTTTGATTGCAAACATTAGTTGGAGCTATATGAATCATTACCGGACTTACTCTCCCCTGCTGAATGGCTGCCATTTTATCAAGATGTTTAAACATTTTAACCTCATTTGAGGTCACGCTGTATATAGGAGGCGCTTTAAATGATTTTTCTATCTTAACCATATTACTTCAAAAACCTTTTATTATTCTCGTGCCACTTGCTGTAAAGCTCGAGGAAAAAATTAATAGTCCTTGTGGTCTCAAGATGACCCGCCATTATCTTAAAAATAGATGGGGGAGCGGTCACAATGTGGGCACCGGCTAAAAAGCAATCAACCACGTCTTTGGGAGTCTTGATGCTGCCAACGATAATTTCCGTTTTGTTTCCTTCCAGTAATTTACGGCTATTGCGAATAACGGCAAAGGGATCTCCTCCCAGCTCTTTGATATGGCCGCAGAAAATCGAAAAATAAGCGGGGTTGGTGGAAGCGGCCATTGCCACTTGGGCTTCATTCATGCCCACTGTCACGTTAACCTTAATACCCGCGTCTTCAAGTTTTTTAATGATGCCCACTTCTCCCCAGCCGATAGGTACTTTAATGTTTAAATTATTATAATTAATCTGCTGGACGAATTCCTTGGCCTGCTCAAACATTTTTTCGGGGTCGGTTTCCGTAACCATTATGCTTATTGGCACCTCCTGACCGTATTTCTTGCATAATTCAGCCATTTTCTTAACATGATTCACGTAATCAACTTTCGGGCTTAAGGTCGGCATGGGTTCTTGGGCTATGATAACCGGGTTTGTGGTAATGCCTGACATAATTCCCAGCTTTAAGCCGTCTTCCAGCTCATTCAGGTTGGCCGTGTCCCAAAATAGCTTTGGATATTGTTTTTGAGAATTGCTCATAGTATTTTTAATTATTATTAATTTTAATTCTTTCTTTTAATTCCGGCATTTCAGCAAATTCGCTTTCTACTATAAAGCTGTCCGAATCTTCGTCGTGGGTGGAAGATTCAATTATCACGGGATTGTCCAGACCAGCGGCCTGATGCATCAACCCCGGAGTAATTTTAATCGTCTGGCCCGGCTCTAACACGTAATATCTGTCTTCGGCATTGTCAGCCCTCAAGCGCAGCAATAATTTACCCGAATGCATAAAATAAGTTTCCGTCTTTTTGCAGTGGAAGTGCAAACCGTGGTGATTGCCGGTCTTGAAAAATATCTTCTTGCCGGTAAAGTCCCGATTAATAATCGTTTCTATTGAATTTTCGGCGTAATCCTTGTGGCGGATATCAAAAGTGGTTGCCTTTTTGATTGTTTTTTCTCTGTCTTTTTGAGGCCAACCGAAAAAAACGTAAAGAATGCTGTCTTTTCTCGTCTCTATGTTAGAATAATTGGGAAAAGCGCCCAAGGGCAAAAATAAAGTGTCTTCCGGAACCAAATTATATGCTCCTGCTTGAATTTCGCCTGATTCCAAATAAAATAATACTTCTCTGCCTTGATAATCTTTTGAATCTAAAATAGCGATTTTCCTCTGGCCAATAATAATCTGATCCATACCATAAATTTCTTCATTAACCGCTCGGCAAAAATAACCCCATGGCTTTTCCTGACGTTCGGGTTTAGAAATCTGCTTTTCAATATCGTCAAAACTATAACCGTATTTATAAAGTTGTTTTTGCTGCGGCATAATATATTTATTTTATTGTATTTATCAGGTCCTGCTTCTTTGGGGGCTCGGTGCCTTGAACGGTAACGGCCAAGGCTGCCCAGATATTGGCGATATTTAAACTCTCTTGAGGATATCTCCTATCTCCACAGCTAAAGGCCGCCAAAAAAGCGTCTCCAGCGCCGCAAGGGTCAACAACCTTTACTTTATAAGGCACGCTTTCAATATAGCTGCCGTTAAACAGGGCCCTGGCTCCTTTGGCCCCGAGTTTGATGACCACATTAGATACGCCTAACTTATCTTTTATTTTATTAATATCAATCTTTGGGTCCACGGCCTTGGCCTCCCTTCTATTCAAAAACATGCAGTCAGCTCCCTTGTAAAGATGGTGCTTGCCCGGCTTATAGCCGATCTGAGAATCCACATATAAGGGTTTATGATATTGCTTGCTTAATTTTATCAAGTTATCAATTAAATTCTTGGTTAAAAGGCCGTGCTGATTATCGGCAACCACCGCTAAATCAGCTTCTTTGATAAGCGGCTTTATGGCATTGATTAATTTTTTCTCAATATCAGAATTAATTTCCCCGTCGGTCACTTGATTCAGCCAGAGCATTTTCTTCCCATCTGCAAAAATTCTGGATTTTGTGGTCGTTTTGCGGTCTTTATCAACTATAAAAAACTTTTTTAATTTTGGGCGGACAAAATCATTATAATATTCGGCATTCTTATCTGCTCCCATAACAGAAACAAAGAAAACTTTTGCCCCAAATTCCAGCATATTGGCTGCCACTAAACTGGCTCCTCCAAATGTCCGGAAAACATCTATTTCTTTAACTTGCGGCACTAGGGGGTAGTCAAGGTCTTTACCGACTTTTCTCCCATAAATATAAGCATCTATAATGGTGTCGCCTACTAGCAATACTTTTTTGTCTTTAAATGATTTTATGATATCTAATTTATCCATTTATTGTTTATTTTTTGCTTATTTTTTTAATAATATTGGTTGTTGAATAATCTCCCAAATGCGGGCAAAATCTAATCTCAACATCTTCTGGCAATCCATCTATTTTCCTAACTTCTTCCGGAGTATATCCCTCTGCTCCTTTAACCACAATATTAGGTTTTATTTTCTTGACTATATTTCCGGCTCTCAACTCATCAAAAATCACCACCTCGTCCACAAAACGCAAAGATTCTAAAAGTGCCTTTCGGTCTTCTTGGCTGTTAATGGGCCGGCCTTCTCCTTTCAGCATCTTAATAGTTTTGTCGGAATTAATGCCCACAATCAGCTTATCGCCTAAAGACTTGGCGAATTTTAATACTTCAAGGTGCCCTCGATGCAAAATGTCAAAACATCCGTTAGTAAAAACAACTACCATTTTTCAAGTATTTTTTTAGCTTTATCTTTAAACTTCTTGTAGGTATAGTACACTTCATTTTCAACATGCGGCGAAACCAATCTTAAAATTTCAGCGCCCCAAATGCGATATTGACCTCCGACCTTGTAAGCTTTAATGATTCCTTTTTTCAGCAATCTCTTGGAAGTGCTGTCCGATATCTTCAAAAAATCCCTAGCTTCGGCAGTCGTATAAATTTGATTTGGTTTTATTTCTTCTTGATTTATGGGCATATTATAATTCTATTTCCATTGTAGAAAGACCAAGCAAGGGTGTCAATAGGTGTCAAAACGGTTCAAAAACAAAGAGGCGAGTTATCTTAACCTGCCCCTTAAAGTTTTAAAGTATTTATTTCTACGGCTAGTTTCTTTCCGAAAAGTACTTACGCACGAGAATGATGTCACAGATAATATTAGCCAGCACATTAGTCGCGATTACCTCGTAGAGGCCGTTCCAAACACCATACAGCGTCCAGATGATACTACCGTCACCCAGCCGAGTATTTCTCTTAACGGGGGCATAACTATCGCTGCTATTATCAAGACCGCCAGAGCAACAGCAACTATCGCGATGGTCATTCTTGCCGAGGAAGAAAATACCAATCGAATATCAATTTTCGGTCTCTCAATGGAATACTTTGTCGCTAAAATCGCGATGCAGTTAGACGATGTTAGACGTCCGACGTCTAACATCTATTATTCCAAGAGAAAATCCTTGGTGATTATTTTTTTTGGCTTAAGCTTTGCTGTGCTCGTTTTTATAAATTTATAATAACTATTATTATCAGAGAATTGATTGAGGATAATGTCTGGTTTTAAAAGTTCACCCCAGCGATTATTTTTGACTAAATCTTGACAGCTTGACCATGGATATTTTTCTTCTTTGTCTTTCCATGCTTCTAATGCTCTTGGATTACGATGGATATATGCTGAAAGATAGAGAAGTTGTTCATCTGTTTCTACTGGAATGGCCCGGAAAGCGCCCTGGAAAAGATGACCATGTTTTTTATATTTTGTGTTGAAATATTTTGCGTAGCCAGTTTGTATTCTTTGGAGATAATGTGAGATGCCATTACTGTTATCGGTTTTTTCTTGGACTAAAAGATGAAAATGATTTGGCATAACGGTAAATATATTCAATTCTACAATTCTTTTATCCGCAATTTGGCGTACAGTCTCCTCGGGTATATTGAATTGCGAATACTTAAGAAAATATGAACTTTGACGGCCGATATTATAGAAAGATAACGGAGCTTGATACGCAAAAATAAAAAAGAGAAAACGGCTGTAATCTCTTTCGTCAATAAATATTGCTGATTCGTCGTTGCTGCGATTACAAATATGGTAATAGTTATTTTGCGCAAATTTAAATTTCCTTATCATGATTATAATATAACATGTTAGACGTCCGACGTCTAACATGTTCTCTATCTGGTTTTCCGGGCGCTTTCTTTGTCTAAGTTATACATTTCATCGTACAAATTGCTTTTGGTGATTTTATAAAAATCCTCCATAGTGCAGTCGGTTTCCATCAGCTCCTCCCCCATTTCATAGCCCCTTGGCAAATGAGCCAAAATAGTAAAGACTTTATTCAAAACGGCTATCTGTTTTTTCCTTTTTTCCGGAAAATTTAAAACGGAATGACTGAATAAATTATCGGCAATATCGTCGTTGTTGCCGTCATAATATCCTTCCTTGGCGCAAAATTCGCCTATGGGAGTTCCTCGAAGCGGTGAAAAAATTGACGTCCAAGCAACCAGAGGATTTATCTGACAATTCATTTTAAGCAGATCGAGGTCATCCTGAATGGTCGTAGTAGGAAGGCCCAGCATCTGCTGGGTCCTGAAAGTTATGCCGTATTTTCTTAAAACTTCTATGCCGGCGAATATCTGCTCGTTGGTCATATGCCTATTGAGCAGCTCTTTCCTTATTTTCTCGCTGGCTGATTCTATGGAAAAGGTCACGCTCAAGCAGCCTGCTTCCTTAAAAAGCTTTATTCTCTCATCGGTAGCAAGCTCTATGCGTATATTGCAGTGGAAAGGAAGGTTAATTTCTCTTTTGTATCTTTCGGTAAACTCTTTCATCCATTCCAAATTAACGCCAAACGTATCATCCTCAAAAGCGATTAACTTCAAGGGATACTTCAATAGGGTCTTGCATTCTTTTATGACGGAATCTACCGGCCTCGGATTATATCTATAATTCGTAAATTCTTTCTGAACGATCGAGTTGTAGCAATAAGTGCACTGATAGGGGCAGCAAAAACCGGTGATGATGTTTTTGATGGGATTATTTCTCCTTTTTTCATTTTGATAAAACGTTTCCCTGCTCGATATGAATAAATCTTGGGGAGCTATGCTTTCCGAATAAATGCCTCCATCCTTTATTTCTCCTTCGACTATTTTAAGCAAAATTCTCTCGCCAAAACCCCTGACTACAAAATCGGCATGCTTTTTGCATTCCTCGGAAAATGAAATGGTATATGGTCCGCCGATGACTATTTTTGCCTTATTTCTTATCTGGTCGGCTATCTTAAGCATTTGGTTGTGAGAGCCGGCTAAAATGCTGAAGCCCACGAAATCATAACTTCCAAAATTAAAATTTTGCCTTTCTAAAGATTGGTAGTCGCTTATATCAACCTGGTGTCCCCTCTGTTGGAGATAATCAGTCAGGACCAAAATGCCCAAGGGTTCTACGACCGTATAATTATAAATTAATAATATTTTTTTCATCTTTTAACCATAACAAATTATTTTGTTCTGAACAAGACAAAATCTCTAGCGGCATTAAAAACATTTTCCGGAGTGATTCCTTGAAGCTGATTAGCCAGCCAGCTCTTGCGAGCGGAATCCATAGCGTCGGTAAATGAATACAAATCGCTATTTTTTTGGGGTAAAATTATGGAATTTTTACCCGTCGGAGACTGCTCCCTGAAATCAAGGCAGCCGCCAATGTTAATTACGGGCGTCTGCACCGCATTGGCGATATAAAGAGGTCCTGTATCTACGCTGATAAATAAGCTTAATTTTTTAAGTAAAGCCGGCAATTCGGAAAGCGCAAAACAACCTGCGGAATTAACGCTGCCGCCCACCATTAAATCTCGAACCCTTTCAATCGCCGGCTGGTCATTGGAGCCGCCGATAAAAATTATTTTAGCTTCCAGCTCTTTTGTCAATCTGTCGGAAACTAAGGCAAATCTGCTATCTCCCCAATTTTTAAATCCGACTCCGGCAGTAACGCTAATGCCCACCAATAAATCCTCACTGCTTAAATTTTGCCTGCCTAAAAAATCCAAAGCTTTCTTCTCTTCTCTTTCACCCCAAAAAAGCTCTTTCTCGTCAGAACCGTCTTTAACACCGATGAATTTTAATAAATTCAGATAATGGCCCATAAGCCATGTATGGCTTTTGTATTCCAAACGATAATTATTAAAAACGGAGAGAAGCTGGGTTATTCGCCCGGCTTTCCTATGCGTGGTCGCCACCCTGCTGGGAATCAAGGACCAAAAAGCAATAATATTATTAAAGGAACCGAGCAATAAATTGAACGCCCAATCATATCTTTCTTCTTTTAATTTTTTAATAAGCCCGAACCTCGAATAATCGTTAATTATTATTATCTCATCTAAATGCGGATTATATTTCAAAAGATCGTGAGTTTGATGAGTAACTAAGGCTGCAAGATGGGAATCGGGAAATTTCTTTTTAATTTCCCGAAAAACCGGCGTTGTGCAAACTATGTCCCCTATTTTAGCGGTAGAAATAACCAATATTTTGAGATTCATCCCGCCTTCGCCCTTCGGGCTTCGGCGGGCAAGCAAAAAATACAGCCAAGGAGCGAAAAAATAAGTCAAAAACAGCCAAAAAAAATTATTGAAATAAGCCTTTAGCAAGTGTTTAAGACCCGAGGTTAAACAAGTAAACTTTAATTTTGTTTTCCTTGTCCTCGTAGGTCTCTTTTAAAAACGGGTATTTATCCAAAGCCCACTCGGGCTCTTTTTTCATATCCCAGACAGCGTATTTTATGCTAAATCTTTGGAATAATGCTTGAACCGGAATATTGTAAAGAGCCCTGTAATATTCAATAAGAGGATAAAAAGCTTCATCGGGGGCGTTTTCCCACTCTCCGAATTTTTGACGGTAATACTCTCCGAAAATTTTCCAGGAAACGAAGCCTCTTTCTCCTGTTAAAAATATTTTTGAGGCGTCATCTGGCTTTACTCCCTGCAAACGATATTTTAAAAACATTCTCTCGACTAGCTCCTGCCGAGGAACTAAATATTGATTAACCCACTTAGAATCGTAAGCATTAAGCGAAGTATAGATGGGAATTAAAACAGAAAAATTGCCGTTTGCTAAAACGACCTCTTCTTTTTTGGCATTTTTATCGAGCCAACCCAGAACTGGCCCGTATTTCTGCCTATAAACGATGGAATCATAATCCTGTCCGAGGGTGTAAAAATAATCGATAAAACTCGTGGTAATGCCGTTTAAAATAAAAGCTGATATGATTGTCCCGGCTGCTAATTTTTTAAAAAATCCGGATGATGTTATCTTTTCCAGCAAATAGAAAAAGATGATGGTCATAAAAATTAAAGACAAGGGCTTGGAATAATACCAATGGTAATGGTCGTTAATGAGCACCTTGCCCGTAATAATCTGCTGATTCAGGGCTATCAATGGAGAAGCCAACAAAGCTGCGCAAAATACGTATCTTTTCTTCCAAGCTCGGGGGAAAATAACCAAAAAAACAAGAAATACCGCGGGAATCAGTAGGGCCTGGGTTGGCTTGTGACTCTCAATAAGGCCCATTCGTCCGGCCGACTCAAAGTATTCGGGGTATTGCATCGATTGGAGGGTGTTTAGAAAATAGGGAATTGCCACTAGCAGGGATACGGCTGCCACCAAGAGA
The DNA here is from genome assembly GCA_016188865.1 of Candidatus Nealsoniibacteriota bacterium. Taxonomy (GTDB): domain Bacteria; phylum Patescibacteriota; class Minisyncoccia; order Minisyncoccales; family MHMH01; genus JACPGX01. The sequence goes on from JACPGX010000001.1 coordinate 160,221, forward strand.
ATCTTTCTAAGGTCTGCCCAGTCTTTCCTAAACAGAAGAAACAGTCCAAATATTCCCATAAAAGCGTAGATCAAACTCCAGGTATAGAAGAAGACGTAAAACGACATGCCCAGCAATATACCGCTTATAATACCGAAAATCTTTCTTTCCCTAATTAAAAATAGCCACAAAAACAAAAGGGAGCTGAAAAACAAAAGAGAACTGATTTGAGGAATAACCGGCCTGGCATAGCCCAAGGACTGGTAAGGAACGATATCTCCTTTGAGCAGATTAAGAATAAAAGGACGGGAAAAAACATTGTCAGTAAGCAATAAACCCAATGGAGCAATCAAAGCAACGTATTTCTTTTTAACCAAAAGATAAACAAGTCCGTAAACTGACAAGAAAATCAAAGACGGAAAAATAATCCGCGATAAAACAATGGTATCGTTTATGCCCAAGCCAAAAATCTTTCCCGGGAAAGCTGTTATGATTTCACCTAAAGGCGGCTGGATATAGGGCCTGTCTTTATATTCTGCAAGCCAAACATTGCCCAAAAAAGCGTGCCCGTCTCTTACTTCCTGAATTCTTCCCCAATAGAAATGCTCTGCTCCAGTAAGAGGCATGTCGATCCCCTGATAAGAATCATCGGAGCGAAAATATAATTGGGGGAAGACGATAATCAAGCCTGCTAAAAACGCCAGAATAACCGCCCATTTGTGATTTTTTAATATGGTTATTATTTTCATAATTTTTCACAAATCAATATAATATCAGGAAAAGGAAGGTCTTTTTGCGCTTTAGCTATCGCAACCCTAAAGCCGAAGTCCTCAAGAGTTTTTTTCCATTCAAAAGCTGAACGATAATAAAGGGGTTTCCCAATGTTCAACGAAGTATCAACCAACAGGGAACAAAAGTATTTCCAACGGGGAAAATTATCCGCATCTTGAATTACCAATGTTCCGTCAGAAGCAAGTTTTTCATAAATAATCTTAAAAAGATTTTTAGAAACGGCCAAGGGGATATGGTGCAGAAAATCGGTCATTACCGCTCCCCGGCAGGATCCCGGGGCCACATCTTTTATGTCTTGGCTGAAGAACTGAATATTTTTTCTATCGCCTATACTTAATTTTGCGACGGCAATTCTTTCGGCAGAACCATCAATGCCCAGAACCTCTCTTTCTTTTGATTTTAAGGCCATCAAATTAGCCAGAATGCCGTAGCCGCAACCCAAATCCAAAATTTTGCCTTTTCGAGGAACATACTTTTCAACTTCTTCAAAAGGACAAAGCCGCCACCTTAATTTCACGTATAATTTCTGCCTCAAGTTAGCCTTATCATAAAGGTTTTCCAAATCTTTTGGTATGGGGCCTATCATATTTTAAGTTAACCTCTTTATAATCAACCACTTGATAAATTCTATCCCAGTTTTGAACCAATAGCGAGCTTCTTCTAAATTTCTGATTTTGGAAAGCATATGAATAATATAATCTGGCCTAAGATAAAAAGAGCGGGTAATTTTTCTTTGCAGATCCATAAGCTGTTTTGGCGTGAAATGCTCCGTCCGCCAATAAGGCAGCTTGTCGAGCATAACGAACTTTTCCCAATCTTCCGTAAAAATATAACCTCTCTCTTTCATAAGATTGTAAACTTCTGTGCCGGGATATGGGACCACCCAATTAACGGCGATCAAATCCGGTTTAATTTCTTTAATCAAATCAACGGTTTCCTCCACATCTTTTATGGTTTCTGAAGGATGGCTGCCGATGATAAACGTTCCTTCAATATATTTAAAACCAGCCTGCCTCGCCCACTTAAAGGCATTTTTCACCTGTTCCACTGTAATGTTTTTCTTGATCGATTCCAATATCCTCGGACTGCCCGACTCCACTCCGAAAACTATTTTTTTGCATCCGGTTTTAACCATCAATTTAAGAAGCTCGGGAGAAACGGTATTGACCCTGGCTCCTTCGCAATGCCATGATTTAACTCCCAGTTTTTGAAGCCCTTGGCAAATTTTAGCCGCCCTATCTTGATTAATGGTGAAAGTATCATCGCCAATTGCAATGTGGTTAAAATGATATTTATTCAAACATTCTTCAGCTTCAGCTAAAACATTTTCCGGACTTCGCAAGCGCACCCTTAAACCATTAATTACTTTGCTCGCGCAAAAGATGCAAGCAAAGGGACATCCCCGGGAAGTAAAAATCTGGGTATTTCTCAAACGATTGCTTATTCCACGAGAAATATGGCCCTTGCGTTTCAAATTAAGGTTGAACAAATTGCGGCTGGGAAAAGGAAGCTCGTCCAAATTTTCAATTAAAATCCTTCTTTGTTCTTCCTTGATGCCATCGTGGCTCCTCCAAACTAAACCCTTGATTCCCTGCCAGCCTTTATTATTTTCTACAGCCCGACAAACCTCCAAAAGGGTTTCCTCGCCCTCCCCCACTGCTGCCAAATCAAAATAAGGAAATTCCTCCAAAGTTCCCTTAGGAAAAGCCGCAGAATGAGGACCGCCAACTATAGTAATTATTGAAGGAAAATTTTCTTTTACTATTCTCGCCAGTTTGTGACCGATCACAATGGTGGGCGTAAAGCAGCTGAAGCCAATTATTGCAGGACTTAAAGTCCTTATTCTACTGATAAAACTTTCCGAAAAAAACTGCTCCGCTTCGTAATCCCAGAGTTCTACGGAGTAACCTTTTTTAATTAAGAAAGCTGCTAAATATCCCAAATTCATCGGGGCGGCATGAGAAAGTATGGAAACCCCTCCTCTCGGGTCAGGCGGCCTAATTAAAACAATTTTCATAATTAATGCATTTCAATTTTGCCATCTTTGGTTTTAATGGGCACCAACCTCATGTCTTTCTGTTTTTCCCACCAACTTTCATTATTCTTGTACCACTCGATGGTCTTTTTCAAGCCATCCTTAAAGGGTATTTCTGCCTGAAAACCGAGCAATTCTTTAGCTTTTTGGGTAGAAGCCAAATGTCTGGCAACTTGACCGGGCCGGTCACTGATGTATTCAATCAAGGTTTCTGGTTTGCCCAAATTCTCTAAAACCATTTTAGCTATTTCAATATTGCTCAAATCTTTTCCGTAGGCAATATTAATAATTTCAAACTTAATCTTTTCTAAATCGGCGTGAAGGGCCCTATCAATGGCCCGGCAAGTATCCTCTACGAAAATCCAATCACGCAAATATTCACCTCTGCCATGAATGGTTAAGGGTTCATTTTTTAAGGCAGAGGTAATGAATCTGGGAATAACTTTTTCCAAGTGCTGATTGTAGCCGTAATTATTAAAAGGCCTTAAAATTATCGCTGGAATTTCGTAAGTTAGCATGTAAGAACGCACCAAACGATCGGCTCCTGCCTTGGCTGCGGCATATGGGCTTCTGGGTTCTAGGGGATGGCCTTCAGTCATCGGCGCCTCGCGAGAGGTGCCGTAAACCTCTGAACTGGAAATATGAATAAAACGTTCAATATTTTTATTAGCTACCACCGCATTGCTTATAACTTGGGTGCCAATGACATCTGTTTCAAAAAACTTGGAATCGTCGAAAATAGAGCGGGAAACATGCGTTTCTGCAGCCAAATGCACGATTGCATCGGCTCTTTTAGCCAGCTGATTTACAATAGCCGGATCACAGACATTTCCGTGCCAAAACTCGTATCTGTCGCTCTTTTTTATCTCCTCAGGAATATTATCCAAAGTTCCGGCATAAGTAAGAGCATCCAGAACTATAAAGTGATATTCAGGATATTTATTGAAAAGAAGTTTTAACAAGTTGCTGCCGATGAAACCGGCCGCTCCCGTAATTAAAATAGTCCTCATGTTACCAAATTTTTTCCTTAATAATATAAAGCGGCCTTCCCTTGGTTTCAATATAAATCCTTCCGACATATTCTCCGACGATCCCTAAAATTATAAGCTGGATTCCGCCCAGGAAAAAAACCGCGAGAATTATTGAAAAATATCCCGACGCAGATGAACCGTGCGCTGTCATGTCCCAAACAAAATATAGGCCCATCAAAAAAGCGATGGCCGAGATGAAAAATCCTATAACGCTTGCTATTTTAAGAAGGCGGTTTGAAAAAGAAAACGTTGCGTCCAAAGCTAATCTAAAAAGCTTGCCTATGGTATATTTGGATTTTCCGCGGAATCTTGCCTCGTGGGGAACCCAAACAAAAGCTTGCGGGAAACCTAACCAGTTTATTAAGCCAATAACGTATCTATTTCTTTCCTGGCATTGTCGAAGATTTTCTACAACCCGACGGGCCATTGCCCGAAAAACAATCGTGTCTATTTCGGTCTCTTCATCGACTAATCTTCTCATCAAAAAATAGAAGACCCTCGAAATAATTTTTCTAAATAAGGGGTCTTTGCGGCTCATTCTTTTGCCGCAAACCATATCGTATCCCTCTCCCATTTTATCGAGCAGTTTGGGAATGTCTTCAGGCCGGTCCTGCAGGTCACCATCCATGGTCAGAACGATATCACCGGAAGCGAAATCCAAGCCGGCCGAAAAAGCGATGTGCTGGCCGAGATTGCGGGCAAACTGAAGAATCTTTACTGCGTCATCCTTGGCATGTAGTTCCCTTAAAATCAAGGGAGTCTTATCTTTACTGCCATCGTCAACGAAGATAATCTCGTAAATTTTAGCAGATTTCAAGAGGACAGCCCTGAGGCGTCGATACAATTCTTCAACGTTCTCTTCTTCATTATAAACAGGTATTATGACAGATAAATCAATATTTTTTGACTCCATAAAAATACTATAAAATAAATCTACTAATTTTTCAAGCCGGGAGCTGGCCTTTTGAAAAACATCAAAAATATGCCGGAAATTACGACCACAATGCCGAAAACCTGGGGTAGGGACAAATTTTCCTTAAAAATAAATGAGGAGGCTATGGCCACGAAGATAATCGTACCGCTAATCATCACCGGGTAAACAATATTGAGCTGGGTTCGCGAGAGAATCAAAAGGTATAAAAGAAAAGTTAAAACCATAAAAAATAATCCTGCTACCAGCCAATAATTGCTGATGATGCGTAAAAATAAAAAAAACGTATTTGACAGAGAAAATTCAAAGTCTGTCAGATCAAGATTCAAAACTCCCCTCTTCTGTAAAACTTGTCCGCTAGTGGAAAATGAAATTAAAATCAGAACTGACAAAAATTTGGCGATAATAGACATTTGAGTTAAAAGCCGGACAAATAATAATGAAAATCGTTGTAATTGAAAATCTGATAAATATTAATGCTGGAAATAAGCATTATTATTCCGATAATTATTGCCTGAAAAATGCTGGATTTATTCAATCTTTCCATGCCCAGAACGGCCGTTGGATAAATGATGGGAAAAAGCAGAAAGACATGGCGGATGAAGTAAGCGCCCATGATGAGGCCCAAAAGGAATACGGAGGAAAGAGAACCAAAATAAATCGCATTTTTATGTTTGAAGGGAAGCTTTCGAAAGCCCAAAACCGATAAAATTACCGGTATCACCAGAAAACTGAAGGTAAGAGCGGTAACAAAATCTGGCAAAACATTAACGAAAATCTGAAAAGTTTTCTGCCAGGGCCAATAAAATATTTCAAAAAACCAAACTCCAAAATGCCAATTTTGGACTTCGTTGACAAAATAAGGAATATGCCAAACCTGTCTCACCCATAAATACCACAGAAAAAGTGGCGCCAAATGAATCATTAAAAAAATAACTCCTTCTTTGCAGCGTTTAAAACAAATTGCCAAAAGTAAAATAAAAATCGACAGGGCAAAAAACATTTTCCCCAACATGAATATCCCGACAATCAAAGAAAAAAGTACCAGCTTAAAGACCGATGATTTTTGAATGTAATTGTGAAGTAAAAAGCAACTAAGCACAACAAAGAAAGCCATGAGCATTTCGGCTAATGGTTGATTGATGTAACCGTGAACGTATGGAGAAAAAATCAGCAATAAAGAAGACAACCAAGCCACCTTCAAAGAGAATAATTTTCGGAGAAGAAAGAAAAACAGAATAACCGTTGCGCTTATTAAGATAAAATTAAGCAGAATGGACAAGCCGAAAATTACGCCATAAGAAGTAGGAATAAAAAATTTGGTCGGCAGAGAAGCTAAAAAAATCAAAAAGGGATGAAGGGGCCGCTGTAAAAATGGGCTGCCCGCGAAATACTCTTTAGAAAAATTGCGGCCGAGTTCCAGATAATGGCCGACATCGGAATTCAAACGGTATTGAGGAGAAATCAGAGGATAAATTTTACTTAAAAGAAAATTATCGGAACTTTCAGACGAAAATTTCTCCAAGTATTGGCTTATCGGCAGCCAAGCTGAAGTCTGGCCGTTAGAGGGAAACAAAAAACTGTAAATTAATTGAAAAATAATAAAAGAAATCAAAACAAAAAAAACAAACCATTGTTTTTGAAATATATTTGTCATTTAATTACTAAAAGTAAAATACCGAAAATTATAATCACGATTCCGGAAATTTGATAAAAAGTCATTGTTTCTTTCAATAGAAAGCGGGAGGCAAAAAACACTAAAATGACGCTGCCGCTGACTGCGACGGGATAAGCAATATCAAGCTGCAAATTAGCTAAAGCAAAGATATAAGAGAGAAAACTTATCACGTATAAAATTATACCGGACAGCAGCCAGCGATTTTTTAAAATCCGCGAAATTAAATAAAAAACATTGGAGAAAGAAATTTCTAAATTTCCCAATCGCAACATTCCCTTTTTTAAAAAAACCTGGGCAGAACTGGACGTTAGAATGGAAACGAGCAGAAACAAAAAAGTCATTATCTTAACAAATTGAATTTCATTATGTACCAAAGCGCGGCTAAGCCGTCTTTGGCGCGCACTTTTTTACCTTCTTTAGCTGTGCGAAGAATACCCTGAAAAGAAAGAGGGACTTCACAAATTCGATATTTTTTCTTAGCGATAAATGCAGTTAATTCTGGTTCGATTTCAAATCTATTGCCGGTCAAGTATGGCCCAATTTGCTCGATAACCTCTTTTTTAAAAGCTTTATGGCAGGTAAGCATGTCGGTTAAATGAAATCCTGTAAGTAAATTGGAAAAACCGGTCAAAACTTTGTTGGCTAAATGATAAAGCCTAGAAAGATGGCGGTATTCCGGATTCAAAAACCTAGATCCAAAAACAACATCCGCCTCGTCTTGCAAGATTGGCCTTAATAAATTGGGGTAATTTTCCGGGTTATATTCTAAATCGGCATCTTGAATCAAAATTATGTCGCCCGTAACATGGGTAAAACCCGCTCTAATGGCAGCTCCCTTGCCCTGATTTTTCGGCTGATAAATAATTTTGTATTTACTTTCCAATTTTTTTAAAATATCTCTCGTGCCATCAGTGGAACAGTCGTCAACTAAAATAATTTCTTTTTTAATTTCTTTTAAATCGATTCTTTCCACTTTTTCCAAAATATCTAAAATTGTATTTTTCTCGTTGAAAATTGGGATAACTATAGAGAGTACCATAATTTTATATTATCTTCTTTTCCTTAAATTCCCCTATCACTGATTTTATCCCCTCTTTAATATTAGTCTTGGGATTAAACGATAAAACTTCTTTTGCTTTTTTAGGGTCGGCATAACACTTATTCGTGCTGTAGGAGGGGCCAGTAATATATTTAATCTTACTTTTGCTTTTTAATTCCTTAACAATTATTTTAGCTAAATCTTTTAAATAAACTGGCTTGCCGAAAGAGAGAATAAAATCGTCATGCAATTTTTGCGACTTTTCTACTTCTTGCATGCATTTCCAAATGCCATCTAAAATATCATCTATGTGAGTGAAATCAAATATCTCATGACCTGTCCCATAAATAGTCAGGGTGTCATTTTTTGCGGCTAAAATAATAAATTTTGGAATTATTCTCTGCAATTTATCGTCTTGCCCCCCATAAACGCTGGTAAAACGGAGAATCCTCGTTTTCAAACCGTAACTTTCTGAATAAGCTCTGCATAATTCTTCTCCGGCAAATTTAGTTATTCCATAAATACTCACTGGTTTTCTGGGAGTCTTTTCGGTTATGGGAAGAATTTTAGCTTGACCAAATACCTCTCTAGAGGAAATGAAAATTACCCAGGGACATCCTGCCTGCCTTGCTGCCTCCAAAATATTAGCGGTTCCCCCTATATTTATATTTACACAACCTAGGGGATTATCAAAGGTTGATTTTGGCTGACTCATGGCAGCTAAGTGCACGATTCCCGTCGCTCCTTTCATTTTAGATTTTAAATTTTTAAAATTTAGTATATTATCCTTCTGATCGTAAGAAATTGCTTGAACTCTTTTTTTTTCTAAAAAATTCTTGAGAGAGCTGCCGATAAAGCCGGAACTCCCTGTAAGCAAAATTTTCATAGGTTAATCCATCTTTTATTTTGGTCGATTACCATCCATTTTATCATTTTGTCAAAACTTTCTTCGAAAGACAGCTTAGCTTCCCAGCCTAATTCTTTCGCCTTGGTCCCATCGAGGGCATATCTTTTATCATGCCCCGGCCGGGCTGTATGAAATTCGATATATTCTATCTCGTCTTTCAGGAGCGGCCTCCCCTTAATAATTTGGGAAATTCTGTTTGCCAGATCCAGAACGTTTCTTTCTTCCCCCTTAATGTTATAAATTTCTTTAGAATGTCCCTTATCCATTAAAAAAATTAAAAAGTCGGCAACATTCCTGGCGTGGATCCAACAACGCGAGCTTAATTCACTCTCCGAGCCATGAATAATGACTTTTTTATTCTCTAAAATAGCTTTGACTGTCTTGGGAATGAATTTCTCCGGATATTGCCTCTCCCCGAAAACATTCATGCATCTGGTAATAATAACGGGGATGCCAAAAGCATGCGCAAATGAATAAGCCATCATATCGGCCCCAGCCTTTGAGGCAGAGTAAGGATTAGAGGGCCTTAAATGAGCGTCTTCGGTATAAAATATGCCGTCGGGAGCTGCGCCATAAACTTCATCTGTCGAAAATTGAATAAATTTTTTTAAATTCGGCTGATGACATTTTACGTGCTCCAGCAAATTGGCTGTTCCTAGAACATTATTGGTGACAAAAGGAATGGCATCCTCCAGGCTTTTATCAATATGACTTTCAGCAGCCAAATGCCAGATATAATCAACCGGGCCGATCATTTTATTGGTGGTTTCCGAAATTGGAGATTTCAAATCATGCCAAATAAATTTAACTCTGTGTTTTTGGCTTTCCCATGGACCGATGTCTGTCAGTTTGTTCAGATTTCCGGCATAAGTCAAACTATCCAAACCAATCACATTCCAATCGGTCTGCTTGAGTACGCCCTCCAAAATGTGGTGGCCGATAAAACCGGCCATTCCGGTGATTAAAACTGTTTTTTTATTATCCATAAAAATTATACTTTACAGTATCTTCCGGCTTAAAACGCTTCTTTGAAAATTCAATGGCGTGGCCAGCCTTAATGGTTTTAAGCCTATGAGCGAATTTTGGAGGGATTGAAATGAGGTCTCCGTCTTTCACCTTGATTTTTTCTATTACTCCGGTATCTGAATCAACCATTTCCATTTCCATTATCCCCCGAATAATATAAAAATATTCGTGGCGGGTATGGTAATGCCCGCCCCTGGTTTTTCCTTTAGGAAATTCAATGTAAGCAATATGCCTGATGGGTTCCGGCGAATTATATATTTCAGCCAGCTCGCCTTTTTCAAGAAAAATCCTCTTCGGCTCCCATATTTTGACCTTTCCCCTAAATAACTTCTTCACTAAACCCATATATACTTTTTACATCATGATTTCTCTTGAGTCAAGATGTAAATAAAAGGCAGAGTCTTCAAGAACTCTGCCTTAATTCATCTAGCCAACCCACTGTCTTTTTGAGGCTGGTCTTTAAATTAGTAAGCTCAATCAAATTTTTGTCATTAATCTCCAGCACAATGCTCAAGTCTTGACCTAAGGAAAATTCCGAAAAATACCGGAGAAGCTCCTTAAAAATCTTTTCTCCAATCCTCCCCTCGCCCGGCACCACCCCCTCTTCGGCAAGGGAAACAAAAGGCTGCCAAACCCTCTTAATGTCGGTAAAGTGAACGTGCTGCAATCCGCCGCCCAACTGCTTGATTTCTCCCAGCAATTGGGATGAATCGTAAACAGCGGCCAGATGGCAAGTATCAACGGTAGCAAAAATATTATTTCCGGGATTAACTACGCTCAAAAAATCCTTCAAGTCGACAAAGCAGGTTTCATAAATCATGTCGTTGGGATCCGGAGCCAAATCGTGATCCCAGCAATACGGCATATTTTCCAAACAAATTTTCTGTTGAGGATATCTCGAATGAGCCTCCGCTAAGACCGCGCCCACTCTTTCTATCAGCTCTCTTTTGCGAATTTCTAGGTTGCCGGCAGCACTTATTTTTCTTAATTCATCATTCGTGCAGAATAAGGAAGCGTGAAGGTTCACCAAATGAACCCCGAAAAAATCGGCCAAATAAAAAACATGGAGAAGATTGGTAAATCCTTTATCGGAACTGAAAAAATTCCTTTTCCAGTTGACTCTCGCGTCGTAAGGAGCGTGCAACGAAAGATACAAAGATTCGGGCAAACTGCGCAGGCTTTTCTGAATAACTTTAACATTTTTGAGAGAGAAAAAATCATTCCAGGGCCCGACTATTTCAATCCCAAATTGATAACCCGTATCTTTGTAATCCTCCAATAATCCTAACTTTGCTCTTAATTGCTCTCCATCAGTCACCCTGCAGGGGACTTGCAATGCCAGCATTCTGCTGCCTCCTTCCATATCTAAATTTAAAAAAACTCTTGATTTATGACTACCTTATCATAAATTTAAAATAATGTCAACTTATTTTCTAACGATTGAGTAAAAAATTATAGATTATATCCACGAAAAGTATTTTTTGGTTTACTGAAACGAAAAAATAATTTAAAACTATGACAGCCGAGATAACTAAAACCATCGCCCATGGTTTTATTTTTTTAAAGCCGTGGCTGGCAAGCAATATTCCCAGAGGAGCAAAGATAAAAACTGCTCTGGCGCTGCCGGTCGTTGACCAGACAAAAAAAGAAAATGAAGCCGGCAGCAGGGCCAAATATATTTTAATTCTTTCCCAATTTCTCTCCCGCCACTCTTTTGTGATTCCCATAAAAATGAAAATCCAGAGAATTCCCAGAATCCTGAATAATTGGCCAAAGTATCTTAACAACGACAGAAAAATGCTTTCCCCGCGGCTGCCCGGCGGATTTCTTAAGTACCAATCCAAAGAAGTGTAATTAAAATAATGGTAGACAAAAACCTGTATTACTATAGTGGGGATTAAAAACAATGTCCCGAAGTAAATCAATTTTTTAATCTTTTCTTTGGCGCTGAATTCTTTTGAAAGAAAAATCATCAAGCCGAAAAACAAAATTCCCAATCCCCCGTTTTCTTTTATAAGAACGGCCAGCCCGGATATTAGAGCATTTACGGTGATTAACCAATCCTCTCTTCTTTTAAAATAAAGCAGAGTTAAAAATATGGAGAACAAATAGAAAAACCAGGCTCCTGTGTCAGTCAAATAAGCCAATCCTGATTCAATCACCGGGGTGGCCGTAACAAAAAACAAAGAGGCGAAAAATGCCTGCTTTTTGTCGTGATAAATTATTTCAACAATTTTAAATACGAGAAAGGCGCAGAGCAGATAAAAAAATATGTTTTGGACTACCAGTCCGGCTCCTTCTCCCAAAAATTCAAAAGGCAGAGCCAAGAAGGGTCCCAGGGGCCTCAAAATTCTAGCCATTTCGGCTTGACCCCCCTCCCCCTGCAACCAATTGATTAAAGCAATGTTTTCGCCTGTGTCCCCGTATTTTTGCGGCCCGAAAATACCAAAAACAGCTCCCATGTTCAAAAGAGCAAAAATTATAGCTAAGATTAAAAATTTGCGGGTTTTCATTTAAGAGATTAATTTATAAATGGGCCTGCCTTCTTCTGAATTGCCAATAAATTCGGCCTTCTTAAAACAAGAATTTTCAATAATAAAATTAACAAATTGATCCGGGGCATAACTCTTGTAAAATGGCCTGGAGCCGAATTCTTTCGGCAAATAAGACTCAAAAAACAATTCCCTAACCTTGAGTTTTTGCAAAAATTTAATCAGATTTGAATAACTATCCTTACTTTCCAGAAAATGATGGAAAATGCTTAAAGCCAATACCACGTCAAAAACTACCTCCTGATTACTTTTGTATTCAAAGAGTGATTCGGGGATTATCTCAAATCTTCTGTTTTCTGCTTTTTTTAATTTTCTTAAGAAATAAAGGCACATTCGATTTTCTTCTAAAGCGTAGCAATGGAATCCCTCCTCTTCGAATTTATGGCAGAAATATCCCAAATTAGCTCCGATATCCAGCAGGGTTTTATTTTCCAGAGAAAGATTGTCTTTAATTATTTTAAAGCGCAAATCTTCCCTGCGATGCGGTATATCCTGCAAGTCGGGATGCGTCAAGGGCTGGTAAAGCTGTCCCCCTTGATAATTTTTGGAAAAAGTAATCAATTCTCTTTTGAAATTCATCCATTCAGCATGGCGAGCGATAATTCTGACTGGAATTTCGGGAATATTAAGCAGCTTGGCTATGGCAAGCCTATGCCTTCCGTCAATAAACAAAAGTTGCCCGGTTCTCCCTACGGCAACGGACACATCATCTAAAACAGCTGAAGATTTTTCCAATTTACCAAGCCATCCTTCTGGAGAATGAAGTTCTTCCTTGGATTTGTACCCGTTCTTCTTTATCCGGCTATACAGTAAATCTATATTCTTGAATCTCTCATCCAGCTCTTCTTTATTTTTGCACCCCCTGTTTACTTCCCCATTTGCTATATAACCGAGAATTCTTTTGTAAAACTCTGTCTCTTCCCATTTTTTACCCTCAAGAAATCTCTGCTGAATCGCCTTATATGAATCTAATTCTTCAAACTTGGGACCGAGCTTATCCCAGTCTCCCGCCAATATTTTTCCGTAATTACGCCACTTGTTAAACGGCGCACTCAAACAAAATTCTATTTTTTGCGGACTGACCAAATAAATTTTATCTAAATCCGGAGCATTGCTTCCGTAATCAATTTTAGCCTTTATTTTCAATGCTCTTTTTTCTGTTATAAATTTTAAGGCGCAAAGCAGCCTCCAAACCGCAACCAGTGGTTTTCCGATAATGGGAAACCTCTTTTCCAAACGGAAAATAAACTGCCTGGCGCTGAAAATAATTTTATTTTTTATTTTTCTCAAGAAAGCAATTCTCATAAATCTTCTGGGCTCGTTTCTGCCAAGTAAATTCCTTGACGTCTTCAAAGGCTTTCGCTAAAATTTTATCAGATAAATTATGATCCTGCAAAACAATTTTAATGCCCTCAGCCAACTTTTCCGGACTATCTGGTTCCACTAAAACCGCATTATCTTCGTTTAAAACTTCTCTTATCGAAGGCAGGTCAGAGGCAACGATTGGTATTCCAGAAGCCATATATTCAAACATTTTTAGCGGCGAAGTCCACTTTCTGGAGATCTCTTCTTTGCCGGAATTCGGCAAAACCAAAACATCAGCCGCTTGCAGCCAAAGAGGAATCTCTGGATATGGCCGATGACCAACTACATTTAAATTTTTAATTTTAAATTTTTCTACATCTTCTTTGGTGCCACCCACGAAATAAACATCGACATTTTCTGGCAAATACTGCGAAGCTTCAGAGAGGGTTTGGACTCCTTTCCACTCGTACAAATGACCGGCATACAGCACTATTTTTTTATCCAACGGCAAATTTAGCATTCGTCTGGTTTCGGATTTCGTGCTTCGGATTTCGAATTTCGTTAAGTCTACTCCATCCGGAGCTACTAAAATTTTTTCCGGACTAATCCCATTCTTAACAAACAAATTTTTAAGTCCATGAGTTATAACTACCATTCCCTTCAATTTTTTCAAAAATGGAAAATATAAAAAATAACGTTTAGGAAAGGTATGGGCTTCAAAAATAATATTTTTTTTAAAAAAACTAAAGGGCAGAAGAAACTTGTCTCGGCTGTAAATTATATCGGCTTTTTTAAAAATTATATAAATTAAGGCTGGGAAGAAAAAAGTCAAACCCTCCAGCCATAATCCAAAATGGCCGATATGCTTATGGAAACGAATCAAATCTAAACACGGAAGTTTTTTTATCCTAAAAGTTTCGGCTATCCCGTAATAATCAAAGGGTCTCTCCTTAATCCAGTTATACCTCTCCGGGACAACCAGCTCCACATTTGATTCTTTAGCCAATGCTTCGCACATTTTCATTACCTGAATACCATGAGCTTTTTCCGTGGGGATTCTGCTGTTTGTAATGTAGAGCAATGTCATAATAAAACTTCTAATTTTCTAATATTTTCTTTAATATCGTATTTTTGAGCTGTTACTTTGCAATTTTCAGAGAAATAAGCCTGCCCCCTGCCTGCAATTTCCTGCATTTTCCGAGAAACATCTTCTTTATCCCCTTCAACCAGATATCCATTCAGGCCGTCAATAACGTACTCGTCGGGGCCGGCTACCTTAGTTGAAACCACAGGCAAACCCAAGGACATGGCCTCAATGCAAGCAATAGCGAATCCTTCAATTTTTGAGGTAAGAACAAAAAATTCAGAAATAAACATATACTCAAAAACGTTTTTCTTGCGGCCCAGCAAAAATATTTTATCTTCTAAATTTAATTCTTTTACGTACCCGGTCAAAAAATCCAACATCGGTCCCTGGCCCAAAATAATTAATTTATAGCCGCTGTTTCTTTTAATAAATTCGGCGAAGCCGTCAATCAATAATTTATGATTTTTTTGCGGCCACAATTTTGCCACGTTAATTATGAATTTATCTTCTTTTTTAAAGCCGAGTTTTTCCTTCAGATCGTCCTTGTTATAATTTTTAATCTTTGCCTGTATATCACTATAATCTATGGCGTCGGGAATAACCGCAAATTTATTTTGATTGATTTTTTCCTGATCTGCCGTAAACAGTTTAACTGTTTCCGATACGGCGACTATTTTGTAGGTGAAATAAGAAAAAATTTTGTCAGCCATTATTTGCCATTTCTTTTTTTTAGTATAAGTATTGTGCTCATAAATAATAACTTTATAACCAAAAAATGGCTTCAAGGCCCTTAAAACCGTATTGCTAAAAAACAAATTAGATAAAATGATATCTGGCCTATACTCCCTCAAAATACGGCAGGTTTCCAGCCAGTTTTTAATGTCGCAAAAACCCTTAAAATTCAATCTATAGTTTTTAAGATTTCCCGGGAGTAAATCAAAAAAATTATTATCATCTTTGGGCTGGAAAAAACTCAATAAGGCGAGCTCGTATTTGTTTCTATCAAGATTATTAATTATGTCGGCTGCCAATTTAGGAGCTCCAGACATATCAAATTCCGTAATGCCTACCAATAATTTAATTTTTGGATTCATATATAGAACAAGTTTTACACAAAGGATACCCTCTTTTTTGGGCTATTTTGCGTCTTTCTCTGACGACTGGATCAAACCAAATATCTTTTAATTTCTGCGATAAAACATTGCCGTAAAAATATCGACCGTTTAAGTCATAACAGCACATCGACACTGACCCGTCTGCCAAAACTACCAAATGTGACTTGGCCAAGGGACATTTATCGGGGGGATTTTTTATTTTCAGTTTGCCATCTTCTTTTTTGTATCTTACGGACCTGTCGTTTTCTGACTTGTCAGGAAAAAACTTTCTAGATAATTCCTCTCTTTCTTTTTCGGAATAAGCATACTCTCCCAGATTAAAAGATCTTATGGAGAGTCTGTCGACTTTTAAATCTTTTGCTATTTTTTTGACATCTTCCAACTCATTTTGATTTAATTTATTAAAAACAAACTGCAATTCAATAAACGGTCTTCTCAGCTTTAGGGCCTGCTTCTGTCGGCAGAAATAAGTAATATTGCCCAAAACCTGCTCGAAATTGGCTCCCACTCTAAATTGCTCATAAGATTCCTTGGAGGTTCCATCTAAATCAAGAATGATCCTGTCTAATTTTGAACGAAATAAATCATTCGTCATCTCCCTATTCAGCAAAACCGCATTAGTGCTTATTTCAGTATATAAGCCATTTTGGTGGGCATACCCTGCCATTCTAGAAATATCGGGGTTGAGCAAGGGCTCATTGGTAAAATATAAAAGTACGACCTGTACCGAATCTTTGATGTTATCAATGACTTTTTTGAAATTATCGAAAGACATCAGTTCTCTTTTTCTGCAGATTTTACCGGCTGGCGTAGGGCAGGTGGGGCATCGCAAATTACAATAATTCCCCACCTCAATCAGGGCAGCATAGGGATGCCCAAAAAGCCGATATTTAATATTGGCTTTTATAAAATGCCATGGCTTAGAAAAATTTCTTTCTAATATATTGATTAAAATATGCTTCTTAAAAGCCGGGTAAATGCGATTCATTTAAATTCAAAGATTATTTTATCAATAAAATTGTTTAAATTATGGTTTTTGACAACTATTTCTCTTAGGGCGGGGTCTTCCGCGGCTCCCATTAAATTAAGCATCTTTTGAGCTAAATCTTTCTCATCTCCTTTTTTGAACATGTACTTTTGAGCCAAAATCTCTCGATATGCCTCATTGCAGGTAAGAACCAGGCAACCCGAAGACATGGCTTCTAAAACCACCTTATCCAGACTGCCGGTTGAGCTGGGATTAACGAAAAGGTCGGCCCAATTAAAGTATTCCGGCATTTCAGAAAAAGAAACTCCGCCGGCAAACTCAATATGGCTCTCCAAATTATAATTTTTAACCAAATTTTTCAAATCGGCTAAGTATTCTTCCTGAGATTTTAAAAGCGGCCGGCCGAGGATCCTCGCCTTTAAATTATTAATGTTCTTTTGATTGACTAAGATATTAACTGCCTCAATTAAAGTTTTGTGGTCTTTCACCGGCACAAGTCGGGCGGCGTACAGAATTTTGATTACGCGAGGTTTGACCTCCTCGGGGGGTCGAACCTCTTTAATTGGTTTAAAAAATTCCGTATCTATCGCCTGTCCGACTACTTCAATTTTTTTACTTTTTAACCGGCAGCCGGCAGAAGATGAGGTAACAATAACATTCACTAATTTTTCTGCTAATTTCAGCTTCCAGGGAAGAGCGCCGTGGGCATACCATAAAACCAGTTTTTTGCCGAAAAGCTTAGCCAAAGGAAAAGCGGCTATAGCGAAAATAGAACCCATGTGGCAATAAACGCCGTCTGATTCCGGCAGGCATTTAAATAGAATTTTCTGCATTCTAAAAAACTGCCTTATTTTGGAATAGCCCTTTTCTTTGCCCAAAGAAAAAACCTCAACGTTTTCCGGCAAATGATGCTCTCCAACCTGCAACCCTACAACAAAAACTTTTTCCAGTTTTTCTGAAAATTTTTCCAAAATCCTATGAAAAAAACTTAAGTTATCATCGTTAAAATCTACTCTTTGAACGATAATTAAGAGTTTCATTCTTTATTTACCATCCTAACAAAAAACTGCCTTTTTGGCAATTGTCCGGGAGTCCGACTCCCCCCCCCAGAAATTGAATGTCTTTAATGGCGTTCGCTAGTCAGCCCTGTGGATAATTTATCATTCTCAAATAATTATCTGTGTATTTTTCGTTGGAAAATTTGTTTTGAACTAACTCGCGGCCGCGCCTGCCCATTTCAACGGCTATATTTTTATTCCTTAATAAAGTTCTTAATTTTTCAGCTAGTTGCTCGACATTACCAACTTCAAATAAGAAACCGGTCTGGCCATCTTTGACCAAATCGGGTATACCCCCCACATTGCTGGCAATTACCGGTTTCCCTAAGGCCATGGCCTCTAATATAACTCTTGGCAAACCCTCCGATAAAGATGGAACAATCAAGCAATAACAATCCCTCATTCTTTCCCTAACTTCTATCAGAGACAATTTACCATCGGGCAAACCTTCGCCCGCTAAAACCAATTTAAAATCTAAAAATTCCTGCTTAATCTTATCAAATGCTTCCACCAAATATTTTACCCCCTTAACCGGATCATTCCTTCCCACCAATAAAACAAAATTATTGAATTTTATATCGCTTTCAGTCAAAAAATCGTCTAAATCGGTAAAGGTCGGAAAAATAAAATATGGTTTGTCGGGAGCAATTTTCTCTGCCTTATCGATAAGATATTGTGCCACTCCCCTAATCTTATCTGCGTTGCGAAAACTAAACGGAGCTAAAAAGGCAATACTCTTTTTGACTTCCCAGTCGCCGTGCATTTCAATAATCAGCTCTTTACCTAATATCTTCTTCAAAATAACTCCGACAAAACCCTCCATTAATGGCGATTGAGCCACAATAACGTCAATTCTTTTAAACAAACACAGCCAAAAAGACAAACAAAAAGCCGAGGGCCAGAAAAAAACATTTCTGGGCAAAAGATAAAATTCTGCACCCCAAAGCTTTTTGCCAAAAGTCATTTTCCCCCGAGCCAAAACATAGGACTTTATTCCTCTGGCCAGCCCTTCGAACTTTTTTCTCAAATGGACGTCCTTTTCTAAATCATATTTAGTTACGCTGATGAATAGAACGTTTTTCATGGTTTTATGATATCCGACTTAGGACTTAGGAACTTAGTTTCTAAGTAAACTTAGAAACTAAGTTCCTAAGTTCGTTTTAATATCCGTAACGTTTTCTCCACTAAATTATCCCAGCTAAAATCTTTTAATTTCTCTCTAGAATTGCGGATAAATTTTTCCTGCAAACTCTTGTCGCTCCACAACTTCAAAATAGCTTGCTTTATCTGTTCTTTATTCTTGTATTCTACCAAAAAACCATTAAAATTATCTTCAATTAATTCCGGATTGCCCCCTTCACTGCTGGCTATCACCGGCACTCCAAAACTCATTGCTTCCAATATGACATGAGACAGACCCTCATAGCCTGAATTTAAAACAAACATATCGGCAGCCTTAAAGTAAAAAGGCATTTCTTCATGGGGAACTTTTTTATCCTCTCCGACAATTACTAATTTGAAATTTGGATTTTCTTTAAGCAAGTCTGGCATAATGGCCCTTAAGTCGTCGAAGCCCTTCCATGGCACAGGACGTCCAACTGATAAAATAATATTTCCGTCAATGCCAATATTTTTTTTGGCATCCTCCTTAGAAATATCCGGTCGAGAACCGTTCTCGACCGCATTATAAATAACCTCTATTTTGTTCTCCGATACGCGCCAAGAAGCCACCATTTTTTTAACATACCTGCTGGGAACAATAATTTTATCAGCTCCTCTGGCAACATAAGCCTGAATACTTTTTAAATAATTCTTCTTCTGCTCCCAGGCTGCATCCCCGACAACCTTTAAAACAAATTTTTTTCTTAATAATTTTGCCGCCCAGAAAGCCGGCAATCCTGCGCTAGTCGGATTTTGAGCATAAATAACATCAGCCTCTTTTGCCAGCCGAAGCAAACCCAAGAAATATAAAAAATGCTTTAAACCTTTAGGGTATTTTTTCAATCTTCCTGAATAACTAATAACTGGCTGATTCAATTCTTTGGCCAGCCTTTTAACATATGTCGCTGGCCCGCCAATGTCAGGCGGATATATGCCGGTGGCTAAGACAATTTTCATATATTTTAAATACCTCTTGGGCAATATTCTGCCAATCGTATCTCGTTAATCCTGCAATAGCAAAATTAACGAGGCGCTCTCTTAATTCTGGATTATTATAAATTCTTAATATGGCTTTGGCAATCTCCTCTGGATTTCCCGGCGTCACCAAAAGACCATTTTTCTCATTTTCGATAATATCTAAAATTCCGCCAACCTTGCTTGCAATAACCGGGACCCTAGCTGCTATGGCTTCCAAGATAGCTATGCCGAAGCCCTCTTTCAGGGAAGGCAAAACGAAACAGTCCGCCATAGCCAGATATTCTGGAATGCCTTCTGGAGGAATCGGTCCCAAAAATTTTACTTTCTTCACTAAGCCGAGCTCTCTGGTCAAATTTTCTAAATTTTTTCTTTCAGAACCATCGCCGATAATGAATAATTGGAGATCCGACCCCGCCAAGGCGAGATCGGATCTTGTAAAAGCCCTAATCAAATATTCTATCCCCTTTACTTTTTCCAACCTCGCCACCGTCATCACCACAAAACCATCTTTTTGTTGTTTCTTTAAATTCTCAAATCTTTTTAAATCAACGCCGTTAGGTATTACCTCAATATTTGAGCATCCGATTTCTTTAAAATATTCTTTGATGGCGGAACTTGCAGCAATGCAGACTTTAGCGTTTCTATAAACTATTTTTTTTAAGAAATTATTCCCCTCCAACCTCTGAACGGTCACAATGTAGGGTATGTTGACAATTTTTGAAATATAATATCCTATGCAGGCCCCCAGAAATCCTTGGCAGTGTAAAAGATTAATTTTCTGTAATAATATTAGAAAAAAAGAGCGCGAAAATATGAATGGCATAGCTGTCAAAATGTGAAAGAACGAAGAATAGGAAAGGTCTTTCAGGGCAAATAAAGATGTCCGAAAAATTTTAACTCCATTTTTAACTTCGTGTTTGGCGCTATCCCCAACCCTAGCTGTAACAACAAAAATTTCGGCTTTATTCGCAAGCTTTTCGGCAATATTTTGCGTCCAGGTCTCTAATCCTCCGATCACGGGATAATAATGTAAAACCGGCATTAAAATTCGCATAGTACATTTTTTATTGATTCCAACATCGTTCTAATATCTTTTTCCGCGTAGTAATTCTGCAAGGGGAAATTGATGATTCTCTTGGCGACTTCAAAGGTGTTGGGGAATTCTTCCCGGCTTAAAACAATAGGCGTGTGCCAAATGCGGGTGCAGAAAACTCGGTACCTTCTCAATCCCGCCACAATTTCATCTCTTTTATTTTCCAAATTTTTGGGGACTAAAGCGGAAAGATAACAAAAAACGTTGTTTTCGTGCTCTTGAACTTCAAAACCTAAATTTTGAAGCTCTTGCTGAAAAAACTTAGCAAGCTTTATCCTGTTTTGCATAGATTTTTCAAAATCTTCCAGAGAATAATAGAAAAGGGCCAAAGATAACTTATTGAGGCCTGCGGGCTCCGGTAATTTTTCCTTTCTTAGCATCTTCGGAGCGATATCGTTGCCAAACTTTTTAAAAATAAAGGCGAAAAAAGGAAGGCAATTCAGTAAAGAAATGAAATCCCTGAAATTAAAATTGGTTTTTGGCAGAGAGATTTGCCAATCCTTGGGACAAACTAACAATCCGCCTCTTAATGCCGGGAATTGCTTGTAAAGACTGAAAAATGCAATATCACTTTTCGGCTTAACCCCGAAAGCATGAGCGCAATCTTCAATAATCGCAATATCGGAGGTCCGACCTCCCGACAAATATGACGGGAGGTCGGACCTCAATCCATCAACATCGAACGGGAGACCGTAGGTGTGGCACACTAAAATCGCCTTTGTCCGGGGAGTAATCTTCCTAAAGATTTCTTCTCTTTTAATATGAAAAGTTTTCAAATCAATATCCAAAAAAATCGGTTTTATATTATATTTCTCTAAAATTGGCTGGAATATATCGCAAATATAAGCCGGCATCATTATTTCTGAATTTTGAAGATTCAACTTTCCAATAATAATTTTGAAAGCAGACCGGCCCATGTCGGTGAAAATAAGCTGTTTACTCGGAAAATATGACTCAAGTTTTTGAGCTAAATTAATCTTCTTGAAATTATTAAGTTTTATTTGCGGGTGGACGAAAAACATACTAGTCTTACTCTGGCTAGGCACCATCCAAACGGCCTGCCAAAAATATTTTCAAATGATAAAAAAAATTTAGGAGATAAATTCAAATTTAATGGAGGATAAGTATTAAAAATCTTCTGTTTCCTGAAAACGAAGCCTTCTTTTTTAAACTCTCGTTTGATGCCGGAGAGTGAAAGATAGTAAGGGGAGTTTCTGTTGATAAGCCTTTTCAGGCTGCCAAAAATCTTATAAAAAGACAGGCAATTTATAAAGTCGCAGATTAAAGTGCCCCCTGGCTTTAAAACTCTGACAATCCCTCTTTGAACTCCCGGATAGGTAGCGGCCGAAACGTAGCCGAAGCTGGTCACAACATCAAAATAATTATCTGGATATTTAAGATTATAAACATCTCCCTCTTCTATATTAATTCTGTTTTCGAGGCCGGCTTTTCTAACTTTTTCCCTGGCGGTCTCAATCGCTTTTTTTGAAATATCAAACCCGATTATTGCAAAATCAGTGTTCTTGGCCAAAAGAATATCAATTTCGCCTAAGCCGCAGCCGATATCCAGCAGTCTGCCGCTTTTTTTCTCGCCCAAAAGCGCCAAAGTATTTTCTAAGGTTAAGGTAATTGTAGCCTGCCGCGCTGAATTTAATCTGTAATTTTTTTGACTATATTGCTCCCACTTTTCGCTCATAATTTATATTTTAATAAATACGGGCTTAATTTTTTAATTAAAAATGGCGGTAAAAGGCCGAAAATATTTCTGAGGGTTTCGAAGTCCAGCTTCCCTGGAAGGCCGGACTTCATCGTTCCTCCGCAATTCGTTAATTCAAAAATCGGATATTCCCTGCCTCCCCAGCCCTGTTTGAAAATTTGCAAAGGAGAACCAATTCTTGTCCCTCCAAAATCGAAAATTTTATTATCCTGCAAACTCTTTTGAATTTGTTCCCATAGTATTAAATAATTGGCTCCCAAATTTTTATACTTTTCATCGATGGCATTTTGAAAATAATGGACGAATTTTTCATAAAAGAGAAAGGCGCTTCCGGCTATAACAAGGTTATTCTTTTTGGCTAAAATAATCTCCGATTCATTGGAGTTAAAAAAATAATCAAAAAAAGAAAATGGATATGCCGGAATTTTGTGTCTTTTAGCGCTTTTAAGATATAAATTATAAAAATTTTTAAGGTCTTTCTGGCTTTGACATTTCTCAACTTGAATATTATTGGCCTTGGCTTTTTCTATTTCGTGGCGCGTAGTTTTCCTTAAATCAATATCCTCCAAAAAATAACTTACCCTGCCCGACTGGTCGAGAACGCTTCTCGCCCCATCGAGAGCGAGAAACGTTCTCGCTAGTTGGGGGTGGAAGTTGATTCTGACGCGATTCTTGAATTCAGACAATAAATCCTGCTTAAATTTTTCGGCATCAATATTTTCCAGCAAAGGCAATGGCCCGCCGTATTCGCAAAATGGATGAGAAATCAATTTATCCCCCACTCTGGCCATGCTTAATAATGCCTTATCATCGTACATATACCTTTCAAATTTCAACCATTTAAATTGCCTTTCAAGGAATTCCTCCCATTCCATATAATGAAAAAAAGTCTTGAATAAGACTTTTCCCAACAAATCCTGCCATTCATTTTTGTTTGTAATTTTGGTAAATTTGTTCTCCATTTAAAAATTGGTAATTTTTGCTTTCTAGTAATTTTATGATTTTTTTGAAATTTTTCAAACTATCCCAGGAGTGAATGCTTAAAGTTATAAAACCCGGACAATAAATAAAAAATAAAATTTTATATAATAAATATGGCAATCTGCTAATCCATGCGCCGGCTAGAGGAATGCCAAACATTTGCCCTCTAACCGGAATTTCGAGTAATCTAGGTAATTTCAGGTGGTAATAAGGAATTAAGGGAAATCTGCCCTTATAGCCGCGGTATTTCTTAAATGGCGGGTAATGCGGGACAATACTGCTGTCGTATAAAAACCCATTTTTCTCTAAAATTTCCAGGCCATGCTCATCAATAATGTGAGAAGGAGCGCGGAAACCCAGCGGTAACCTTTTGAAAAAACGCCGGTAAAGATCAATAAAATTATCTAATTCTTTTTTTCTTTCTTCATGGCTTAGAGTATTCCAGAAACGATGAGTAAAGCTATGACAGGCAATTTCATAATCTTCGGCCCATTTCAAAATTTGTAATTGATATTTTTCTAGGATTTGGCCGGTTGCAAAAAGAGTGGCAACGACTTTATTCTCTTTGAAAATATCGATAATCTCCTCCATCTTTTCTATGTCGCGCTCGACGTCAACGGAAACAAAGCAAACTTTATCTGGCATCTTGCTTTTTACCGTAATAATCAATAATTCTCTTGAGGCTTTCTTCTAACGAAATTTTCGGCTCGTAACCTATAAATTTTTGGATCTTTGAAAGATCGGGTTTTCTGCGGGCCATATCGTCAAAATCCTCGCCGTAAACTTTGGCGTAAGGAATAAAAGCAATGCTTGATTTGCTGTTTGCCAATTTTTTGATTTTTTGGGCTAATTCTTTTATCGAAATTTCCTCGTCAGAACCCAAATTAAAAATATGGCCTATCGCTTTGGGGTTATCCGCAAGTTTAATTAAGGCATCTACCACATCGTCGATATAGCCGAAGCACCTCGTCTGGTAGCCGTCTCCGTAAATGGTTATTGGTCTCCCGGCTAAAGCTTGCTGCACGAATCTGGGAATGACCATACCATACACTCCTGTTTGCCTGGGACCTATTACATTGAAAAGTCTGACGGTGATGGCGGGAAGCCCTTTTTCTCTGTAATAAGCTAAAGCTAAAAATTCATCTGCTCCTTTGGACATGGCATACCCCCAGCGATTATGATAAGCAGAACCGTAAACCCTATCTGATTCTTCGGTAAAGGGCAACTTATCGTTTTTCCCGTAAATTTCAGAGGTAGAAGCAACAAGAACCGGAACTTTATATTGTAACGCAGCGTTTAGAACAATTTCCGTCCCCCTGATATTTAAAAGAAACGAATCTAACGGCTTATCGATAATTGTTTTCACGCCAACGGCAGCGGCTAAGTGATAAATCTGATTAACTTTTTTTGCTAATTTTTCTATTTTTTGGCTATCAAGAATTGTGCCTTTTATAAAATGAAAATTTTTGTTTTTCTTTAAATGCGCGATGTTTTTTAAGCTGCCGGTTGATAAATCGTCAATTACAAAAACCTCTTCGCCTGATTTGAGAAGTTTTTCTACAAGATGAGAGCCGATAAACCCCGCGCCACCCGTGACTAATGTTTTATTGGTTTTTGTCATTTTTCTGATTCTAGCAATCTTTTAATGCCTTCTTCTAGGGCTATTTCCGGTTGCCAGCCAAGCAATTCTCTGGCTTTGGCAATATCAGCTAAAGTATCGCGCATTTCTCCCACGGGCAGGGGAATATATTTTTTCTCTCCACCAATAAGATTGGCTATTTCATTCATGCTGTGATTGTGACCCCCTCCGACATTAATTACCTCTCCCTTGCCAGTTTTCTCTGATTCCATGGCTAAAATATTCGCTCGTGCCACATCGTAAACATTGGTAAAATCACGAGTTTGCTCGCCATCGCCGCTGATAGTCAATGGTTTCCCTTCTTTTTTTTGTGTTAAAAAAATCCCGATTACCGGAGTGTAGGCTCCCTCCCTTGGCTGGCGTAGCCCGTAAACATTAAAGTATCTCAAAGAAACAGTTTTGAGTCCATAAATATCAAAGAAAATTTTACAGTAAAGCTCGCCAACATATTTTTGCAAAGCATAGGGATTTAAGGGAGAACATGGCATATCCTCACGCATGGGAAGCGATGCTTGATGGCCGTAAGCCGAAGAAGATGCGGCGTAAATAAATTTTTTGACTCCGGCCTCTTTTGAGGCAATCAAAGCATTGAGTGTTCCACCGATATTTACATCATTGGTTTCTTTTGGCTTAGCAATCGACAAAGGAATTCTCGGCAAGGCCGCCTCGTGAAAAACAAAGTCAGCTCCTTCAAAAATTGGACGGATTCTTTCAAAATTACGCAAATCTTCTTTAAAAAACTTAACTCGTGTGTTAAGATTTTCTTTTTTGCCTGTGCTTAAATTATCAATAACAAAAACTTCGTGCTCCTTTTTAATAAGGGCGTCTATTATGTGAGAACCAATAAATCCGGCGCCGCCGGTAACGATTATTTTTGGCATAATTAAAATGTTTTTCTCACGCCGTATTTTTCGGGGTCGTCAATGTTCTGCTGCTTCATCAATTCGGCATTAATAGACTCGGCGGCTTTGTGAAGCTTGAGGTCAACGCCTTTTACGTCTGCCAGCTGAATAAAAGCCTTAATGTCTTTCGGCAGGCATTTCCCCCCATATCCCCTGTAGCCTTTGTGAAAAACATTAAGATGAGTTCGGCCGATTCTTTTATCGGCAGCTGCAGCCTCCACCATTCTATCGTAGTCTGCTCCCAAGGCCTGGCAAACATCATACATCTGATTGGCGAAGCTAACCTTAATTGAAAACCAGGTATTGCCAAAATACTTTACCAATTCCGCTTCGGTGGCGGGTACGATTCTTTCGAAAGGAGCTAAGGGTAATAATTGCATTAAATCGCCGGCCACATCGTGGCTTTTTTCTGTATAACCCACAATCTGACGGTCGGGATACATCATATCCTGATCAGCGGTTTCTTCGGTTAAAAATTCGGGATTCATTAAAAGCTTATGCTGGTGATATTTTTTCTGGAGCATTTCAGTGGTACCCGGCAAAACTGTTGATTTAATAACAACTACTTTCTCGCCCGAAAGCCAAGAAAGAGTTTCTTCAACATAAGACAAATCAAAACCGGTGCCATCTTTTAAGTAGGGAGTTGGCACGCAAATAAAAACGACTTCGGCTTTATTCACTTCTTCCGGCGAACCCAAATTCTGTCCCTTATCATACACAAAAAGCCCAAGGCCCTCCTTTTTCTCGCAGTATCTCTTCATCGCTCCTCCCACCATCCCAACTCCTACAACGCCTACTTTGGTAAATCTTTTATACATACCTATAATTTATTATTAGGCAACCCAAAAAATAAGTCAACCCCAATAAAAAAGCCCGAGGCGTTAGCCTAGGGCTTTTTTGATTAGTTGTTCTTGCTCTTCTTTGGGCAAGGACATAAGTTTTTGAAAAACAGGATAAAGCCTGCTGGGAGACTCGACTACAACTGGCCATTTGCCTTTTTCTCCGTAAAGGATTTGGCTGGGCCATACCGAGAAATTGCCGAAATAAGATCTAAAATCTGTGATTTCAGAAAAAATATTCATGGCATCTCTCATGCATCGCGAGGCGTGATCGGGACTGGAAACGGAAACAATCATTTCCATCCCGGCATCTTTGAAAATCCTAGTGGAGTATAGTATTTCCTCAAAAGTATTTTTTGACCTAGTTTCCAAACGGGAAATCTCGGCGATTCTCTTTCGGAGTTTCTCTAAATCAATACCCAAAAAATCAGGCAATACCGCCAATTCATCAACATATTCCAACAAATAATCTCTCATGATTTCGGCCTCGACTTTGCCGTCTTTGATGCTGGCTCCAGTGCCAAAAACTATTAACTCCGGTTTTATCAAAGAAACTACTCTTGCTCCCTGCGGCAGCCTTCCAATTAGCTCTGGGCTTTTCCGCCAGACTACCTCTTGCCAATTTGGCGAATTGACATTATAGCCATGAATCAAAACTCCCGTCTTCAATTTTTACCTCCTTTGCTATATACTAGAACTGCATATCAAATTTTATGGAAACTGTCAATACCGCAAAACGCAAAATACTCTTTCTGGTCACCCAATCTGAAATGGGCGGCGCGCAGAGGTATATTTATGAAGTATCAAAAATACTGTCAGAAAGACACGAGATTTTGGTTGCGGCCGGAGAGGGAGATGGAGAGTTCTTCCAGAAACTAAAAAATACACCGGTTGAACCGGTGTATCTGAAACATCTGCAAAGAACTCCTGAACCGCATTCAATTATCATGGCTATCGTTGAAATAATAAAACTTCTCAAGGCAGAAAGGCCGGATGTTTTGTTTTTGTGTTCTACTACTGCTGGGCTACTCGGCTCCATTGCCGCCCGAATTTACAGAGGTCCGACCTCTCGTCAGATTTGTCGGGAGGTCGGACCTCGCGTAATCTATCGTATTGGCGGCTGGGCCTTCAACGACCCTCGCCCATTCTGGAAAAATTGGCTTATCCTGCTGGCGGAGAAATTAACCGCCCGATTTAAAGATATAATCGTAGTGAACTCCGAATATGACCTGCGGATTGCGTTAGAAAAACGAATCGTTTCTCCGGAAAAAATAGTGAAAATCTATAATGGGCTTGATCGAAATTCTTTGAATTTCTTGCCCAAAGACGAAGCCCGTGGTCTGTTGACATCCGATGTCAACAGACGAATGATTGGGTGCGTGGCGAATTTTTATAAGACTAAAGGGCTAAAGTGCCTTATTGACGCTTTCGATTTTCTGATGTCCGGCTTCCCGAAGAAGTCGGACATCAAGCTATTCGTCATCGGCGATGGGAAACTGCGGTCGGAACTTGAAGCTCAAATAAAAAAACTCGACTTAGAAGACAGGGTGATTTTAGCCGGCAGAATGCCCGACGCCTATAAATATCTAAAGGCATTTGATGTCTTCGTGCTTCCCTCTCTTAAGGAGGGTTTTCCATGGGTCATACTGGAAGCTGCGGTAGCTGACGTTCCGATTGTCGCCACAAAAGTAGGAGCCATACCAGAAATATTGCCGGAAGAATTTTTAGTAAAACCAGGCGATGCCCAAGCTTTGGCAAAAAAAATTGGCTGGATGCTTGAACATCCAGCCGTACCAAAACTCAAGCAGAACTTCTCTCTGCAAAAAATGGCAGAGGAAACCGAGAGGCTACTCTAATATTTTACTTCCCTAAGAGAGAGTTTAATTTTGCGCGGGTGGCGGAACCAATCAGGCCGGTTCCTTTGGTAAGACCCGAGGGAGTTAGAATATCTGAAGCATACTTTTCCTGAAATTTAATCACAGCAGTTTTAGTCAGAGGACCAAACATGCCGGTATCTAATCCTTCTGATAAAAGTCCCTGACTAATCAAAATAATCTGTAAATATTTAACTGCACTGCTAGAATGACCCTGCTTAAGAGTGCCGGTAAAAGCAAAGTCAGATGGTACCCCGGCAATACCTTCTGCGGCAGTTAATTCAGTTAATTGGACCCGCAATTGCTGAACTGCGGCCAATATCTCTATAATTTTGGCCTCCAATTCTGCTTTAGTCATTTGAGAAATTGGTTTTTCCGCTGGAATGGCCGGCGTTGCGGGAGTCGCAGGAGTTGCAGGAGTTGCTGGAACTGCGGGAGTTACTGGCGTTGCCGGCGTTGCCGGTATCGCTGGCACTGCTGGAACCGCCGTAGTTGCAGACGCCGGCGCCTCGGTTTTTAAAGTAATGGTGTCGGAAACAGCAGCCGAATTTATTCCGTCAGCGCTGACAAATTTAGCATAAACTGTTTTTACTTCGTCACCCTCGGTTAATGTCCAAGTTTTGGTTGCTGCATAATTTTCCAAAGAACAATTAAGGAAATCTGAACGGTTGCAAATAGTCATCAAACTGGCGTCTCCTGCTTTTAAAGCAAGGGTAACTGCCCTGGTATTAACAACGGCAGCTCCCGCATTGATAACCAAAGAATCAGAATAGGTGGTTGGCGCTACCCTGTTTACTCCGCCCGCTATAGCGGCTGTGGTAGCGGCTTTGATGGTGGCATAACTTGCGCTTGTCGTGGATAGGTTAGCGACAGTGGTAGAAGCCCATAAACTGAAATAGTAAGTATGCTCCTTAGGCAAATTATTAAAAGTTATAAATGCCACAGAAGGAAGATCTCCCCATGAACCGCTTGAAGTCGCAGTGGGATAATCAGTGCCGTCATTGTATCTAATCGCGGTTTTTATAGATCCGGTGCCTGCTGTCCATATTATTTTTATACTATCTTCCGTGCTTTTTGACGATAAACTGGTTGGCGTATCTACGCCAGTCAAAAATGTCAGCTCACTGCCATACTTTAAGTCTAGGCTGACTGCGCCATCCCCACTTGCGGAAGTGGAAGAAGCGGCGTAAGCCCTAAAATAATAGACTGTGCCGGCAGACAAACTGGTGGTTGCATGGCTAAAATTTCCGTCTCCTGAAAAAGCTCCGCTTTCCGTAGAACTCCCCATGTTGTAATTTCCTGCGCTGGCACTAGCCGTACCTAAATTAAAACCCCTTATATCATATTTTTCGGTGGCTCCGGAGATATCTATTGTTCCGCTCAAAGTAACTGAAGTAAGGCCGGTTGAGGCAGCATTAGAAGTGACACTAGTGATGGCAGCCAAAGAAACCGCTGGGGAAATTAAAAAAAACCCCCCGATAAATAATAAAGAAAGTATTAAAAAACTATTCCGCATATTTTTATTTATCCCCCCACCTTTCAGAATACCCCACCGAAAGGTGGGAGGATTTAATTAATTATTTTTAATTGCAATTGCTAAGTTTATTGTACCATATGGGGGGGGCAGTCAAAAGAAAAGTTATCCACAGGCCTTCGCTAAAGCTATGGCCCGCAATGCACCCCTTAAAAACGCGATTCAAGCCAATTGGCAAAAGATTCGAATGCACTGAAAAGACTGGCTTGGGCTGCGGAAATTTGCTGCTGCAAAAGCTGAATTAATTGCGCAAGCAAATTAATGATTTTTTGCTGGAGTTCTTGAATTAAAGCCCGGAGTTCTTCTGGAGAAAGAGGACCACCGGTGCCGGTGGGAGCGGGTTCTTCTTCCTTTATTTGTTGAGGTTCGACCTCCTCGGGAGGTCGAACCTCTTCGATTTCGGGCAGTGGCAGAGTTTTAACGTCCGGGAAAACCGTTAAAGCAGAAACTAAATTTTGCCCTCGGTCGTTAAAAGCTTTTATCTGCCTTCCAGAATATTCCGTATCAGGCCTTAAGCCTGTTTCGTCAAGATAAGAAATGTTTGCTCCGCCCGAAGCTACCGTATTCAGATTCTCATCTAAAATTTTAAAGCCGAACTCATTATTGGATAAATCCGTAAAATGCCACCTGATTGTTGAAGTGGATATTGCCTCGCCTGACTTTGCCAAGGGAGAAACAGGAGCAGAAGGAGTGTCGCTTCCTGCCAGAATCATTCTTTCAAGGCCAATAATTTTTTTGTCAGTGGGACCCTTAAGACTGACGTCAGGAAAAACTGCTGAATTTATTTGTATTTCCGGTTTAATTGTTTTTCCAGTATAGGTAGTAGAAGCGATGTCTACGGTAATAAAAATCCTTTGCTTTGTAAAAGTTCCATTGAGAGTTGTGTCAAAAAAAGGAGAAAATGATTTCCTCAATTTTTCAGATTCATCGCCGTCCCAACCCGGCGAAACGCCGTCTTCATAAATTGAAAGCTGGGAAATATCATATTGCTGAACAGTTCCGGTGTTATCAATTTTTATTGAAGTTAAACCGGCGCCGGGAAGAGTCAAATCTAAAATCAAGAGGTTAGTAGTGCCAGCCGGCACAGCGTAAGTTGACTGCGGGTTGACTATAAAATCATTGGCTGTTGAAGCAAAAGAAAAACCAGGCGCTAAAACAAAAACTAAAACTAAAATAATTTTCCTCATTATTAAATTATATCATAACAAAAACGCCCCGAGAAGGGGCGTCTTTGCGTTTCCACAAGGATGAAACTATTTGCTCAAACTAAGCGTGGCTGTCGGGAAAGTAGCAATTTTGTACTCGTTACTCCAGTCGGTGCTGACGTAATTATGAGTAGCGCCAGAGCCAGATTGGTCTGACCAGACAAAGGTCGGAGCGGTAGAAGTGACATAGTTGTGAGCGTTCGGCGAAGCCATATCGGTGGAAGTAGCAAATGAGGCAGCTGTGAAGAAGTTAACGGTAGAAGTAGCAGTAGCTCTCTTGGCAATCTTGGTAGAAATTGAGTCGCCGGCTTTTCCGCCGTACAAAATGTCTCCCCTTAACTCATAAGTCTTGGTTGCGCCAGCAGAAACAACTTGTTCTGTTTTTGCAACAAAGGCTACTCTGGCCCCTCCTGCGTAATAGTTGTAAACACTAACACCTGCATCCGTTTGAACGTCAGTAGTCGTGCCGAGAATCTGATCGCCAGTGGCCACGTCGTAAACCTTGAGCGTGCTGCTGGATATCAATAGTTTGGCTACAGCGTTAAAGCTTCCTGAATCGCCCGGAGTAGTGGTGGTACCCATGTAAATACCAAAGGTAGTGGTAGCTCCACCAGCGCCGATGGTATAAGTATCAGAACCAATCTGAACGGAACCAGACACATCAAAGATCACCTTTACCCAACCGATTGCGCCCTCTGGGCCAGCAGTCACTGTCCATCTATAGAGCGTCTTTTCGCCGGCAGAAAAAGTGGTGCTCGGCAGAGAAGACGCGGCTATTGTAGGTTTGGACTTATGAATAAGCTGCCAGTTGCCGCAAAGTTTCCCTGCATCAGTAGTGCCGGAAGGATTAATTACAACTCCAGAGCTTACTCCTTTAACAGTGCTTGTCGCATAGCAAAGCGCAGGAGTGTCTCCGGTGGTAGCGCCCGCCTGATCAGCTGATTTTACTCCATAAAGATCTGCCTTAATGGTCAAGACCTTAGTGGTGTCTTTAGGAACTACCCAGAAAGAACCAGCTGAAAAATTAAAGGTGGTTGATGAGTTAGCTAGACCGTAGTTAACCAAAACCTGGTCTGTCCCCAATTGAGTAGTGCCATCCCACAAACTAACATTGACAAAATCAGAATCTGCAGTGGTGGTTCCGGTTCCAAATTTCCTTTCTATGACAATGGATTGTACGCTGATATCTTCTCTAGCGGCAGTAAAGTTGACTTTCGTAAAGACAACATCCTGCTTGATACTGCCAGTTGGACCAACAGTTACGATAGTTGAATCCGGAGTATCGGCTGCGCTAGTTATAGCTAAAGTACCAGAACTTTGTAAGGTAATATAGCTTAGCGAGCTCTCGGTAGAAGTGGCAAAGTTAGCTGTGCCATGCACGCCGGTGATAGTAGTAGTCGGGGTTGTATTGGAAGAAAGACCGGTAAAGGTTACATCTCTTGTCCCATTCAATCCGCTCATGCCGGAAGCCAAATCAGAAGAGCTGGCAATACCAATAGCAACGATATCGCTCGCATTGCCGGTTGAAAGAAAATCACTTTTTACGGTAATCGTCTTCTGGGCTCCTTTGGTAATGGTAATGCCTTGCGCGTTCAAGAAGTCAGAAGCTGAAAAGGTAACGGTGGTAGCTGAAGTGGAATCCCAGCCTTTTACTGAAGTTAATCTGGTGGCTCCATCGTAAAGGGCGAAATTGGAGAAGTCTGCTTGGAATTCTGTTGCTGAAGGAGTACCGCCTCCTTGAGAACCGGTTAATTTAATTCTGGTTATTCTGACATCTTCAGCTGAACCGGCCGTAAAGACCAAACCAACTACTGGAACCGCATCGGAGCCAATAATTATATTTTGGTCGCCGGGATTAGCTGCAGCAGAAACAGTTAAGGCACCCTGTCCAAAGGTCATGGTTTTGCCATAAACCGATGTAGCTGTTTCGGTAATGGTGGCAGTTGAAGCAGATCCTTGAGTGGTTATCTTGGTGGCATTAGTCACCTGAACGCTGCCGGTGCTCAAAGCTGTATTGCTGGGAATATCGGCCACCACTTTCAGGGTTATTGTTTCTGAAGCAGGTACTGTTAAATTAAAACTGAAAGAAGCGTTGGTAGTCGGAGAAGGGACAGTAGAACCCAACTGAGTGCCATCTAGCTTCAAAAGTTTGACATTGGTGTAATCTCCTGAAGCAGCGTTGGTGGGCGAAGACGCCGCATCGCCGCTATTCAGGTTTACTTCCAAAGACGATACAAGCATATCTTCCCCAGAATCAGCCGTTAAATTGATTCTCATCATTTCAATGCCCGATGCTCCCTTAATAATGGTTTGAGCTGCCGGGGTATTGGCTGATAAAGCTAACGTTAAGGCTCCGCTGGCTGTAACCGTATGAAGGTTGCCATTACCGGAAGTCAAAACAATGTTAGTTGTGCTTTGGGTAATATCGTACTTTGACTCTAAACCGTCAATCCAGATATCGCTATAAGTATCAATATCTAGATCAAGCGTGTTATTGGTCGTAGCGCCGCTCGGAACGTCAGCTTTAACTTGCAAAGTCTTGTTGCTTGACTTCGCTATATCAATGATGCCCGGGTCATCCCAGCCAATGGTGTTTGAACCAAAGGTTGCATATGAACCGATCAAAGATACTGGGCCGCCTACCTGAGTAGTTCCGTCCCAAAGGGTGATATTGGAAATATCAGTAGCTGAACCGCTTCCATTACTGAGCTTAAGCCTTAGCTTAACCAATCTTACGCCCTCTCTTGAACCAGCGGTAAACTTAAATGCCGAAATTAATCGGTTAGAAGTTCCCTTAACATAGTTCTGGGCAGCAGGATTGTAAGCTGCGTCAACATTAACGGTTAATGAACCCTGCCCAATAGTCATGGTGTTACCGGTTGATTTCTGATAGGCTTGGGTATCATTGTGAGAAGCTTCAATTTGCCCACCTGAATTGGCGCCATAAGCAGTCACATCATTGAATTGAGTGATTTCAAAGATGACTGTTCGGTTTGTCCAGATTCCGGGAGCAATATCAGCGTAAGCGTAAACTGTCTTAGATTGGCTGGCTAAAAGTGCCAATGGGCTGGCTGATAAATCAAAAGTGGCCTGATTTTGAGCGTCCAAAGCAGTTACTGTTGCGCCAATCTGCGCGCCGGCATACTTCAACTTAATGTTGGAAATGTCGGTGGCGGCAGCTGAACCAGTATGAGTAATAGTAATTGAGTGGACATCAGTAGCTTCAGTTGAAGAAGCTTCAAAGGTAAAGCCAGCTATTTCCTGATCGACAGATCCTGATAAAATCGTAGCGGCAGCCGGAGAAGTTGAAGTGGCAACAAACAACTCGCCAACTGAAGTTCCTGCTATTGTTAAGGCTTTTCCGTTTATCGGGAAAACGCCCGTAGGAGCAACAGTGGAAGTAATGTCGCCCGCCGCTTCAATGCCTAACTCTAAACCGTCGCCAACTGTGGCAACTCCTTTAGCCGCAATGCTCACTTTCACGGTCAAGTACTTGGTTTCTCCTGCTGGGATTATCCAGCTAAGGCCGGAAAAAGTGGCTTTGTGCGTGTTGGTGTTTAAAGCTTGCGATGAACCGAGTTGTTTTGCGCCATCATAAAGTTTGATGGCGGAAACATCGGCATCAGTCGAAACTCCGCCTCGCTTTATAATTATTTTGGAAACCGTGTAATCAGAAGCGCCAGCAGTGAATTGAATCTTAGTAGCAACACTATTGACTGCTCCCAAGGCTATTTGTTTAGCCGCAGACGTGTCGGCAGCCAAAGAAACTGAAGCTACAGTTGAAACTGGCGTAGTCGGGGTTGTTGGTGTAGTTGGAGTTGTCGGGGTGGTTGGAGTTGTTGCTCCTAACATAGAGTTTAATTTAGCTCTTGTTCCCGAACCGACAAAACCAGTGCCCGAAGTTAAACCAATGGGCGTTAAAACATCAGAAGCGTATTTGTTCTGAAATTTGACAACTGCCGCTTTGGTTAAAGCGCCAAAGAAAGTGGTTTCACTTCCTTTAGAACCTACTCCCGAAGCAGCAATCTGCGTTGCAGAATCCGAGTTCAAAACAATCTGCAGATATTTCACTGCATTGCCTGAACTGCCCTGCTTCAAGTTGGCTGTAAAGCTGAAATCAGCCGGAACGCCTGTAATAGCGCCTCCAGCTGCTGGTGTTTCTACAGTAGCTAACTGGGACTGCAAAAGAGCCAATTGAGCCATTAGGGCGTCAATTTGCGTTTGCAATTCAGCAGCTGTCAAAGCAAAAGCAGAACCCGGAATCATCCAAGCAGCTACAGTCATAGTCGTCACAACCGCAATAATCTTTTTCTTTAAGTTATTCATTTTTTGTTAATTTTTATTTTATTTTCGACTATTTATGGTGAATTTATTGAACCATTTTAATAATCGATTTAATTTAATTCTTATTTAATTTAATGATTATTTTTGGCCTCGTTTGTCGACCGGACCATCGCCTTTTGAATATCAATAATTATTAATTTGGGAGCTCCCCCCGCCTTCGTCCCGTTAAGCGGGACTACTGCGGACACAAGCATATTCAAAAAGTGAGGTTAAAAACGACCTCTAAATTCAAAATTAATTATTATTTATTTGATAAGAACCAAAGTTTTTCCAAAGCTAGAGTATATGCGCCCGCTTCAAAAGATTCTTTGGCTTCTGCTAATAATTGCTGGCCTTGTTCGTCTAGGGTTCTATTCTCTAAATCGGCAATAAGATAGCCTGCTAATTGTTTTTCCAATTTTTCTGTTTCACCGCCAATCTGTACGCCCAAAACGCTTTCCACTTTCTGTTTGTTTGCTTCCAATTTTTGAGTTTCTGCCACTAGTCCTTTGAGCGTTGCCGAATTCATTTGAGATAAGCCATCCAAGGCTCCTGTTATATTATCTTGAAATGCCTTAATGGTCGGAGACAAGCTTCTTACTTTATTGGCCTCGGCTATTCCATTTAGCTCTTCTAGGCGCTTGTTGGCTAATCTTAAATGAACTTCTGACTTTTCTCCTGTCAAAGAAAGGCCAATTTCCATGGTTTCGGTAACTTGCTTAACCGGAAAAAGAAAATCTCCCGGCACCGTATTGCTGGCAAAACCGAAGAGCCCGATTACAACCACAAGAGAAATTACTGGAGCAAACGCCATCTTCCAATGAAATATGTTAGACACCGAGTACCCAACAATTTCTTCTTCTGGTAAAATCTGGCGTTTAGTCAAAAGCACCCAGTCTTTTCCGGGCTTGATTGCCTTAAGTTCTTTGAGTTGCTTTATGAGGTCTTTTTCCGTCATTCTATAGTTATGACGGAATTTAAGCTATTTTATTACACCGCGAAGAGCGTTTATGGCGCGATGAATCTGTACCCTTACTGCTTCCTCTGACTTGCCGAGAATTTTAGCTATTTCCGGCGCTGATAGCTCATCTAAATAATACCAAATAATTATCTCACGATAATCGTCGTTTAGGTTGGCCAAAGCCGCTTTCACGTTGTTGACATCTGATTTTAGCATTGATTTCTCTTCTAAACCCATACTGGAATCGATCAAGGGAAGAGCGTCGGTAGAAACCAACTGGGCTTGGCCTTTTTGTCGATAATGGTCGACAACTAAATTACGGGCTATTTGGTACAAAAAGGCTTGAAGATTCTTAATGTCGCATTTATTTTTTTTAAAGCTTTCCCAACCTCTGGTAAAGACCTCAGAAGTTAAATCTTCGGCTATTTCTTGCGAATTTACTTTTAAAAAAACAAAACGATAGATTTTTTCTATATATTTGTCGTAAATTTCGCCGAATTGTTTCTGTAATTGCGACATGTCTTATTTAATGTGTCCCATTTTTAACATAATATACTCCCCTGCCGGCGCCATTCCTTACCATTATGCCGGTTTGACAAAGCTTATCTAAATCTCGGAGAACGGTTCTCCGATTAATTTCTGGGAAAAGCCCAACCACATCGCCTATTCTAAATCGGCCGTTTCCGTTAATGTATGCAATAATTTTCTCCTGTCGCCCCGCCTTTGCCAAGGCTTCGGTAGGCAGATAGTTATCCACAGTTTTTCCAGAGTCGTGTTGCCCAACATCCGATGTTTGACATAGCTGACTCAACTTATTATATTCTCTCCTTAGGACCTCAAAATTCCTCGAATCCACCCAATTATTCTGCTTGGCTAAATCAAAAAGCCCAAAAATCTCTGTAATCTTACGAGAACACATCTCGTCCTGACGAGAAATGTTCTCGTAAGATTCCACCATTATTCTATCAGCTAATTCTCTTATTTTAGAAGCCAAATCCTCTCCAACGGGAAAAAGAGCGGTCACTTTATAGACCGCTAAAGTCAATTTTAGAAGATGTTCTTTGTCCAGATTTTGCCGCATTTCTCCATTTTATAATTGCGACATCATCTGTCAAGTGTGAATATCTTAAAATAAAAATGCGACACCCTTACGGCGCCGCATTTAATTTTGTTGATTATCTAAAAAAATCAATCCCGATTGCCGCCATATCGTCATGCTGTTTGAGTCTGGGATATTTCCAGCAATAAGGATCTGTCTTCTCCAGTTCTCTTATATAGTCAGCCAAACCTTCTAAGCCGCCACTTTGATAAAGTTTAACAAATAGCGGCCATTTTTCCGGTTTCTCAACATCTCTTTTTGGTATAAGCAACCCATCAGTGAAAAGCACCAATGATCTCACGTTCGCCAGCGGAATCTTGCCGAGCTCAAAGAATCGTTCCGCTTCCTTTTCTCCGGTCAAAAAACCATAGGTCACATTCGCTTCTCGTCTTACTTTAATAATTTGTTCAATTAATTCCGCTCTAATGTTCTTTACTTTTTGAGCCGCTAAATTTTTGCACAAACGAAGATTTTCCAAGTCATGATTGACGATTACATCAGGAAATTGCCTGAAAGAACCATCCTGGAATATGGCCAGGATAAAACAGTCGCTAATTTGGAAAAAATCGGCTTCATGATCAAGCAATCTGAACGCTGCCACCCCCACCATCCAGAGTCCTTCTTTTTGTTGTAAATCAACGCCCTCGCTTGCCATCGCTTTCCCGAGCCGCTGATTCGCCTCAATCGCTAATTCTTTCAATGGTTTATCATTCTGGGCAAAAGTTTCTTTAACAATCTCGGCGCCAATTCTACCGCCCGTCTTGCCCTCTTTGTTTTTAAATGGCACTATACTGGTTGCTCCGTCAAAAACAGCGAAAAGATTATCTCCAATAAGCAATTCGTCTTCGCTTATTTCTTTAGTTCCCTTCCGATAAATTTTTTGGACTTTAATTTTGGACATTTCTTTCCTCCCTACCTATAGATGTTGTCAGGCCATAAGTCTGGATGGCAACAAAAGAAAATAAACCACAAGGAGTTTGATATGCCCATCCGATAAACAGCCCCATCTGCTTTTCCGACGCCTACTCTTCTAATCAATTCTCTGACGGAAATATATTCGGCTTTATATATGGGTTCCGTAGCGTCTTTTTTCCTTTCCACTATCTTCTGCAAATCCACTTCAACAAAACACAGGTCAGTCCAGGAACGCACAAAACTAGGACATGCATTCTGGTATGGATATGGCGGAACTTCGATGGCGAGGATTACGGAAGCACCTGCTTCTTCGGCCGTCTCCCTTTTGGCCGCATCCGTAAAATGCTCCATTTCTTCTTTCCCTATGAGTTTATCCATAAAACCCATGGGAAGCTGGCCGAATACCATTTCTTCGGTGGAGCTGCGATCCTCAGGGTCGTCAGCATGCGGCCTGGGTTGATGGATTACGGCGATTTTAACCTCGCCTGTCACGGCATCGCGGCCCCAAGCAACAATACTAACGCCCGGAGCTTCAGAATAGCTAGGCCTGTCAAATAATGGCCTGCCCTCTTTGTCTAC
This sequence comes from Candidatus Nealsoniibacteriota bacterium, assembly GCA_016188865.1. Lineage (GTDB taxonomy): Bacteria > Patescibacteriota > Minisyncoccia > Minisyncoccales > MHMH01 > JACPGX01. The sequence continues at coordinate 199,544 of JACPGX010000001.1, forward strand.
CACCACGGCCGCCTCAACGCTGCCAAACCTGCTTTTTACTTTCCAGTCCGTTCCCGGAGGAAACCGTTTCCCATCAACCTCAAGAATCCAATTATTTTCTCCCTTGTCCTCGCAAAATTTTTCAAAGTTATTTACTTCGATCGGTCTTTTCGTCGCCGCCATCTAATCCCTCCTTCTTATTTGATTTGATATTATATTATACTACCTCAAATCAGTCAAGAAAAAAAACGGACGATTTATCGTCCGCTCTTGTTTTTGTTATAAAATAACTTCAAATGTTACTGCGTATAGCTTTGTTCCAGCTGCGGGAGAATCCTTTAATTCTTCTCCAGCAAAGGTAGTTTTACTGCGTCCTTGCTCAATGCCAGCAAGCACATTCCAACAGCAATAACCTTCCACGACAAACTTATCTTCCGTGCCTTCCGCAGCTACGGTAACGCGATACTTCGCGCAAGCTAAATAATCAGGCGTATCATTAAGAAGGTATCCGGCGAGGACCATACCCTCAAAAGTGCGGCCATCCGGAACGGGAGTCCAGCCAGCTCTTTCCAGCCGCTTAATCAGATGAACAGAACCATAACCTTCATAAATTTCTTGGCAGCCTTTGACGGGTTTCTTTCTCATTCTGCTCCTCCTCTTTGTCAAGGTCTCTATTTTATCCTATAAAATACCAAAATAAAAATCAATCCCTGTTATTTTTCAAACGTTCACGGATATCGCCAATGAGGCCGCCAACTTTTAAGAGTTCTTCAAAGGCAAGAAACATAATACTTAATCCGCCATAAAAAAAGAAATGACTGAAATAAACAATTTGATACTCGGGAATCCCTGCCCCGTCTTCTATAAATTCATAAAAAATATTAAAAAGCATGGAAACCGTCACAAAAATAAGCATAGCTTTAAGAGAGCGGAAAAAACCGACAAATGAAGGATTTAAAGATTTTCTAAGGCGTAAAAGGCGCCTCCAGAATAAAAATGCCAAAAGCAATGACGCTGCCCCATAAAGATAAGGAGTAATGCCTTCGGGCTCCAAAGAAATAGCTTCTGGCCTCACGGAAAAAAGGAAAGAAAGATAGATGAATATGGCGATAAGGATGCCGCCGATTATAATAAAAATTCTTGAACGGCGATATCCAGAATATGCCCGGATAAATATTTCTGAACCCAGTATCATAAAAAGTATGCTTGTCAGATAAAAATTAACCGTAATCGCGAAAATGTGGTCATTATATCCTCCGGAAAAATGAAACTGAATAAATTCAGAAATATGAGAAGCTGAAAACAAAATAAAGGCAAATATGCTGGCTATTAAAAATTTTTTAAATATGGGGTCGGCCAGATAATAATTTCTTGCCAAAGATATGCCTGCCGTAATCACAAAAAGTAAGGCGATAATATGAATTATGCCCTCGTCAAAAAACAAGGTACCGAACAACTCGGTAGTTAAAATAATCAAGGCGTTAATTAATATAAAAATATAGGCCTTCATGGGTTTATTTTATTATACCAACAAACTAAAACCCAATAAACTGGCGAATTTTGGTGACAGGAACCGCCCAAACCCTACCCGTCTCGCCAATTACGCTTAAACCAACCACATTTCCCTCGATATTGAAAAGCGGCGAACCATTAACTGCGGAGGTATCAAGAATATTAGTCTGAATTATATCTTTATCAAAAGTTTTAATAATGCCCTCATTAACTGCTAATTTCGGGGTGCTGGAGCTGAATTCAAACCCCAATAAAAAAACTCTCTCTCCTATTTTTATTTTCTCTAAATCGGCAAATCCGGCGGTGGCGAATCCTCCGCCATCAACTTTAATCAATGCCAAATTATTCCTAAAATCTCTCTTTAAAATTTCGTAATTCGGCCATTTGGCATCGACATAAAAAGCAAAATCAGACCCTTGAGGCACAAGCTCGGCTAAAGTAACAAAAAAGCCATCATTGGTGACCATTAGGCCGGAGCCTTTTGAATTTTTAACTCCGACAACTGTCCGGGCAACTTTTTCCGCTGCTTCTCTTAAGGCAACATTTTCTTGAATATAATTAGTTATTTCTCTTCTCTCGGTTACATAAACCGGCGTCTGCTCCAATCGATACTTTAAAAAAAGCGGCCTTTCCACAAAATAAGGCCACAAAATCTGGTCGGCAAAAATCCCGCCAACTGTCCCAATAATAAAAATGGCTAAAAATTTAAACAGAAACATTTGAATCGCTGGGAGTTCTAAAAATCACTTTTTCTCCATCGGCGTCAATAACCACCCTGTCTTTCTCTGTAATCTGGCCGGTAACAATTCTCAAGGCTAAAGGATCCAAAACTAATTTTTGGATAACTCTTTTCAAGGGCCTTGCTCCCAAATTTTGGTCAAAGCCTTTTTCTGCTAGAAGTTCTTTAGCCGGCTGGCTAACTTTAATTTCAATTCCTTTTTGTAAAAGCCGATCTGCCACTTTCTTCAGCTCGAGTTCAACAATTTCTCTGATTTCCGGTTTGCCCAAATGATTAAAAATAACAATTTCATCTATTCTATTTAAAAATTCCGGCTTAAAGTTATCGCGCAAAGCTTCCATAACTTTATCTCTTAAATCCTGTTTTTCTTCTTCGGCTTTATTGTTGCCTAAAAATCCCAAAGAGCTCATTTTGGCAATATGTTCTGAGCCAAGATTGGAAGTCATAATCAAAATAGTATTTTTAAACGAGGCTGTTCTGCCTTTAGCGTCTGTTAATCTGCCGTCTTCCAAAATCTGCAAAAGAATATTAAAGACTTCGGGGTGAGCCTTTTCAATTTCATCAAAAAGAATAACAGCATAAGGCCTTCTTCTTATTTTTTCAGTCAGCTGGCCGCCTTCCTCATAGCCCACATAGCCGGGCGGAGAGCCTATAATTTTAGAAACCGTATGCTTTTCCATATATTCTGACATATCCAGCCGAACTAAGGCCTTCTCATCGTTAAATAAAAACTCAGCCAAGGCCCTGGCGGTTTCAGTTTTGCCCACTCCTGTCGGGCCCAAAAAGATGAAAGAGCCCATTGGTTTTGATTCTTCAGAAATACCTGCCCGCGACCTGCGAATAGCGTTAGAAACTGCCATAATTGCCTCTTTTTGGCCGATAACTCTCTTTGCCAAGATATCCTCCATTTTCTCCAATTTTCTTGCTTCCTCCTCTATAAGCCGCATTACTGGAATGCCTGTCCAGCGAGAAACAACCCTGGCTACATCTTCTTCTGACACTTCTTCTTTTAAGAGACGATTCTTTTTCTGAAAAGCAGTCAGCTCTTTTTCTTTTTTCTGAATATCTTTTAAGAGCATGGGCACTTTGCCGTATTTAATTTCGGCCACTTTCTGCAAATCTCCTTCTCTTTGCAGGGCCTCTGCTTGAAAATTCACATCCTCCATTTCTTTTCTCATAGCTCTTATGCTTTGAATCAAATCTTTTTCGGTTTTCCACTTAAGTTCTAAATTTTTTGCTTTTTCTCCTAAATCAGCTAAAGACCTGTCAATGATAGTAATTTTTCTTTTTAACAAAGGGGACGGCTTCTCTGATTTTAAAGCCGCTTTTTCAATTTCCAATCTTTGGATTTCCTGCTTTAATTCTTCCAATTCCGAGGGCTCTGATTCAATTTCCAAACGCAAGGCAGAAGCAGCTTCATCCATTAAATCTACGGCTTTATCCGGCAAAAATCTGTCGGTGATATAGCGCGAGGCAAGCTCGGCGGCTGCCACAATGGCTGAATCTTTTATTTTTACGCCGTGGTGAACTTCGTATTTTTCTTTTAAGCCCCTTAAAATGGCGATGGCGTCTTCTACTGACGGTTCTGAAACATAAATTGGCTGAAATCTTCTTTCCAGAGCCGGATCTCTTTCGATATATTTTTGATATTCTTTGAGCGTAGTGGCTCCAATGGCCTTTAATTCGCCTCTGGATAAAGCCGGCTTCAGCAAATTAGAAGCGTCAATAGCGCCTTCAGCGGCTCCTGCCCCCACTAAGGTATGAAGCTCGTCAATAAATAAAAGATAACGGCCGCCAGCCCTGCTTAGCTCTTTTAAAAGGGCTTTTATTCTGTCTTCAAACTCCCCTCGGTATCTGGTGCCAGCTATCATAGCACCCAAATCAAGGGCAATAATTTCTTTGTTTCTAATGGATTCCGGAACGTCTCCCTTGATGATTTTCTGAGCCAAACCTTCGACAACGGCTGTTTTGCCCACGCCAGCTTCGCCGATTAATACAGGATTATTTTTAGTTCTACGAGAGAGCACCTGCATTAATCTGCGAATTTCGTTGTCTCTGCCGATAACCGGATCTAATTTTCCTACCCTTGCCAATTGAGTGAGATTTCTGGCATACCTTTCAATGACCTGATATTTTGATTCTGGCTCAGGATCGGTAATTCTTGTTCCGCCCCTGATTTGAGATAAAATTCTAAGCGCTTCTTGATAATTTAACCTGCCCGATTCTAAGGAAGCTATTCCTCCGCCAGATTGCAAAAAATTGGCTTTTTCTAAAATTTCCTTAGCTTTGGTATCGGTATCCAATAATGCTAAAAACATATGCTCTACCGAAATAAACTCGTCGGACATTTTCATTGATTCTTGACGGGCTCTGTCTAAAACTTTAGCCATATCTTGAGTCAGGTAAAACTGGCCGAAAGTTTGCGGAGTGGCGATGACGGGAAGCCTTTCTAGCGCTGATTGAGCTTTCCTCTTTAATCCTTCAACGTCAACTCCTAATTTCTGGAGCAATGTTAAAACCACGCTTCCTTCCTGCGACATTAAAGCCAAAAGCAAATGCAGGGCGTCAATTTGCTGCTGCCCCCTTTCTCTGGCTATGTCTTGCGCCACCAAAACAGCTTCCTGCGCTTTGTGAGTAAAATTGCCGTTCATATTTTTTAATTTAACATAAAATATTTAAAAAATCAATGGCCAAAATATCAAAACTCCTATAATAACTGACGCAATGGAAGCAATCAACACAATGCCTGCCAGCATGTCTTTAATGATTTTAATCCGGCCGTCTATATTGGGATGAATAAAATCCAAAAATTTTTCAACTATTGAATTAACCACTTCCAAAGTCAAAACCAAGGTAATTATCATAAACAAAACGGCTTTTTGCGTCAGCGACAAATTAAAATAAAACATAGCGGCTGTCACCAAAGCCGCGATATAAAGCATAATACGAAAAGGCTGTTCTTCCTTGAAAATCGTTTTTATGCCCGAAAAAGCAAATCTAAAACTCGCAACTAACTTTTTAAAATTAATAAACATATTCAAATATATCTTAGTCTTTTTGTGGAAAAAAATAAAGAAGCTCATTTTATATGAGCCCCTTGATAATGAACGTCTACGAACTCAATCTTTTCTTAACCGATGATCTACCCAGATACCGAATATGTAATTTGACGTGATATATGCCTTCTGTTGTTTCTCAATATACCAAGATACTATCTCTAATTCCGGATGCGCATTTTCAAATGCGGTGAGAACGCCAAGGATTGTTGAAATATGTTCAGAAGGATTTCCGCTAATATTGAGTGGAATATAAGAACGATTGCCGATAGTTTGCACGACACTCATGTCATATTGCTGCTCACCAGGCTCAAGCTCAACCGGCGGTTTTAACGTCGACGGCCCGCACCCGGTAAATGCAATCAACAAAATAATAAACAGTAGATACACTGCTGCGCCTAATTTTCTCACCTTCGCCTCCTCATTTTAAATGTGCGTTTAAAACGCTATACGCCATCTTAGCGCATTCTTCACTTTCCGTCAAGGTTCTTACCGAACAAAAAATACACCGGTTGAACCGGTGTATTTTTATTCTAAAATTATATTTTTAATTATTTCGAAGCCGGATTTCAACTCAGTTTTATATAAAATCCAATCTTCAACAGATTTTTTAATTTTATCGGAACTGCCGAAAAATTCTGTAACGAAATCTCTTTTTGTAACTGACGGAAAATTTGGTATTCCGATATAATCTAAATAGCTAGACCAGCGATATGATTCCAAAAATTTAACAGCTTCCTCAACATCTTTTACTCCCACTTCTTTCCAGTTTTTTTCTAATAATTCAAGCGGATTAGTAAATATATAACAAATCAAAGCCATTAATTGTCTATCATCTTCCACGTGAACTGCTTTAAAACGACCCTGGAATAAAGCGCCAATCCCTTTTCTATTATATTTTTCATTAAAGTATCCAGTATAACCATTAGATAATTTTTTCATGAAAAGAGAAATCCCGCCATCAACTAATTGATGCAAAATTAAATGGTAGTGATTTGGCATCAAACAAAAGCTAATAATCTCTACTAGCGGCTCTCTTTTATCTTTACGATCAGATACACCGGTTGAACCGGTGTATTTCTTATTTTCTTTACGGATTTCTATACGGTCACGCATCTTAACTAATTTTTTATCATTTAATTCATAAAGACAAAAAATAAATCTAAAATTATCAGAGATTTGCTGAAAAATATTTCTTCTTTCTACTCCCCTATTAAAAATATGATAAATCTGGCCAGTAATAAATTTGGGTCGTTTTATTGCCATACCTAATTTAATATACCACATAAGATACACCGGTTCAACCGGTGTATGTTGCGGAAAAAAGAAAGAGCGAGAAGTGTTCTCGCTCTTTTATTCTAAGATTATTTAATCTGGGGGCAAACGGCTTCAATCTCTTCCTGTCCAAGGGTTTCAACGGCTAAAAGTCTGTCAAATAATTCCCCGGCTTCTTTTCCCCTTTGCGTCAAAATATCTCTGGCTTTTGCATAACCTTCCCTGATAATCTTATCCACTTCATCGTCTATGCGCTTAAGGGTTTGCGGACTGACGTCTTCTTTTCTGGACACCTCCCTACCCAAAAAAATCTCTTCCTCTTTTGCTCCGAAAACTCTTGGCCCCAAACTAGACATTCCCCATTCGCAAACCATTTTTTGAGCCAAGTCAGTGGCTTTTCTTAGGTCGTCTTCGGCGCCGGTTGATTTAGTCTTGCAGAAAATTTCTTCAGCTGCCCGGCCGCCTAGCAATTCGGAAATAAAATTCAAAAGATACTCGTGTCTATAAAGATGCCTATCTTCATCGGGCAAGCTAAGAGTTTGGCCCAATGAAGTTTCTCTGGCAGTAATAGAAATTTTTCTGACAGGATCTGCGCCCGGCAGAGATTTGGAAACTACGGTATGGCCAACTTCATGAAAGGCTACAAGTTCCTTTTCATTAGCGCTCATTACCAGCTTTCTTCCCTTGCCCAATAAAATCCTGTCTACAGCTTGGAAAAAATGGGCTTGGGCAATCGCTGCAACTCCGTCTTTAGCGGCAATAATAGCTGCTTCATTTGTCATATTTTCCAAATCAGCTCCGCTGACTCCCGGCAAACTTTTAGCAAGAACTTCCAGATTAACATCGCCTGCCAAAGGTTTATTATTGGTATGAACCCTAAGAATCGCTTCCCTACCCCTGACATCGGGCCTGTTGACAACCACTTTTTTGTCGAAACGGCCCGGCCTTAGCAGGGCAGGATCCAGAATATCTGGCCTATTGGTGGCAGCTATGACAATAACATTAGTTCTTGGATCAAACCCGTCCATTTCAACGAAAATTTGATTTAAGGTTTGCTCTCTTTCATCGTGAGCATTGCCCAAACCCGAACCACGATGACGGCCGACAGCGTCAATCTCATCAATAAAAAGTATTGAAGGAGCTTGGTGCTTGGCTCGCGCGAATAAGTCCCTAACTCTGCTGGCTCCCACGCCGACAAACATTTCCACAAATTCCGAACCAGACATATGGAAAAATGGCACTCCGGCTTCGCCGGCTATGGCTTTGGCCAGCAAGGTTTTGCCGGTGCCCGGAGGTCCTGAAAGCAGCACTCCTCTCGGAATCCTGGCTCCAAGTTTTTGATATTTTTCCGGATGTTTCAAAAAATCAACGATATCTTGAAGTTCTTCTTTAACTTCGTCAATACCAGCAACATCATCAAATCTTTCTCTCGGCGGCTTATCATCAGTAGCTGTTGAGCGAGCTAAACTTTTGGCAAAAGTTTTCGCTCCATTTACTTGCCGGGCAGATCCCCATCGAGTTATAAGAACATACACAACAACAAAACCAAGCATCCACCAAATCCAGGAATAGGAAGGAGGCTGGGGCTTAATTTTGAACAAACCGGCCTGTTTTGCTTTATCAAACAGCTCGCTATAAGCATGCGCTGGGAAATACGCTTTATAATTTTTGCCATCTTTTAGCGTGACCTGAATAATGGCGCTGGAATCTTTATTAATATTTTCATGGGCAATAACTGAAGTGACTTCCCCGGGCTGGTCTAATTTTGCTAAGAAATCTTCATAAGTTATACTTTCAGCCGGAGGCTGCGACATTGTGGTGATGCCCCAATAAAGCAAAGCGAACAGCATCAATAACCCGATAATCAATATCCAGTTAAACTTCACTTTACTCATTGCGTCCTCCCTGACGATTTGTAAAGGTACTTTTTAAAAGTAGCACTATTCAGTGCGGGATTCAAGTACAACCTTAAAAATCAATTCTTTTCCGCTCCTAAAAACTTTCAGGACAACTTCATCTCCAGAATTATATTTTTGCATGATTTTTGCCAAAGAATTTTCAGCAGTTATTTTTTCACTATTGAATTCTAAAATAATATCTGCCTCTTTAAGGCCTGCTTTTTCTGCGGCAGAATTAGGCAAAATAGCAGCTTCTCCCTTGCCGGTTACAAGCCAAGCGCCGTAAGAAACTGGCAAGTTATTATCTTGCTGAATTTTTTCTGTGATAATGGTGTATTTTATTCCTAAAAAGGGATAAATAATTTTCCCTGAATATTTAACTTGCTCAATATCTCTTTTAGCTTTATTGACCGGTATGGCAAAGCCAATGTTTTGAGCTTCAAGGACTGTGGCCGTGTTGATTCCAACGACTTCGCCCATTAAATTCAAAAGGGGGCCGCCCGAATTGCCTTTGTTGATTGCCGCATCTGTTTGAATAACATCCTCAATGGTTTCCACTAGACCGCCGCCTTCGGCAGTAATTGTTCTGCCCAAACCGGAAATTACTCCAACGGAAATGGTATTCCTAAATTCGCCTAAAGCGTTTCCAATGGTAATGACTGTTTGGCCAATCTGCAGTTTGTCAGAATTACCGAGCTCAACCACTGGAAAATATTTTTGAATCAGCTGGCCCGAATCGTCAATTCGGCTTTTCGTTTCAATTCTTAATACGGCTAAATCCTGTAGAGGATCTCTAGCTAAAACTTTTGCTGAAAACTTTTTTCCATCATTGGTAAAAACAGTGTAATCCGCTTCCTCGTCTAGAACTACGTGTTTATTAGTTAAAATCATGCCATCTTCAGAAACAATGAAGCCGGTACCTCCGCCAATTTCTTTCTTTTCCGTTCCTATTTGGCGCTTCTGAGGAACGCCAAAATTAAAAGGCTCCCCAAAAATCTGTTCAAATTCCTGAAAAGGATTAATGTAATACTGCTCAAAAACCGGCAAATCCTTGCTAATAACAATGCTAACTACAGCCGGAGAGGCAGTTTTAATCACATTGATAATTTTTTCCTCTTCAGTAGTTTGAGGAATATATTCTTTTTCAATTGCTTTTTCTGGAGATGGGGTGCTAAACTTTGAAAGATAGTCTTTGGCTTCAAAATAAAAAACGCTGCCGGAAATAATGCCTGCCAAAAAGCCAAAAAATGAAGACGCAAAAATAATGGATGCAAAAATCCAAAAAGTCTTATTTTTCCAGAACTTGGGGAATTTTATTTTTATATTAGGAGAATCCAAATCGTAAAGCGTCATTTTTTAAATTTTTGATTGTAATCGTCAACTGCAGCTTTTAAAGCTGACTTAGCTAAGTAAGAGCAATGAACTTTAGCCGGCGGAACTTCACCAAGCTCTTTGACGATATCTTTATAGTCGATTTTTAATGCCTCTTCAATTGTTTTTCCTTTAACCACTTCGCACATTATATCAGAAATGCTTATGGCGTGCCCGCAATTATGTACCGCAAAACCTTTAACTAAATAAGAATTGGGCGTTCCGTCTACCAACATATTATATACATATCCTGCATATTTGCTTCTAATTATTTTTTTGATGGGCACAAGGAAATAATTTTTCGTGAAATAAACAAAATTATGACCTTTTCTTTTCAGCCTAAAGAAAACATCGTAAATCGGCCCAGATGACACCTTGCGACCTTCTATATAATTTCTCGATGGGTCAAATTTTCTTTTTCTAATACTGGAAAATATCTTGCATCTCGCCAAAATTTCTTGCATTTGGATGGCCAAATCTTTGGAGGCGGTCGTTATCTCGTATCGCGGATAATCTCCCACTCTCCGTACCGAAGACGAGCCATCTCCTTTAATATAAGTTTTAATCATTTCCCATTGTTTTTTAGACGGCAAAACTAGTATCTCATCAGCTAATTTCTTTTGAGTAGCGTAGCTTCCGCAAATTTTCTTAAAAAATTTACACCACTGCCTAGAGCAAATATAAATTTCGATGACATTGCCCCTAATTCTTTCTTTGGGAACCTTTTTTGTAACATCGATAAGTAATTTCTGGAGCTCTGCAATATTATCTTTTTCATTTTTATTAAGGGAGAAGTTTAATGCTCCACTATTAGCCGTAACGTATCCCTCTGCCAGATAATAACCGATTAATTTCATTATTTTTGAAGTAAATTGAGGATTGTCTTTTATTTTTCTATTAGAAACATAAACAAGGTAATCACCCCTTACTAATTCTCCGGCGAATACAGGGTCGGGTTTTTTAGACAAAAGCTCATCTTTTTTAATTTTGAGCCAATCGCATTTTTTGTTATAGCGTCGAGCAGATTTAAGCTTATTCCTTTTTATGCAAAACACTGGATGTTCGGAAGTGACAGAAAATTTATTAAATGGTGAAACAAAAGGCAGTAAAGTCAACATCGGACCGCTATATTTTCTTTTAAATGTTTTGAGCACTGTCGTTGCTCGACCATTGCTATTTAAAACTGTTTTACCTTTCTTAATTGTAGAAATTGCACCCCAATCTCCCTCATTAAATAACACTTCTCCTTTAGGCGGTAGACATCCAAAAGTTTCGAACTTTACATCTTCAATAATTTCTTTTCCTCCGACTTTCTTTACTTTTATGTACATTTTCATAACGTCTCCGCAGCGCATATTCTGGGTATCGCCAATGCCCGAGGCATCTTTAATTTTACCCATATTTTTAGGATGAAGAAAATGCTCTATGACTTTTTTGCTATAGTAAGGTTTCATACGATTAAAGATTTCCTAAACCGATTTAATATTTGGAGGTCCCCTCCCCGAATTCGTTATTTATAGCCAGATATTTGCCTCAATCTCTGTATAACCTGCGGTAGAACTTTTAAAAACTTGGTAATCTCTTCTTGGGTTGTGTATCTCCCCAAGGTAATCCTTAGGGAACCGTGGGCTTCTTCGTGAGAAAGGCCTAAGGCCAAAAGCACATGGGACGGCTCTAGGCTCTTTGCCGAGCAAGCGGAGCCCGTAGAAACGGCAATGCCTTTTTGGTCTAAAGCTATGACCATAGCTTCCCCCTCCGCCCCATCTATGGTGACATTAATGTTATTAGGCAAACGCTGGATCGGCGAGCCGTTCAATTTAGAGTCAGAAACAATCTTTAAAATTGTCTTAATCAATTTATCGCGAAATTGCCTGATCCTTATAATATTAATTTTGATTTTTGGGTTTTGAGTTTCTTCGATGGCAGCTCCCAAGCCGACAATTGCAGGCACATTTTCAGTGCCCGACCTTCTGCCCTGTTCTTGGCCGCCGCCGTAAATTAGCGGGTTTAACAAAATTCCCTTTTTTACAAAAAGAGCCCCTACGCCTTTTGGCCCGTAAATTTTGTGGCCGCTTAGCGTCAGCAAATCTACGCCAAGTTTTTTTACGTCGCAGTCTAAATAATTTGCCGCCTGCACCGCATCGGTATGAAAATATATTTTATTTTTCCGAGCTTTTAGCAATTCTCCAATCTCGGCAATGGGTTGTATGGTGCCAATTTCGTTATTGGCGTACATTATGGAAACCAAAATAGTATTTAGCTTAATAGCTTTTTCAACATCGGAAACTTTCACTAAGCCATCTTTGTCTACCGGCAAGTAAGTCACTTCCACTCCTTCTTTTTCTAGCTTTTGGCATGGCTCTAAAATAGCATGATGCTCAATCTGCGTCGTAATTATGTGATCGCCTTTTTTAATTAAGCCGAAAATTGCTAGATTATTTGCTTCAGTGGCAGAACCGGTAAAAATAACTTCGTCAAGCTCGCAACCTAAAAAACTCGCTACTTTTTGCCGAGCATCGTCAATGGCGGCAATAGCCTTCTGGCCAAAACTATGTATAGAAGAGGGATTGCCAAAATCCTTTTTAAAGTAAGTCTTCATCGCCTCCATGACCTTAGGGTCAACGGGCGTGGTAGACGCGTAGTCTAAATAAATCTTTGGCATGTTTAGGTTATATTTAATATTTTACACTAACTTTATTTATTTTCAACCACCTTCCTGAATTTTTCAGTCGGAAAAAAGCCCATATACTTTCCCAGCATTAATCTAGTTTGGGCATCAATGGCCGGAATCGCCCCGAAAATCACTAAAGCAACTGGAAGAAAAAGCCATTGGGTCGCCATTGATAATAACTTTTTACGGGTAAAATGAAAAGCGCTGAAGCGAAGCAATAATGTGCTTACAATAATGCCTGCTACCAAACCTACCAATGCTAATGTCATTAAATTGCTAGTTATCTGGGGAAGATTATAAGATAGGACCATTCCATTAAAATCGCTGCGCCCAAGCAGCAAGGGCAGCCAGCCCAAAAAAAGCAATAATAAGGCATTAGTCCCCCAGGCCCAAAAAGATTCTATCATTAAGAAGGCGTAGCGGAATTTTTTACGTAAAGATATTTTGTTATTTTTTAGAAATCCGAAAAGCAAATAAGGAATGCCTTCAGAGCCCCAGGCCCAGCGCCGCTGCTGTTTGTATTGATTAATAGCTGTCTGCCATGCATTCTTGGCAACGCAGGAATCCATTGATAAAGGATAATGAATCGGAATAATTTGGTAATCGCCGTCGTAAAATAAAAAAGCCTTCCAAAAAATTCCTGCGTCTTCTGAAACCACATTTTTTTGCCAAAAACCAATTTCCACCAATGCTTTAAAGCTCATTGAGTGAGATGAATAAGTGGTCAACTTTTCCGGCCTCTGCTGCTGCATCATCTGCCAAAAAACATTAGAGGAAGAAACTATCCTGGAAAAAAATGGGGCCTCCAAAATATTGTTGAAATAAAGGGGAATCGGCTGAAAGCTTGATCTAACTGCATCTTTGCTGGTCAAATAGTAGTAAGTCAAACAGTTGAAATATTGAGGATAGACTTGCGTGTCAGCGTCAAAACAGGAAACAATAATATTTTGATAAGGAATTTTTAATTTATCGATAATCTCTTTCTTCGCCTGCCTGCCAGCCCAGCTTTCATTGGAACCTTTCCCGGCAATTTCGCCTTCAATGCCTTTGGGATGGCGGGTTACCAGTAAACGGAAAAATTTATTTCCAAATTCTTTTTTTATTCCTTCTGCCATCTCTCTTGCTTGCAATTCAGCCCTTTCTTCTGTGGCCAGCACTGCAATTATTTTATCTTTCGGATATTTGCTGACAGCCAAAGCTTTAAAAGAGCCGCGCATTACTCTTAAATCTTCTTTATATGTCGGAAAAATCACCAAATGGTATACTTCTTCCCAATTAGCCGCCGGCAGCTGATTTAATTTCTCTTGCCAATCAATATTTAAATTTTTTTTCATTTGCCTGTATTCTAAAGTTAAATGCAGCACAAAATGAATAGTCCTTAGCAGCCAATAAACGCAAAATCCGATGATAAAATAAGCAACAAAAACCGGAAAAAGCCAGGAAAAAACAGGCATGCCGATTAAAGTGCTCCAAATTAAAACGCCGGGCAAAATTTCAAAAGCCCGATAAACTATTCTTTCTTTTTTATCTTTCAAATCAGTCGCTCTGCCGATATTAATGTAATATTTATGAATAACCATTATTTCTTGAATTCTTCTTTTGGCTTCAATATGCCGACGGCTGCAGCTAAAATAATTACAATTATTGTGAGAGTGAAAAATAAACCAATAATCCACAGCCATTCTTTCAATAATGCCAGAGAAAACTTTGCGTATAGCAAGGCGGAAATCATTAAAGCGAACCAGTAATCGACTGGCAAATGCAAAAACCATTTTTTATGCCACAAAACATGCTCTCCCCAAAAACTTCTAAAATCGTACTTGGGATTAACAACAAACCACAGGAAATCCCAGATAATCACAACCAAAAATAGAAAAGAAAGGGCAGTGAATTCTGAAGAAAAATTCCATACTTTTCCAGCGAAATACGGATAATGCATGAAAATAAAAACCAGGCTAAAAACCAGCAAATGGTAAAGCGTCAATTCCCTGCCGCCCATAAACTTTCCATAAAGACGCGAATACCACTTAGATGAGACGGGCTTCCAAGTAGGCAAATTAGCCGCCCAGCCGGCTGCGCCCTCTATTTGCGTTTCCAAACCGGCCAGCACCAGACAGAACAAAAAAAGAAAAATAATTTGAATAAATAAATGAAAATCCATAAAATTTTATTTGAATGAGGTCCGACCTCCCGACAAATATGACGGGAGGTCGGACCTCCCAATATTACTGAAACAGCTTTTTGGCTTCTTCCCAGATTTCTAGCTGATTCTGTTTCTCTTTCATCCAATACCACCATTCTGCTCCCCAGAAATAGATTTCCTTTAAACCTGTATCTCTGGCAAATCTAACATTCTTTTGAAACTGCTCTAAACTCATCGTTTTTTTCTGCTCCTCTGGCAGACAATCGGCAATGCCTTGCGGACACCAGGGCTCCGCCTGAAGTTCGCCCACAAACACTTCTTTGCCGAAAAATTTCTTTATAATTTGGGCTCTCCTCCAGTAGAAAATAGGCCTCAATGGATAGGTAATATAGGCTTTTATCTCTCCGAACAAAACTTTCCGATGTAAGGTGGTGCTGACCATATCTCCCAGTTTAGCTGCTTTAATCCAAAAGGAAAACTCACCGCTGTCAGAAATAATCGCTGGTCTTGTTGGGTCTAAAGATTTTATCAGTTCTGTCTCTTTTTTCAAGAAATTTTTATCGAGCCTAATTGAGCATTCTCCGAACGGAAAAAATGGCTCATTCTCCACCTGCCACGCCCAAATGGTCTTATTATCTTTATATCTATTTATTATTTTTTCTAAATATTCCAATAAAAAATTTCGACTTTTGATCCGCCAGCTGGCGGATTGATTCTGAACTCTAATCCATTCAGGTTCATGGCATTCCGGCCAGCGGCCCGTCTTCACGCCAACTACCAGCAAAACATTTATCCCTCTTTTTTGGGCTTGCTCTATCTGCCAATCTAAATCTCCAAAATCATATTTTCCCTCTTTTTGCTCAATCAAATCCCAAAAAGTCAGTATCTTTATCTTTTTTACTCCAAGTTCATCGAGTAAAGCCAAATAGGTCCCCTGCCAATCCAACCCTAAATATTTAGCATGCTTTTGGGAAAAATTAACTCCCCAACTGATATCTGCGGCCGGCTTTACTGTACCAATAGATAAATAGCCGGCAAAAAGCAAAATAATATTTAAAATTCCGAATATAATCATTTTTATGATTCTTCTCATTATTTAAAAGCTAATAAAACTAATCCGGAAACTATGAATAAAACACCGGTAATTTTCTGAAAAAGGGCCATCCCCCCCATTTCTTCTTTCAAAAGCAGGGGTTTCCAACGAAACAGCAGAAAAACAAAAAACAGCAAGAAGAGGTGCCTTGTCCCTTCTAGGGCGTTAATTATTGGAACTTGGCCGGGTTTTGCCAAAAAAATAGCATAATACTGCGCAAAGACCCCCAAGCCGCCGATTATCTGGCCGAAAATAAAAAGTCCCGATATTTTTTGAGTAACCTTTTGGGTAAAAATTTCTTTTCTAAATGAAGGGGTGACAAGCATGCTGCCCAAGAAAATCACCCCGCCTATTGATGTTAGGAAAAATCCGGTTAGGAAATCAGTTTTCATAAAAAGTATTTTTGTTATCAAAAAAGATAGGGCAAAAAGCAGGGCAGAAAAAAATGGATATTTTAATGTTTTAAAATGAATGAATTCTTTAGTAAATTTTGAGAAGGAAATTACAATAGATCCTGAAACCAAAAGAACAAAAGCTATAATTTGATATAAATTTACAATTTCTGTTATGGGAAAGTAAAGAAAAAAGAAAATAAAAGCGAAAATCGGCAAAAATCCGCTGACAGCGGGGACGATCCTTGAAACTTCGCTTCTGATTATCCCTTCAGTTAAAAATAAAATGGCTAAAGCCCTGATCAATCCGCTTGCCAATCCTACTAAAATTATACTGACTGCCGGTAAATTTATTCCGAAGGGAATCAGGAGAATGCCCACTAAAAACCACAAAATTACCACATTAAAAGTGTAAATCCTCGGGCTGGGAATTGAACCAACTAAAAAATAACGATCGAATAAAGAGACGATAGCCAAAAAGAAATAAGCTAAAATGGTAAGCAATAACCAAAACATAGTTAGATGATTTGTTCAATATTCATTGTTCCCATTTTTTCTCCCTCAATAAAGCCCTCCATGGCAGCTTCAGCCAGATAGCCCTGCCGGATCCAATCATTAAGCCACTGGTAAGCATATCTGGGATTTTCCTGCAGGCTGCCAAAACCTGATTTCAAAAGCCACCTTTTGTTAAATTCTTCCTGAGAACCAATGGGCGGGGCTATAATTATGGGCAATCCCAAAGCAGAATAAAAAGAAAGCTCGGATGGCTTAGTCCACAAAATATCGGTTTTTCTCAGAGCTTCATTAAATTTCTGAAAATAATCTTCGATATTTTCTTCAAAAATAATCTCTATACTAGGATTGCCTTTTAGCTTTAATTTTTCTAAATTATGCTCAAAATATTCCTTAACTTTTTCTTTAATGCCAGCGACTAAAATCACCTTAAGTTCTTTCGCCCATATTTTTACTACCAGCGATTTAGCAATCTGGATGCCGATTTCTCTCTGAGCCCCGGCTCCTCCAACGGCAAACATTATAGTTAAAGGATGGTCCGAAGATGATGGTAAGTTTCCAAGATAGGTTTCAAGCAAATGCTCGTATTTGCTAAGGTATCTTTTTTGCGGATCTAAATTTAAAATTCTACTGCCCAAATCATCTTTAAGATTGCGCATTTCTTCCCCGTCAATAATATCTTGGGGCAAGGGATACCCTGTAAAAAAAATATTCTCCGACTTTATCCCGTAAGCTTTAAGTCTCTCCACCACCCTAAGATTGGGAGCGCAATACTTTATTCTGCTCCTACCCGGCTCGAGGGGGGCCCAGGTTCTGGAAATGTCGGCATCGGCAACAACGCAAAAAATCTCGCCAGGGTAATTAAAGTATTCAGCCATAAAAGCTGGCACGAAAAACGTAGTGACAAATGGCAAATTTCCGTTCCTCAATTTTAATTCTTCAATAAGATGTCTGCCCCAGTTTTTTTTAATCAGGGAGTAAATTTGTTTTAGCTGAATATTCGACTTAGACAAGTCTCTTTTGGGATAATAGCTTAAAATTTCTTGAAGCTTATCCATAACGGCAAAAGCCAGCTGACCAATGATGGGAATCCGTTTGATCCGGGAAATAAATTCATAAAATTTTCTTGATTTTTCCCAGATATTCCTGTCTTTGGAAGGAATTCCTTCGTAATTGTTGGCATTGATGATTTTTCCCTCCAAAGCCAGGTGCCTCAAAGGATAAGCAGTCCTTTGGTGCCCGTAACCCATGTTTACCGCTACCACCCAGGCTTTTTTAGTTGTACTTGCCATACACGTTTATTGTACCACCAAATAAAGCCAAACAGAATGAAATAAAAAACTATCAGCCAAAGCCAGTGCAAATTGCCCACAGCCATGGAAACTAACGGCATTTTGCTAAACCAATCAACAATTTTCGTAATATATGTCAAAGAAAGCCAAACGGGCCAAGACAATAAAAACCCAAGAGGTTGCAAGATAATACCGAAAATTGCAAAAATAAAAATTAAGATAGTAATTGGAGCCAAAAAGGGAACTATTAAAATATTAACAACAGGACTCAATAAGGATATTCTGCCAAAATTATAAGCTAAAATCGGCAAAGTAAAAACTTGGGCCGAAAGAGTAGCAGATAAAGTGGTTCTTAATGGAAAAACTTTTGGATTAGGTAAAAGCCTTAGCCAATTTGAAAAATACGGCTCTAAATAAATAAGGCCTAAAATGGCTAAAAAAGAAAGCTGGAAACCTACGTCTTTCGTCAAGAGAAAAGGATTTTGAACAAGCATAAAAGTTGCCGCAAAAAATACCGCTCTTGAGCCGGATGACATGCGTCCTAATTTTTTAGCTAAAATAAAAATAACGGCCATAATAAAAGCCCTGACAGCTGAAGCCTGGGCTCCGATCATTAAAATGTAAAGAAAAAGCAAAACTATCGAAATATAAAACGGCGCAAAGGAAGATATTATAGAAGAAATAATGGTTATATTCATTCCGGAAACCGCCGCAATATGGCGGGTGCCGGTAATATTGAGCTTGTCTTTCCATTCTCGGGAAATATTAGATTCTTGGCCGAAAACTAATGCCTCCAAAAAACCTTCTTGCGGCGGCGAAATAAAAGAACCGGCGGTATCTCTAAATTTATTTTTAAAAGATAAAATAATTTCCATTATCGGGTTGCCAAACCCGGAACTCATAAACTCAATTTTTGGAAAACTCATTACTGCCGTAATGCCGTCTTTTTTAAGATAATCACGATAGTTAAAATCATCGAAAACCGGCGGCATTTCCAAACGGCCAATAATTTTTAGTCTATCCCCATAATTATATTTCGGATACCTCCCCGCCGTCACCAAAATCGGGCGAGAACCGTTCTCGCCCGATTTTATCACAAGCTTTATGCTAGCAGGCCTGACATCGGGTTCTTTAACCACGATTCCGACAAACTCGACATTCCCTTCTTGGGGATAAACAATTTTTGACTCCGCCATCTGATACCGCCAAATTCCCAAAACTAAAAACAGTAAGCAAAATCCGCCCGTAGCCAGTTTTTTATAACGCCAAAAAATTGAAATTAAAAATACTCCAATAATTAAAAAACCCAGTAAAAATAACTGGGGCATAAAAATAAATGAACTCGCAAAAATTCCTCCTACAAACGCCAGACAAAAATACAAAAATATCCGCGACTTAGTCATTTTTAATTTATATCAAATTATTGCATCTAATGGAATCTAGACGACCCCGATCATTAATTCAAAACCACCGAAGATTTATTATCTATCTAAATAAAAAAATCGTATTATTATTGCCATGGCTTTAATTTTACGATTTTTTATAAATTAAACGCTTTCCTTAGCTCTCTGTCATCGCCCAAATTTTCAGCTACCACCAAACGCAACTCTTTTTCTAGCAAACCAAAAAATGTCCGCAATAAATCTATCTCAGCCCGACAATCGAAAGGATAAACCCAAATGCTTTTCTGAAACTGATAAAATCCCAATGTCTTTAATTTACTTCTGAAAGCATCTCGATGAAACTTTTTAAGTTGGGCGATGTCAAACATTACCATTCTCCATTTATCGTCCCACTTCTTTGGTTTGGCAATTTTTAAATTATCGATCTGCAGCCATCCGGCTTTTTTCTTTCCTTCCCTTGTCAGAGAAATGCATATTTGGTGATTATTTTCTTGAATATTAATTAACCCTTGTTTTCTAAAATGATAGAAAGTATCAGAAACTTTCTGCTTGGGATATTTTTTAAATTTTTGGTGATATTTTAAAAGATTGGTTAGAAAACAGGGTGAAGTAGCCGCAATAGACACCGCTCCAGCGATCATTAACCAGCGAAAGATGTCTTTCCCAATTTCCGATTTTGGTTTTGTAAAATAATATTTATATTTTCTTATACTCATATTAATAAATAATATCGTATAATTAACGCCATGGCAATAATTATACGATAAATATTATGAATTATCCGTTACTGCTTACCTAAAAATAAAAAAGTGTCGAAATGACACTCCTTTGGCTACTCTTAGTTTATTGTTATTTCTTTTTTGCAGCAAAGACTGAATTTGTATTTTCTTTCATCGACTGAAAGTTCCCGTTCGCATCGAGGACAAACGATAATGCCTTCACGCTTTACTAATCGCACTTCATGCGCCACCAAATAGATAGTCGCAACGCCAACTATTAAACCGGCAATCCAATAAACGGTTACAGTAAGTATATAGGATAGCCAGACGCCAATTAAAATCCAAAACCATAAAGACCCTCTGGACCGCTTTAACGCCTCCCTCCAGCTTAAACTCTTCTCCATTGTTCCTCCCTTATTTTATTTTCAACTAAAAACATCTTAGCAAATGCCTAAAATTATATCAAGCAAAGGTAAATAGGCTGATAAGGCCCTTAATGGCTAAAAAGGCGGCAATGCCTAATAAGACAAAGGGATGCATAATGGAAATCCAGCCGGAAACCAATAAAATTCCGGCGCCGATATCTATCAAACTGAAGAAATTCATAAAGAAAATCAGGCCTTTTAAAATAAGATAAATGCCAAAAGCAATCATCATCCCCCTGGGTATGTCTATATGATAGAAGCTGGCCACAAATAACAAACCGGATATGATGTCGGCAAGGCCGAAAAATCTAGCCATAATTATATATTGCAAGTTGGGCAGGCGCCTGGCGGCAAATCAGGAATCTGCGGAGAAGGATCTCTCAATTCCGGAGGAATTTCCTGTTCTGGAATTTTTTCTTTTTCCTCCTTAAGCTGAATTTCTGATTGCCCGCTAGATTTTATATTCAACACCTGCTGCTGCCGGCTGCCAGTCCTAAATACGGTAACGCCCTTGCATCCCAAATCAAAAGCCAGGAAGTAAGCTTTTCTTACATCATCTTCTGAAGCCTCAAATGGGAAATTAATTGTCTTTGATACGGCATTATCTGAGTATTTTTGGAAAGCCGCTTGAATACGAACATGGTCTTCCGGAACAATGTCAAAAGTGGTTATAAAAATTTGCCTGATGTCTTTCGGTATCTCTTCAAAATTTTGAATGCTGGGCTCTCCAGAAATTTTTTCAATTAGTTCTTCTGAATAAAATCCTCTCTTTTTTGCTATTTCCTCAAAGACAGGATTTATTTCTACTAATTCCTGCCCGCCTAAAACATGCTTTCTGGTAAAAGCCACTGTGAATAAAGGCTCTATCCCAGAAGAACAGCCGGCAATAATGCCGATAGTGCCAGTGGGCGCTATAGTGGTGGTGGTAGCGTTTCTCATTTTTAACAAAGACCCCTCTTTATCGTAAATGCTGTTCTTAAAATTAGGAAAAGCTCCTCTTTCTTCAGCCAGCTTGGCTGAAGTATTTTTGGATTCATCTTGAATAAATTTCATTATTTTTTCGGCTATGGATAAAGCCTCTTTAGAATTATAAGGCATCTCCAATCTAATCAGCATGTCGGCAAAACCCATTACCCCTAAACCAATTTTTCTGTTGCCCTTAGTCATTTCTTCAATTTGCGGCAAAGGATAGCGGTTTACCTCGACAACATTATCCAAAAAGCGCACCGCGTTAGAAACTGTTTCTCTAAGTTTCTGCCAATTAATTTCCCACCTACCCTGAGCCGCGCCGAAGGGTTTTTTTTCTGCAAGCATTTTAGCCAAATTAATACTGCCCAAGTTGCACGATTCGTACGGCAATAATGGTTGTTCACCGCATGGGTTGGTGCTTTCAATGTCTCCCAATCTCGGAGTCGGATTAAACTCGTTAATTCTATCAATAAAAATCACTCCGGGGTCGCCCGTCTGCCAAGCGTAGCGGACAATCATATCAAAAACTTTTTTAGCATTAAGCTTGCCCCAAACTTGGCCGGTTCGCGGATTAATCAAGTCGTAATCTTCCCCCAATTTGGCTTTTTTCATAAAATCATCCGTGGCGGCAACGGAAATATTAAAATTAGAAAGAATGCCTTCTTCTGTCTTGGCAGTAATAAACTCAAGAATATCAGGATGGTCTACTCTTAAAATACCCATATTAGCGCCGCGTCTTTTTCCGCCTTGCTTTATGGTTTGAGTAGCTGCATCGAAAACGGTCATAAAACTTATGGGGCCAGAAGCTACGCCTTTGGTGGATTTCACAATATCGCCCTTTGGCCTTAAACGGGCGAAAGAATAGCCCGTTCCCCCTCCAGACTGATGAATTAAAGCACCATTTTTTACGGCATCAAAAATTCCATCCATTGAGTCTGGGATCGGGATCACAAAACACGCACTAAGCTGCTGCAGGGGGTTGCCGGCATTCATCAATGTCGGAGAATTGGGTAAAAATTCCAGAGAAGCCATCATGTGATAAAATTTTTCTTCTATCTGAAATACCTGCTCATCGGTCAAATCCGGCTTATAAATTTTTTCAGCCGAAGATATATTTTGAGAAACCCTCTTGAATAATTCCTGCGGCGTTTCAACGATTTTACCTTCGTCATTTTTGTTTAAATACCTTGATTCTAAAACTCGAAGCGCGTTAGAGCTCAATTTTGTCTTAAACTCAAAATTCAATAGCCACCACTTGGCTTCCCTGATTTCCGCTCTTTTCTGGCGATAGGTATGATAAGCATGGGCAACTTTTTCCAATCCGTTAGTCTGCAAAACCTCTTCAACAATATCTTGGATTTGCTCCACTCCGGGAATTTTGCCAGCCAATCTTTCATTCAAAATTAAAACTACCTTATCTGAAAGACCTCCGGCCAGCGTTTCATTTTCTCCAGTAGCTACTAATGCTTTAGAAACAGCATCGGTAATTTGGCTTTGATCCCAGTCAACTAGCCTGCCGTCCCTTTTTTTAATTTTTGGAAATTTGCTTTCTGCCATAGTTGAAAGATTACTCTATTTTACCCCGACAAAAAAACGGGGTCAAAACCCCGTCAATCCCTCTGGGAATTATCACTTATCCACACCGCTATTTTTCTTCAAACCCCGTGGCAATAACCGTGATTTTAATCTCGTCTTTTGAGAGGCGCTTGTCCAAGACTGCGCCGAAAATAACTTTAGCCCGAGAGTCGGCATTTTTGGTTATGGTTTTTGCCGCCAAGTCAATTTCATTCAAGCTTAAACTGCTGCCGCCCGAGATATTAAATAAAATTCCCTTGGCTCCCTTAATTGAAAAATCAAGCAAAGGAGAATTGATAGCCAAATTAGCGGCTGTTTCCGCCCTATTTTCCCCTTTGGCCCTGCCTTGACCGAAAAAAGCGGAACCCGCCTCCCGCATAATAGTTTTAACATCAGAAAAATCAACATTAACAATGCCAGGTATGGTAATCAAATCAGTAATTCCCTGCACCGCCTGGCGTAAAACCTCGTCGCAATGCCAAAAAGCTGACAATAATGTAGCAGTTTTATCACCTAATGCAATAATCTTATCATTGGGAACCACCAAAAGAGTGTCTACTTTTTCTTTAAGAGCCGCCAAGCCTTCCTTAGCCAATTGGTTTCTGTAAGAACCCTCAAAAGAAAAAGGAAGGGTAACTACTCCCACTACCAGAGCCCCTAAAGATTTAGCTGTCTGGGCCACGACAGGAGCTGCTCCCGTACCCGTGCCCCCGCCAAGCCCGGCAGTCACAAAAACCATATCTGCTCCTTTTAAAAGCTGGCTTATTTCTCCCTTATTTTCTTCGGCTGCCAATCTGCCGACTTCCGGATCCATGCCGGCTCCCAGCCCTTTAGTTAAATTTCTGCCAATGCGCAATTTTTGATGGGCTCTGGCTTTCTGCAGGTCCTGAGCATCGCAGTTAATCACCGCTAAATCCACCCCCTGAATTTTACAGGCTGCCATTCTGGAAACAGCATTAGAACCTGCTCCGCCAACCCCAACTACTTTAATTTTTGTAGCCATAATTTATTTAAAGAGTTAAGGAATGAAAAATTTAAATGCCTTTTTTATTTTTTCAGCAAAACCGCTGTTTAAAACAGGAATAATTATTCCGCCAGCGTCCATTTCTAAATCTGACCCCTCTAAAATAAGCCCGACTGCCGCACTTATAGACGGATCTCCGCTCAAACCGGCTATTCCTTCGGGCAAGCCAATCCGGCAGGGCAGTTTTGTTTCTTTTTTGGCAAACTCTACAATTTTAGGCAGCATAGCTCCCCCGCCGGTTAAAACTATGCCGGCTGGCAATATTGATTTTGGAGAAACCCTCTTTAATTCCTGGAGGGCTAAGCTGAATATTTCAGAAACTCTCGCTTCAATAATTTTTACCAGCATTTTATGGTTGAAAACTAGGGGCTCTCCGTTGCCCGGATGCTGCGGCGGAATAATTTTTTCTTTTTTATCGCCTCCTTTCAAGACGCAGGAACCAAATTCTTTTTTAATTTTTTCAGCTGTTTCAATATCGGTTTTCAAGCCAATGGCTATGTCATGGGTAATCAATTCCGAACCTACAGGAAATACGGCTAAATGCGCCAAGTCGCCCTCTTCATAAAGCGCCATATCAGTCGTGCCGGCTCCGATATCCAATAAGCAAACCCCCAATTCTTTCTGCTGGGGAGTTAAAACCGCCCTGGCTGCAGCTATGGCAGAAGGAATAATGTCGGAAATTTGAAAACCTGCTTCTAA
This sequence comes from Candidatus Nealsoniibacteriota bacterium, assembly GCA_016188865.1. Classification (GTDB taxonomy): domain Bacteria; phylum Patescibacteriota; class Minisyncoccia; order Minisyncoccales; family MHMH01; genus JACPGX01. Next base: position 224,292 of record JACPGX010000001.1, read on the forward strand.
AACAGCTGCTGTCAAATTTTTCAAAAAAGGCGAGAAAGCGCAAAGAGCTAAAATTTTTACCTCGAGGCGCAATCCCTGCATATTGAGAGGGTCTTTGATTTTACCTTGGTCGTCAACAATAAATTCTCTGGGGAAAATATTCAAAATTTCCTTGTTAGACGGCAAAGAAAATGTTTGGGCTGTTTGAATAACCCTATTTTTATCTTCTTCAGAAATTCTCTGGTCTGCCCTGGAAACCACTATAGAACCTGAAGAGGGAGTGGCAAAAATATGGCTGCCGCCGATGTTGATATAAACGTCTTCGATTTTTTGGCCGAGTTCTTGGCTAAGCTGGGCCATCGCTTCGGAAATTCTTTTTGAAACTTCTTCCGGCTTCACGACCGTTCCCCGCCTCAAACCAAAAGAAGGATAACGGGCCTGCCCCAAGACCTCAAGATTTCTATTATCGGTTTTTACAGCGGCTAAAACTTTAATTTCGCTGGTGCCGATATCCAATCCGCAAATTATACGATTTTTAGCCATGGAGTGATTCTTTAACTATTTGGGAAACCAAATTACCGTTGGCGCGGCCCTTGACCTGCGGCATAAGAATTACCATCACTTTGCCCATATCTTTTTGCTCTTTGGCGCCGGACTTTGCAACAGCTTGAATAACTAATTTTTTAATTTCATCTGCCGATAATTGTTCGGGCAGATATTTTTGCAAAATCTCCAGTTCTGACTTTTCTTTTGCTGCCAACTCTGACCTCCCGCCTTTTTCATATAACTCTGCTGCTTCTTTTCTTTTTTTTGCTTCCAAAGAAACTACTTCCAAAATCTCTTCATCGGTTAATAAAGTATCTTGATTTTCTTTTAGTTTGTATCTTTTATCTTTCTCTTTGTTTAAAATTGAAGCTAAAAGCATTCTCAAAACAGAAGTTTTTAATTCTTTTTTAGCTTTTAAGGCTTCGATCAAGTCTTGCTGAATTTTTTCTTTGAAGGACATAATCTATCTTTAATTTTTCCCCGCCTCAATACCTCCTCGCTTTAGGCGAATCTAGTTTGCCCAATTTCTTAAGCTTTTCGTATTCTTTTCTTGTTTCTTCCCTCCTTAAAGCGGCTTTCTTTCTTGCTAAACGGCTCTTTGGCCTATGCAAAAACTGGCGCTTTCTTGCGCCAAATAAAACGCCGCTTTGCTGCACTCCTTTGGCAAAGCGCCTGACTAAAGCTTGAGACGATTCGGTTGATTGTTTTTTGACTTCTATAACCATAATAGTTTTTTTCCTCCCAATAAATGCAAATGAAGATGATCGACTGTTTGCCCGGCATCTCTGCCGACGTTAAAAATTAACCTGTAGCCCGATTGCAAAGTGGCCTGATTCTCGGCAATTTTTTTAGCCGTTAGAATCATCTCTCCAATTAATTCTTTATCATGTAATTCAATCTGGTCAAGGGGCGGCACATGTTCTTTGGGAATTATTAAGATGTGAAAGGGAGCTATAGGATTAATATCCTTAAAAGCTATAAAATTTTTATCTTCATAAATAATTTCGGACGCTATTTCTTTATGGACGATTTTGCAGAAAATGCAATCCATAATTTATTTTTCCAATCTTTTCTGCATTTCTGCAATTACTTTCTCTATTTTTACTATATCTTGCTTGCCCGATCGCATATCTCTAATTATTATTGTCCCTTCCAAGGCTTCTTTCTGCCCTAAAATCAAAGCATAAACCGCTCCTATTTTATCGGCTGATCTCAACTGAGTTTTTAAAGAATCTTTCCCTAAAGATTCGGCAATAGGAATCTTAGCTTTTCTGAATTCTTCAGAGAGCCGCAGGCTTTTTCTTTTGGCTAATTCTCCCAATTGAGCTAAGAAAACTTTTATTTGGGACGGCTCTTTTCCCTGACTCGCGTCGAAGGACTTTTTTTGCCTTTCTTTTAAAACTTGGACTATTCTTTCTACGCCAGCTGCAGCGCCTGTTGCGGGGACATCTTTACCTGATAAAATTTTCACTAAAGCATCGAATCTCCCTCCGCCCGCTAAAGCTCCCAAGGCTTTGCCCTGCTCGGTGTCTTCAAAAATTTCAAAAACAGTTTTAGTATAATAATCTAAGCCTCTGACCAAATACGGGTTAAGCCTGTAAGGAAGCTCGGCTTCATCTAAAAATTCCAGAACTTGCTTAAAATGTACCTTGCATTCGTCGCAGAGATGATCAATAATTTGCGGAGCATGAGCTTTTACCGGTTGGCATTTTTCTTCTTTGCAGTCAAGAACCCTTAAGGGATTTTCCCTAAGCCTTCTTCGGCAATCAGAGCAGAGAGAACTCTCGCGGGCTTTTAAATAATTTGTCAGTAATTTTTTATAATAAGGCCGGCATTGGCTGTCTCCGATGCTGTTTACTTCTATGACAAGATTTTTAAATTTCAACTCTTTAAGGATATTATGAAAAATTTGTATAATCTGAGTATCTATCGCCGGGCTTTTTTCGCCAAAAGATTCGAGATCAATCTGATGAAATTGGCGGAAACGTCCAAATTGCGGCCTTTCGTAGCGGAAAAGAGGGCCGGAAGTATAAAGTTTAACCGGTTGAGACAGGTTAAACATGCCATGCTCAATGTACGAGCGCGAAATGGCAGCGGTAAACTCCGGGCGCAATGCCAAATAATCTCCTCCCTTGCTCTTGAAAGTGTACATTTGCTTTTCAACTATGTCCGTCGTCAAGCCTACACCTTTAGAAAATAACTCGGCATCTTCAATGATTGGCGTATCTATTCTTTGGAAACCATAAAACTCTGCCACATGGGCCGCAGTATTGTAAATTTTTTGATAAATCGGCTGGTCTTCCGGCAATATGTCGTGCATGCCGGAAGGTGTCTGAAATTTTGCTTGTTTTGTCATTATTTAAAAATTAATAATCGGGCGCTTCAATCATTGCCATGGCGGCAAATGGCCAAACCCTCAAAAGAACCTTGCCAATAATATTTTCTCTGGGCAGAGTACCCCACCGTCTCGAATCGGAAGAAGCAACCCTATTGTCACCTAAAACAAAATATTCGCCGTCGGCCAGCTGAACTTCTGTGCTGCCAGATGTTTCAATAAATACAGGAAGATAGCTTAGTTCATCTAAAATTTGCGGAACGCCGTTTGAGTTGTAAACATTTACTTTGCCATATTTAATTTCTACTATTTCTCCCGGCAATCCAATAATTCTTTTAATATAGCGCTGGCTGGTATTTCCCGGATATTTAAAAACAATCACTTCTCCTCTCTGGGGATCTCTCATCCTGTAAGAAATTTCATCGACAATCAAATAATCGCCGTTTTGAAAATTCGGCTCCATCGATGCGCCCTTCACAAAGAATGGCTGAAAAATAAAATACCTGATAGGCACCACTATCAGTAAAGCAATAATCACAATTTTTGACATTTCCCAAATAAAAAGAAAGAAGCTTCTCATGTGCTTCCACTATTATAACAAAGTGATAAAATAAAACAATATGTTAATCGTCGGTCTGGGCAATCCGGGGAAAAAGTATAAAAATACCCGGCATAATGTCGGCCATATGGTTATTGATGAATTAGAGAAAGAAAATCTCGATGGTTTTACTTTGGCAAAAACCGATGCTTTTATGAATGAATCCGGTATGGCAGTTAAAAAATTAACTAAAAACTATAAACTAAAAACCATAAACCTGGTTATAGTTCACGACGATATTGATTTGCCTTTAGGTGAATTCAAAATACAGAAAGGCCGGGGAGCAGCCGGACACAAGGGCGTGCAATCGGTTATAAATGAATTAAAAACAAAAGATTTTTGGCGAGTACGAATCGGCATCTGCCCCAAGGGGGGAAAACCTGCAAATGTTGAAAAATTCGTTTTGCAAAACTTCACCAAAGAAGAACAAAAAATTCTAACTGGAATAATTTCCGAAATCCCAAATTACCTCCCGAAGGTGTAGCGTAAACCTTCGGGAGGTGAACGCTGATGGATTTCGGAAATCAAAAAGCTGAGGCGTTAACCTCGGCTTTTTTGTTTTGCCTCTAGTCGGTTGTTCCCTCGCTTCCCATGCCTGTTGGTTGCCTTACGGTCTTTTCTTCTATAATATCGCCAATATTGGCAATAACGCTTTCTCTCAAATCAGTACTGCCGCATTCCGGACAAGGGCCTTCATGCGATAAGGGCAGTATCATGCCGCACTCGCAGAGTTTTCCTCCAATATGGGAAACAACTTGGCCATCAGCTCTGATAACTCGGTATTTTTGCTCATTAGCCATCCAGCGCCTCCTTCTTTTTATTTTCTCAGCTTTCTTAAAAGTTCTTGGGCCATTCCTCGCTGAATGCCGTATATATCAAAGTTCTTATCATAGATAATTTTGCAAGGAAACCACTGGGCATCCAGAATTTCATCTGGGTCTATTTTTATCGTTCCCGGAGTAGGATAGCCGATGAAAGCGACTTTTAAATAATCTTTCTGCCTTCTTTCTACCCTTATTCGCGAATTAACTTCCGGAAAAATGCCGATTTCATGTAGAACCTCTCTTTCTGCTACAGCAATTTCGTCTTTGTCTTGAGGCTCACCTCTGCCTCCGGACATTCCCCACTTAGACGGCTTTGGAAAAGTTTCACCGTTCGGCTTTGTGATTAGTTTCTCCTTTTCCAGTACAAAGAGAATTTGATTATCATCAAGCATCAGCACTTTCACATCAATATCTTCCATTTTCCGCCTCCCTTAATCTACCCGCGAGACCGCAGTGATTTGAAGGCGCATAAAGCGCCTTGCCGCGAAGAGTCCTGGGATTCTTAATCCCATACCCGGCCTTCTAGACTTAAAGTATCGTCCAGAATACCACTCGCGAGCAGGTTAAGGAAAGGGAAATTTTGACAAGTTGCTAACTGTGTACTATATATCACATATAGATGGAAAAGTCAACGGTGCCGGGTGTTAAATCGATTCTAATCGTCAGTATCAACCCCTACTTTTTAGACAGGGAGAATTTTTGGTTTGAAGAAAATATCAAACAAATACTGGAAGCGCGGAAAAATCAAACCTTCTTTCAAGATAATACCATATATGTAGACGTAGAAAAAAGCCCCGCCTTCGCCAAGGCTTCGGCGGGCAAGCAGAAAATTAAGCTTTCTGAATTTTTAAGAAAAATTGATGAAATGGGCTATGAAAAAGTTCAAAAGGTCTCCGAGCCCGGAGAATTTTCCCGCCAAGGAGGAATTATTGATATTTTCCCGTTAAATATAAATTGTGCCGTTAGAATTGAATTTTTCGGCAACTCAATAGAAAACATGGAAAAACTGCCCATTATTATTGAAAATGAAAAAGAAATCAAAGAAAGAATAAAAAATAAACTGAAAAGGCAGAAAATTTACTCGCAATTGGGAACATTAAAGCCGGGTGATTATTTGGTGCATCTAGACCACGGCGTCGGAATTTACAGAGGTCGGACCTCCCAAGGAGGTCCGACCTCAAACGACTCAAACGATTACTACACATTGGAATATGCCCAGAACGATAAACTCTATGTTCCGATTGGGCTGGAAAGAAAACTTTCAAGATATGTTGGATTTTCAGAGCCGAAAATATCGCGGCTAAGCTCGCCCGTCTGGATAAACACCAAAAGAAAAATTAAAGAAGAAACTGAAAAACTAGCTAAAGAACTTTTGGAAATTTACGCCCAGAGAGAAATTTCAACTCGCCCATATTATATAGAAGATACGGAAATTGACGCCTTGCTGGCAAGTACTTTTGTTCACGAAGAAACTCCGGATCAAATCCAAGCCATGGAAGAAATTAAAAAAGATTTGGAAGAAAAAGAAGAGCCAATGGACAGAATTGTTTGCGGCGACGTGGGTTTTGGCAAAACTGAAATTGCCTTAAGGACCATTATTAAAGCGGTCAATTCCGGATATCAATCGGCTTTGATTTGCCCAACCACTATTTTGGCCTCGCAGCATTGCCAGACTTTCCAAAAAAGAATTGGTGATCTTCCGATAAAAGTTGAATTATTAAGCCGTCTTCAATCAAAGAGGGAGCAGAAACAAATAATTCAAAATATCAAAGATGGCAAAACAGATATCGTTATAGGAACCCACCGCCTTTTATCAAATGACGTTAACTTTAAAAACTTAGGATTGCTGGTTATTGACGATGAACAAAGATTCGGAGTCAGGCAGAAAGAAAAATTAAAAAAAATAAGGACTTCCCTAGATGTTTTATCGCTTTCAGCCACGCCAATTCCCAGAACCCTCTACTTGGCCATGTCTTCTTTAAAAGATATCAGCATAATTCAAACGCCGCCTGCTCAACGGCTTCCGATTAAAACTTTGGTAAAACCATGGTCAAAAGAAATCATTAAAAAGGCAATTCAGGAAGAAATTTCGCGCAACGGCCAAGTTTATTACCTGCACAATCGCGTAGAAACTATTGAAACAGCAAAAAAATTGCTGGAAGATTTACTGCCGAAAGTAAAATTTGGAATTATCCACGGCAAAATGGAAGAAAAAAATTTAATAAAGATAATGGATGATTTTACCAATAAAAAAATTGGCGTTTTAATCGCTACCACCATTATTGAAAACGGCCTGGACCTGCCCAATGTCAACACTTTAATTGCGGCCAATGCCGCCAAACTCGGACTTTCCCAGGCATATCAAATAAGAGGCAGAATCGGCAGGTCGCACATTCAGGCATTCGCTTATTTCTTGCATGGCGGCAATCTTTCTGAGCTAGCAAAGGAAAGATTAAGAGCTTTAAAAGAGGCGGAAGAGCTTGGTTCGGGATACCGAATTGCCATGAAAGATTTGGAACTTCGGGGCGCCGGCAACATTCTAGGAAAAGAGCAATCAGGCAACATCAACCATGTGGGACTGAATCTATATTGTCAAATGTTATCCGATGCGATTGAAAAACTGAAGGCTTACGATTATAATAAATAAATTATCAATCTTACGAGGCGAAGCCTCGTAAATTCGTAAATTTTAATGAAGAGAGTAATATTCGCCAAAGATCAAATCTATCATGTTTATAATCGCGGTGTAGAAAAACGAAATATCTTTTTAGATGATAAAGATTATTTTCGGTTTATTCACAATCTCTTTGAATTTAACGATGAAAAACCAGCAGAAAATATTTATTATAAACAACCAATGCTTCAGTCGCAGAAAATACAATCTTACGAGGCTTCGCCTCGTAAGATTAATATGCCTAGAAAATTACTAGTAGAAATTATGGCATTTTGTCTGATGCCCAATCACTATCATTTATTGCTAAGACAAAAACAAGATAGGGGGATCACCAGATTTATGCAAAAATTAGGTACTGGATATTCTATGTATTTTAATCAAAAGCACGAAAGAACCGGAATTTTATTCCAGGGACCGTTCAAGGCCATTTTAGTCGATAGGGAAACTTATTTTTATTATTTACCATATTACATTCACTTTAATCCCCTAGATTTGATTGAGCCAGAATGGAGAAATGGCAAAATTAATAATTACAAAGAAGCCTTAAATTTTCTGGAAAATTATCGCTGGTCAAGCCATCTTGATTATATTGGCAAGAAAAATTTTCCCTCGGTGACCCAACGGGAATTTCTTTTAGAATACCATCAAAATGGAAACCGATATAAACAATCTATTGAAAATTGGCTAAAAGAAATACAACTAGAAAAAATAAAAGATATAATGCTGGAATAAATCTTACGAGGCGAAGCCTCGTAAGATTGAGGGACGATAGAAAAATTAAAAACTAAATGTTGAACTAAAAAATGCAACTAATTATAGTAGAAAGTCCGACTAAATCTAAGACGCTTCAAGGTTTTTTGGGGCCTCAATATAGGGTCCTTTCTTCTTATGGACACATCCGTGATTTGCCGAAAAGTGAGCTTGGCGTTGATGTGGAAAAAAACTTCCAGCCGAAATACGTAATTCCGGCAAAGGCGAAAAAAACTATAAAAACGCTTACTGAAGCGGTTAAAGAAACTGACTCAACCATTTTGGCCACCGATGAGGACAGAGAAGGAGAAGCTATTTCCTGGCATCTCATTAAGGCCCTAAAACTGGACGGCGAAAAAGAGCCGTACCAAAGAATCGTTTTCCATGAAATCACAAAACAAGCCGTGGAAGAAGCTTTAAAAAATCCCAGAAAAGTTGACATGAATCTGGTGGACGCCCAGCAGGCAAGAAGGATTCTGGACAGAATTGTCGGCTACAAGCTGTCTCCGTTCTTATGGAAAAAAATCGCCCGAGGACTTTCAGCCGGCAGAGTGCAATCGGTGGCAGTTAGACTTGTTGTGGAACGCGAAAGAGAAATAGAAAAATTTAAACCAGACGAGTACTGGACGATTGAAGCCCGGCTCCGACGGAATGAAGCCGGGCTTCTCTCGCCAGAATTTACGGCTTCTTTGGCTAAAAAAGACGAGAAAATTTTAGATAAGCTTTTTATTAAAAATGAAAAAGAAGCTAAAGAAATAGTAAATAATTTGGGAGGAGCTGAATATAGGATTAGTAATATCGAGAAAAAAGAAACAACAAAGAATCCTTATCCGCCGTTTACCACTTCAACATTACAGCAGGAGGCCTGGAGACGTTTTAAATTTCCGGCGAAATTTACCATGCGCCTGGCGCAGAATCTTTATGAAAAAGGCTTTATTACTTATCACAGAACGGATTCTTTAAACCTTTCTGATTTAGCGTTAGGAATCGCAAAAAAATTCATCACGGAAAATTATGGTCAAACTTATTACCAATTCAGAAAATATAAAGCCAAGGGCCGCGCCCAAGAAGCCCACGAAGCAATCAGGCCGGCTTACCCGGAAAAAATGGAAATTGAAACCGATGAGCCGGGGGCAAAATTATATAACTTGATTTGGAAAAGATTTATTGCCTGCCAAATGTCGCAAGCCGTTTTTGATTCAACAGCGGTTGATATTAATGCGAAAAATTATGGTTTTAGGGCCAACGGCCAAATTCTAAAGTTTGACGGATTTTTAAAGGTTTACCCGATAAAATACGAGGAGTCGGAACTTCCAAATTTGAAAAAAGATGATATTTTAGAATTGCTCAAACTTTCTCCTCTGCAGCATTTTACTCAGCCACCGGCAAGATACAGCGAAGCCACTCTGATTAAAGCCTTGGAACAGGAGGGAATAGGACGCCCCTCAACCTATGCCCCGGTTATTTCTACTATTCAGGAAAGAAATTACATTGAAAAAGATGAAAAAAAATTCTTCAAGCCGACAGAAATAGGCATTGTAGTAAATGATGTTTTGGTAAGACATTTTCCTCAAATAGTTGATATTAAATTTACCGCATCAATGGAAGAAGACCTGGATAAAATAGCCGAAGGCGAAAAGAAATGGGAAAAAGTCATGGAAGAATTTTATCGCCCCTTTGAAGAAAATCTTAAAAAAAAATATAAAGAAGTTTCAAAAAAAGAATTTACCGAGGAGCCGACTAAAAAAAAATGCCCCAAATGCGGCTCGCCTTTGTTGATCAGATTAGGCAGGTACGGCAAATTCTATGCCTGCTCGACTTTCCCAAAATGCAATTATACCGAATCACTGCCTAAAAATATCTTAGGAATAAAATGCCCGAAGTGTAATGAGGGGCAGCTTGTGGAAAAAAGAACGGCCAAGAGGAAAATCTTTTACGGCTGCAATAAGTACCCTAATTGCAATTTTGCTTTATGGGATAAGCCTATCGGAGATAAATGCCCCAAGTGCGATTCCCTATTGGTGAAAACTAAAAGAAAACAAATCAAATGCTCAAATAAGGACTGCGACTACGCAAGGTGACAGACGGACTAAAAAAGTTGGACATTAATGTCCAACTTTTTCGTATTGCCAAATTACTTTCTATGATATATGGTAAAATATAAAAAGGAATATGTCAATTTTTGATTTAATCCCGAAAATTACTAAACAAAACAATGATTCAAGCTTGCCTGAAAGGGCTTTGGAATTTGCAAAAGAGGCCCATTGCGGCCAAAAAAGAGCTTCCGGCGAAGATTATATTCAGCATCCTATCAGAGTGGCCCAAATTCTAACGGAAATGCATCTTGACCCAAAAGCCATAGCAGCCGGCTTTCTGCACGACGTTCCCGACGACACGCCAAAAACGATCAAAGATATTGAAAAAGAATTCGGCAAAGAAGTCGCTTTCCTGGTGGAGGGGGTAAGCAAACTGGGAAAGTTAAGGTATCCTAAAACTGGCTGGGAAATAAAAACCGCAAAAGACAGGCTCCGTGAGCCAATCGACCTTAGGGCAGAAAACTTAAGGAAAATGTTTTTTGCCATGGCTCAAGACTTAAGAGTTGTTTTGATAAAATTGGCCGATAGACTTCATAATATGGAAACATTGGGGTCTCTGCCTCCTGAAAAACAAAAGAGGATTGCTCTGGAAACAATGGAAATATTTGCTCCCATAGCTAACAGATTGGGCATGGGAGACATAAAGGGTAAATTAGAGGATTTGGCCTTTCCCCATCTTTACCCTAAGGAATTTGAATGGTTAATGCGCAATGTAAAAGAAAAATATGAAGAACAAGAAAAATATATCAGGAAGATTAGACCAACTTTTAAAAAAATTCTGGGCAAGGAAGCTATTTCTGTTATAGATATTCACTCTAGGGCCAAACATTACTGGTCTCTCTATCAAAAACTTCAAAGATACGATATGAACTTCGATAAAATATATGATTTGGTTGCTTTAAGGGCGATTGTTGATGATGTTAAAACCTGCTACAAAATTTTAGGAATTATCCACAAACTATGGAGGCCGCTGCCCGGACTGATTAAAGATTATATCGCCTTCCCTAAGCCTAATAATTACAGGGCCATTCATACTACTTGTTTTTGCCTTGATGGAAAAATTACCGAATTCCAGGTCAAAACCAGAGAAATGCATCAAGAAGATGAATACGGCATTGCCTCCCACTGGGCTTATAAAGAAGGCATTGATTTAAAAACTCAAAGAAGAAAATTCGCCTGGGTTCAGCAGTTAAGAGACTGGCAAAAAGAAGTTTCAAAATCAGGAGAATTTATAGAAAGTCTTAAAATTGACTTCTTTAAAAATAGAATCTTTGTTTTTACTCCCAAGGGCGACGTCATTGACTTGCCGGAAGGCGCCACTCCCGTTGATTTTGCTTACAGCGTGCACACCGAAATAGGCCAACATTGCTCTGGGGCTAAAATTAATGGCAAAATAGATAATCTTTCTCGAATGCTGCAAAACGGTGATGTAGTTGAAATTTTAATTGATAAAAAGAAAGGGCCCTCAAGAGATTGGCTGGAGTTTGTCAAAACTGCCATAGCCCGTTCTAAAATAAGAGAATACTTGAAAGAAAAGGCGCCGGAAAAAACCTTGCCAAGGGCAGTTTTCCCGCCTTTATTAAGGCCGGAGTTTGCCGAAATTCCATTAAAAACAAGGGGAAATTCTCCAACGATTTTCTTAGCCGGGCAAACTGGCATGCAAATGTATTTAGCTAAGTGCTGCCGACCTGAAATAGGCCAGGAAATCAAAGCCTATTTAACAAAATCGCAGGGAGCGGCTGTCCACAGAGCCGACTGCCGTAATTTTATAAAATCTCAAAAAAAATGGCCTCAAAAAATCGTGGAGGCATCATGGTCAAATAAGAGGTGGGGTACCACTTCTTTAGAAATACAAGCTCAAGATCGCGTAGGATTGTTAAGCGATGTTTCTCTGGCCATCAGCAGGTTGGGAATAAATATTATAAATTGCGAAACTAAAACTAAGCCCGGAGAAAAATCAGCTACAATTTCGGCTGAAGTAGAAATTCCCAAATGGAATGACCTAGATCGTCTTTTCCGCCGCCTCCATCAAATCAAAGGCGTAAAGGATATTAAAAAAGCTTAACGCTATTTTATCTTCTTGAGCAGATTTTCCAGTTCTTTTTTGGAATTAAAGAAAACGATCAGTTTAGGCAAGCCGGATTCGATTCTTAATTTAATATTTTTGATTCCGAAGATATTTCTTATTTCCTCTTCTAGGTTTTTCATTTCTTTTGAGGCGGCAGTTATTTGCTTTTTAATCGGCTGCCAGATATTTAATTTTTGGACTAAACTTTCAGCATCCCTAACGCTTAAACCATTCCTAACAACTTGGGCAAAAACGTCTTTTTGTTTTTGAATATCCTGAAGAGCTAAAATGGCTCTGGCATGCCCTTCAGAAATTTTATTTTCTTTTATTCCCTCCTTTATTTCCAATGGCAAGTCCACTAATCGCATGGTATTGGCTACCGCTTCCCGGCTTTTGCCCACCATCTGGGCAATATCTTTTTGCAGCAGCTTAAATTCACTCTGCAAACGCTTATACGCTTCGGCTTTTTCCATGGGATTTAAGTCTTCTCTTTGAATGTTTTCAATTAAAGCTATTTCTAATTTTTCCTGCTCAGTCGGATCTCTGACAATAACCGGCACCTGGGATAATCCCGCCATCTTTGAAGCCAAAAGACGCCTTTCACCGGCCACCAGCTGATATTCTGTAACGCCGTCAGACTCTTTTTGTATGCGGCTAACGAGCAACGGCTGCAAAATGCCGTGCTCTTTTATTGATTCTGCCAAAGATTTTAAGCCATCCTGATCAAAAATTCTTCTGGGCTGATAAGGATTAGATTTTATTTTTGCTATATCAATATAAAAAATCGGCTCTTGTTTTATTTCCCCCGTCCCTTGATCGCCGTTGTCTTTCTTGGGGATTAATGATTCCAACCCCTTGCCAAATGTTTGTTTCATAGATGTTGATTCGTTGAATTGATTATTTCCTCTGCCAAATCCCTATAGGACTGGGCGGCTTGAGATCCGGGGGCATACTGCAAAATTGTCTTGCCAAACCTCGGGGCTTCAGCTAAAACTACGGCTCTGGGAATTACAGCATTAAAAACTCGTCCGGGAAATTTTTCTCTGACTTCTCTGGCCACCTCTTTCGATATTTTATTACTTTTATTATACATAGTCAAAAGTGCGCCGGCAATTTTTAAATCGTGACCTAAATTATTTTTTACTAAATTAATGGTATCCAATAATTGCCCCAATCCCTCCAAGGCCAAATATTCGCATTGCACGGGAATCAAAACTTCATCAGCCGCGCAAAAAGCATTAAGAGTAAGCAGGCCTAAGCTTGGCGGAGAATCAATAATAATAAAGTCATAGGAATCTTTAACCTTATCTAAAATCTGTCTTAATTTGGATTCTCTGTTATCGGCTGAAACAAGTTCTACCGCGGCTCCGGCCAAGTCTGGAGAAGCTGGCATAATCTCATAGTTAAAAAACGGGCTTTTCCTGATAATAGCTGATGGGCTGACTTGGCCAGCCATGGCGTGATAAATGGATAAAGGCAAATTTTTAGGAGCTATTCCCAAAGAAAAAGTGGCATTAGCCTGATTATCAAGGTCCACCAGCAAAACTTTCTTCCCCATAGCTGCCAAAAAAACAGGCAAATTTACAGCTGTCGTTGTTTTCCCGGTTCCTCCCTTGTTATTAGCTATAACAATAACCCTCGTCATTAAATCAAATTATCACAAAACTTCATCTTTGACAAATAAGAAAATTTTTGGTAAATTTAAATAGTTTAGGGCTTGCCCCGAGCTTGCCGAGGGGCGAGTGGTGGAATGGCAGACACGATGGATTCAAAATCCATTGAGCGCAAGCTCATGAGAGTTCGACTCTCTCCTCGCCCATATGGCACATTAAAAATTATTGGAGGTGTGAATGGCTGAAAATCCAAACCAAGAGAAAAAAACAGATCCTCTAATGCAGGAATTTCACGAAACAAAAAATGCCATTAAGGAAAATCTTTTGACATTGGTTGTAGCAGCGTTTACTTTAGTAGCTGCTTTGGCATGGAATGATGCTGTTCAAAGCTTAGTCAAGACTATTTTTCCCCAAGGCAATGGAGGAATTATTAGTAAATTCGTTTATGCCATTATTGCCACTATTATAGTGGCTGTGATTTCTTTGCGATTGAGAAAAATCGCTGCAAAAAAATAATAGTTAACCAGCCAGAAATAACGCCGACTATCGCTCCGGCTAAAATATCTGAAGGCCAATGAACTCCCGCAAAAACGCGCGCAATTGAAATTAAGAAGCTGGCAATAAAAACCCATATGCCGGCTTTTTTGTTATATTTATAAACAACAAAAGACAGGGCAAAGAAAAAAGCAGCATGACCCGAAGGAAAAGACGCTTGATTGACTTTATCAATAAGCAAATTGATATGGTTTTCAATGAAAGGTCGCGGCCTTGGCCACAGCCAGCGAATCAATTCCACAACAGCAAAACGAGCAATAAATGACGCTAAAAATGCCTGAAAAATTATTTTCCATTTATTTACCTGCCTGCCGGCAGGCAGGTAGAATAATAAAATAATTAAAGCAACTAAAATATAGCCAAGATATTTGGCGGAAAAAACAGCTAAATTATCCAGCCAAGCATATTGGCCTGCTAAATTATTTATTTTTTGGAATAAAAAATAGTCCATATTTAGGAGATCCGTAAATTAGCTTCGGCTTTAATATTTTTTCTGACGTCTTTTCTGTGGAAATAAGCAGTTGCGGCCACCATTGCGGCATTGTCGGTGCACAAATTTTTTGGCGGAACCAAAAAATTTAGTTTATAGTTTAGAGTTTTTAGTTTATAGTCGAATTGTTTTCTTAACTCTTCATTCGCTGCTACGCCGCCTCCAAGAATGATTGATTTTACTCCAAAATCCCTTGCTGCCTTTATGGTCTTATGCATCAAAACATCAATTATCGCCTGCTGAACTTCGTAACACATCTCTATTTTATCATAATTACCCTTTTTTACTTTATATAATACGGCTGTTTTAAGACCGGAAAAACTAAAATCATAATTTTTTTGCCTAATCATCGGCCTCGGCAGTTGGTCGGAAACCCGACGTCCGACCATTTTTGCGGCTGTGGCTGCAATAGCTGGGCCACCGGGATAGCCGAGGCCTAAAATCCTGGCAACCTTATCAAGGCATTCGCCAGCTGCGTCATCACGAGTTTCGCCTATTAATTTATATTTTCCGATAGCTTTCATCAAAACTAACTGCGTATGCCCACCCGACACCACCAAAGCCACCGCCGGAAAAACTATTGAGGCCGGGCCTCCATAGTGTTCGCTAATGAAATTGGCGAGAATGTGCGCTTCGATGTGGTTGACTGAAATTAATGATTTTTTATATTTTTTTGCAATTTCTTTGGCAAAGTTGATCCCCTGCCATAAACAGGGTTCTAATCCTGGGCCGACGGTCACGGTGACGAAATCAATTTTTAGAGGTCCGACCTCCCGTAATATTTTTCGGGAGGTCGGACCTCCTAATATTCTCAAAACTTTTTCAAAGACAACCGGTAAATTCTTTTGATGCTCGCGTTTCGCTAAGAAGGGATAAACCCCTCCATATTTTGCGTGGATTTTCACTTGCGAAGAGACTGTATTTGATATAATTTTGAAATTAGAATTTTTTACTTCCAGTAAAGCAATGGCTGTATCATCGCAGGAAGTGTCAATTCCTAATATCTTAATATTTTGGGAGGCCATATGGTTAAATCAATAACTTTTGATGGTTTGGCTTTTTTAAGATTGCCAGCATCAACCGCCAAGTCGGGCTGATGCCTTTTGCCTTCAAATTGTTTTATCACTTCTTTAATTTTCGTTGAAGCCGGCTGGCCTGATATATTCGCCGAAGTTTCCGCCAAAGGGCCCGTGTGCTTGACTAAGTCAAGCACAAATTTATAGTTAGGAATGCGAATACCGGGCTTTTTATAATGAAAAACCGCTGTCACCGGCCCCGGCCAAACTCGTTTAAGAAATTTTTCCTGTCTGGGATTGATCTCGGCTAATTTTTTAGCCATTTTGATATCGCTGACAAAAATAGGTATCAATTTATTTTTGGGCCTCTTTTTTATTTTATATAATCTTGCAACCGCTTCTTTATTCCCGGCATCGCAAATCAACCCGTAAACTGTATCGGTGGGACAAATAATCACTTTGCCCTCCTTTATGGCCTTAATTACTTTTTTAAGATTTGGCTTGGTAATCTCCATATTATTAAATTTAACCTATTTTCTTGAAACAAAAAAGAGGAGCTATGCTCCCCTTCTGATTGCTCTATACTCTCTATACTGCTCAAGCTTGCCTATAAGCTCTTTTAACTGCGAATGACTAATCACCCCATATTGATTGCCGCCACCCCTGATTACGCGACTACTCTCTTCTATGAGAGCGTGAATTATTGCCTCAAGTTCTTCTTCTGTCGGGACAACAGCTCCATCCTTTAGCCAACTGCCAACACTAGGAATTATCAACATTTTCCACCTCCTTCTTTTTAATAATTTCCGAAAAGAGTATCTTCGTCAAGACCTCTTTTTTTTATTTCATCTCGAACCGCAAAAACATCGCATTCATGACAATACCCCGGCGTACGAATGCCGCAATAAACTTCCAAACAACCATCAAGCCAGCAGGGCGCCTCTCTATGGCTTACTGCATTAACCCATATCCACCAACAAGCTTTAGAGCAAGTTGGATGGTAATCTCGGTTGATAAATTCGCTCTTGCAAATAGGGCATCTATCTATCTGGCCAATAGCGCTCCTCATTATGCCGCCTTCATTTTCAAAATACCAAAGTGATTATAGAAAACTTAATGCTTCTTGTCAAGCACGTTTGAGAACTTACTGTAAAAAATTGTGTTATCTTCAAGATTTTCAAAAACAACCGAAGCGGGCCCAATCGCGCAATTCGACCCGATTAATACTCCGGGCATTAAAGAAACATGGATGCCGGTCTGTGTGTTATCGCCCATAATGCAGCCGAGTTTCGTCCGGCCGGTATCGACAGGATTGCCCTTAATTTTCGCCCTAATCGTGTTTTTATCAAAACGCAAATTAGCGGTAATCGTGCCGGCGCCCAAATTGCAGTTTTGGCCGATAACTGAATCGCCCACGTAGCTTAAGTGGGGAATTTTTGAATTATCGCCAATAATCGAATTTTTAATTTCAACGCCGTTGCCGATGTGGCAATTATCTCCGATAGAAACCGGCCCGCGCAAAACGCAGTTCTTGCTGATGCGGCAATTCTTGCCAATGTAAACTTTCGTCTTGCTATTATTGAGAAGATGCTCTAAAATGGCAAACAAATCCCAAGGGTATTTTAAAGAAACCGGCTCTTCCTTTGCCAAAACAAACTCGGCGCCCCTTTCTTTTATCAATAAATTTATTGTGTCTATTAAATTATCTTCTTTTTGGGGAACCTTTTTGTAATAATCAAAAAAATTAGCTGGAAAAATATAGGTTTCAGCGGCTTTAATTTTTGAGGGCTCTTTGCCTTTTTCTGGATTTTCAACGATTTCAACAATCTTCTTGCCCCGGAACTTTATCATGCCAAAATCCCACGGCCGGTCGGTTTTTACTCCCAAAAGGACGGCTTTTGCCGTATTTGTCTTAAATTTTACAAGCAATCGCGGCAAATATTCTTTAACGTCAACCTTGTGCGGACCAACAACGACAAATGGCCCTTTGATGAATTTTCTGGCTTGCCAAATGGCATCACCCGTACTTTCTGGTTTTGATTGAACAACATATTTAACGCTTTTATCTTTTAAATCATTTTCAATGTCTTTTTGAGGCCCCTGAACAACAATTATATCCTTAATGCCGGATTTTCTTAAACCTTTTATCGTATGCAAAATTAAGGGCTCTCCCATTATTTGGGTTAAAGATTTGTGCTTTAAATTGAACGGCCAGAATCTTGAAGATTTGCCGGCAGCTAAAATAATGGCTTGGGGCATAGATTCAAAATTATTTTTGACAGTTTATCCGAGTCGTGAACAATCGCACCCCTATCTGTCAAAATGTCTCCTCCTATAAATTTATCTATGTCTAAAATTTCGGAAAATTTTACCAACTCCAATAATTCGGAATGATTTTTTTTATAATTAGCAATTCTTAAGGGAGACGGCTTGCGTTTGTTGAAAATAACATTGTTAAATTCCTGTCCAAGATATCTTTCCATTTCAAAAGTAAAATCCAAAACTGAAAAATTATCGGTCTCTCCATGCTTTGTCATCAAATTACAAATATAAACTTTTCTGGCATAACTTTTTCTGATTGCTTCAGAAATTCCCTTAACCAGCAAAATTTGCGCCAAAGATGAATATAAATCTCCGGGGCCCATAATAATTACATCCGCTTCTTGAATGGCCCTTAAGACGGGCTGGTAAGCTTTGGCTTCGGGCTCTAAGAAAACTTTTTTAATTTTTATGTTTCCATCGTGTTTGGGAACATCTATATTAGTTTCTCCTCTGATGGTTTGACCATTCTCCAGCTGGGCGCAAAGAGTGGCGTTGTCCAGAGTAACCGGAAGCACTTCCCGATTATCGGGGATATTCAGATCTTCCTTAAGCGCACTTGGGAGTTCCTTTGCATCAAAGGCTAGGGAAATACTTGTGCAATAAGCATTAGCTAAAATAACTCCATTTTCAAAACGATGCGAAAATAATTCTTTCTTTTCTTTAGGCGCTTCGGATAAAGCTAAAGCCGCTCTTCTAATGTCGCCGAAAGCCACTTTAGTCTTAAATAGCTCTCTTTCTTTGCCGGCAAAACCGCCCGAATCGAGCATAGCCGAAATCGCCGTTATCTTTACCGGGTATTTTTTAAGACCCTCCAGCACCGCCTTGGGCATAGCATTCCCCCCGCCCAAGACCACTATTTTAGTAATTTCTTTCATTGCGTAATGTAACGGGTCGTACCAGTTACATATGGATTATTTAAATTCTCTGATTATGTTATCCCAGTTGGTTTTTCTGTCAATTGTATGCCAGGGTTGTTTTAATTGAGGCCACTGGGATTCAAAAGTGGCGCGTTCCGTCTGGTAAAAAACGCCAATGGGCACTTTGGTATCTTTTTCGTAAGAATAATCCCATTCTCTGACTCTCTCCAGGGCTTGGCTAAAATTGCCAGCATCGTGAGTCTCCTCTAATTTATAAACATTTTTAGTCAAATAAGGCACTGAATGCTTATGGTAAACAATGCAGGGCTGTAAAATATCAAGAAAGGCAAAACCTTTATGCGTTATGGCTTTTTTCATCAGTTCTTTTAAATGCGGCCCCTGCAAAGCATAACCCCTGGCCACGAAAGTAGCGCCCAAATCTAAGGCCATAAGTAAGGAATTAATCGGCTTTTCTCCTTGGCCTAAAGGAGTGGAACCATCAACAAATCCTTTTTCCGTAAGAGCAGTAGCTTGTCCGGTAGTCAAAGCAAAAACCTGATTAGTATGCACCATCATGGTCATGTCGGCGTTATACCTGCAAGCGTGAACAAAATGAGAAACGCCTTCGTCAAAAGTATCGCCGTCTCCTCCGAATCCTACCACAGTTAAATCGGGGTTTCCCAATTTTATTCCTAAACAAACCGGCAAAACCCTGCCATGCAGCCCGTTAAAGCCGTTTAAATTTACGTAGTCAAAAATCTTGCCGTGGCAGCCGATGCCAGCCACTAAAGAAGTATCTTTGACGCTTATTTTTCCTTCATTGACCAATTCGGCCAGCGCCTCTTTAATTGAGTTCAAAATGCCGAAATTGGGACAGCCGGGGCACCAGGTATTTATTTCTTTTGTTGTAAAATCTTGCGGAGTCATAGTTGATTAATTATATCATCCGGAGTAAACGGCCTCCCGTCGTACTTTAAAATCTTATTTTTAATCGTAATGCCGGTTTCTTCTTTGATAACATCAGCCAAGGAGCCCGTAACGCTATTTTCTACCAAAACAACCTTCTTGGCCTGCCTGCCGGTAGGCATGGATTTTTTGATTTCTTTAGCAACTTTTTCTGCCGGGAAAGGTTTTAAATAAGAAATCTGCATAAATCTAAAATTCTTTATTTGGGGTAAGGCATCTAGAATCGCGCCCTTAGTTGAACCGTGACTAATAAGCAAATTACTTCCTTTGCCATAAACAGAAATCGGATTTAATTTATCAATCTCTTTTTTAAGATAAGGCAATTTTTTAAATCTTTTATCCTGCATTTTAACTGCCCCAGCAGAATCTTCAATGGTATAGCCATATTCATTATGCTCATAGCTATTTGCCCTAACCACAAAGTTGCCTTGTCCCGGAACAGCTCTTGGAGAAATGCCATTCGGCGTTAAAGCATAGGGCCTGTAATCTTCCTGCGGATTTTCCACGATAAAGCGATCAATCGGCAAAGATGACTTTGCTATTTCATCAAAAGTATAATTGCTTTCAGCCAAATGCTTATCCGATAAAAGAATAACGGGGATTCTATATTTATTGGACAGATAAAAAGCCTCCTGGGTTCTGATCACGGCCTCTTGTGCGTCACCCGGAGATAAAACCACCCTCAAAAATTCCCCATGTCCGGCGTTTAAAGCGAACTTCAAATCTCCCTGACCAGTATGGGTAGCTAATCCGGTTGCAGGAGCCGGCCTCTGCCCTAAATAAATTACCAAAGGAAGTTCGGTCATAGCTGCCAAGCTCAATCCTTCGGTCATTAAAGCAAAACCGCCGCCCGAAGTCCCGACCATAGCTTTAGCTCCCGCGAATGAAGCCCCCAAGGCGGCATTAATAACTGCAATTTCATTTTCCGGCTGAAAAACCAAGATATTATTTTCCAGCTGCCTCTTGGCCAAAAAATGGAGCACGGGACTAGCCGGAGTCATGGGATAAGCTAAATAAATATCCATGCCAGCGGCTATTGCTCCAATGCCTATGGCTTCCGTGCCGGAAATAAAACACTTAGGTTTTAATTTTTTAAGTTTTTCTTTTTCAGAGTCCAATTGATAACCCTCTTGAATTGATTTTTTTACCAAGTCGGCGTTTTTACCGAATGTTTTTTCTGCGGCTGCAAAAAGAATATTTAAATCCACTCCGAAATATTTGAAAAGCAGGCCGATTAGAATATTGTTAGCTAAAATTTTCGGCTCCGTTTCTTTGGCTTTAAAAACCAAACCGCTTTGTTTTAAATCTTTCTTGTGAATATCAACTGTTTTTTGGTCTAAAGCCAAAATAAAATCATATTTATATTCGTGGGAATAAACCGGCTTATCAGAAATTTTCAGAATATTAAAATTATGCCCTCCCCTGATTAAGGAGGGATAATCTCGGTAATTAAAAACGTAATATCCCAAACTAGTAAAAATTTTCCCGACAAAATGCGAGGTAACAGCCGTGCCCAGCCCCGCCTCCCCGCCGATGAGAATCGTTTTTTGCATAATACAACTAATTCCTATATTACCACTTTTCTTCCAAAATAAAAAGTGTGCGACACTCGGTGTCGCACGCTTATATTTCAACCCACGAAGTTGAAGATTTTACGAAAATTGTGCTTTATCGTGGCAGCAGCCGTTATCAAGCAATACGAGTATTTTCTTTTACAATACTAGTGTTATGAGTTGTTCAAAATATTTTACATAAACCGCTATAATTTCCTCGGGGAATTCTTCCGGATATTCATCTTTATTAAATTTTTATTAAATTTCCTCAATGCAGTCTCCAAATACTTCGCCGCTTCTTCTAATTTTTCAAGATCTTCTAGATTATTTTTATCTCGCAAAATCTTCTCCGCTGCTTCGGTAAATATAGAAACATCTCTTAAAAATCTTTTGCCCTTTCCGTCAGGAAGTTTTTTATCCATATCGCCTAATACTGTGTATTTTTGGCTATCGCTTTTTGCTCTTTCAAGTCTATCGACCGCCATTTTTAATACCTGTCCTTCTGTCTTTTGTTTAACCACTTTTGCCTCCTCATGTACTGCTATCCTATACCCAAACTTTTTAAAGAAATGGCGTTAGCTCGGAAGTGCGCAACGCTCGGTATCGCATACGTCATTTTTAAGGAAGCCTTGCTTCATTAAAAATAATAATCTCTTCTTTTAAGGCAAACCAATCACCTGTGCGTCTTTTTTTGTCTCTAATTTCTTGAATAAACACTTCGGCTTCTTTGCGAGCTTCTCGCCTTGATTTGGCGTTTAGTTTTTTCCGCACATCTATTACAGTCGCGCCGCCATAATATTGATAACAAAGGTAGTATGACTTATTTTCCATTTCTCCCTCCTTATTTATTCCAATGATCTAATCGTAGCCTATCAAACCTCAAAATAAAAATCAAGCGTATAAATAGTGTACACCCCGCGGGAATGCACACTATTATTTATTCTTACTCATATTTTTAGCCCTGTGGATAACCTCTTGCTTGACACGAGCTTATGTGCTATAATAAGGATGTAGGAGAAATCCTACTAATCACGCGGTCCCGCCTAAAGCGGGATTTTCGCTTTTTATATAACCCCTCTTTCCTGTATAAAATTTACCGAAATCAATATATTTATCTTTAATGCGATGCAACTCCCCTGCCACCATATCGCGTACTCCAACCACGTAAATATTTTTTCCCCTTACTTTTAGACGCTCTAATGGCGCGACCAAATCGGAATCACCAGAAAAAAGCATAACTGCCGTTATTTTTTCCGCATCGTCTAACATATCCATTGTCATCTCAACATCAAAATTACATTTTGGCTCCTCGAGAATTATTCCAGATTTTTGCAACTCATCTATCAACTCGTAAATTTTCTCTTTAACTTTTCCATCAAATAAAGTCATGGTACGACGCTGAAAAAACAATGCTTCATCAATGTCTTTCTTAATAAATTTCATAACTTTTGGCGGATTTGGTCTCAAAATTGCTCCAGTCTTTTTTATGCGATTATGAAATGCTTCAGAATTTTCCCTATCCCTTTCATTCAATCCGTAATACACCTTTACCTCTTTAATGTTTGGGAAAGTAAAAAGTTGCCCAACTACGTCTTCTATTCTAAATCTCCAGCCCAAAACATCTTGCCAATGAAACATATTAGTTAAATCCAAATATACAAAAATAGATGTTTCCTTGTTTATCCAATCTAAATAATCTCTTCTGACTATAAAATTATTTTTAATATTTTGAGGTATATCCATAATGTTCAGTTCCCCTTATCTTAACAAATAGAAAATCCGGATTCAACCGGAAGAAAATAGATCTACTATTACCATCCCCAATAAAAAAAGAAACCCCTGAATGCTCTTTTGAGCTATTCAGGGGGGCTTCTTCTCGGGGCCCCTATTACTCTCTTGCACAGCGGGGCCAGAAGACCGTGCAAGATATACCTGTTAAAGTCTTTCCCCGCAGACCGGTAGACGTCTTACGAGAATACCCCTGTCAAAATCCTCTTTGCATGCCGGGGAACGCATTGCTCGAGTGGTGTCCTTCTCTATCTTTACTATAACAGTATAGCATGGAACTCAAATTCTGTCAATAGGCCTATCGTACGAGGGTGCACACTATTCTACGGTGACGGATTTGGCTAGGTTACGAGGCTTGTCTACATCGCAGCCGCGAAGGACGCCCATGTGGTAAGCGAAAAGCTGGAGAGGAATGACGCTTAAAATGGGGGTGAGCATTTCCAATGTTTTGGGGATATAAATGACATCGTTAGCCAATTTTTTAATTCCCTCATCGCCCTCGGTGGCAATAACAATAATTTTTCCTTTGCGGGCTTTGATTTCCTCTATGTTTGATATATTTTTTTCGTAAACCGAATCGGCTGGAGCAATGACTATAGTGGGGAAATTTTCATCAATCAAAGCGATGGGACCGTGCTTCAATTCGCCGGCTCCGTAACCTTCAGCGTGAATGTAGGATATTTCTTTTAGTTTTAAAGCGCCCTCTAAAGCAACGGGATAATTATATTTTCTGCCAAGATAGAAAAAATTATTATAGTCCTTATATTTCTCGGCTAATTTTTTAATTTGAACGCTGGTACTCAAAACTGTTTTTATCAATCCCGGCAAAAGCTGAAGCTCTTTGGCGATTCTTTGGCCCGTGACAACTGAAAGTTCTTTTTGCCTGCCAAGGTATAAAGTTAAAAGCGCTAAAATTGCCAATTGGGAGGTGAAGGCCTTGGTGGAAGCCACGCCAATTTCCGCGCCGGCCCGATTGTAAACACCGGCATCGGTTTCTCTGGCCACAGAAGAACCAACCATATTAACAATTCCCATGGTTTGCACGCCTTTTCTTTTTGCTTCTTTGAGAGCAGCTAAAGTATCGGCAGTTTCTCCAGATTGGGAAATCGCCAAAACCGCTGTTTTTTT
Source organism: Candidatus Nealsoniibacteriota bacterium (assembly GCA_016188865.1). Taxonomy (GTDB): domain Bacteria; phylum Patescibacteriota; class Minisyncoccia; order Minisyncoccales; family MHMH01; genus JACPGX01. The sequence continues at coordinate 248,450 of JACPGX010000001.1, forward strand.
ATCGAAAATCGGCTTTCTGTAACGGAATTCCGAGGCTAAATCCACATCGGTTGAAATGCCGGCATATTCTTCCAGCATGTACTCGCCTACCAAGCCGGCATGATAAGCAGTGCCGCAGGCGATAATATCAATGCTATCAATTTCTCGAAGTTTTTCTTTGACTGATTCAAGCCCGCCAAGCCTGGCAGCTCCCTGATTAGTTAGCACCCTGCCTTTAAGGGCGTTATCAATGGTTTCTGACTGCTCCATAATTTCTTTAAGCATAAAATGAGGAAAACCTTTTTTCTGGGCATCTTCCGATTCTATTTCCAGAAGCTCCGGCTGCTTTTCTCTTAGAATAAGCAAATCGTTTGGAGTAATAACTGCTATTTCATTATCATCCAAATTAACTACTTTTTTAGCATAAGGAGCTATGGCATTGGCGTCAGATGCGACGAGGTATTCCTTTTTGCCGGTAATGCCGATTAAAAGAGGGCTGGAAAGCCGGGCTACTACAATTTTCCCCGGATCTTTTTTGGCAATAATGGCTAAGGCGTAAGCGCCTCTAACCTGCCTCAAGGCCTTTCTAACTGCTTCCTCTAAATTTTTATGAAAAAATTTCTCAATTAAATGAGCTACGACTTCAGTATCTGTTTCAGAACTGAAAACGTGGCCTTCTTTTTCCAGGCCTTCTTTCAACTCGCGATAATTTTCAATAATCCCATTGTGAACAAGCCAAATGTTGCCATGGCAATCGGAATGAGGATGGGCATTGGCTTCAGTTACGCCGCCGTGAGTTGCCCATCTTACGTGCCCAAGGCCAAAAGTGCCTTCAATGTTGCAATCTTTTAGTTTATTTTCTAATGCATCAAGTTTTCCTACTGCTTTTAAGCAAATGGTTTTATCGTTATCAAAAATAACAAGACCCGAGGAATCATATCCCCGGTAGCTTTCTCGCTGAAGCCCATTAATCAAAATGGGCACAGCTTTCTGTTTTCCCAAATAACCGACTATCCCGCACATCATATTCATAATAGCTATTTATAGCCGCCGCTGTCAACGGCAGTAATATAAAACCTCGGTTAAAAACCGAGGTTTCTTTTTCTGATGTAACGGGTCGTACCCGTTACATTATCTTAAAATTTGAGCGAGATAAATTTTTTCTTCGGCTAGCATGTCAGCTACTATATTGGTAGGCAGATTAAGCCTTTTCGAGTACCAGAAAACTTTCATTAAATTAGGAAAAATACTTTCCAGTTTTTCCTGCACCCTTACTTCACTGTAGCCATCGGGGTGTCTTTCATCATCAACATTTATTAAGCCCCCGGCATTAATAACATAATCTGGCGCGTAAAGAATTCCTTTTTTCATCAATAGTTTACCGGCAACAGAATCCTGCAGCTGGTTGTTAGCAGCGCCAGCCACAATCCGGCACCTTAAATTAGAGACAGTCTGTTTAGTGAGAATGCCCCCAGCGGCGCAGGGAGCAAAAATATCGCATTCTTGAGAAAAAATTTCTTCTTGAGCCACTACTTTGCTTAATTTCTTAAATTCCCCAAGCGCTTTCTCTTTAAGCTCTTCCTGAAAATGAGCTATCCTTCTCGGATCGATATCTGAGCCAATAATTTGCTTTACTCCTTCTTGATATAAAAATTCAGCCAATCGATAGCCGACTTTTCCTAAACCCTGAATGGCGACAGTTTTGCCTTCCAGCGGCCCCATATTCAAAAACCTTAAACAGGCTTTCATTCCGTAAACAATCCCCCGGGCAGTAACTGGTGATGGATCACCGCTGCCGCGCAATTTCCCGTAGCGATAGGTTTCCGGCAAGCCTGCCACAAAAGAAGTTTTCATCCTCATTAAACGAACATCCTGCTCGTCAATATTCATATCTTCGCCGCCAATATATTCGCCTCTCAAGGCTTCAATTTCTTCCGCCAATTCCCATAGGAGAAAGTTGGTTTTATCTTCTCTAGGATTGCCCCAAACCACGCATTTGGCTCCGCCTTTTTTAATGCCAGCTATAGCTGCTTTATAAGTCATGGCTTTGGAAAGGCGAAGAACGTCGGTAATCGCCTCTTTTTCGTCTCGATATTGGAGCATACGGATTCCGCCGAGAGCCTGTTCCGCAATGGCTCGATTGTGAATGGCGATGGCCGTTTTTAATTTCACTTCGGGATGATAAAATAAATAAATTCTTTCGTGGCCCTCTTTTCTCATTACTTCGGCGATCCATTCCGCTTCTGGATAAGGCACTAAATCTGGCCGAACCTCAAGCTTTCTCTGGCTATTTTCCAGCATCCTTTCAAAGACGCCATTATTTTCTCCCATATTTTGCCTCCTTAGCTACACGCTTTTACAAGGTGCTTAATCTATTTTTAATCTATCTCCTACAAATTTCTTGTCAAACCCTTCAGCGGACTCTGAGTAAATAAAAAGTCCCGAAGACTAAGCTTGGGACTTTATTAAAGATAGTTTTTTAAGATAGTCCATTTGAGAATCAACACTTTTTTGAATTTCAGAAATTTTTTCTTTGATTAAATGCCTAAACCTTCCTTGCAGCCTTAAATAATCATCAACGGGAATCTTATCGGGCATTTTGTTAATCACATATTTTTTCCCGCCAAAAACTTCGTAAAGCGGAAAAACTCTGGAAGCTACAGCTAATCTTGATATTTCAATCGATAGATTTTCCGATAAGCGCCAGCCAGTCGGGCAAGGGGTAAACAAATGAATGAATCTGAAGCCCTGAATGTCTTTGGCTTTTCTGACTTTTTCCCGCAAATCATCAAGAAAAGCAACTGCTGCCGTAGCTACATAAGGAACGCCGTGGTCAGCCAAAATCCTTACGATATCCTTTTTAGCATCTTTCTTGCCTTCGGTTGTCACGGTTGTCCACGCTTCCCTGGGAGTGGAACCAGACTGCTGAATTCCCGTATTCATATAAGCTTCATTATCGTGGCAAAAGACAAGAATATTTTCATTGCGGGTTGCTGCAGCCGATAAAGAACCAAAACCGATATCAAATGCGGCTCCGTCGCCCATCCATGGGACGACTAAAGCGTCCTGAATGCCGTAACAATCGAGCGCCATTCTCAAGCCGGTCGCCCTGTCAGGCGCTGACATGAATAAGCTGGCCATGTCAAACACTTTTTCAGCGTTTGCTTCAAAGCTGGCGCAAACGCTTTTGCAGGAAGCCGGAGTGACAAAAATAATGATCTTTTTCTTACTTTCCCCGAGCGAAGTCGAGGGGTCTTCAGCCAAAACGCTTAAAACTTGGCGCAACAATACAGGTTCTGCACAGCCCGGGCAAAAAGAATGTCCGGGCCAAAGCATTTCTTCTGCAGGTTTTGCATAAATTTGTTCTGGCATTTTTAACTCCTCCAGCGAATCATTCGAGGATTGTCTGATTTAAGAGCGTCTTCGATGTCTTCAACAATGTGCTCTGGTCTGATATCTTTGCCGCCCATGCCGCGGATATAGTTAAAAATGGGAATATTTGAATTATACATAGCTGATTCAATCTCTTGGGCAAAAATTCCTTTGGCTCCATAACTCATCGACCTGTCAAAAACCGCAATTTTCTTACCCTTAGACAGCCAATATCTTAAAGCTGTTGAGGGAAATGGCCTAAACAAACGAAGCTTTAACAGGCCAACCCTATCGCCGTACAAATCAACCGCCTCTTTGGCAATGGAAGCAGTAATGCCTGCTGCCACTAAAATTAATTCCTGTTTTGGTTGAATCTTGTAGGGCATTACCAGACGATAATTTCTGCCAAAAGATTTATTGAATGCAACCATTACTTGCTTGATTATTTTCGGAGCTGACCGCATTGCTTCAAAAAGCCTCTGGCTATGAACCGGCGTGCGCGAAGAGCCACTGAAAACATAAGGGTCATCCGGATTCAAGGGCAAGAGAGTATTTACGGGCGGTAAAAATCCGTCAATTGCTTCCTGACTAGGAATATCGATTATTTCCGATAAATGCGAAAGAATAAATCCTTCATAGCAGACCATCGCCGGGATTTTTACAGTTTCAGTTATTTTAAAAGCCTGCAAAACAGTATCAAAAACTTCCTGAACGTCTTCGCAATATAATTGAATCCAGCCGGTGTCTCTTTGCGACAAACTATCCTGAAAATCAGGCCAAATATTCCAAGGCAAACCTAGAGAACGATTGGCTACGGCTAAAACAACGGACGCTCTTTCTTTAGCTGCCGAATGCATAGACTCGCTCATTAAAGTCAAACCGTGCGAGCTGGTAGCGGTCATAACTCTCAGTCCGAGAAGGGCAGCTCCAACGCAAGCTTCCATTGCCGCATGCTCATTATACATCCAGCGGGTTTGCGACCCGCTCTCTCCGAGAAACTCTATGAGTTTTTCAACCGCTCCCGTACTTGGAGTAATGCAGTAATTCGGTGAAGCTTGGACTCGGGCAGCAAAACCAGCCAAAGCAACAGCGGTATTGCCGTCTAAAAGCATTTTTTTACCGAGCATTTCACTCGCCTTCATTTTCTTCCTCCATAACAATCACTCCCCTCGGGCATTCTTTGGCGCAAATACCGCAGCCCTTGCAGTAATCATAATCAACAATGTATGGTTTTTTTGCATTGCCGGTTTTTTTAACAGCCGGTTCCGGGCAAAAATTAAAACAATTTTCGCATTCGCGGCAAAGTCCGCAAGAAAAGCATCTTTTAACCTCTTTTTTCAAATCAATTTTTCTTGGCTGTGGTTCAAAATAAGCAAAGTTAATGCTGTCGCGGTTAATCCTGATTTTTGGCTTAGCCCGAAGATGCGGCTTTCCATTCAGAAAGTTAATAATCTTTCTGGCGCTTTCTTTGCCGGAATTAATAGCTTGAGCAACTGTTTTAGGCCCCAAAAGGAAATCGCCTCCGGTAAACAAATAAGGTTTTTGGCCCTTAACAATCTTTTCCCAAAATGGCGATTTTTCCTGGCCGACGGCAAAAATTAAAAGATCGCATTCGTCCGTGAAATTAGAAATTGGCGACTGAAATTCTACAGTTAATCTTGGGGTATTCTCTGAAATTTTTACCGGCAGAGCCAACGGCCGAAATTCAGCCCCGGCTTGCCGGGTTTTCTCAATTTCCTGCTGGCTGGCTTTCGCTTTATCGCCCCGATAAAAAATTGATGCTTTCGCCCCAAGTTGCAAAGCCACTCGAGAGCAGTCCATGGCTGTGTTGCCGGCGCCGACAATAAATACGGTTTTATCGACTAATGGCGCTATATCTCCGTAAGTTGCTTTTTTCAAAAAATCAATGGCAGTTATAACGCCTGCTTGACGAACTCCGGGAATATCCAGCGTTTTGCCAAAAGTAAATCCGGGCGCCAAAAAAATAGCTGAAAATTCTTTTTCTATTTCTTTGAAATTATTTTCAGTAATTTCAGTATCAAGACGAAAATCAATTCCCTGAAAATGAAGGATCAGTTCCCTGTCAAGAATTTCTTTGGGCAGACGGTCTTCGGGAATGCCATACCTTAAAAGTCCGCCTAATTTGCTCTCTTTTTCAAAAACTGTAACAAAGTATCCTTTCAATCTTAAAGAATAAGCGCAGGTGAGGCCGGCAGGGCCGGAACCTACTATTGCCACTTTTTTATCTTTAGCAACAGCCGGGAAATCAATATGAAATTTGCTCTTTATTGCCAAGTCGCCTAAAAACTTTTCAGTCTGGCTAATAGCAACAGGCGTATCGAAATCTTTGCGCAAAAAAGCGCAGCCTTTCTCGCAAAAAGCAGGGCAAACTCTGGAAACAGAAGCCGGCAAAGGATTTTGCAAGAGCAATTTGCGCATAGCTGTTTTAGGGTTTTTATCCTTAAGACTTGCCAGCCAGCCTCTGATATCTTGATGAATCGGGCAGGAAATCATGCAGAGTGAGATAGTCTCTGTCTCCTGCAAATATCTCGGCTTTTGCTTTAATTCAGCATCGCGCCAAGAACCGGTTTTCCTGGAAAGAGTATTTTCTCTAAAAATAGGCCTTTCAATTTCAGTCATCTTACGCCTCCTTTAAAGGTTGAGCCAGCTCATAAGCTTCCTTGGTCGCCTCAATGTTTTCTTTTTTATATGCCGGAATTTTTTCTTGAATAATCTCTATTAAATCAGCGAGACTAAAAAGATTGGTCATTTTAGCAAAGGCTCCCAGCATGATGGTATTTAACCTATTCAAGTTATGATATCTGGCAATGGCTGAAGCATTAAATGCCACTACTCTGTAGCCGGGGTATAAACGAGATAAATCTTGAGATGTCTTGCGGCTGTTAACAATCAAACAACCCGAAGGCTTCAAATTATCTTTCAAATCCCTGGTCTTTAAAAGATCTGCTCCTAAAACTATGAAATAGTCGGCTTGCTTTATTTGGCACTTCAATCGTATGGGTTTTGAATCAGATCTGACGAAGCCTTCGACCGGTTGACCAATTCTTTCTGAACCAAAAAAGGGGAAACACTGAAGGCTGTATTCTTTATCACCTAACGCCCTAAAAAGAGCCTCGGCTAAAATTTCTGAAGCTAACCTAGTGCCTTTTCCGCCGCGCCCAAAAATCGTTATTTCTATCATTTATCAAAGACCTCCTTATTCAATTAACAAAGGACTCATCTTTTCAAGATAGTCCCTGCAATTTTTAATGTCAACTATCTGGGAAAATCTCTAAAAAATTGCTCGGCTTTCCTCGACAGGACTCGAGATAAGTCGCTTAAAACAAGTAAAAAGCTACCACTGAATAATTTTGTTGGTAGCTTTATTTTCTTCTTTAAGATATTGGTCTCTTAAAATACTCCGTTATCCTTTCAAAATTTTCATCTCCAGCGCGGATTTTCCTCTCCTGAAGCCTTTATCTTGGCGTTTTCTTTATCCCCCCTTAAACGACTTTCTATTGATATCCCTTCAATATAATATGACTCGCCTCTGTCATGCGGCTCCAGTTTAGCATTCCATGAGATTATTTCTAATTCGGGATGGGCTTTTTCAAAGGCATCGAGAACTAAAAATACTGTCTCGTAGTAATCCGACCACTCATAAGTCCGAACATGCATGGGCAGAAATGTGCGATTTCCTACGGTGATGCCGGCTTTTAGATTTATTGATCCTTTGAAAAAAACGCTAGAATTTTCGTTTTCTTGAACGCAAGCTATTAAGCCGGCCGTTAAAACGATCAGGATGGCGAAGAAAAGAATAACGCTCCTTCTTGTAATCACCTTTTCCTCCTTTACCCCCTTATTCCTTTATTTGTTAAATCAATGTATTATACGCCCATATAAATATCCGTCAACACCCAGCATTTATTTACTTCAAAAATACTCAAAAAGCTACCCGGCAAAAAACTGACGAAAACTGACGAGAACCGTTCTCGTCAGTTTTTTATTCGATGGCAACACGTTGAGAATCAGCTAATTCTTTTTTGAACTGAAGCCAATCGTTAACGAATCTTTGCCCTTCGCCCGCTCCGCCGACTGTTTCAAATAAAAACTCTCTGCTGGTTACTGAAGGAAAATTCCTCTTGCCTAAATAGTCAGAATAACTTGACCATCGGTAATTTTCTAAAAATTCTATTATTTCTTGCAATTTCCTGCCGCTAATTCCCCTTTCCTTCCAATTCTGAACTAAAATTGCCACTGGGTTTGTATGAATATAAACGAAAACTGTTATTAATTGTTTATCATCTTTAACGTGGACTATTTTATATTTTCCCTGAAACAGGTGGCCACTTCTTTTATATTTTTTATTATAATATCCGCCGTATCCCGCCCCAATTTTTCTCATAAACTTGCTTATTCCTCCATTTCTTAACTGTCTTACCAGCAGATGCGCGTGATTCGGCATCAAACAAAACGCTAAAATCTCCAATAAACATTCCCTGCCCGTATGTCTTTTATACGAACTATCTAAACTGACGAGAACGGTTCTCGTCAGTTTTTGTTCTTGACGATAGTATGAAGAAGTAGGTTTTTCATCATTGAATTCAAATAAATCATGAATCATTCTAAAATAATCTTTTTGATCTTTGAAAAGCTTTAACCCTTCTACGGCTCTAATAACGATGTGATAAATTTCGCCGTTTACTAATGGTGGTCGTTTTATTGGCATAAAACTGACGAGAACCGTTCTCGTCAGTTTTATTATAACGGAATAAATTTAAATGAAAAGCCCTGAGCTTAGCTCGGGGCTTTTGTTGCTTTTGCCAAAGCTTTTTCAAACTTGGCTACAATTTTATCTATATCATCTTTAGTTACAATTAATGGAGGCAGAAAACGGATAATGGGATTCCTTTGAGCGTGACCGGCAGCCAAAGGAAGAATGCCTTGCTCCACACATTCTTGAAGCACCGCGTTTCTCGAGGCAGGATTCGGTCCGCCCGATTCATCAACAAATTCTACTCCAACCATCAGCCCCATCCCCCGCACATCTCCAATAAAATGATTCTTAATTCCTTTCAACTTCTCAATAAAATATGCGCCATTTTCTGCAGCTCTCTTAATCAATTTTTCTTCTTCGAGTACTTCAAGGGTTGCTTTCGCAGCTGCCCAGCCAAGCGGCCCTCCGCCAAATGTGGTTGAATGTCGACCGGCTCGGGAAAAATCCCAATCCCGCGGAAAAACAATAGCTCCAATGGGAACGCCCGAACCAAGCTTCTTGGCTAAACAAATGATATCGGGTATTGCGGCGAAATGTTCAATCGCAAACATCTTGCCAGTTCTGCCCAAGCCAGTTTGCACTTCATCAGCGACTAAAGCCCAGTCATATTTCTGGCAAAGACGGTGAAGATCGTGTATTGCTAAGAGACTGGGTACGACGAATCCGCCCTCTCCCTGAATCGGCTCTATAATCACCCCGTTTATTTCGTCAGGATCACAAAATCGACCGAGATACTCTTGCTCAATAAAACGAATGCAGAGTTGGGCGCAATCTTCCGGCTTTTTCTCGTAAGCGCAATGCCGACAATCAGGATATGGCAAATGAATCACATCAAGAGCTTTGGGAAAATCTCTCTTATGCAATGATTTACTGGAAGCCACATCCAGCGCATAGCCGAATCTGCCGTGAAAGGCGCCGAGAAAACTGATAAATTTCTTTCGCTGCGGCCTGCGGTCAATTAAAAGTTTTATTGCAGCATTATTCGCTTCACCGCCCGAGGAGCAAAAATAAACTCGCCAATCTCTTTCAGGAAAACTATTATGAGTTATTCTCGCCAATTTCTCAGCTGCCTCAACTTGGGAAGAATTGTAAACATCGGTGCCTATGCAGGCCATTAACTTATCTGCTTGCTGTTTTACCGCTTCCACAACTTTAGGATGGCAATGCCCGATGTCAGCGATGCTTACTTGGGTAAAACAATCAATAAATTTATTGCCGTCGGCATCCCAGACATAAATGCCTTTTCCCCTTTCAACTGTTACGGGAAAATTTATATCGTGAGTAGTTGTCGCCAAAACTTCCTTATGCCTTGCAATCAACCCCAATGTTTTAGAGCCGGGAATCTCTTTCATCTTTTACCTCCTGTTGCATTGTCAAATAACTCATTTTATCTAAACACGCTAACAAAAAACTTGCAAGAAAAACAAAAAGAGCCCTTCGATAAACTCAGGACTCTTTTTTATTTTTACTTTAAAAATTTTCTTGAAAGAACTTCCAGCTGGACTTCGGAGGCGCCTTCATAAAGAGTTAAAGCTCTGGCGTCGCGGAACATTCTCTCAACCGGAGTTTCATCCATGTAGCCCATGCCGCCGTGAATCTGTAAAGCGTCATAAGTTATTTTCTGAACCATCTCGGTGGCAAACCATTTGGCTCTGGCTGCAGCCAATTTGACATCATGGCCTTGGTCTTTTTGCCAGGCAGCATACCAGGTAAGCCAACGGCTGGCTTCAATTTGGGCTTCCATTTTAGCTAATTTATGCTGGCAATCTTGAAGATCAATCAATCTCTTGCCAAACATCTGACGATTTCTGGCGTAGTTTACGGCTTCTTCAAAAGCGCCTTGAGCTATACCTACGGCTTGGGCCGCGATATTGATTCTGCCGCCATTTAAAGTCTGCATAGCCACTTTCCAGCCGTCGCCTTCCTGGCCAAGCATATTGGCATGGCTGACTTGGCAGTCAGTCAAAACTATCGGGGAAGTCGGCGAACAGTGAAGCCCCATTTTCTTTTCAATTTTCGGCACTGAAAATCCCGGAGTGGAAGTTTCCACGATGAAAGCGGAAAGCCCATGATGAGGATGATCGCTGGTTCTGGCTATTAAAACGCAAACTTTCGCTTTAGCGACATTGGTAATGAATTGCTTGGTACCATTAATCACCCAACCATTATCATTTCTTACAGCCCGAGTTTTGATTCTCGTCACATCAGAGCCGGCATCCGGCTCTGTTAAAGCATAACATCCCAATGCCTTGCCTTGAGCCAAAGAAGCAAGATATTTCTTTTTTTGATCTTCATTGCCCCACTCCAAAATGGGAGCTCCGGATAAGGAATTATTGGCTGACATAATCAAAGCAAGCGAAGCCCAAACTCTGGCCAACTCTTCTTCGGCAATGGCATAAGCTAAAATATCCGAGCCCATGCCGCCGTACTGCTCTGGAACAAATATACCCATAAAGCCCATTTCGCCGAGTTTTTCAACAAGCTCTTTGGGAAATTTTCCTTTTTCTTCAAATTCTTTAATCCTTGGCCTGACTTCTTTTTCGGCAAATTCTCTCATCAAGTTGCGGATACCCGCATGCTCTTCCGACAACCGAAAATCCATTTCCGCCTCCCTTATAAAGATTTCTCTATCAATTCCAGCAAGTCAATCACTGAAATCTCTTCGCCCTGTAGCATTTGCAGACACCAGGGACAGCTGACCGCCGCTATATTGGCTTCCGTTTCCTTAGCATCTTTAAGGCGCAGTTGGTTAACTCTTTTTTGAGGATCTTCCTCTTGCCACATTCTGCCGCCGCCTCCGCCGCAGCATAAACTTTGTTTTTTGGAACGCTTCATTTCAACTATTTTTTCAGCGCAAACGGCTTTTAGAATTTCTCGGGGAGCTTCAAAAATACCATTATAACGGCCAAGATAGCAAGAATCATGATAGGTTATTTTACCAGATATTTTCTTGCTTACTTTAAGTTTTCCTTCTTTGATGAGCTTGGCTATGAATTCGGTGTAATGATAAACTGCGAAATCAGCGCCAAAATCAGGATATTCATTTTTTAAAGTATTAAAGCAGTGAGGGCAAGCGGTAATAATTTCTTTCACGCCGTAACGATTCAAAATTTCAATATTCTTTTTGGCCAATTCCTGAAATAAATATTCGTTGCCCATTCTTCTTGCCGGGTCCCCGCAGCAAAGCTCTTCAGAGCCAAGTATGCCGAAGTTAACCCCGGCTTTTTCCAATATTTTAACCAGAGAAACAGCTGCTTTGGTATTCTGCTCATTCAAAGCCGCGGTGCAGCCGACCCAGTAAAGAACATCTATTGCTCTATCTGAAGAAAGCGTTTTGACCTTTAAATCCTTTGCCCAATCAGTTCTTGAAAGATTGGTTCCCCTCCAAGGATGTCCCCGGGCCTCAATGCTTTCCAAGGCTCGCATAGCTGAATCGGGCAACTGGGATTTTTCAAGCACTAAATTGCGCCGCATTTCCACAATTTTATCAATATGGGTATTTAAAACAGGACACTGCTCTTGGCAGGCGCGGCAGGTAGTGCAAGACCAGAGATCATCTTCCTTAATTGCTCCGCCAATTAAATTATCGTTATTTTGATTCAGCAGAGGCTTTTTTAGATTTTGAATCATTTCTTTTGGGTTAAGCGATTTTCCGCTCAAATAGGCCGGACAAGCTTCCTGACAGCGGCCGCAGACAACGCAGGCGTAAAGATCGAGCAGCTGCTTTTGGCTGAAATCTTCAATCTTTGCCGCGCCGAAAGTTTCCGTATTTTCCAAATCAAGAGTTTCCAGGGCCCCTTTGGGCCGTGAACTTTTCAGAAAAATATTGAGAGGGCCGGCTAAAATGTGAAGATATCTGGAATAAGCTATGAAAACCAAAACGAACAAAACCGTCAGCCAATGCGCCCAGAAAAAAGTCATGTTGGCTATTGCCAGCGCGGACAAGCTGAAATCCTTAAAAAAATAACTTAGGGCTGAACTAAGCGGCGGTAAAAGAGTGCTTTCGCTGGTAGCTTCTTTCAGTAAATGCGTTACGGGATGCAGAAAAACTGTGACTAAGATAATCAATGCCTCAAAAGTCTGCTCTCCTTTAAGCCGAGGCGGTCGCACAACATATCTTCGCAGAATTCCCCAAAGGGCTGCCAGCATGATAAAAGGAGCTGCCATGTCCATCACCCAAGAGTAGTAAAAGAAAAGCTTGGTGTTTTCCATTGCTCCTGACAAACCGAAGCCTGCTCCGATGATGATATATAGAAAATAATATCCGACAAAAATCAGAAATCCCCATGCCATAAAAATATGGCCGAGGCCGGCTCTGTCTTTCAGAGATATGGACTTTAACTGGCGCCATTGCCCGACAAGATAAGCTAAAACAAGCAATATCCTTTTGAGCGCGCTATTCTTTAAGTTATGATTTTCTTTCTTACCCCGGCTCAAAAAACCGTAGAGCCGGTATATTCTGAAAAAGAAAAGGCCGAAAGCTATCAGGGTCAAACCCCAGAAAAAAATATAGAACATCGAATCCCTCCGCATGTATTTTCAAAGTACCGCATCTAATGACTTCTAACACGAAGAAAAAACTCGGTCAACAAAAAAGGACGCTAGGCGTCCTTTGGTTATTGTTCATCTTTTAACCGGAACGGGCACTTTTTCGGGCATTGGCGTTTTTTCCGGTACGGGGCTCGAAGGCTCCGGTTTGGTTCTGGGAACTCTTCTGGGAATTCTTACCGGTTCTTCTGTAGGAATAGTTTCCCTACGGTTATTTTCTGCGGAATCAAGCATTTTCTTCCTCCTTTTTTTGCTGATAACGCTTTTGGTATTCTACGCTTTGGTCTGGAAAATTTTTGTAATCTATGAAAGGCTCTCTTTCTTGGTCTGGAGGCAAAAATTCAGAACAAATCTTTTTGCCTTCCAAAACTAAACGGATATCAGTGGCCTTATCAACAACCAATCTTTGCACTTCGCGAATAAACTTATTGCCCAGAGGAACATTACCTTCATCGGCTTCCCTTTGAAGAATAACTGCCTCAATTTTCCTAAGGTAGGGCAAAAGCCGAGACCAGGAATTGTCTATTGCATATAAATCATTTAACCATTCTTTGTCAGGGTAAAGGCATTCTTCTAAAAGATACTTAAGGGATTCTTTTCTGGCCAAATTGTATTTTTCCTGTCCGGGAATCTCATAAATAGCTTCGGGATTAAGCAGGGAGTTAAACTTTCTTAAAATTTGTACCAATTCCGCTTCAAAATTTTCGTACAGCGAAATGATAGTTGAATGAACTGGCGTCACGTTAAGCGAGCTTCTTTCTGGCTGGGGATATTTCCAGTAAGCAGTGGTTAAAAGCAAGCCCAAATTAAGATATTGCAAAAAATAAATCAATTGAGCCAAGTTTCCCTGGCTTATTTCCGGAGATACATGGAAAAGATAATCAATCCGATGCCGAGCTATATTAATTTCATTCAATGCTTTAACTTCTGCGCCCCTGATGACTAAGCCGTAAGAAGCTCCATGGTCTCTTTTGGGCACATCTTTAAATGTTGTAAAATGATCGAGGTTAACAGAAATAATAAACAAAGCTAAGGCAATAAACTTGGCGCGATGCTGATATTTATTAAAACCAGTATCAAAACCAACTGATATTTGTATTTCGCCTGCCTTAATGAGCCTTGCTTTTATTTGGCTGGCCAATGCTTGGGAATCGACTGTCGGCTGAAAACAGTGCTTTTCTCTTCCTTGGCCGGGATAAATTTTAGCCCCTAAAGTCACAAAAGATAAAAGCTGCCGGCTATTATTTAGAGAAGAAAATATGATTGAACCTGGCCAGTAAGGCGAATTAGCTAAAGCTTGGGCTGCTGCCTCACGGACACCAGGGTCTGGATCATATTTTGAGGCCTTCTTTAATGACGGGATTGCTTCCAGAGAGCCGATTACTCCCAAGGCCTCGGCTGCTTTCTCGCGGACAAAATAATACTGATCTGTTTCCAAAACTTCGATTAAAGCTTTGGTTGCTTCCGAAGAGCCGATTACTCCCAAGGCCTTAGCTGCTTCGTAACGGCTAAAATTATCTCCCTTGTTTAATTGATGCAAAAGACTTTTAATACTGGCCTTACTCGCCTTTTCTTTCTTATTTTCCATCGCCGTCATTCCTCCACAAATTTCAATGTACTCTAATAACTTAATAGCACTAAGGGAAAACCCGGTCAACAAAAAAACTGACGAGAACCATTCTCGGCAGTTTTAATTATTTATAAAGGCACTCTAAAATTCATTTAAGGAGGGTTGCTACTGCTACCACCCAGAGTTGCTGCTGCTACTACCCCAAAAATAAACGTCACTAAGTTTTATTATTACGAAGGATATAAGACTGCTAAAAAAAGAAATGCCTCCGACGAATATTATGATATTACTTATGTTATGGAGAAGTTCGCTCTGGAACATGAACCTTAATACTGCGCCCACACCAATCAGGAATACATTTGAAAATATCAAGATATAAAATATCTTATCTATCTTCTTGTTCATCCTCTTATAGTTCTCGTAAATTTGCCGTGATTCTTCATCAATTTCATGGGCCATATTATATTCACCTCCTTTTTAATGTGCCGCATAATTATAGAGTACATCTTAGTTCAACGCAAAAAATCTGTCAAGACATCGTATTACGAGACCCGGACTCGTAAAAAATTACGAGTCCGGATCTCGTAAAACTAGCGGAAACCGAAACAACAAAAAAGGACGCTAGGCGTCCTTTGATTGTTTATTCTACTGATCGAGAGTATTTGGCGGCCTTTTGTTTTTACCCTTCAGTCAACCAAGGCTCTTCGGCTTCGATGGCGTCCCAATAAATCGTACAATTTCTGAATTGGTTTTGAAAAAAATCGGAACCCCCTATCTCTTAATTCAATCTCTCTCCCCTCATTCTCAACGCGCAGGCACAAATCCGGGGAGGTAGATACCCAGCCACAAATACTTTCACCATGGTAGTATCTCAACGACAAACCATAACCTTCAAATTCGGTATGCCACACATCAGACCACGCGTCACCCCCTCGAAGCCACTGAAGTTCTCCGCTCCTAGTTTTTTCAATGACCATCTTCAGTAGTCTTGAATTATTCATTCTCTCCTCCTCTCATTTTTTTTACACCATATGACAATATATACCCATTCATTGAATATGTCAAATCGAATGGAATCGTCAACAAAAAAGGACGCTAAGCGTCCTTTGTGAGTTCTTTTAATTTTTCAATAAATGCCGGTAAAACTTCCTGCCACCGACCGACTATTCCGAAATCAGCTTCTTTAAAGATATTGGCTTCCGGATCGCTATTAATTGCCACAATAACTTTGGCTCCGGAGCAGCCAGCCAAATGCTGACTCGACCCGGAAACTCCGACAACGATGTAAAGATCGGGGACGACAATTTTGCCGGTAAGGCCGATCTGCAGACTAGCAGGCATCCAACCCTGATCGCAAGGAGGCCGACTGGCGCCCACTGCTCCTTTTAGCACCCTAGCTAATTCCTCTAATTTCTTAAAACCTTCCGGCCCGCCTATGCCCCGGCCGCCGCAAACAATCACTTTAGCTGCTTCTAGTTTAACTCCGGAGTATTCTTCGATTTTCTTGCCAATGACCTTTGTTTTTAATTCAGCTTGTAGTACGGCCGGATCTATTATAATGCATTCTATCACCTGACCTGTTCTCTTTTCATCTCTTGGCAAAGGAGAAAATGCTTTCTGCCTGACTGTGGCCATTTGCGGAAAGAAATCCGAAGCAAAGACTGCCCTGGCACTGCCGCCGTAAACCGGCTTTGTCATCAAAAGATTTTTTTTAGCAGAATCAATGCTTAGCTCGAGGCAATCGGTCACTAAGCCAACTCTCAACCTGAAAGCTAATCTGGGGGCTAAGTCTCTGCCCATAGCCGTCTGGCCAAAAAGCAAAATATTTGGAAGCCCCATGCTCACCATTTGTTCCAGTGCATACAGATAAGTTTCTGCCTGATAATTATCGAGCAAAGAATTCTGGACAAGGTAAACTCTATCTGCTCCCAAAGCAATAACTTCTTGAGAAAAATCGCTTGCTCTGCTGCCAAATAAAACACAGGAAACTTTTTCTTTAAGGCTATCGGCAAGCAATCTAGCGCATGCTAAAAGTTCTGCGGTAACTGAATTTAATTTTCCTTCGCTAACTTCTCCTAAAACCATTATTCCTTTATATTCTCTCATAACTGCCTCCTCAAACCGCCTTTGCTTCGCGCAGTTTTAAAGCAAGCTTTGCGCCGGCTTCGGCCGGATTGTCAGCCTTCACCATTTGGCACTGTTTTTCCTTGATTGGCTGAAAGACTTTAAGGAGTTTAGAATGCGGAACGTCCAAGCTAATATCGGTTTTATTCCAAATAGTGGGCGTTTTCTTTTTGGCGGCCAGCACTCCCTTAACGCTGGCATACCTCGGATCTCCCAGTTCATTGGTTACGGTAATTAAAGCGGGCAAAATAGTTTCAATGGTTTCGTAACCGTCGGGAAGCAGGCGCTCTATCCTGACCTTAGTGTCAACTATTTCAATTTGTTTGGCTAAAGTTACTGCAGGAATTCCCAAAAATTCGGCAATGCCTATGCCGACTTGGCCGTTATCCCAATCAGCTGCCTGCCTGCCGCAAAGAATTAAATCGTATCTGCCGATTTTTCTAATAGCTGCTGCCAAAGCATGAGCCGCAGCCCAGCTATCAAGCCCATCAAAAGCCTCGTCTTCCAAAAGAATTAATTCGTCAGCTCCCATGGCTAAAGGTTTTTTAACCACTTCTCTGACAAAATTATTTCCTAAGCTCAAAATGGTAATTTTGCCTGATAATTTATCTTTAATGCGTAAAGCCGCTTCAACAGCGTGCATGTCAAAGGGACTGATAACCGAAGCTGTTCCGGACGGCGTAATTATTTTTTTACCGGTTTCGTCTATCTTTAAATTCGAAGGCGGAATTTCAGGGTCAATTATCTGCTTGCAGCAAACAATTATATCCATTAAAACTTTACCTCCTTTATGCCTTGCATCAATTCGGGAAAACCATCGCCATTGAGCGAATTGACTTTATAAAGCTTTTTGCTTTGGCCAAAGTGCGTTGTCAAATCTTGAAAAGCCTGATCTGCTTTCGGCGAATCGGATCTGTTCAAAACAATTATATCGGCTGTTTCAATAACGCCGCCCTTAAACAGCTGAATCTCATCTCCGATGTCGGGCGAGGTTACGTAAATCAAGGCCCTCACTTGCTCCCTGAATCCTAAATTTTCCTGGCCGGAACCGACGGTTTCAACAATGATAACGTCTTTTCCCATAGCACCGAAAATCTTGATCAGGTAGGAAATTTCCGGACTCGCTCCCTTAAAATTCTGGCGCTGGGTCAAACTCCTGATAAAAACTTGTTCTTTGCCGGCGTGCTCCTGCATCCTGATTCTGTCGCCCAAAAAAGAGCCGTCAGAAATAGACACCGGGTCGCAGCATAAAATGCCGATGCTTTTTTGCTCTTTCAAAAAATAATGAATTAATTTATTTATCAAAGTGCTTTTGCCCACGCCGCCAGAACCAGTAACTCCAATCAAAAGAGTCTTATCTGGCAAAGTAAGCTTGGAAACCATTCTCTTGGCTGTTTTGTTGTCCCATTGAATTTTGCTCATTAATCTACTGGCCGCCAAAGCCTCTCCATTTTTCGTTCTTTCAAGCAAATCTTTGACAGAGCCTCTTTTTGCCATTTTGTTCTCCTTTGCGGTTATTTTCAAAGTTCTCTAAAATTTTTAACACAACTTCGAGCAAAAGAAAAGCCCCGGATTTCTCCAGAGCTTTATGAAACTAAAAAATGATTTATTGGCCTAAAATTTCCTGGCCCATCTTTGAAAATTTAGAGGAGGCCGTTATGCGCTGCCAGAAGATGGAAAGTTTTTCTTGAGCTTAACCAGTAAACAAAAAGCGATCTCTTGCGAGATCGCTTTAAATTTTCAATCTTCCTGAAGCTCGAGAATGTTTTTGTAAAACTCCAGAGCTTCCGGATTAGCAATGGCATTTAAATTCTTAATGGGTTTGCCGTGAATGGCGTTCTTAACTGCTGATGCCACCTTTTTCCCGTTAAAAGTATAGGGAATGTCGGGAACTGCAATAACTTTTGCCGGAACATGGCGCGGCGTAGCGTTTTCCCTGATTCTCAACTTAATCTTATTAACCAGCTCTTCTGTCAACTCAATGCCTTCTTTCATTTTAACAAAAAGAATAACCCTATTATCTCCCTGCCAATCCTGACCGACAGCTATGCTATCTGAAACTTCTTGGATTGTTTCCATCTGGCGGTAAATCTCGGCTGTGCCGATTCTCACTCCAGCCGGCTTTAGGGTATCATCCGACCTGCCGTAAATTACCATACTACCGGTTTTAGTAATTTTTGCGATATCGCCATGGCACCAAATACCGGGGTATTTCTCAAAATAGGCCTCTTGATACTTTTGATTATTTTGATCGTTCCAGAAAAAAAGAGGCGCTGAAGGAAAGGGAGCGGTGCAAACCAGCTCACCTTGCTGTTCTGCGATTGAATTTCCCTCATCATCAAAAACTTCCACTTTCATGCCCAAAGCGCGGCACTGGAGTTCGCCCGAATAAACCGGCAAAAGAGAATTTCCCAGAGCAAAACATCCGTTAAGATCAGTGCCGCCGGAAATGGAAGCCAATAAAACGTCTTTTTTGATATCGCGATAAACATACTCAAAGCTTGCTTCAGAAAGCGGGGAACCGGTAGATAAAATAGTCTGCAAACTTTGCAAATTGTATTGCCAGCCGGGTTTTGCTCCTCTCTTTTCCAATTCGGAAAGATATTTGGCGCTTGTTCCAAAAATCGTTATTTTCAAATCTTCCGCCAGCTGAAAGAGAGCGCCCGTATCGGGATAAAACGGCGAACCGTCGAAAAGAACAATGGTTGCTCCGAGCGCCAAAGAACTGACCAGCCAATTCCACATCATCCAGCCGCAAGTGGTGTAATAAAAGATGACATCGTCTGCTTTTACATCGGTGTGGAGCTTTAACTCTTTGAAATGATTAATTAAAACGCCCGACCCCTGAACTATGCATTTCGGCAAGCCGGTTGTGCCCGAGGTATACATAATGTAAACCGGATGGTCAAAAGTAACCTGCTCAAAAACGCATTCGGCATTTCTATCTTGGGAAATAAAATCGTAAAAATTTACAGCTGAAGGCAGTCTGCTCACATCGGAATTTTTTTCTGCGTAAGGAACGACTATTATCTTTTCTAAAGACGGCAGGTTTTTTATTATTTCTGAAACTTTTTCCAAAGAGTTGAATTTTTTGCCGTTGTAGTAATAACCATCGGCGCAAAAAAGCATTTTCGGAAAAATTTGGGAAAAACGGTCCAAAGCTCCTTTAATTCCGAAATCCGGAGAACAGCTTGACCAAACAGCTCCGATACTGGTTGTTGCCAGCATGGCAACTACGGTTTCTGGCATGTTAGGCAAAAAGCCTGCCACTCTATCGCCCTTTTGAATCCCCGACTCCCGCATTGATTTTGCCAGCCTTGCCGTTAATCCATAAAGCTCGTTATAGTTAACCTTTCTTATTTCTTGTCCCTCGCCTTTAAAAATTAAAGCTGGTTTTTGACCGCGAAAGCATAACAGATTTTCGGCGAAATTCAATTCCGCCCCCTCAAACCATTTCACTCCCGGCATCTGATTTTCATCGCTAACTACTCTATGATAAAGCTTCGATGACTTGATATCGCAAAAATCCCAGACAGCCGACCAAAACTCTGAAATATTTTCTATTGACCATTGATACAGCTCTTCATAGTTATGGATTTTTTTCCCGCGAGTCTTATCTAGGAAATCCGTGAATTTGGTTAAATTAGCATTTTGTTTTCTTTTTCGGGACGGACTCCAAAGCTTTTTTGCCATTCTAACCTCCTTTTGGATAAGCTGCGCAAGTGCCTTTGAGAAATTCTTCGGGAGAAGCGCCTTCTTTTACGGCGCACTCCATCAAAACCCAAGCTGCAAAATCAATGACAATGGTGGCCAAATTCCTCAAATGAACGCAGCCGGTTTCGCCGCCTAAAATATCTGAAACATCTTTTAATATGCCTTTTTTAATGACCAGCCCTTTTAATCTTTTAACTTTAACTAAAACTGTCGAACAAATATCGTGGGGAACTTTTTGCATTTCAGCTTTTGCTCTTATGATTTTACGTTCTTTGGGCTCTATCTCCAAACTAATGTGAATAAGATGGAAGCCGTCTAAAAGCTCTGATTCAACCAGCAAGTTGCCATTTTTCAATCTGTAAGCCCGCGGGCTGATGGCCCTCTGGGCAATCAATTCTTTGCCATTAGTCATTTCTTCCTCCTTATTTAACTGTAAAAGTTCTCACAACATTCTTGCATAAAAAAGCAGCTGCATCAACTATGCAACTGCTTTTATTTTTTTATTTAACAATTGTCTCGGCGTAAAGAACGCGGCAGACGGTCTAGCCGGGAAATGGTTTCCAACTCCGGTTTGCTAACCCAAAGAGTTCCCTCCATAACCAGATTGGTCAAAGCCGAACCTCTTTCCAGCCAAGATAACAAAGCAGCTGGATTCTCAACCGCTAAAATCAAATCGGGCTCGGTGAAACTACTGATTTCCAATCGACCATTATCTACAACGAAGCCGAATTCTCCTCCTCTGGTTTTTACCTGTACCCTTCTCGACCAATTCGCCAAATCTTTTTGCGCTCGCGGACTCTTTTTGATTCTCGCTGACAATAACTTAAGGCCATCGAGCACTCTATTAAACGCAGAAAGCATTTCTGCTGTCGGCTTTTCAAAAGACGGCTCTATCGGCTTATCCCAAGAAAGATCGCTTTCCATTAGGGGCGTCTTTGCAATTTGCTCTTGAGTCAATTCTGCCTGCGGTACGGCAAAAATATCCAATATCCTGCCAACTCGTTTATCGGCAAACACAACCTTAACTTTAGTGTCTTTCTTAAAGATGCCGGGTTTTATCATTCCCCGCGTTGTCCGAACCCGCACCTTTATAGCCGTGTCAGCCTCTTTGCCATTTTCATCTTCCAAATAAACATAACCTTCCGCATAAGGCACTTGATCCTTAAAACGGGCCGGAGCAAAAAAAACAATTGGCGGCGAGGCGTCCATGCGGCCCGCATCTTTTACTTCTTCCGGCCACATTTCAATAAAGTTGCACTGCGGACAGCGTTTCTGGAACGGCGGACAAATAAGCTGATGGCACTGGGGACATCTGTTGCCCAATATTTTACAATCGTCGCGCAATGATTTAAAAAATCTGGAAAATTCTCCGGCAGTATGCTGATAGCCGGTAAACATGGCTTCGTTGCGAATTAAATAATCTTGGCCGTCAATGCCTTTGACTTCATTTACGCCAACATGAGGAAACATTCCTTCCGGAATGACCAACTTTTCTTTTGCCATCTTATTTCCTCCTCTCTAGAACGAAAACAACTCCGTAGTTGGAAAGCGAAGCTCCGGTTCCGTGAATCATGCCGTGTTCAAAATTCCTTTCCCGCATCTCGCGCATACAGCTCCAGGTTGACATCATGTTTGATCCGCCGACAAAATGACCGCCGAAAATTAAGCCGCCTGAAGGATTAACCAAAAGTTTACCGCCGGGCATAATAATGCCTTCTTCAACCAAGTCATTAGCCCGGCCAAGAGGCACCACTCCCATTTCAGCAAGTGTAATCATGTATTGAGGCATAAAAGCGTCATGAAGTTCAATAACCTGAATATCATTAATGGTCAGCTTGGCTTGTTTTAAAGCTTGTTTGGTCGCCAAATGATCAGAATAAATTCTATGCAAAACTTTATGCCGATTAATATCGCGGCCGACAAAATACGGTTCATTGGCGGCTCCCACTCCGGCAATCCAAATCGGCTCTCTGCCGGTTCTTTGGGAAATTTCTTTGGCCACTTTCTTTGAAGCAAAAATAAGGGCGCAAGCTCCTTCGGTATAAACGCAAGTCTCAAGGGCCCTGATAGGATAAACTATATAGCGAGACTCCAGCACCTGTTGAGCTGTTACCGTTTCACCCAACCTCTGGGCATAAGGATTATTTTGCGCTTGCTGGCATAAAAGCTCAACTATTTTAGCTCGCGCTAAAGGATCCAAATCTCCCGGATGTTCATCCATGTAAGCTAATACCACTTGGGCATAGCTTGAAGCAGCGTGAGCTCCCAGCGGCCTTTCAAACCAAGGATCCCATGAATAAGCAATAGTCTGCACAACGGCCGGCGTGGCGCTTTGCGCTTCAAAATCATAGCAATCAAGAGCTTTTTCAACGCCAAGCACCAAAACCAAATCATATTTGCCCGAAGCTACCATATTGTAGCCTGCCATCATTGAATAAGCGCCTGTAGCTCCTCCATTGGAAACGCGCATTAAAGGCTTATTGGCTAAACCGATAATTCCCTGAAAACCTGATTCCGGGATTGCCATAAATTCAAAAATGTCGTTGTAAATTCCGGCAACTCCGGCATCAACTTCTTTTATATGTATGCCGGCGTCTTTGACAGCGTTGGCTGCGGCTTGTTGAGCCAGCTCCCAGTAAGTCTTTTCCACCCAGCGGCTTCTGCAAAAAGTCATTCCCGAACCCAT
>JACPGX010000002.1 GCA_016188865.1 Candidatus Nealsoniibacteriota bacterium
AAAATGGCGTGCTTTATATTGAAGGACTTGAATTTCTTAAAAAAATGCTTGATGAAGACAAAAGACTAAAAAGCCTTTGCATTGAGATAGCCAGGCCCGGTGAGAAAAAAAGAATCATTCCCATAAAAGATGTCATTGAACCGAGAGTAAAAATTGAAGGAAAAATCGGCGAAGGCCTGACCCTGGCTCTTAAAGGAATTTCTGTCATCACTTGCGGCCAAATAGTTGGCTTTCAAGAAGGGCTATTAGATATGTCGGGCCCGGGAGCAGAATATTCTTCTTTTTCCAAATTGATAAATATCGTTTTAACCGCTAAAGTGGCTGATGGTTTGACCAAGCAGCAACATGAAGAAGCTCTAAGACAGCTTGGCCAAAGAGCAGCCGCTTATTTTGGCCAAGCTGCCAAAAAGATACAGCCTGATGAAATTGAAGAATTCTGGGAATTAATTCCTCGCATCAACCTTCCGATCTTGCCAAACGTCATTTATATCTACATGCTCTTAAGCCAAGGCCTCATGCACGACACGTATGTCCACGGCAAAGATGCCAAAGGACTTTTGCCTGCTTTGTTGCAACCGTCAGAAATTCTTGACGGGGCCATCGTCAGCGGCAACTGCGTTTCTGCTTGCGATAAAAATACTACTTACCATCATATGAACAACCCGATTATTCGAGAATTATACAAAATGCATGGCAAGGCAGTCAATTTTATCGGGGTCATAATAACCAATGAATCAACAATGCTGGCTGAAAAAGAAATGGCGGCAGAGCACGCCGTAAGATTGGCTATGTGTTTGGGAGCGCAAGGCGTTATTATCTCTAAAGAAGGCTTTGGCAACCCCGATGCTGACTTAATGATGATTTGCTCTAAATTGGAAAAATTTGGCATCAAAACAGTCTGCATTACTGATGAATTTGCCGGCTCTGACGGGATTTCCCAATCTTTAGCTGATGCGCATAAAGCAGCCGATGCTGTCATTTCTACCGGCAATGCCAATGAAAAAATTATTCTTCCGCCGATGGAAAAAACAATCGGCGATAAAACAATTATTCAGCAGTTGACTGGCGGTTCTCCAAAAAGCTTAAAGGAAGACGGTTCTTTGGAGGTTGAGCTTCAGGTAATTTTGGGAGCAACCAACCAATTGGGATATGAGAAACTCTCGGTAAAGGAGATATAAATGGTTGAGAAAAAATTCAGAATTGTCCATTATTTAAATCAGTTTTTTGGCGGAGTCGGTGGAGAGGCCAAGGCTGGCACTTCTCCATTTTCCGTGAAGGGGCCCGTTGGCCCGGGTAACTTTCTTCAAAAAGCTCTTGGTGATACGGCTGAAATTGTAGCCACGGTTGTTTGCGGAGATAATTATTTCGCAGAAAATCAGGAAAAAGCTTGCGAGGAATTGCTTGACTTAGTCAAACAATTAAATCCCGATGCTCTTATTGCCGGTCCAGCTTTTAATGCTGGCAGATACGGTTTGGCCTGCGGCAAGATTTGCCAAGAAATTACGAAACAACTAGGGATTCCCGCAGTGTCGGGCATGTATCCGGAAAACCCCGGAGCTGAAATGTATAAAAAATCAGCTTACATAATTAAAACCGGCAAAACAGCGGCCAGTATGGAAAAAGCTATTACAACAATGGCAAAATTGGCCGTCAAACGTTTGAATGGCCAGGAGCTGCAGTCTCCAGAAATAGAGGGATATATTCCTAGAGGAATCAGAAAAAACTATTTTTCTGAATTAACGGGAGCTCAAAGAGCTGTCAGTATGCTCTTAAAAAAATTGGGGAACGAAAATTACCAAACAGAATTAGAAATGCCCGAGTTCGATAAAGTCGAGCCGCTGCCGCCAATTGAAGATTTATCAAAAATCAAAATAGCTTTAATTACTTCCGGTGGTATAGTTCCAGGGGGAAATCCTGATAGGATAGAATCTTCTTCGGCTTCAAAATTTGGAAAATATGGCCTTGAGGGATTGAAAGAAACCGCTCATGGCGGATATGACCCGACTTATGCCAATGAAAATCCCAATAGAGTCTTGCCGATTGATGTAATGCAGGACTTAGAAAAAGAAAAGGTCTTTACCAAACTGCATGAGTTTTATTATGCCACGGTCGGCAACGGCACTTCAGTGGCTAACGCCAAAGAATTCGGCCAAGCCATTGCCAAAGAATTGCTTCAAGAAGGAATTCAAGCGGTCTTAATAACGTCCAACTGAGGATCGTGTACGCGTTGCGGCGCAACGCTGGCAAAGGAAATAGAGAGGGCGGGAATCTTAACGGTTCACATTTGCGCCATTACCACGATTTCTCAAGCTAATGGCGCGCCGAGAATTGTCCCAGCAGTAGCTATTCCTTACCCATTGGGCGATCCAAAACTTTCGCCGGATGAAGAAAAAAAACTCCGCCGGCAAATAGTCGAAAAAGCCTTAAAAGCTTTGCAGACAAAAGTTGAAAATCAAACAATCTTCTAAAGCAGCCTTCGGGTTGCTTTTTTCTTTAATTTTTGTTATTTTTTCTAGACAGTTGCCCTTTAAAAATATTATAGGAGGCGGGAATGATAATAGAAGTGACAAAAGACAATTTCGAAACTGAAGTGCTGAAAGAAACGGGAAAACCGGTAATGGTTGATTTCTGGGGACCTAAATGTTCTCACTGCCTGATTTTAATGCCTCACGTTGAAAAACTGGCCCATCAATATTCAGCTAAGATAAAAGTGGTCAAAATGAATATGACCGGCAACGTTTTGTTTTGCGCAAAAGCCGGATTGAGAATCATGGGCCTGCCTACATTCATCTTTTTTGAAAACGGCAAAGAAGTAAAAAGATTGACCGGGCAGGTAACCGTAGAAGAGCTGGAAAAAACCATGGAGGAAATATTATGAAGCCGGTAATTAAAAATTACGCTTATACTATGTATCACGTTCCGAATCTCGTAAGGTACGGCTCGAAACCAATGCGAGAGATAGAAAAAAATCCTGAGCTCTATCCCAAAATTCATGAGCTGCTAAGAAGCTACTTTGAAGCGGTGTCTTATCCGCCTAATCAAGTTTTCATCGGCAACATTAAGCCCGATGATTTGAGAGCAATTCCCAGGCCATGGTTCAAAAATCCTGCCGGCGCTTTTCGCTCCGGAAAATTCGGCGAAATATTTTCAGAAGACGAATTTTTGGGCCTATTAAAAATTGCTGATGTCCATGATTACGAGTTGATCTGGCTGGAAAAGACTTTTACCGCGCACGTAAAAAATGTTTTAAATGAAAATCCCATACTGCAGGAAACCGATCTCCAGAAAATCGGCGAAGGCAAAAGCATTCAGGAAATAAAAGAAAAATTGGAAAAAGGCGAAAATTTTAGCCTTCCGCTTTTATACGAAAACATTTTGGTAGGGTGCTTCAATCGGTCAAAAGACGTCCACGCCCAAGAAGATGAGGCCCTAAGCCCCCACCATCTGATGGAAGGGCTTGTTGCCAAAGCCTCGGGAGCTTTAGCCCTAAAACATCTTATTAGAAGAGAAGGCATTGGTCCTGAAGAAATAGATTTTATTCTTAGCTGTTCGGAAGAAGCCATTGGCGACAGGTACAATCGAGGAGGCGGGAGTTTAGCCAAAGCTATGGGAGAAATGTGCGGCTGCCAAAATGCAACTGGCTCCGACATTAAATCATTTTGCGTCGGCCCAGTTTATGCTATAGTTTTTGCAGCCAGTTTGGTTAAAGCAGGGGTCGTTAAAAACGTGGCAGTAGTGGGCGGAGGATGCCTTGCAAAACTTGGAATGAAATTCCAGGGGCACCTTGCAAGCGGCATGCCGATTATTGAAGATACCTTGGCGTCATTTGCCTTTCTGATTGCTGGAGATGACAAAAAAAGCCCGATCATCAGGCTGGACGCTATCGGAAAAAATAATATAAAAAACGCTGCGAAACCCGAAAGTGTAACAAGAGCAGTAGTTTTGGAACCGCTGCAAAAATTAGGCAAAAAAATTACCGACATTGATAAGTATGCAGTGCAGCTGGAAAACCCGGAAATTACAGAACCATCTAAAACCGGCGACGTGCCGAGAAAAAATTACGACACGATTGCGGCTTTAGCAGTTATGAATGGAGAAATTACTCCGGCCGATATGCCGGCTTTCAGGGAAAAACACGGCATGCCTGGATTTTCGCCAACGCAAGGCCATGTGCCCGCGGCCGTCCCTTATGTCGGACACGCAGTGGAGGCAATGGAAAACGGCGAAATTAAAAACGCCATGTTTGTCGCGAGAGGCAGTTTCTTTCTGGGAAGAATGACCCAATTGGAAGACGGAATGTCATTTATTATTGAAAAAAATCCGAAAAGAAAGGAGGTGAAAAATGTTTAAGGGAAAAAAGATAATAATCTTTGGGGAAAGAGATGAAATTCAGGGCGCATCAATTGAAAATTGCCTTAAAGCAGCCGGAGTCAAAGAGGAAAACATTATTTCTTCCATAACTGAATGTTTTGTCTGAACAGCGGCTGGGGCAATGAGTCTGGAATACCAAAACGCCGTCAAAGATCTGGCTTTTAAATATGGGCCAGAAAACTTAGTGGTTATGCTCGGCTTCCTGGATATGGACCTTATTGAAATCCAGGCCATAACCATGACTGATGGCGATCCTTCCGGAGTTGGCTCATTGTCTGGAGTCGCGTTGCGGCTCAAAGTCTATCATATTCTGGAACCGGAAATAAAATCGCAGATTCCTCAAGACGTTTATCAGGAACAAATCGGCCTGATGGCAATCACCGCAGGGCCTGAAAAAATAGCAAAAATAAGCGAATTATTGCAACAATTAAGAACCACCCGATAGGTGGTTCTTTTACTTGAGATTATCGGCAATTAAACGGCTTATATCAACGTTCGCTTCTTTGATTTTAACAGTATTGGTTAAATAAAGTTTAAAAAACTTATTTTTCACTCTTTTAACGCCCGCTTTAAAGGGAGCGTGAGTGATTAAAGCAATTACCTTAGAAGCTCCGGAAGCGCTGGCATAGTCGTAGAATTTGGAAAGGGTGCCTCCGGTTGCCAGAATGTCATCGATAACACCTATTACTCCTCCCCGAAAAATGATTTGCGATGGATAAAAATCCACCCCAAAAGAATCAATCCTCTTTTTGTTTAAACCTGAAATTCCGGTCCTTCTTTTCCCGCCCCTGTCCGGAGACAAAAATAATATATCCTGGCCGAAGTCTTCTCTGGCTTTTTGCATCAAAAGATGGGCCGCTGAAACGCTTATTACCGGATATTTTTTAAGCCAGGGCATTTTCCCAAAATGCGGATCAATTGCATAAATTTTCCTGACCTTGTAATATTTTACTGCTTTTTTTATAAGATTTTCGGCAGCGTTAGTTTCTCCGCGCTGAAATACTTTATCCTGCCGGCTATAGGGAAAATATGTAAAAAATAACTCTGGCCTTATCTTATGGTCTTTTAAAATTTGCAAAATCAAATCCAATTCCATCAAACCGTTGTTGGGATTGGGAGCTCCCGAATGCAAAACAATTATCCTTCTATTTTTAAAACTGTTTATCCCAGATAATCTCATGTAAACTTCCCCGTCGGGAAAAAAACGCTTGCCTTCCTTGTTTTTTTCGGGAAAAATCAATTCAAAACTTTCTAAGTTTTTCGCCAAATGTTCAGCCGCAGATGTAAAAATTATAAGAGGCCTCATTAATATTGCAGCAAAGATCTTATTTTTTGCCCCTTAATATTTTTTCTTCCTTTTAAATAAGTCAACTCAATAAGAAAATTAACTCCCACAATTTTTCCCTTAAGCTGTTTGACTAGATCAATAGCGGCTTTCATTGTTCCGCCGGTAGCTAAAACATCGTCAACAATGACAACTTTTTCTCCCGGCAGAATAGCATCTTCATGCATTTCAAGAACATTGCTGGCATATTCCAGAGAATATTCCCTGGAAACAGTTTTAGCCGGAAGCTTTCCTTTTTTTCTGACAATCGCTAACCCCGTCTTGAATTTATAAGCTGAAGCGGCAGCCAGTATAAAACCTCTAGCGTCAATGCCGACAATCTTATCAACTTTTTTCCCGGAATAAGGAGCAATCAAAAAATCAATCATTTTATGGAAAAGATTCTTATCCTGCAGCAGGGGGGTGATATCTTTAAAATTAACTCCTTTATGCGGCCAATCGGGAATTTCCCTGATTTTAGATTTAATTTCCGAAAGAAGTTTTGTCCGCATTCTATTTAAATCTTAAAACTTTTAAACACCTCTTTGCAAAAATTGTGATTTCTTTTAACTTTTGGTAAAAAATAGAAGTTATCCCTAAGATTTTCGTAATCATCTGGGATGATTCCGTATTCTATATCTTTTTTTATTTGCTGAGGCGCCTCAATGCCTCTTACCCACGTTCTAATGGTTGCCCAGTTTACTTTTTGATGACGCGATAAGGCCCTAAATGACATTTGCTTCTTTCCAAAAACACGCAAACAATCCCAATATAGATTAGTATCATAAGTGTACTTTCGGAGGCATCTTACCATCTCTGTTAATTTATTTCTTTTATAAGCAATACTAAAGTTAATCAATTCTCTATACTTTTTAAGGTTACGATACAAAGAAACAACTAATTGATCTGGATTATTTTTCTTATGGTATGTCTTGCTTTGAATGCCAAGTTCTAATAATAATTTTTGGATTTTTTTTAAAATTATCTCGTCATTTTGCGTTATAACAATTTGATGTCTGTGGTTAGTGTTATCAACGCAACCCTCGGCATCGGCGAATCCTCGAATAAAGTTTGCTTTTACTTTTTTATTTCCATTTATTATATAATTGGGTATTGTTCTAGAATCTCCCATCATCTTTTTAATTCTTTTTACTACCAAAACCCTGTGGACATCGCAAATAAAAATACCCTCTCCTCCTCTAAGAATTGGTTCTAAACGATAGGCCTTTTTTATATATCTAGCAAATTTATCTCTAAAGTCTTTTTGAGTAACTTTAAGTCGAACGCCATTAGAACTCAGGTGTCCATCTCCCATCACTGCCCCAATAATATAAGCTTCGGCTACTTTTTCTTCAGTAGAATAAGGATGGTGAAATGATTTTGGTAAATTTTTTTTATTAAATCTGCCGCGGAAATATGCAAATTTCTGAGCTTCCGCATTGTCTCTAATTTTTATGCCTGCTTTTCTAAGTTTATTGTAAATAGTTACCTTATTGATACCCAATTTCTCAGCGATTTCAACGCCAGTCATTCGTTGATAAAGTTTTCCTATGGAAATAGAAAAAGAGTCTTTGGTGTGATTTTGAAGTTTATTTAGCATCTTTAAGAATGTTTCGACAGGGGCAAACCCTCTGAGAAGGAATTTTTAGTATTGATTGCTTAAGAATCTCCCGAAGTTTCACCATATTTGTCTTCATCGTGTTTAAAATTCTTTCCCAACTGACTTCTCTCCCCGTCTTCCAGACATCCCAATCGGTAACGCTGGCAAGAGATGAATAACAAATTTCCAATTCTCTAGCTAAATTGACTTCGGGGATTAGGGTCATACCAACGATATCGGCGAAATTCCTGAAAAACTTTGATTCCGCCTTAGTTGAAAATCTTGGTCCTTCGATGCAAATGTAAGTTCCATTTTGATGAATAGAAATATTTAATTTTTTACCTGCTTGGTAAAGAAGTCTAGCTAATTCAGGACAAAAAGGATCGGCCGATGTAATATGAACTGTCTCCTTGTCGTAAAAAGTATAATCTCTCTTTTTGGTAAAATCGATGAACTGGTCAGAAGTAACAATATCTCCCGGCTTAAATTCCCTTTTAAGGGAACCGACTGCTCCGACTCCAATAATTCTTTCCACTCCCAACTTCTTCAAAGCCCAGATATTCGCTCTTTGGGGAACTTTGTGTGGAGGAAACTGGTGTTTTTTCCCATGGCGGGATAAAAAAGCGACCTTCTTCCCGTGAAAATCAGCGATGGTAATCGGCGATGATGGATAACCGAAAGGAGTTTTGATATTAACCTCTTTAATCTTTTTGAAGAATTTCGGATCCTCTAATCCGCTTCCGCCAATAATGGCAATTTTGGGATTAGATTTTAAATAATTTTCTGGCATTTTGAGTTGTGGCATCAATTATTTCTTCATAACTCAAATTTTTAACTTTGGCAATCTTTTCTGCAATATATTTTGTATAAATAGGCTCATTGCGACCGAATACTGAAGGAGGCGTTAAATATGGGCAGTCCGTTTCCAGTAAAATTTTATCTAAAGGAGCTTTGGCAATAACCTCGTCTAAATTCATCTTGAAAATTATTCCATTAAATCCCAAATATAGCCCCATATCGATATATCTTTGCGCCTCTCCCCATGTTCCGGTAAAACAATGGATGACTCCTGTTCGAATGTTCGATTGTTCGAGTGTTCGAATGAGATCGTTGTGGGCTAATCGGCAATGGAAAATTACCGGCAAATTCACTTCTCTTGCCAACTCCACCTGCCTCAGCAAGACTTCTTTTTGTTTCTCCTTAAAAGGCAAATATTCTGCTTTATAGTCAAGGCCAATTTCTCCAACTGCCACCGCTGAATTAGCCAGTTCTTTATATTTTTGGTATTCAAACTCCTCTCCCACATGAATCGGATGGAGCCCCACTGCCGCATATACCCCTTCTTTATATTTTCCAGCTATTTCCACCGCGCGCTTGCTCGTGGTGTATTGCGAGCCGACATTAATCATCCAAATATTTTCAGCCAAAGACCGCCGAATCACTTCTTCGGAATCATCTTTATAGGCGTTGAAATTAACGTGAGCGTGAGTATCGATAATCATACTTAAAATATTAACAAAAATTTATACAAATAAAAGGGGGGTCGTCTAAGACTATACCCCCCTTTTGCCGAATTTTTTATGGAAATTCTACGCGAGGACAATACTTTTTGTAGAATACGTGCACCATTAAAGCAATGGTGTATATTATATCTTTAATTCCCCTAAATAATACCTTAAGAACTGTCCATGGCAAGAAAAGTATCTTGCGAATGACGGATGATCGTCTCGGCTTTGCTTGTTTTGAGGCCGACACTGCCAGTCGTTTTTCATGTTTTCTCTGTTTTTCTTCTTCTTTTTCCAAATACCACCTTGTATGTTTAACTCTTTCGATCGCAAATGATATTGCAAACGGTAAACTGATAAATGCTATGACAGCGCCTAACCATATCAGCGTTTTCAGCCAATCTTCCCTTGCCAAAACTACTATCAAACCAAGGAGTGTCAATCCGACCAGCACATAAAACAACACTAGTAGAATTTTGCCCGTTACTCTCATCGGCTTGCTGCCAAAGAATCTGCGAGCGCGGCCTTGGCCGAAAACCAATCTGATGAGCCAGCCCAATAAAACAACCGGCAAACCGGGGACTATCCCCACAAAAGCTACCCAGAAGGGACCGCAGAAATTAGCCGGCCAAGGATGGGGAACCGTTGCGCCAAATCCTCCGGCAACAAATCTGTAAACTGCCCCGATAACGGCAACTATCCAATCAGGAACTCTATGCATTTCTTGCTCCTCCTATATTATATTTATTACTAAGAAAGTGTACCAAAAAATAATAATTCTGTCAAGGTCTAAAGTTTGCCAACTAAAATATCTTTTCTGATTTTTTGCATTAAACCGAGAGTGAAATAAAGATTATGAATAGTGGCTAATCTATAATATAGGAGTTCTTTGGCTCTAAAAAGATGCGATAAATAAGCCCGGGTGAAATTTTGACAGGTATAACAACCGCACTTCTTCTCAATGGCATGGAAATCTTTAATATATCGGGAATTTCCTATATTCAAGCGGCCATTTTTTATCAGTAAAGTTCCTCTTCTGGCTAATCTTGTGGGCCAGACGCAATCAAATAGATCCATACCGTGCTTTACGCAATTTTCCAAATCTTCCGGCCGGCCTATACCCAAAAGATGGCGAGGTTTTTCTTCAGGCAATAATGGCGTAATCCACTTTAAAATTTTAAACATGTCTTTTTGTGTTTTTCCCAAAGAACCGCCAATGCCAATGCCATCAAAAGGCAAGGATGAAATGAATTTAGTGCTTTCTTCTCTTAAATCTTTATACTCTCCGCCTTGGATTATCCCAAACAAAGCCTGTTCCCGCTTTTTTTTAACCTTTAAGCACCGCAAGGCCCAATTATGCGTTTTTTTTAAAGATTTTTTAGTATATTCATAATCAGCTAAAGGAGAGGTGCATTCGTCAAAGGCAAAAATAATATCGGCTCCCAAATCTTCTTGTATTTTAATGGATTTTTCCGGAGTAAAAATATGCTTTGAGCCGTCTAAATGAGAGGTAAATTCTACGCCATCGTCAGTAATTTTTACCAATTTAAGAGGTCCGACCTCCCGAGGAGGTCGGACCTCCTCATATCCCGGAAACCACCCAATTTTTCCTATCTGGTGTACCTTGCCCCAGCCTAAAGAAAAAACTTGAAAACCTCCGCTGTCAGTAACCATCGGTCCCGGCCAGTTCATGAATTTATGGAGCCCGCCGGCTTTTTTTATAACATCCGCTCCCGGTCTCAAATAAAGATGATAAGTATTGGCTAAAATAATTTCGGCTCCCAAATTTTTCAAGTCTTCGGGCGTTAAACTCTTAACGCTGGCTTGCGTAGCTACTGAAACAAAAGCAGGAGTTTCAATCCTGCCGTGAGGCGTCTCTAAAATACCAGCTCTCGCCCAAGACTTCTTAGATTTTTTAACAATTTTAAATCTAAATTGCATTTAAATTCGAGGAAATAACGGCTGGCTTTTTTGCGTTTTCAATTGTTCTAAAATTTTTTCCGATGTTTTGGGCAAAAATGGTTCCAGTAATTTGGCTATTTCGCCTACGGCAAATAACAAATTGCCGATTACTTCTTTTTGGTTTTTGCTCTCTACCCATGGTCTTTCTTTTTCAATATATTTATCGCACCAGCTAATTATTTCCCATATAGCCATCAACGCCTCATTAAACTCAAATCCATCAAGAAAACTATAGCATTCTTTTTGGGTTTTATTGATGAGTGATTTTAAATTTTTATTTGTAATTTTGGTTTTTGAATTTTTAATTTCTAATTTAGCAGCCATAGTAATAACTCTGGCAACGAGGTTACCCAGACCGCTTGCCAAATCGGCATTATATCTTCCCTCAAACTTTTCCTGTGTAAAGTCTCCGTCTTCCGTCGGCGGAATTTCCCGCAAAAGAAAATATCTTACTGCATCTGTTCCGTATTTTTTAATCAGTTCAAACGGGTCAACCACATTTCCCAACGACTTAGACATTTTCTGCCCGGCAACCGTAATAAAACCGTGGACAAAAATAGTTTTTGGCAAAGCTAATCCCAAAGATAAAAGCATTCCCGGCCAAATTAAAGAATGAAATTTTTGGATATCTTTGCCTATGCACTGGACATCTGCCGGCCAACGCCCGGGAGCGCCCGATAGATAATTTATTAACGCGTCAGCCCAAACATATATCGTTTGGGTTTCGTCGTCGGAAACTGGAATTCCCCACTTTAAATCTTTTCTGGGTCGCGAAAAACTGATATCCTCTAAACCATCTTTTAGGAAACTTAGCATCTCATTCTTTCTAGATGCGGGGATTATTTTAATTTTATCTTTCTTCAAAATTTCTTCAATATTTTTAGAATATTTTGAAAGCCGGAAAAAATAATTTTCTTCCTCCACAACTTCCGGTTCTTTCAAGTGAATGCGGCACCTTCCATCAATTAAATCTTTTTTCGTAATAAAAGCTTCGCAGCCCACGCAATACAAACCTTTATACTTTTTCTTATAAATATCTCCATTTTCCAGCAATTTTAACCATACCCCCTGAACTTTTGACCAATGTTTTTCCCTATCAGTGGTTCTGATAAAGTAGTCATTTGACAAATTAAAAATTCTTGTCAATTCTCTAAATTTTTCAGAAACCATGTCAGTAAAATCTTCTGGAATTTTCCCGGCTTGCTCGGCAGCTTTTACCACTTTGGCTCCGTGTTCATCGGTGCCGGTTAAAAAGAAAACATCCTCGCCTAGAATACGGTGATATCTTGCTAAAACATCCGCTTGGACGATTTCCAATGCATATCCTAAATGCGGGAGAGCGTTGACATATGCTATGCTGGTTGTGATATAAAACTTTTTTCTTGCCATATATGATGTGTTATAATAATCATATCATTAAAACTTTATGATTTTAAGCGCTCATCTTCTTGCTGGGGCAGTTATCGCCTCAAAAATATCCAATCCGATCCTTGCTCTTCCCTTAGCTCTTTTAAGCCATTATTTTTTAGATTTGCTGCCCCAAACAGAATACTCAATCTCAAATATTAAAGCAAAACGTTGGAGTAAATCTCTTTTAGATTGGTCTAAAGTTTTTTTGGATATTTCCTTTGGAATTTTATTAATTTATTTATTTTCCGATAAAAGCCCCCTAATCTTTATTGGAGCTATTCCAGCCATAATCCCGGATGGAATGACTTTAGTCTATATTCTTTTCCCCGGAAAAAAACTAATAAAACTGCATCATAAATTCCACCAAACCGTGAATAATGTCTACGATACTGAAACTAAAAGAAAACCCGCTCTTTGGGGCATTTTTATGCAGATTATCATAGCTCTAATAGCTATTTTCCTATTATAACCACAAATTCTCCCCTGATCTCTTCTTTTTCAAGCTGTTCCAAAACATCCTCAATCGTGCCCCGATAAATAGTTTCAAACTTTTTAGTTAACTCGCGGCAGACTACCACCGCTAAGGAACTTAGTTCCTTAGCCCTTAAGGAACTAAGTTCCTTAAGGGTTTTTATTATTCTATAAGGAGATTCGTAAAAAATTACCGGATATTTTGAATCCGCCAGCTGGCGAACTGCTTCCTCAAAAAACTTTTTTCTTTTATTTTTTACCGGCGGAAAACCCAAAAATAAAAACCTATCCATTGGCAAGCCAGAAATGGAAACTGCGGCAGTCAAGGCGCTCGGTCCCGGTATGGGCACAATTCTTATTAATGGATATCGGACATCCATTATTCTCCTAACCAATTGATTGCCGGGGTCGGAAATGCCGGGAGTGCCGGCATCGGAAACTAATGCCAAATTTTTACCTTCTTTCAAAAGCTGAAAGATATATTCAGCTTTATTTAATTTAGAGTGCTGATGATAACTTATGGTTTTAGTTTTAATCTCGTAATGATCCAGCAACTTTTGAGTTTGCCTGGTATCTTCGCATAAAATTAAATCAACCGACTTTAAAATGTCGATTGCCCTTAATGTGATATCGCCAAGATTGCCAATTGGCGTAGCGACAATATAAAGAGTAGCCATGTTAGAGCACTACTGCTTTTTCTTCCTTTTTTTTCTTTAAGAAGTCTTTTAAAAATTCAAAGAAAATCCCGGCAACCGGAATAGCCAAAAGCGCTCCCATCAAACCCCATAACTTTCCTCCGACCAATAAAGAAACCAGCACTAAAACCGGCGGCAAGCCGATGAATTTTTTAGCCAAGATTGGGGTTAAAATATTGCCTTCAATTTGCTGGATTAATATAAAGGCAACTGTGAAAAACACTGCCTTTAGCCAAACTGCAGAGGCCACGATAACTGCAATAACTGCTCCCGAGATAATTGGACCGACAATAGGTATAAAATTAAAAACACCTGCAAAAATACCGAAAGAAACCGCGTAGTCGATATTCAAAACGTAGCAAATCAAAAAAGTCATTAATCCAATAAAGAAAGAGGTCAAAATTCTCGTGCCAAACCAACCAGAAACCTTCCATTGGCTCTTTGCTAAAATATTCAAAACTACAGCTTCATACTTCTTCGGAGTAAGAGCTCGTATTACTTTCTCAAACCCCTCTTCTTCCAAAGAAAGAAAGATGGCAATAGATAGAATGGTGAGAGTAGAAAATAATCCGCCGAAGATAACCCCTATGGCATTAAACACGCTGGAAGAAACAGCAGAAAGCTCGCTTTCCATAGTTTTAGTAAATTTCTCAAAACTTTCAAAAGCTTCTATGCCCAAGCCCCTAAAAGTTGGAGACACTCTTTCAAAATAAACAGGGAAAGATTGGGAAAACTGTTTAATTTCTGCAACAAAAATGGGGGCTACTAAATAAATAGAAATACCCACGATACCGAAAATAGCCACATAAACTAAAATCACGGCTAAAGCCCGAGGCATAAATTTCTTCAAAAAATTAATAGCCGGATTAAATAGAATAGAAATAATAAGAGCAAAAATAACCCAAATTAAAATATCCCTTATTAAATAAAGAAGGTAGAAAATGCCTCCGGCAATGGCAATCTTTAAAATTGTCTGCCAGGAAATATCTAATACTTTTGTATCATCAGCCATATATTATTTATTTTAATATTTTTAAAAAAGAAGCTTTCTCTCTAAAGGGGCCGATTAAAGCCAGGTTCAGTTTGCCCGGCTGAAAAATATCTTTGGCAACCAGCAAAACGTCATTAGCTGAAACTTTATTAATTTTAGCATACATTTGCTCTGGCGTTAAAATTTCTTTCTGCAGAAGTTCTTCGCTGCCGTAAAAAGAAGCCAAGGCATCCGATGATTCCAGGAGCAGAGCCATTTTGCCCGTAATATAATCTTTAGCTTTTTTTAATTCATTTGCCGGAACTTTTTTCTCTGATATTCTTTTATATTCTCTTAAAATAACCGAGACAGCTTTTTCTGTGTTTTTATTATCTACGCCGGCCTGGGTAACCAAATATCCTGTATCCGGATTGGCATCGGCTTCAGTTCTAATGTAGTAAGCCAATCCCAAATTATCCCTAACCTCCATAAAAAGGCGGGAACTCATCATCCCTCCCAAAATCACTCCCAAAACATCCTGAACATATTTTTTAGGATGGAAAAGATTATATCCCCTAACCCCGAAACAAAGATGAGTTTGATCGGTTTCTTTAAAATGTAAAAGGCATTCTGGCTGAGTTTGGCGTTCTATAACCGCCGCTTTTGGATTAAAAGCGGCTGATTTAATACCGGAAAAATATTCTCTAATTTTATTTATAGCGTGGGAATTTTCTATCTTGCCTGCCACGCAAATAACGGTATTGGAGGCGACATATTGGCTTTTCATATAATCTGCCAGTTTTTGCTGCGTCATTTTTGCGACAGTTTCTTTGGTACCGGCAATATCCCAGCCGGCCGGCTGGTCGCCATACAAAAGTTTGGACCATAAAATACCGACATGCGCCATGGGATTGTCATAAATCATATTGATCTCTTCGGTAATCACGCCTTTCTCTCTTTCGGCTTCTTTTTCCGGAAGCAAGCTATTCAAAAAAATATCCGAAACCCAATCTAAGGCCAATTCGAATTTTGAAGCTTCAACTTTGGCGAAATACCCAGTATAATCTTCACCGGTGAAAGCGTTGTATATTCCCCCCACCTTATCTAAGGTTTCGGCAATCTCCAGTTTATTGGGCCTTTTTTTTGTTCCCTTAAAAAACATGTGCTCCAAAAAATGGGAAATACCGGAAATGTCTCTTTGCTCATACTTGGAGCCCGTTCCCACCAATACTAAAACAGTTACCGCCTGCGTGCTCTTTTGCGGCACCGTAATAATCCTCAAACCGTTTTTTAAAGTGATTTTTTTATGCATAACTTATTTAATTATACTCTATCTTATGAAAAATAAAAGTAGAGGATATTTTCCTCTACTTTATTGTTTCTTCAAAAGTTATTATTTTTCCGGCAAAGAAGGCAGCAGCCGCTCCAGCCGATCAGTCAGTTCCTTTAACTGCCCAATCACTTGTCGAAGCTCTTTTTGAGAAAGTTTATCAACCGTCTGATTGATTATCTGGCCTGTCGCATCAATGATTGGGCTTTCGCCAATGCCCGCTATGCGTCCCTTCTTTTCTCCAAGCAGGAAACCGATCATTTCTTGGTAATTGGAGCCCAAGCTTAACACTTCGTTTGTCTGGGAATTGACCAATACCGTATCAACAATGCCGGCAAAAGTATTGGGCGTCAGGGTGAACATCCAGTACAGAACGCCCTGTTTCATTATTGGCCTGGGCTCGAGCACCAGAATTTGATCCCACTTAAATGCTGGATAAGCCCGGACAACGTAATCGCGAGCCCTTATTGGACCGATTAAAGTGCTATCTCCCGACATGGTTAACAACTCAACTTTACCAGTAATGGCATCTACGAAAAATAGTCGATAGATACCCTGGGCTCCCCAAGCATTAGCCGCAACCACCCACTTCTGGCCAAGATCAGTTGGCAAAAGAAATGGCATCTCATTAACCAAGTAGCCAGTTTCTGAAGGACCGACTGAAGGAATTTCGATCTGATCTTGATGCTTAAAAATGGTGTTAGCAATGCCGTTTTTGTAAGCATAGGCCTCAACGTAAAGCCTGGCCAATTTCTCAGGAAATATGCGCGCATCTTTTAACAAATGATTTTGCATAGCCTCTTGAGGAGTTAAGTCTTCAACCGAGCCGTTGCTGTGGACCAGGAAGACTCCGCCGAAATGAGGCACCATCACAGGAAACTTAAACGA
Source organism: Candidatus Nealsoniibacteriota bacterium (assembly GCA_016188865.1). Taxonomy (GTDB): domain Bacteria; phylum Patescibacteriota; class Minisyncoccia; order Minisyncoccales; family MHMH01; genus JACPGX01. The sequence goes on from JACPGX010000002.1 coordinate 16,527, forward strand.
ATAATTCAAATATGGGGCTACCGCTACGACCTCTTCTTTTTCGCTCTGGATGTAATAAATCTCGGTGACTTCAGACCAGTATCTTTTCTGCCGCAGCTTCCAAAGAATGTGATCGCTGCCCAGCATGCCTTCGCCGATCGTCATTTTTTGCCGAATAGTTGAAACATCACCTCGGCTATCAACAATCGTGAAGCCGTCGCTATTGCGCAATGCTTCATTCCAAAAGCCCCGTGGCGCACGAGTCAAAATCCAGTGCATTTCATTTCCTTTAATAACCGGATCGGCGTCTACATGCTGAACCATCGGCTCCTGAAGACGATTTTCGCCATACCGCCAAGCAACTTCCAGGGGTAGGTAACGAACAGCAGTTGTATTTGGCATAATTTCGACCTCTTCATAAGCTAGAGATTTATAAATATTCTGGCGAGTCCAGGAAGAATTGAAAGAGCCGAAAATTATAAGCCAAATGACAAAACAAATTAAAAAATAAACGCCAGATGCTCCCCAGCTCTTTACTATCAAGCCAATGAACGCAGCGCTAATCAAAATTAGCGACAAAACTATCCAAAAACCGAGGACACCATAAAACAGATAAAAGAACATCGGCTGGAAGAACGGCAACCAAGCAATCAGCCAGAAAAGAGTCAAAACAAGAGAAACAAAAAACAATATAACCGATGTTTTTTTATCGTAATTGGAGATCGTCGCCCAAAAAGCAATCCAAGTGATGCAACTCATGAGAAAGACCACCAAAGCAAAAACTATCATTTTTTCCGCCCCCTTATCAAAGAACTTTTTTACTACAATAGGATATCATTTAATATAGAAAATGTCAAGACAAAAAAACCGCGCCGGGCGAGGTTGAAAAAATCTTATTTTAAGAAAATTTTATTTTTCTAATTTTTCTTTAAGAATTTCTAACAAATTATCTATTTTAACTCTGTCTTGTTTCATAGTGTCGCGGTCGCGGATGGTTAAATCGTCTTTTTCTAAAGTTTCAAAATCTACAGTCAGACAAAATAACGTGCCGATTTCGTCCTGACGGCGGTACCTGCGGCCGATAGAGCCGGCTTCGTCGTATTGGCAGGCAAAATTATTTTTTAATAAATCAAAAACCTCCCTGGCCTTTTTGACTAATTCCGGCTTATTTTTCAGCAAAGGCAAAATAGCCACTTTTACCGGAGCCAAAGATTTATGCAATTTTAACATCACTTCAACTTCTTTTACGGCTTCCGTTGTTTCCGTTCTGCCGCCCCTTATTTCCTCATAAGCATCTATTAAAAAAGCTAAAAAGCCTCTGTCTGCCCCTCCCGATGTTTCTATAATATGGGGGTAGTAACCTTCATATTTTAATTCTTTGCCGCAGTGCTTAGAATGATTAGACAAGTCCCAATCTCCCCTATTGTGAACGCCTTCAATTTCTTTCCAGCCAAAAGGAAACTTATACTCAATATCAACTGCTCTTTTGGCATAATGAGCCAATTCTTCTTTATTAACTTCCCTGAATCTTAAATTTTCTTTTTTAATGCCCAAATTTAAATACCATTTCATTCTCTGCTCCTTCCAGTACTCAAAAAATTCCGGGGCTGTTTTGGGCTCGCAAAACCACTGCATTTCCATCTGCTCAAATTCACGAGTTCTGTAAATAAAATCCTTGGGAGTAATTTCGTTTCTAAATGATTTGCCAATTTGCGCCACCCCAAAAGGAATTTTTAAGCGCATTGAATTCACGATATTCTCAAAATTAACATAAATACCCTGACAGGTTTCGGCCCTTAAATAAGCCATAGCTGAATCTTCTTCTAAGGCGCCGACAAAAGTTTTCATCATCAAGTTAAACTTTCTGGGCTGAGTAATTTCTCCGCCGCAATCCGGACATTTGTCTTTTTCCAAAAAATCTTTCCTAAACCTGTGGTGGCACTTTTTGCATTCCACCAACTCATCGGCAAAACCGGCTGATAAATGCCCGGACGCCTGCCAAACTTTAGGGTTCATCATAATGGCGGAGTCCAGCCCCACAACAATTCCGCCAGCTGGCGGATTCTGCTTCCTTAACATTTCATCGCGCCAAGCATTTTTAATGTTATTTTTCATTTCCACGCCCAAGGGACCAAAATCATAACTCGATCCAAAACCGCCATAGATTTCAGACGATGGAAAAATAAAACCTCGGCGTTTGGATAAAGATATTATTTTTTGCAATAAGTCTTCCATATTATTGAACTACTTGAGCCGTATTTATGACCGCTGCTTCTCCTCGAACGATTGATCCGGTAAACTGGTCCTCTCCGACAATTTCTGCTTTGCCAATCAAATCCTTGCTTACCAAACCTTGAGGCGTTATGGCTATCTGGAAAGCTGCGCTTGGCCCCTCTCCGCCAAAAACTCCCCTGCCGGCTGATAAATTATCTAATTTCCAAATAACCTCCCGGGAATTGGAATCAAAAGTTAACAAAGTATTCTCTGGAAAAATCTTACCGGTTAAGTTAACTCCTTGGCCCAAAACTGCTTTTACTCGGGCGTTATTTACATCATTATAATAATTCTTTGCCTGCCAAATTATAGTATAGCTTGTGCGGCTGCCTGCTTGCGGCGGCAAGGGACCGGAATTTCCGAAAACTTCATCTTGGTAGTATCCTTTTTGGGTTATTTCTATTTTAGAATTGACTTTAGTGATAAATTCTTGGCTGGCCTGAGAAAGATAAACTCTGTTTCTTATTGTCGGGTTTGCGTCCTGCAGGCTATTCATGTTCCAATTTTCTTTCAAATTAATCCAAAATTCTATTTTTCCCTCATCGCCTGACTCTAAAAATCTAAGGTTAGAAACCTTTCGCCAATCAAAAATTACAGAATTATCGCCAACCTCAAACTCGCCCAAGGGGGCCTTTAGTGTTTGGAAATCAAAAGCTTGGCCCTCCAATTTGGCTATTAAAAATAAATTATTAAAAGGTTCTGGGCCGATATTCCTGAAGAAAATCTCGTAATGCAAATTATCTCCCGGATTGGCGACATACTGGGGATTGTTATTAATTAACTGTGAAATATATATGGAAGGAGTGGCGATCTTAACTGCCCTTACCGATTCCTTTAAAACAACGAATGTCCCGGATTGCCAAATGCCTGCCTGGGCTTTAAACATTTTTTCTTCTTCCAACTCTCCCTTGAGGTTGCCCGTAATTTCAATTCTGCCGCCCTCGGCTTTATTCAAAAGGCCGATTTCCCATTCATTTACCCCTAAGGTTTTAGGATTGGAACTCATAAATTCGAAGTTTGACGGATATTCAATTTTAATGCCCAAACCGGAAAGAGGATAATCAGCATTTGAAAAATAATTCAGGCGAAATCTTATTTCTCCGCCAGACTCAACTTTCGATGGCAAATCGAACTCAAGAACCAAAGGCACTGACTTAATTTTTGCCGTATGGGAGGTTTCCGATTCGTAACGTGCTTTTAAATTTTTGGGCTTGTAACTCAACCAAGCTCTGGCTTTTTTAATATCTCCCTGCTTGCCCAGAAGCCTGCCCTTAAAGTAAAGGGTGTCTGATTGTCCCGGGTAAATATCTTCTAAAATGACTTCCTGCCTCAGCGGTTTTCCCGCTTCTAAAATGGAAAATTCAGGATACTCGAAAATAAGCCGAGGCTCTTCCAGCCGAATATCTCCATTATTTTTGTACCTCACGGCATACTCTACATCTTGAGCCGTATCTGCTTCATCGGGCCCCAAAATTTCCAATTTTAAAATATCTTTGGAGTAGATATTCCTCTGATAGTACCAAAATCCTAAAATACCCACCAAGACGGCTAAAATGATAATGGTTAGGGTAAGTTTATTCTTCATCGTGATTTTTTTATTTTAAATTTTATTCATGTATCTTTATACTATACCATTCTGAGATATTTTTTAACAACACTAAATGATTGACCATGATTTTCAGTTTGAATAGAATATTCCAATCTTTTTTTAAAATTAATTTAATAATTTTAGCGATATCGCAATCTACTTTTTTCCCCCGGACAGAGCATCCTGCAATATCGGGGTAATATCCCAAAATGGCGACTAGATTCCAAAAAAAATAATAATACATCAGCCTTAAATCATAAATCTTAAATCTTAAATCATTCATTTTACCTAAAACCTCGTTTAGGAGTTGCCAGATTTTTTCGTCTTTTTCTTCTTTGTGGGCCAATTCATCAAGAATTCTGACAATCCCATGAACAACATGCAATTTCCCCAAATTTCTTCTGATATTGATAAAGTTTTCTATCAAAATAGCATCTGTAAGTGTTTTATGAGTTTTTCCCTGTATGAATTCAATTTCGGATAAATAAAAAAGCCCGGCGCCGCCTCTCAGCTTTGAGTTAATTTTTCTAATTGCTTTTCCTAAAACTTTTATTTTCCCGAAATCTTCCGTATAAACAGTGAAAAGCTGATCCGCTTCTTTAAGATCAGCTTTTCTCAAAAAAATACCCCGAGTTCTGTAATGAACTGCCATGAATTTTTATTAAGCTAAAATCCCTTCTTCCATTGTTCGAACACTTTTATCTTATCCTCCAGCGCCTTTTTTTCTTTAAAAGTTTTGGCATACATCTTTTCTTTTTTCATTTTACCTAAAACAGCATTAAGTTTTTCTGATGAAAGGCCGTATGTTTGGCCCATCTTTTTGGCTCTTGTCTGCAGTTCCTGTATCATGCCCACTCTTTGTTTCTGCCCAAGTTTTCTGAAGGTGCCGGGTATGGGGGCATAGGGAGCCTTCCTGGCAAATTGTCTTAACTCCAAAAAACTCTTATACGTCTTTCCACCGAAAAGACCTTTTGACTGGGGCGCAGCTTGTGGTTTTGGCTCTAGTTTGGGCGCAGGTCTTGTTATCCCCAACCTCTCAAATATGCTGGATACCGCTGGTTTCTGTGGAGAGGGGCTTGGTTTTGGCGCAAATGGCATGGGCATAATTATTGGTTAATTATATCATATTTATAATTTCTTCACCGCAAGACTAAGTTTTTGCCGATCAACATTTATTTCCTTCTCGCCTTTACCCGGCTTAAAATCCTTAGCCTTAATTTCAGATAAAATAAACTTTTTATTTTTACCTAAAATTCTATTTAATTCTGACGCACCGGAATACTGGACAAAAATTTTATCTTTTGGCTTAAAGCCGGCTTCCTTTCTCATCTCATTAATCTGGCGAATAACTTCTCGAATAATTCCCTCTTCTTTAAGCTCTGGGGTAATTTTCGTATCCAATATTAAAATATTGCTGAAAATAATTTTCTTGACGTTAACTTCTTCTTTTATGAACTCTGATAAACCTTTCTCCATTTTCTCGGGAATCACAAGAGAAGTTAGGGGTTGGCGAACTTTTATGCCAGTCTTAGCTCTTTCGGCCAAGGCCAAAGCCACAATTTCCCTGACCCTCGTCATTTTCTGATTTAATTTTTTATTAATCAATTTTTTATTAGCCTTGGGCCAATCAGCCAAGTGGATACTGCGAGAACGCTTCTCGTAATGACGAGAAACGTTCTCGTAAATTTGCTCGGAGAGGAAAGGAATAAAGGGGGCGGTTAATTTTGAAACCGTTTGAAGAACCAAGGTCAGAGTGCCGACAGCTTCGTTAAAACGCTTGCGCGACCTTCTGATATACCACAAAGACAGATCGTTAACCACAAAATCTTCAATAGCTCTGGCCGCTCCTGTTACGTCGTATTTATCAAGATTATAAGTAGTTTCTGCAATTAACTCATTTAATCGGGAAACCACCCACTTATCTAATAAGTTTTTAGTTTTTAGTTTATAGTTTGTAGTTTTAATATTATAAGTTTTGTAGAAAGTAAAACAATTCCACAAAATCAAAATAAACTTTTTCAAAGCTTGGTCTATGTCTTTTTCTGTAAAAAGTTTTGAATCGCCGGACTGATTAACTGTGTAAAAATACCACCTAACAGCGTCGGCGCCATATTTTTCAACAATATACCAAGGGTCAACGACATTGCCCCTTGATTTTGACATTTTCTCTCCTTTCTCGTCTAAAACATGGCCAGTAGAAATTACATTTTTATAGGGCGCGCCTTTTCCCAAAAGTGTGGAAACCGCCAAAAGTGTATAGAACCAGCCGCGAGTCTGATCGATAGCCTCTGAAATATAATCAGCTGGAAATATGGCTCCGGAAGCGAACGGCATACTGCCCGAATCAAACCAAACATCGCAAACTTCCGAAACCCTTGCCATTTTTTCTCCGCATTTAGAGCAATAGAATTTAATTTCATCTATATAAGGCCGATGAAAATCAACCCTCCCCTCTTTATCCAGGGGTAAATTTTTAAAATCCAGCTTGCGCCACTCTCCGGTCTTTATGTCTTTTTTAGCTAATTTTATTTTCAATAATTTTTCGTCAGACAAACCCTTGACTGCTCCTTCTAAAAGCCACAATGGATCGCAATGGCTGACAATTAAAATAGTTTTATTTTTATGCTTTTGATCAATATCGCTTATAAAGCTCATCATTCTTTTTCTAACTTCGCCCCAATTTTCCCCGCCTTCGGGCTTTCTCCCGTAAAAACTGTCTACGCTTTTCGGAAAATCTTTAAAATATTTTTCTTTCTTTTTACCCTGATAAATGCCAAAATTCATATCTCTTAAGCGCATATCAGAAATTATTTCTGCGCCAAGTTCTTCATTAACGAGCTGGGCTGTCTGACGGGTTCTGTTCATATCTGAAAAATAAATTATATCTATTTTCTTTATTTTAAGTTCTTTAGCGGCTTTTCTTACATCGCTCTCCCCACCCTTGCTTAATAATATGGGACTTTTTTCCGGCCAAGGATAAATATAATCTCCATTATTAACCTGATGGTTATTTTGGCCGTGCCGCATAATATAATATTTATTGGCTGAAAATTTTTGACCCAATAAATCATTTTTACCACCGATAACTTCCTTGAGCCCGCAACTCTGACAGCTCCAAATCGGCAAAGGTGTTCCCCAATATCTCTCTCGGGAAAAAGCCCAATCTTTCAGTTCTTTTAGCCACTCGCCGAATCTCCCGTCTTTTAAATGCGAGGGCACCCAATTGATTTTTTGGTTGTTGCCGATCAGGTCTTTTTTTACGTCCTGCATTTTTATAAACCAGCTCTCTTTGGCGTAATAAAGAAGCGGCGATTTGCAGCGCCAGCAGAAAGGATAATCATGCTCGTATAATTCTTCTTTAAAAAGAACTCCCCTCTCCTGCAGGTCTTTAATAATCAACGGGTCCGCATCTTTAACAAACATTTCATTCCACTCATAATCCGGCGTTATCATTTTGCCTTCTTCATTAACGGTCACTAATACTGGCAAATTATTCTCTTTTCCTACCTTCATATCATCCTCGCCAAAAGCCGGAGCAATATGCACCAAACCTGTACCGTCTTCCATGGAAACAAAATCGCCGGCAACTACGCGATATTTCGATGTCCGACCTCCCGACAAATCTGACGGGAGATCGGACATCCCAAATATCCGTTCATATTCTAATCCAATTAAGTCCCTACCCTTAAATTCTCCAACGATTTCTCCAACTATGCCGACTGGCTTCATTCTATCTTTAGCTAAAATCAGATATTCCTCACCAACTTTTATTTTTACATAAGTAAATTCCGGGTTTACCGCTACCGCAACATTCCCGGGCAAAGTCCAGGGCGTCGTCGTCCACACGAGCAAAGAAGAGTCCTTGAATTTTAAATTTTTAATCTTAAATCTTACATAAATTGAATTTTCTTCAATTCTTTTGTACCCCTGCGCCACTTCATGGGAAGACAAACTTGTCCCACACCTCGGACAATACGGCACTACTTTGTAATCTTTGTACAAAAGCCCTTTTTGATAAATTTGTTTTACTATCCACCATAAAGTTTCGATATATTCATTTTCATAGGTGACATAAGGGTGCTCCATATCTAACCAATAGCCAATCCTTTCGGTTAATTTCTCCCAATCTCGCTTGTATTGCCAAACCGATTCTTTGCATTGCTTATTGAATTCAGCGATACCATATCTTTCAATGTCTTTTTTATTTTTTAAGCCCAGCTTTTTCTCAACTTCCAGTTCTACGGGCAAACCATGGGTATCCCAGCCGGCTTTTCTCAAAACCCTAAAACCCTGCATGGTCTTATAGCGGCAAATAATATCTTTGAAGGCGCGGCTTAAAACATGATGAATACCCGGCTTCCCATTAGCCGTCGGCGGTCCCTCGTAAAACACAAAATCCCGCGCCCTAGCGCGCTGTTTGATGCTTTTCTCAAAAATCTTCTTTTCTTTCCAGAACTTCAATATCTCTTCTTCTTTCTGGGAAAAATTTAACTCCATAAATCTATTTCCAGAATATCATTTTATCTCATTTTTATCAAAATAAAACCCTCTGTCGCATCGCAATATGCTTAGCGAGAGAGGGCTTTTTTCTAAGTACCGAAAATTACTTGCGAAGAAAACGGAAGACCAATAATCTGTCGGAATCAAAAAAATTGTTAGAAAATATTAAACCGCTACTGAGCCAAAATATCGAAACATCGCGCTCCATGCAGAATATGCCTCGGCGACCATACGGATCGTCAGGAATAAGAATCGGTTCCATGGCGATTGGCAACCAGTCGTTTTTAGGCTGGTCTGGATACTGCTCGCGCAGAGCGGGGCCAACTTCGCTTGGGCATCTTTGAAGGCCATTCTCTAGAGCGCAATTGCAAATGACATCAAAGTGCGCATATCCTTCAAGGCCCAGTTCCCGACTCGTCGCAAGCACCAAATCCACCTCTATCGCTTCTTGACTAATCGGAATTTTATCGAAAAACTGATCAGCGTGGTAGTAGCGAATGCGATACTTCCTGCCCCTGAGGACCCTGCGGTACTCCTCGGATGATTTATGAAGGCCGAGCTTGATTGTTCTCCAAATCTTGAATTTGGAAGTTATCATTAACGTTTCCTCCTTTCAAAGAGCAACTTTAACTTTAAAATGATAGCATATTCTAATTTTTCTATCAAATTATTTTAGTATAAAAACTAAATACGTATGAATTAAACTATGGTTTTTTTCATACGTAATTATATTTTAAAAATTTCCCTTAGAAAATCATCATTTTCTATATTCTCGGCGGTGATTAAACGAACTTCGCGCTGTCCCAACCCAAAGAACTCCCTCAATAACTCTACCTCATCTTTGCAGGGATAAGGATTAATCCAAACGCTTTTCTGCAAAGGCAAAAAACCTAATTCCCTTAATTTTCCCCTGAAAGCATTCCGTTGTAGATTTTTAAGCTGAATGATATCAAAAATTACTATTCGCCATTTTTTATCCCATTTTTTCGGCTTATTTATATTCAAACTGTCAATTTGAAACCTGCCGGCCAATTTTCTCCCTTTTTCCGTCAAAGAAATATAAATTTGATGATTTTTATTTATAATTTTAATACATCCTTGCCTTCTAAGATTATAAAAGGTGTCGGAAACTTTTTTCGCTTTATACTTGTCTTTATTTTGAAATCCTTTAATAATATTCGTGGCAAAATGGGGAGAGGTAGCAGCGATGCAAACCGCACCGGCAACGGCCAGCCACTTAAAAACATCTTTGGTGATTTCTGATTTCGGTTTTCTAAAATAATATTTATATTTACTCATAGTCTAATAACGTATGAATAATACCATGGTTTTATTCATACGTTATTTTATATTACTATATTAACGGGCTTTAATCAAAAGAAAAAGCTCGGAATTAACCCGAGCTTGATTTTGGCATCATCGCGCGCCTTTCTACATTTTCTCCGGAGCGGAAATACCCATAAGAGAAAGGGTATTCTTTAAAACGATTTGGGTTGCTAACGACAGGGCTAAGCGGGCTTGAGTTAAATTTTTATCCTCGGAAATCACGTGGCAATCTCTGTAAAATTGATGGAAAACAGTCGCTAACTCCATTGCGTATTGAGGCAACCTTTGAAGCTGGTAATCCTTGGCAGTATCTTCAATAACTTCCGGCAATTTAATCAGCTGTTTAATTAAATCCAATTCACTTGCATGCGTTAATAATTTCACGTTTTCGGATTTCGGATTTCGGATTTCGGATTTCGCCAAAATACTGCATATTCTTGCGTGAGCGTATTGAACATAATATACCGGGTTTTTCTCCGACTGCTCTTTTGCCAAATCCAAATCAAAATTCAAATGGCTGTCATGGCTGCGGGTTAAAAAAAAGAATCGGGCAACATCCAATGAAACTTCTTCGATAAGTTCATCAATAGTTACGAATACTCCAGTCCTTTTAGACATTTTAACTTCTTTGCCAGCCTCAATTAACCTTACTAACTGATAGACAATCGGAGTAATTTTTTCTTTATCATATCCTAATGCCTGTGCTGCGGCCTTCAAGCGAGGGACGTAGCCGTGATGCTCTGCCCCTAAAAAAATTACTAACCAATCAAATCCTCTTCCAAATTTATTTTTTAAATAAGCGATGTCAGAAAGGAAATAAGTTTCTTCTTCATAGGTCGTTTTCTTTTCCGCCCTAACCAAAACTCGATCTTTATCGTCGCCAAATTCCGTAGATTTAAACCAAATAGCTCCATCTTTTTCATAAACAAGGCCTTTTTTCTTTAAAAAACCGGAAACTTGTTTTGCTTCTTTGGGATATAAAGATGTTTCATAAAACCATTTGTCAAATTTAATTCCCATTATTTTTGCCGTATTTTCTATTTTTTTAACAATATACTTTACTGCTTTATCAATGTCTTTTTCGCCTTTTTTAATCAACTTTTCGGTATATTCATTTTTATAGCCCTGCTTTCCCTCAAGAGTATCCTGCAGAACCTTAATTTGCCTGCCCCGGTCGTTAACATAGTATTCACGCCAAACCCTGTATCCGGCTTTATTAAAAACATTGGCTAAAACATCTCCGCAAAAGCCGCCTCGCGCATTGCCAACGTGAAGAGGGCCGGTAGGATTGGCTGAAATAAATTCCACGTTTACTTTTTTATTTTGGCCAATTTTTAAATTACCGAAATTATTTTTTTGTTTTAAAATTTCTCTGACCTGCTTTTGCAGATACTCTTTGGAAATAAAAAAGTTAATGAAGCCGGGGCCGGCTGCTTCAACTTTTTCAAAAAGATTGGATTTCAGTTTGTTGATTATTTCTTTCGGGTCTTTTTTTAATCTAAAGGCGATGTTGGTTGAATAATCTCCATATTTTTTATCTTCCGGAGTTTCCAGTCTGACATCCTCTTCTCCGGTTGCTTTTTGAACCAATTTTACTATTTCTTGACGTATCATCACTTAAATTTTATCTCATTATCCACCGTTTGACAAATTTCCCATTCTCTGATATCCTACTTTATCTAGCAACTTGAAAATTTAATCGTAAGGTAGGGAAGAACGGCAAAAGTGGAAAGTATAATTGTCATACTCGTAGTTGCAGTTTCGTTTTTCATCATACCTATAGTCGTATTAATAGCAAACCAAACTCATCCTAAGCCCAAGAAACCAAAAATCCTCTATTACAGACGGGAGCCAAATCCTAATGCTAGCTGGGATATTGCAAACCCCTATGACTACATTCCCGTTTATGAAGAGCAGAACGACAAAAATGTTTTAATCAACCCCTGGGAACCGGTGGATATTCCGAAAGAAAAAAGCGATAAACAAAATCACCCAATCAATCCCTGGGAAAAGAAAGTTTTGGAGGCAGGAAAATGAAACAAGATAGTGTTTTAACCGAAATGATTATAAAATTGTTAATAATTCTCTATAAAATATTTATTTTTTGGCCAATAAGGATTATCATTGCGCTTATTTACTACTTTATTCTTTACCCCTGGTTGGCTGCAATAAATGGTAAAGGCATAGATCCTCCCTTTGAAGCTTTAGCTTTGGATGATATGGATAGTTGTATATGCGCGCTCGTGGCGGACTTTTTTGTGATGATAACGATGATAATTATGCTGTACCAGAGTGCTCTTTGGGCGCCATTGGGCTATTTTATCTTCCGATTATTTTCTTATTTAGTTCCGTTGGCTTACTGCAAAGTGAAAGAGGAACAAATTTCTCTCCAGTCGCAACCCAAACCTCAAGTGCAGTCTCAACCCAAGGCAACCAACCCCTGGGAGCCGGTGGATATTCCGAAAGAAAAAAATGATAAACAAAATCCCCCGATTAATCCATGGGAAAAGAAAGTTATAGAAATTAACTAACAAAGAGCCTCAACAAAGAGGCTCCTTAATCAGCTGGACGGATTGAACGAATGGGTGCGGGTGTATATTGTAATGTTGTACAAGAAATGAAGGGGGAAAGGATGAATAATTCAGAATTATTGAGGGTAGTCACTGAAAGAACTAGGAGCGGGAAACTTCAGTGGCTTCAAAGGAAAAATACGTGGTGGTGTGATGTACGGCATGCTGAATTTGAATGTTATGGTTTGTCGCTGATATACTACCCCACATCTACCCCCTCGGATTTATGCCTGCGCATTGAGAATTACCAAAAATATATTGAATTAAGAGATAGAGGGTTCCGATTTTTTTCAAAACCAATTCATAAATTGTACGATCTGATCCGATATAAAAATTTAATCCCGCCACAAACACTAAATCCGCATTCCAAAGATAGGCCTCAAGATCTTAATGTTTGGGAACCGGTCAATATCCCAAAAACTGCCAAAGAAAAAATAGAAATCATCAACCCCTGGGAGAAGAAAGTGGCGGAAATCAACTAACAAAGAGCCTCAATAAAGAGGCTCTTTAAATTTTTGACAAAAATCTAAATTGGTGCTAAGGTAATGCGTCTGAATGATTCAGATATTTTTGAGTACTTTAAAAATAAGGCGGGGAGGGCGAATATGTCTCCTGAAGATGAAAGATTAAGCCAGGTTATTGATTTCAGGGTCGGCAGAGGGGCTAAGGGAAAATATCCCATTGAAAGAAGGCCCCTTATTCCCGCTCCCTCAACTGATGGAAAAAAGATTTTTATTCCAACGCCATTTCCTTTTTCCCAAGAAATGCTTATAGACACCATACGCCACGAAGCTGACCACATTAAAGAAATGGAAGACCTGTCGAGAAAAATCTCCAATAACCCAGCAACCGACGCCGCCAAGGAATATATTGAGAAATTTTTCTGGCGCAAGGAAGTTGAAGAAAACCCAACTCTAGCTTTTGAGATATTGAATATCGTCTGGGATAACAGCATTGACGCTGCGGCCATAAAAGAATTGGCTGGTTCAAAAAGAATTTTTGAAAAAGAAAAACCAGGTATTTTAGCCAAAAGGCCGTCAACCGCTAGATTTAATGATTTAGATAAATTCCGCGAGCTATTCCTGCAAAAAACTCTGCTTGGCCAAACAAAGGAAGTAGTGCCGGAAAAATGGCAAACTCTGCTTGAAGAATGCGTTAATTATGCCAAAAATGCCCAAGGAAAAGATATTCCGGCTTACTTGGAGACTACTCAAAGCATATACCAAAAATTCAAGGAAAACTTTGATATCAAACAAAAACTCCAGAGATTGCCTCCTTTGCATGGCCGAGGAAAACCGGTAGAGGGTTTCCAAATTCCCCAAAATTATCGGGAAGAAGAAAATTCCAACCAAGGCAACGGCAAAAAAACATCCAAAAAGCCCAAAGAAAAAGAATCAAAAGAAAAAACGAACGAAACGCAAGAGAAAAACAAACCACGGGAAAAATCTGAGGGGCGAAAAGAGCCAAAAGATAAGCGGGGAGAACAAAAGGAAACTCCCTGGCTGAATGAAGACAGAGATATTCTCAATCCAGCTCTTTTGGAACTTGAAGGCCGGGGAAAAGTCGGCGAAATAATCGGCAAACATTCTGGCGAGATTGAAAGAATGATTAAAATCTTCCGCCATTTAAAGCAAGAGGCCATGCTGCCCAAAAGGAAAAGGGACGGCCAAGAACTTGAGCTTGATGAATACATCCAGTCGGAATTGAAAAAAGAGGCGACCGGCGTTGATTCTCAAGAACCCATGTTTCTAAACGAAATAAAGAAAAAACCTAATCCAGCCTGGGCAATTTTGCAGGATATTAGCGGTTCAACCTCCGGCATCATCGAAGAACTGAAAGCCGCTTCAATCATTCTCGGCGAAACCATGAAAAGATCAAATTACCATTTCGGATTATATGCTTTCAACTCTGATGCTTCCGGCAAGGATTACCTGTATCCATTGAAAGACTTCGAAGAGAAATATTCTTTAGATTCTCTCAAAAAAATCCTTAACCTTCAAAGCGACGGCGGCACCGGCATGGCTGACGCCATTAAGTATCTTACGGAAAAACTGCTGAAACTACCCGGCTTCCCGCGAGGATTAATCGTAGTAACCGATGGAATGCCCAATAGGTTAGCTCCCGTTGAAAGAGTAATCAAGGAAGCTGCTTCAAGGGGCGTAATCGTAATTTTTGTCTGCGTTGGACAGCATTTGCCGGAAATAAGCAAAATCGTTAAAGAATATATTTCAATCAAGAACGAGGAAATTCATAAACTCCCGCAGGAAATGCTGGCAATTTTCAGAAAATACCGGCTGGCGAGGTGAAAAATGGAGTGGTTAATTAGGAGTTCAAAAGAAAAAAAAGAGCTGGAGATATTTGCGGTCGGAGGAAAGGACAAAAAGCTGGTTGCCAAAATTCTTGATGACTTTGTTTTGCAAAAACCGGAAGTCTTGCCCAAAAAAGCGCAAATCCAAAACTTAAATGGAAAAACCCTGGGTTTCATCGAAGCTTTTTATCCGGAAAAAGATGAAATTACAATTCTCTCCAGTCGGGGAAATTTGATCTCGCAACTCCAAAAAGGCAATAACCATCTGAAGGTTAGAGCAAGATTAAAGATGGGTTTCGTTTCTGGCGCTGTTAAGAAAGAAAAATTCGAAATTATACCTTTGGCGCAGGCAGTTTTTAAAGAAAACTTAGGCGCCGGCATCCAGCAAATTTATTCTTTTGGAAAAGAAAAAATTTATTACTTTGAGAAAGACGATGAGATAGCCATTACCGTGAGAGGCGGAGCAAGATTTTTGAAATTTTTACCTCTTTTGCTTGCCCAAAGGGTTTGGCGGCAAGAGGAGATAAAAAAACTCTTATCATAAAACTAGAGATAAAAAAAACCTTGTCAGTCACACACATTGACAAGGTTTTTATTTTCTGCTAAGCTATTTTGTCTAGCAACTTAAAAATTTAACGAACGGGGTAAAAGAAATGACGAAGACTAAAGAGCGGGGAATAACAAAAAATATCTGCATAATTTTGGGTATTACGGCTTGCGTTTATCTGTGGATGTTGATGGGTTTTTCTGATCATAAAAATCAATGGTGGGGCTGGGAGAAACCATGGAAATCGACAGAGGAGCATGCGATCGTTTATAAAATAGTGAGCATCCTATCCCCCTCGCCCTACCCTTACATCGGCAATTTCGCTACTGGAAATTATACTACTGGCAATACAATAATTCCTCCAGACCGAAAGGAAACTCTCGAAGAACCAGAAAAATGGAAAGAAACTTTAACCAATCCTTGGGATCCGGTGAATATTCCGAGGGAGGGCAAAAAGAAGGAGCCCCCAATCAATCCGTGGGAGAAGAAAATTTTGGAGGCAGAGCAATGAAAGATTACCTGATTGTTTTTGAGGAAAAGGGAGTTTTTATTTTTGAGAGAGACACAAAAAAAAGTCCCATAGCTAAGGTGGTTTTCCCCGACATCGCCCAAAATGAAGTTTTTCTGCCTGTAGTTTATCCGGTGTTATCGGCTAGCGAAGAAAAAATCGGCGAAATTCAAACTTGGCTACCCGAAGAGTGTCTATTCCGCAGCCGGATTAATTCCAAAATGTCCGAAACAATTAAAGACCAAAAAGTAATAAAAATAAAAGTAAAAAACCTGATAGATGGAACGGAGAAAACGTTTGAAATCTATGGTCGGAACCGGCAAAACTTATCAAAAGAAGAGGCCGATAAATTAAAAGAGTACGGTTTTACCCGAGGTTTGGATATTATTCGAAACGAAAAAGTTGGCGCGATCGATTTTTACGAAAAAAAGGAAGGGCAAAGAGCGCTCTTAAAGCTTGCTGACAATCTATCCTGGGAAGAATTCGCGATTTTAGCGGTGCTTGATAAAATTAATAATCAGCTCAAGGGCAAAAAAATAGCCGAGGAATTGATTAAGGTGACTGCCCCGACAAGAGCTAAAACTAAAATTGTTTATAAAACACCGGAAAAAGAGGATGAGGAAAGGAAGGAAGTGGAGAAACACGCCGAGGCGGCGGATAGCTATCGAGAATTTGTTGCCTCCCTTCCAGCTACCAGACAAGAAAGAGCAACTGAATATATCGACCAAAACGGCGAGTGGGATATTTTTAATGAATTCATGGATAGGCAAAAACCAGTTTTGATTAATGGCCCGACGGGCAACGGCAAATCAACGATGATTAAGTGGTATGCTAAAACTCGCGGCCAATCCTATTTTAAATATACCGGTCACCGAGATACGGCCCTGAAAGATTTAGTCGGACTCTGGGTGCCGACTAGCGGAAAGCCCATTAAAGCTCCGGGTCCCCTAACTCTAGCTATGGTTCATGGAGGCATATTCCATTTTGAAGAAATCGGGCCGGTCAGCCAGGAAGTTCTTGAGGGCATTCATACCGTCCTTGATGATAAAGAAATCATTCTTGATTCCCAGTTCGGTTTTGAAGTGATAAAAGCTCACCCAGAATTCAAGATGGTATCCTCGGGAAATCTAAACAGGGGCTACACAGTGAATGAATTCAATGCCGCTTCCATGGAGAGGTGGATTCAAATACGGCTGGGCTACCCGAATAAAGAAAACACTACTGAAATCATCGCTTCGGTAACCGGGATCGACAGACAAATCGCTGGAAAATTGACTGAGATTACTTTTGAAATGAGAAATTTTCTCTTTCAAAACTACCAAATGGATTTCGGCTTGCGAGGCCCGGTAGCTGTGGCCGAGGCTTTCATGAATAACTCCAATCAGCCCTTGATGAGACTAATCGAAGTTTGCATGATAAATCCGAAAGCGACCTATGACGAATCTGATTTGAGAAAAAGGTTAAGAGAAATTGTTGAAAAACATTTCAATCTTGCGGATAGCGAACGAACTCCCGGAAACAGCAAAAAATTTGTTCCTCATAATAAGGCCCTGGACTCTTAAGGTCCGGGGCTTTTCAATTGCACAGGGGTTGATTTTTATTCAATCTTTGATAATCTCTTGAGAGGACTTTGACAATAAGGGAGGATGGGATGAGGGCGATAGTTAAAACTAAAATGGCGCCGGGAGCGGAATTGTTAGATATTCCCATTCCAATGCCGAAGCCAGATGAGGTTTTGGTTAAAATGAAGGCTGTTTCCATTTGCGGCACGGATGTCCATATATATGAATGGGATTCAGCCGCACAGATGTATATAAAAAATGTCCCGCAAATAATGGGCCATGAATTTGCCGGAGAAATCGTTGAAGTCGGCAAAAAGGTAAAAAAATTCAGAGTTGGCGACTATGTTTCTGCCGAAACCCATATTTTTTGCGGTAAATGCCTGCAGTGCAAAAACAATCAAAAAAACATTTGCGAAAAAGGAGAAATTTTCGGCTTAACCTGCGACGGCTGTTTTGCCGAATACGCGGCAATTCCGGAAATAATCATTTGGAAAAATAACCCGCAGCTTCCGCCGGAAATAGCCACCCTGCAAGAACCTTTGGGAAATGCAATTTACTGCTCTCTTGCCAATGATAAAAATCTGAATGGGAAAAAAGTGCTGATTATAGGCGACGGCCCAATCGGCTTGCTGGCAACTGGCGTCTGCTATGCCGAGGGGGCAGAAACGGTTGTTCTTGTTGGCTTGGAAGAAGAACGGCTGAAAATCGCAAGGCGGATGGGCGCTTTCACGCTCAACGGCGAAAATCCTAACGCGACAAAAATCCTCTTGGATTTCACCAATAAAAGAAAATTTGACGTTGCTCTAGAAATGGCTGGAAATGCAAAGGCTAGCGCCATGGCTCTTAACATGGTAAGAAATGGCGGCAGAATGTCGGCCTTTGGCATTTACGGCGGACCATTCTTTATAGAAAACTATGGAAATTTTGTCAGGAGCGGCATAGAAATACAGGCAATATCCGGCCGAAGAATCTGGCAAACATGGAAAGAAACAAGAAGATTGCTGGAATCGGGGCTTCTTGATATTACTCCGATTATCACGCATAAACTGCCCTTGGCGGAATTTCAAAAAGGTTTTGATTTAATGATTAAAAGGCCGAAAGTTTCGGGAAAAGTAATTTTGCTCCCATAGGAGGCGGCAATGTACGAAAAAGGGTTTCAAGATTATCTTCAAAAAGAATTATCCGGCATTCAAGAAAACGGATTGTTCAAAGAAGAGTGGGCAATTTCTTCTCCGCAAGGAGCAAAGATTATAGTTGATGGCAAAACAATGCTCAACTTCTGCGCCAACAATTATCTCGGGCTGGCAAATGACTGGAGATTAAAAATTGAGGCAATATCAGCTATTTTGAAGCGGGGCTACGGCTTAGCTTCAGTGCGTTTTATATGCGGCACGCAGGATATCCATAAAGAATTAGAAAAAAAGATTTCTGAATTTTTAATAAAAGAAGATACTATTCTTTATTCTTCCTGCGCCGCAGCTAATGAGGGAATCTTTGAAGTTTTGCTGAATCATGAAGACGCCGTAATTTCCGATTGGCTAAACCACGCCACGATTATTGACGGCATTAGGCTCTGGCAAAGAATCCACGCCAAGAAACTTCCTGACGGCAGATATGAACTGCCGACCAGCAGAGTTTACAAACACATGGATATGGATGACCTGGAAAAAGGTCTTCGGGAAACTAAAGATAAACGCTTCAGGGTCATTGTTACTGACGGCGTATTCAGTATGGACGGCGATATTGCGCCCCTCAAAGAAATCTGCGGCTTGGCTGAAAAATACAATGCCTTAGTGATGGTTGACGATAGCCATGCCACGGGATTTATTGGAAAAACAGGCCGCGGCACGCCGGAATACTGCGGAGTAATGAATAAAGTTGATATTATTACCAGCACTATGGGCAAAGCTTTAGGCGGAGCTGCTGGAGGATTTGTCAGCGCTAAAAAAGAAATTGTGGAAATTCTAAGGCAGAGATCGCGACCCTATCTTTTCTCCAATACATTGCCGGCTGTGATCGTCGCTGTCACCATCAAAGTTCTTGATATGATTAAGGATAACACTGAGTTGAGAGATAAATTGGAAACAAATACTACTTACTTTAGAAAAAAAATCAGGGAATTGGGTTTTGATGTCAGAACGGGAACCCACCCCATAGTCCCGATTATGCTGTATGACGCCAAAAAGGCAGCGGAAATGGCTATCAGGTTGAAGCAGGGGGGAATTTATGTCAAAGCTTTCAGCTATCCAGTTGTCCCCGAAGGCCAAGCTAGAATTAGAGTACAAGTCTCAGCTGCCCACACCAGAAAAGATTTAGATTCAGCTCTGGAAAAATTCGCCAAAGTAAAAAATAAACCGCAATCGTAAAGATTGCGGTTTTATGATAAAATAAAAGCATGAAATCGCTTGCGGAAAATAAAAAAGCGTATTTTAATTATGAAATTCTGGAAAGATTCGAAGCCGGGATGGTTTTGACCGGACAAGAAGTAAAATCAATCAAATCGGGCAGGATAAACTTGGCTGGCTCTTATGTGGTTATAAAAAACGAAGAGGCTTTTTTGCTTAATGCCGACATCCCGCCGTATCAGCCGAAAAACGCGCCGCCCGATTACGATTCCACTCGCCTGAGAAAACTGCTTTTAAATAAATCGGAAATTAAATACCTTATCGGCAAATCGCAGGAAAAGCGCTTGACTTTAATACCCCTTAAGGTATATACTAAGAAAGGTAAAATTAAGCTGGAATTCGGATTAGCTAAGGGCAGACAAAAAGCGAGTAAAAAAGAATTATTGAAAAAAAGAGATGTCAGGAGAGAGATAGAAATCGAATTAAAAACAAGGGGGTGAATTGCTTCGACAGAAATCTGAGCCAAAATCTGCAAACCTGTCCCGCTCAGCGGGATAATAAAATAAGCGCCAACTTATTCAAACAACCTGCTTACGCTTTAGCGTAAGCCATCCAAACCGTTGATTCTCGATAGGTGGCAAGGGTGTTATATTATCGAGATTAGGCAGCCAGATTGTTTCGACTGGCCGCCAAAATTAAGAAACTAGGAATAAGGGAATTTTGTCTGCTTCATATCCCCTATTCTAAATGGCAAAACAGACTAAATTTGTAGACGATTTTTGGCGAAATTTCTGGATTGGGGTTCAAACCCCACACCTCCACACTTCGACAAAGCTCAGTGTAAACACAACCAACTTGCAAAAACCATTAGTCAACAGACAAATAAGGGCAAAAGAAGTAAGGCTTATTGATGAAACCGGAAAACAGGTGGGTGTTGTTGCTTTGGAGCAGGCTATTCAAATGGCCCTAGACAGCGGTTTGGATTTAATCCAGGTAACAGAAATGGTGGAGCCGCCGGTATGTAAAATAATGGACTTTGGGAAATATCTGTATCAGCAGAGGAAAAAAGAAAAGGGAGCGAAAACCGGCGGCAGCGAAATAAAGGGCGTAAGACTGGGTTTTAACATGGCCTCGCATGACTTGGAGGTTAGGGCCCATCAAGCGGAAAAATTTTTAAAAGAGGGGGATGCAGTGAGAATTGAAATGAGACTAAAGGGCAGAGAAAAAGCTTTGGGGGACTTCGCCAAAGAAAAAATAAATAAATTTTTAGAACAACTTCAGAATTTAATGCCTTATAAAATAGAAAGAGAACTCAAGCGCGACCCCAGGGGATTCTCAATGATTATCGCTAAAAAATAAAATATGAAAACACGAAAATCAATAACAAAACGATTCAAAATTACAAAAAACGGAAAAATCTTACGAAGACTTTCCGGCCAGGATCACGCCTTAGCCAAAAAAAGCGGGGGCAGGAAAAGAGCCGGCCGGAAATGGATTCAGGTTTCTAAATCAGAAATAAAAAGAATTAAAAAACTTTTAAATTTTTAATTATCAATCATTATGGTACGCATAAAACGAGGCAAAATAGCTTTAAGAAAAAGAAAAAGGATTTTCCAGCAAGTCAAGGGTTTTCGCTGGGGCAGAAAAAACAGGCTAAGATTGGCTAAAGACGCCTTGCGCCATGCCATGGCGCATGCTTATATCGGCCGCAAAAATAAAAAAAGGGATATGAGGCAGTTCTGGCAGCTGCAAATTAATGCGGCTTGCAGAGAAGCCGGCCTCTCTTACAGTAAATTCATTTACGGACTCAAAAAAAACAAAATAGAACTGGACAGAAAAATCCTATCGGAGTTAGTCAGAAACCACCCCGATATCTTCAAAAAAATAGTAGAAAAAATCTCGGTTTAAAAGCCGAGATTTTTTTATTGAATAAACTAAAAGAAAACTAAAATTACCCAAAAGATAAAGACTGCGAAACCGGCAAAGGTGACGGCGGCAGCTAAAAGATCTTTTATTACTTTTACGCGCGGATCAAATTTGGATTGAATCAAATCCGATAAACGTTCGATGGCTGAATTAAATATTTCCAAAGCATTAAAAATGCCGAATCCTAGAAGCAAGATACCGGTTTCCACAAAGGTTGCGCCCTGCCAAATAGCGACTCCTATCAAAAGGGCTTGGAGCGCTAAAAACATTTTTAAGTTTTTCTCGTACCTGAAAGCATAAACTAGCCCCTCGAAGGCAAAAATCAAATTAAGAAATCTTTTTAAATACAGCAAAAAAATATTTTTCTCTTTAAAACCGGCGAGGACCTTGCTGGCGCTGGTTTGAATATACAACCGCCAAAACCAATTTGCCTGCCACAACTTCATTTCCTCCAGGGCTTCTTTAAGATGCCACTTCTGCCGCCCCAATCTATAAAGAGCTATCATAGCGCCAGTTCGATCTTTGCCTCTCCAGCAATGAATTAGTATGGGACCGCTGTCAAAATCCTCTAAAAGATCCAGATACCATTTAACTTCTTCCACTTCCGGCCAGCGCCGCCAACTCTTCATTGGCAATTGAACTAACTGAATATTATTCTTTTGGCAAAATTCTTTTTCTCCATCATCAATATGTGTTCTCAAAACAATAACGGTTTTAATACTGTAATGTCTTTGCAAATATTCCAGAAATTCGCCATTCGGCTGGGAACTGCGGTAAAGCTTATCTGGAACTACTGTCCCAAAGTTAAATTTCTTCTCTAGCCCGCTATCCACATTTCACACTCCTCTATCAAAGAACTTCTGCCAGCATAACAAAAAGCCGTGATTTTGTCACGACTTTATTGGATAATTACCGGTAAAGCAGGCGGTGCAAAAATCGCAAGGTTTAAGTTTACCGGTTAAATCAGACTCTACCACTGCTTTAATGGTGCTTTCCAAGCTCAAATAGCCTAAATAATCAGCGCCAATTTTTTCCCTTACCTTTTCAATATCGCCCTTGCATTGGCCGGCAATCAGCTCGCCCTCATAGCGCCAGGTATCTATGCCGTAATAACAGGGATACAAATAAGGAGGGGCCGTTACTAGCATGTAAACTTCTTTTGCGCCCTGATAAATTTTTCCCATCAACTTCTTGGGGGTTTTCAAAAGTTTAACCAATCTTGGGGCTGTCGTTCCTCTGACGATAGAATCATCTATCAAGATAACTCTTTTATTTTCTATATCAAAAAGCACTGGATTAAATTTAAGCGAAACTCCGAACTCTCTTGAATCCTGCGTTGAGGCAATAAAAGTTCTGCCAAACGTGAAATGGGCTCGGAATAAAGCTTCGTAAACAAGCAGGATATTAGTGCAGTCGCGAAACCCTAGGGCTGCCAAAAGCCCTGAATCCAAGGCCGGAACAATTGCCTGCCCGGAAAGAATCTTGGGCGAATGCTCGCAAGCTAAATAACAACCCATTTTTCTGCGAGCGCGATGAACGGGCACTCCGTCAATAACGCTGTCCGGCCTGGCAAAATAAATATACTCAAACAGACAGATTTTCTTTTTTGTCTGCAAAATCCACGATTTAGATTGAATTCCATAGCGGTCAATGATAATCAGTTCGCCTGGTTTTACTTCTCTTAACAATTGAATATTCAAATGATCCAAACTGCAGCTTTCCGAAGAAACGGCATAATACTGCTCGTTTTCGCCAAAGCAAAGCGGCCTCACGCCAAACGAATCTTTAGCAGCAATAACTTTATCCCGGTAAAGAATAACCAAAGAAAATGCTCCTCTTAATTTGAGGAGGGAATCCTCAAGCGCCTCAAGAAAATCTTGTTTGATAGAAATTTCAATCAGTTTAACGATAATTCTGGTATCTGACACTCCTTCTTCAAAAACAGCGCCGCAGTCTTCAACGATTTTTTTTAACTCTAGGGTATTAGTTAAATTACCGTTGTGGGCTAAAGCAAAAGGTATGCCGCGAAAACTTCCTTGAATTGGCTGAATATTTTTTTTATTAACTCCGCCGGTAGTGGAATAACGATTATGGCCGATGCCGGCATTGCAGCAAACTGCCATGCCGCTGCTGTCCTGTCCCCTGTGCTGCAGCCCCTTTAGGGCAAAAAAAATCTGGAAAGCCAGCTTCCCCATCCTTTTTAGGGCAGTATCGCTATAAGCCTTGTCTACCTGGCCTAATCCATGATGTATTTTGAAATTTCTCTGCCTTTCTCTTTTTTCAACTATGCCGAAAACCCCGCAGGACTCTTGCATTAAGACCTCCTTTTAAAAGAACGCCTTCTTTTTGCAATAGCTCAATTTTGCTTTTTTGTCCACGATTTATCTGGATTCCAAATATCCGTTTGCTTTTTTAAGAACTTTCTTGGCATTAACGAAAGTTAATTGCTTTAGCGCCTTTTCGTAAGGCAGCCACTCATAACCTTCGTGCTCAAAAGATATTTTGACTTCTTTGGTTTTTGTTTCTGCCAAAAAGAAAATAACTGTTTTGAAAAAAATTTTACTGCTGCGTTTATAAAAATACTTTATGGTTTCTTTAAAGCCGGCGATGAACTCGACATCTTTAATCCCGGTTTCCTCAAAGATTTCCCTAATTGCCGCTTCTTCAGGAGTTTCCCCTTTTTCAATGTGACCCTTGGGCAAATCCCAATGCCCGGCACTGTAATGCAATAATAAAAATAGGGTCTCCTTGCCCTCTTGTTTAAATATTACTGCTCCGGCTGATTTTTCAATCGGCATTTATTATTTGCTAATTATTTCTTCTAAAATAGAATAAGTTAAAGTCTTTTTTGCCCAACCCTTAATATAATTTAAATTCGGCTTTGAAATTTCTATAATTGACCTGATGTCCTCCATGTGTTTATCGCTTCGAGATTCTTTAATCCAGAGTAATTTTTCTAATATTAAATCTTCTGGAGAAATAATATAAATGTACTTTCCAAAAATCTTCTTCTTTAGTTTTCGCTTAAATTCCATTATTCTGAAGGAATCTTTTTTGCTTAACCAAAAATCTACCTTAAGCCCCTCTTTCAAATGAATAATATTAAAAGTAAATCTTCGTTCGATGGCATCTGATAAGGCGATTTCTGAAATATAAAAATCTTTTTTGAAGATATTTAAAATTTTCTCCCGATCTTCTTCGTGGGCATCAATCACGATATCAATATCGTGAGTACTCCTGGAAGATCCCCAAAAACTCACGGCCAAACCGCCGGTAAGAACGTAGGGAATTTTAAGTTTTTCCAATCTACGAACGACTAGCTTTAGTAATGCCACTAGTTCCATATATTCTCTCCTGAAGTTTTTTACGTAATTCTTCAGAAGAAATCTTCGGATTTGCATCCATAATTGCCGTTTTGGCTAATTCCAAAACCGCGGTCCTCAATTGCATAGCGATTTTAAATCTTTCCTGTCCACTTTTTTTTCTCATTATCTCAAAATATTTTTCCTCGGCATCAGAAATCATAAACATTTTTACTTATTTTACTCCAAAAATCTAAAAACTTAAGATGTTTAGTTATTTAAGATATTTTAACATTTTTTCCAGCGGCCAGCAATTGGCGATGTCTCCTTTCTCGGCCCAGCCCCTTCGGGCTTGGGCAACGCCAAATTCCATAAGTCTTAACTGATCTTTTCGGTGAGAATCGGTATTGATTATCATTTTAACGCCAACTTTCTTGGCTTTTCTGATATTTTGATCGTTTAAGTCCAATCTTTCCGGCCAAGCGTTAATTTCCAAAATAGTGCCGGTTTCTTTCGCCGCCCGCAAAACCTTATCAAAATCAATTTGATATTCATCTCTCTGTTTCAAAATTCTGCCGGTGGGATGGGAAATAATATCAACATTTGGATTTTGCATAGCCCGAATCATTCTTTCTGTCATTCTATTTTTATCAATTTTCATACTAGAATGAATACCGGCTATAACGTAATCCAGCTTTGCCAAAAACTCATCTTTGATATCTATTGAACCATCTTTTAAGATATTAGCCTCGCAGCCCTTCAAAATACGGAATTTTGAATTTTGAATTTTGAATTTTGAATTTAAATCATCTATTTCTTTATTGCGTTTTTCTAACTGCTTCTCATCAAGGCCGTGCTCAATGTGCAAAGCCTTAGTATGATCGGCTATGCCAATGTACTCATAACCCAAAACCATAGCTGCTTTAGCCATTTCCTCAATAGAATCATCGCCTCCATCCCAATCAGAATGGGTATGGAGATCGCCCTTTATATCGTGGTGCCCAATGATTTTCGGCAACTTTCCGCTTAAAGCGGCCTCGATTTCTCCCTGATTTTCACGCAATTCCGGGTCAATCCACAAAAGACCCAGCATTTTATAAATTTCTTCTTCGGTTTGGCCGCCAATCATTTTATTGCCTTTGAACAATCCGTACTCTGATAATTTTAATCCCTTATCCATGGCAATGCGCCGAGTGGCAATATTGTGTTCTTTGGAACCGGTAAAATACTGCAAGGCAGAACCGTAAGACCTTTCGGGGACTACCCTGATGTCCATATCAAAACCATCTTTCATTCTCACCGATGCCTTGGTGGTTCCCTTGCCCCAAATTTTTACTATACCCGGCAATTTAACAAAAAAATCTATCACTTTAGATGGATAATTAGAAATTGCCAAAAAATCAACGTCACCGATGGTTTCTTTTCTTCTTCTGGCAGAGCCAGCAATATCAGCTTGCTCCACCTCTCTTAAATTTTGCAATTTTTCTAAAACTTCTTTGGCTTTAAGTAAAATATCTCCTAAAAGAAATCTTCCCTTGCTTCTTTTTACGAAAGCGATTCCCTCTAAAATATTCTTTTCCGTCTTTTGGCCGAAACCGAATAAGGGAGCAATCTTATGGGCTTTAGCTGCTTTTTCTAAAGTCTTTAAATCTCTAATCCCTAATTTTTGATAGAGAACTTTTACTTTCTTGGGACCCACCCCCTCTACGGAAATAAGCTCTTCCAAATTCAATGGAAGCCGTTTCTTGAATTGCTCATAATGTTTTATTTTTCCAGTTTTCAAATATTCCTCTATGGCCTTGGCAAGGCCTTCGCCGACACCGGTAATTTCTTTTAAGGCTTCAATACCTCCCCTTTTGTAAATCTCCTCAACGTCCTCTTCTGTCGATTCCAAACCGATAGCCGCCTTCCGGTAAGCGTAGGGCTTAAAAGCCACCTCATCCATCTCAAGATAATCGGCTATTCTATAGAATATTTTAGCTATTTCTTGGTTAACCATATTTAAAATGGTTTTTCCAATGGAGGCAGGCGAGGAACAAAATGGTCTTTAGGAAATATATTTTTCCTGATTAATAAAAGGGTTGAAGAAGAAAGCAGGCCGAATAAACTCACTAAAACAAAAACCACCTTAAACCCCAAAATACTGACTAAAATTCCTCCAAGGGCCCCCGCTGCTCCAGCGGCAAAGCCAATGCCAGTGCTTTCCAGGCTCCAGGAAAATGCCTCCCTGCCTTTATCTATATGCCTTGTGAAAATACCCGACCAGGTCGGTATGACGCAAGCCATGGCCAAACCTCTGACAACTTCCAAGGTAAAAATATGCCATGGCTGGGTAGAAAAAATATAACCCAAGGGAATTAAATTGGCTACATACATTCCTATGACCAAAAATTTAAAATCATCTTTTTCGCCATGATTTTTATCTAATTGATGGGCAATAAGGGGCTGAACAATCGACTTTGTTATCCAATAGGTAGTCGCCACGAAACCTACCATTTTAATGTCGCCTCCCTGAATTTGTTTGGTCAAAAAAATAGCGAAAATCGGACCGGAAAGACCCCAGCCAGCCTGAAGAAAAAAATCTGAAGTTATTAAAATCTTAATAACCCTATTAATTTTAATCACTGCTTTATTTTAATTAATTTTGCTATTTTTTTAAATACTATCGATTCCATCATTTGAATCCCAAACCTAAAGAAAAAAATTAGTCCCAGCAAAGCCACCGCTAATTCCGCGCCCCTGACAATAAACACGAAGGCCATGCCGATGTTGGCGCCCAAACCAAATGCATTAAAAACAAAAGACTGCACCGCTTCATGCGAGCCAAGAGCGGCGGGTATCGGTAAGGTAATAGCCAAAAAAGAAAAAGCGACAACAGCTGTCGCCCCCAAAAAACTAATTTGTTTGCCTAAAAATAAAACTAAGAAAAATGTTCTGGCAGTTAATATCAATTGGGTTATTAAACTCAAGCCGAACCCTTGCCACATTGTTTTTTTATTCGGCCCAAAATATGCGAATATTTCTTTTTCGACATCGATCATCGTATCAGCCCCGTTGTTATGTCTAAGATTAAGTTTTTTCAGAAAAAATTTAATGATGCTTTCTTTGCGAAAGCTTTTGAAATAAAAAACGACCACCGCTATGGCGGTGGAAATTGCCAATAAAAATAGGGCTATTCCAATTTTTTGCGAAAGAAAACTTACTTTTGAAAATAAAAAAAATATGCCAAAGATTATAACTATGGCATTGATTGTTATTTCTAAAAATCTGTCTATAAAAACCGAGGCGATTGATTTTGGCCATGGCACAGAATACTTTTCTTTTAAATCATATCCTCTAAAGATTTCTCCGCCCAAAATTACCATTGGGAAGAAAAATCCTATCGCATTACCAGAAAGATAGTATTCTATGATTCTTAGGGTGGGGATATTATATCCCTGACTCTTTAAAACCATCTTCCATCTCCAGGATCTCACAAAAAAAGATAAAATCGTTAATAATAAAATTATTAAACCTGCCTTAAGGGAAAATGTTTTAAGGGCTAATAAAATTTCCTCCCATCCAACGTTATTTATAATAAAAAGAAAAAGGGCTGCGCCTATTAAAAGAGAAACCAGAAACAGGAAAAACTTTTTCATAAATACGTTTCTATTATATCAAAACTAGCCATTTTTAGAAAGGCGCGCCGCGAACGCTAGACAAACCGGTTATTAGCTACTATGATATATTAGCTACTATAATAAAGAGGTGGGTTATGCTGGGCAGGATTAAAATTTATTGGACAGATCTCGGCTTAAAAATCGAGAAGTTAGGAAATCTTTCACTAGCTGGAGGGAAAACCTACGTTTTGAAAGAGGGAGCGCAGGAGATATTAATCATAAAAGTGGAACACAGCGATGAAGTAATTACGCCCGAAATGTTCTTGATAAAACAGTTCTTTCATAAAGATGACGTAAAGATATGTGATGTCTTTCTGGCTCAACAAGAAGAAATTTGGAGGTGATAAAAATGAAACCCCAGCCGCTTGACAATAATTGATGCTTTTGTAATACTGCCGATAGGAATGGATCTTTTAAAAAAGGAGGAGAAAATCGTGAAAAAAATGATTAGAAGACTCTTTGGCCTTAAGGGTAAAAATGAAAGAGGTTTTACCCTAGTTGAATTAATGGTGGTTGTCGCCATTTTAGCCGTCTTGGCTGGCATAATATTTGTTGCCATAACTTCAAGCAGCGGAAAGGCAAGATATGCTGCGGCTAAAACTGACGTTGAGGAGATGCAAAAAGCTCTGGAAATGTTTACTGGAGATTTAAACGAATTTCCAACCCGTTTAAACAAAACTACTGCTGACCAATACACTCTTTTGTTTACCGGCATGTATGATGGGGCGGCTCAAATATCTGTTACCATGAACGATCTGCAGGCAGCCGATAAAAGCCAAGCAAACTATTTGGACCTTACCGACTTCCCCCTGGCTAACCGCGATAATCTATACAGTCATTTTTCGATCAACGGCCGAGAATACGGAAAATATGTAGGAAATCCGGAAAATCCTTCCCACGGCTGGCACGGCTCATACTTAAAACTCAAAGGAACCATGTATGATCCTTGGGGCAACAGCTATATCGTCACTTTTAAGAGTTTAGGCGACGGGAGCTATCGAATTTTCATACTTTCAGCCGGAGAAGACAGGGTGCTAGACACCGATCCGGCCACCGCTACCGGTATTGACGACAGCGATATCGGCATAACTTGGATTGGCAGGCCGAAATAAAATCAGTAAAACGCCGAAAGTTGTTAAAACTTTTGGCGTTTTTATTTATAAAAAGCGATTGCCCCGTAGCCCACTACTTTTGATTTACCCCTCCCACCAAAATTTTGGTGAGGGGGTTTATCGCCAGCAGTATCTCCGGAGTTAGCGTATTTTAGCAAAGATGCTTTGCCGCCTAAAAGTTTGGTTGTTTCAATTAGCGTTTTTACTGAATCAATGGCGCAAATATTTAAATTGCTCACCCGAAGATTTAAAATGTTTTTTAGAGTTTTCTCATCAATATCTTTTGCTTCTTTATAAGATAAATAATGCGATAAATCTGCAGAAGCTATAATTAAAACTTTCCTATTTTTTATATTTTTAAAAATCACTCTGGCCAGCAATTGCCAGTCTTTATTTTCCGAACCAAAAATAATCGGCAGAATTTTAAAATTTTTGACAGAGATCCTCTGCAAAAAAGGCAGCTGGACCTCGATCGAGTGTTCCCAAAGGTGGGCAGAATCTCTCCTAAAAAATCTTCTTGAACTGTCGAGAACCGTTCTCGTCAGTTTTTTATCAACCATTACCTTGCCGAGAGGTGTCTCCCAAAATCCCTCTTCTGACCATACAGCAACTCCGTCAAATCTCTCGTAGTGAGAGTCGCCCATAATAATGACCGTATCAAATTTTTTACCGATAATAGCTTTAAAGCCATACGCTGCTACTTGTCCGGAATAAGCATAGCCCGCATGAGGCAAGAGCAAACCGAAAATTTCTCCTTTAATCTTGGGGGGATTGGCCCGATCTAAAAGTTTATTTATTATTCCAGATAATTCCTTGTTATTTTCCGGATAAAATTCTCCGGCTAATGCAGCCGACCTTAACATGTCAAATGGAAGAGTCCTATTACTTTTTCTAATTTACCGTCTTCTTCCTGCGATTCCTCTTTTCTGATATTGAAAGTCTTAATCGCTTGTTCTGTGTGGTCAATATATAATTTAATTCCCCTGTCTGTAATTAATTTTTTAGCGGCATCGGTAATTTTGGCCATGCCCGATTGACCTGTTCCGATTACGATGCTTTCCGGATTCTGATCTACTATATCTAATATGTCTTCAACATCAATAATATGCGACTCTTTACGCCACCAGTCAAAAACATCGCCAGTCCAAAAAACCTCAATGTCATGAGTGTAAATTTCTCCGTCAATGGTGATTGAGCCGAATTGATAGTCCTCGATCATCGGATTTAGGGAGGTCCGACCTCCACTCAAATTTGAGAGGAGATCGGACCTCTTTTGTCTTTAAAACAACGTTTTCTGCTTCAAAATATCTTTCCTTTCGCTTTGGGAGAAAATCATAACCTTTCCGTATACCCCGTCGTAACCAGGCTCGATGGAAACCCTGCCCTCTCTTACCCTTATAATGCCTTCTGCTATTTCCGGCAAGGCGGCAGATTCTAATTCCTGTCTGGTGGCATCTAATAAAATCTTAAACTCATTGCCAAAATTTTTAATTATATTTTTGTATTCTTTTTGTACTTGCTTACTGGCAACGCCAACACCCAAACTTTCAGCGATTATTTCTCCCAATGGGACTAAACTTTTAAAGGAAACGGCATTTTGAGGTTTACCCGCCGAAGATTTATCGAAGGCGGGCCTGTCGGCTAATTCCTCAACTCTATTCATCACTCCGATAGTTAAAGGTTTCCCACAGGTTGGGCAAATGTTGTTGTATTTTTTTGATTCTTCGGGAGATAAAACAATTTCACAACTGCGGTGGCCGTCGTAGTGATATTTTCCTTCTTCCGGAAAAAACTCAATGGTGTGTAAAAAATTTTGCGGGTCCTTAGTTTTTATGGCGGTAATAATCGAATCATAGCTTAAAAATGGCAAATCAAAGACATTGGCCTCCCTGCCTATTTTTGAGGGACTGTGAGCATCGCTATTGGAAATCAGGGCAATTTTATCTAATGCTGAAAGCCGCCAATTCATTGCAGGATCGCTGCTCAATCCCGTCTCTATCGCATAAATATATTTTGAATAATCTTCAAAACACTCTTCAATTGAATTGAAGCCGGATTTTGAACCGAATACGGAAAACCAGGGAGTCCAAGCATGCGCGGGCACCACCAAACAATCTTCGGAGGCTCCTAAAACAATTTTAGCTAATTCTTTGGCATCCAAGCCCAAAATTGGCCGGCCGTCTGACTTTAAATTCCCAATCCACCCCAAACGAGCATTAATATTATCAACCGCCTCAAAAGAGGGAGCAAAAACTATAATATGAATTTTCCTGACTCTGTTATTTTTTGAGTAGATACAGCTAATTTCGGCAGTTAAGATAAAACGCGTTTCCGAATTACCGCTTTTTAACTGAAAAAGCCCGGCTTCCGCGGATTTCAATTTTTCTTTCAGACTCTTAAACCATTCGGGATGCGTGAAGTCGCCCGTACCCAAAACCTTGATTCCCTTGATTTTTGCCCACTTATCTAAATTTTCCAAGTCCATATCGCGGCTCGTCGCCCTTGAGTATTTGCTATGTATATGAAAATCCGCAATAAACCTCATGCTAACTATCTAGCAAAAAAATAGTAAATTTCAAAGAAAATGCCGAGAACGAAAAAAACAGGCAAAATATACATTAAGGGATTCATCGCTCTGGCAAATTTTTTAAGTAAAAAGGCGCGATATAAAAATACAATAATTATTGCCTCAAAGCCCAAAGAAATAGCTCCGGTCAAACCGATAACGGCAATAAATTCTTTGAGGCCCAAGAAAAAGAGAATCAGCGGCAAAAAACAGGCGATAAGCCAGGACAATCTTCTCGGTAAACCGAAATCATACCAGAGAATTTTTTTAAAAGTCAGTCCCAAAGTGATAAAAGAGGTGAAGCAGGTAATCACTCCGAAAATAAATCCCAAACGAATTATGCCGTTGCCTAGAGTATTGGCCAGCCCGGAAATTGCTTCCTTGGAGGTATTTTGCCCGGTCGCGCCCAAAACCATGAAAATAAAAAATAAGTAAGTGACGACAGAAAGCAAAATTCCCGATACGATTACTCGTTTTAATAACTTCTTGGCGTCTGAACCCAGCATTTCCTCCAATTCAGGTATCAAAGACGAACCCCATATGGCAAAGAGAATCACTCCGTAGGGCAAAGCGATAAAAGATAAATCGGTTTTTTGAAAATTGCTAAAATCTATAAAGGGCGCGGCTTTAACAAAAATAACAATCAGAATGGCGAAAAAAACGAGGAGAAGCGAAAATTCCACCCGGGAAATATGTTTGATGCCCCTTAAAATCAGGTAAGCGCCCGCGCCAAAAAAAAGAAGGGTGTAAATAAGATTATTGCCGCCAAAATAGGGGGCAAAGAAATATTCCAGAAATGTTCCCCCGACAATCAAATAAGCCAATATAGCGCCGACTAACCCAGAACCAATTGTCAGCAAAGTGATTTTTTTCCAATTAGGGCCCATATATTCCCCCGCAAATCCCGGTAAACGGTAAAGAGTTTCCGTGCCCAAGGCGACCTTGCCGAAAAGCAGATGAATCAGGATGGCGATAGTAGACATCGCTAAAAAATATATAAAAACAACAAAAAAGCCGGCCCTAGAAGCAATGTAGGGCAGGCCAAAAATTCCTACCCCGATGATTGTGCCGACAAAAACAGAAAGCGCCCTTATGAATTTCATTTATTTTAACAGCTTAATCCCCAATCCAGCTATCTGGCCGCCGCCAAATATAAGAATTCCGGCGAAAATCGACCAACTCATCAAATTCAAAAGCCCGGGGATTGAGTCCGTCGGCAGTAAACCCTTTAGCTGATCTTGAAGGAGATTTTGCAATTGAGCTTCTACGCCTTGCTGGGCATTGGGAGTCGCTTTAACCTGCTCAAATTTAAAAATATCCGGAGCTGAAGTTTTGGCAGTAAAAATATTATAAGAAGAATAAAGGCTGTAAAGAATAATCGCCAAGCCAGCCAAAAGCAAAATTAAGCCAATAAGTTTCTTAACGGAGTTCATCATAAAACGAAGATTTTTTAATTATTATTTTATAAATATTCTCTATAAAATCGCCGCCGGCGTATCCAATAATAAAAGCCAGTACCCCGCTGAAATTTCCCAAAAGAGTAAAGCCTATTTCTTTAACGGCCAATGTCGACAAAAGCCCGACTACTCCGGAAATAAACATGGTTGCTAAAAAATAACGAGGCCTGAATTTTACTTCTTTATAGGAAAACATATATTTTACAAAACCAACCAAACCTCGCAGGATTCCTCCGGAAAAACCGGCGAAAAAAATTAAAATCATAATTAAGATAATTATTTTACTCCTTGCCTTTAATAAATTTTTCTTCAACCGGCCTTAAAACAGCTAACACTAAAATAGCTAAAATAGCAGCGAAAATTGCCGGCATATAAAGCTTAATCCCCACCGCAGTTCCAATGGCTGCTGTTATCCAAAGGCCAGCTGCGGTAGTCAGCCCGCTGATATGAAACTCGCGATGAATAATGGAACCTGCGCCGATAAAGCCAATGCCTAAAACTATCTGGCCAATAATTCTGCTGGGGTCAAAGCCGGTAAATCCCGCAAAAAGCTTAATTGATTCAAAGGCAATTATTGTAAAAAAGGCCGCTCCCAAAGAAGCTAAAGCATAGGTCCTCAAGCCCGCTTCTTTTCTGCTGAACTCTCTTTCTAAACCAACTAACCCGCCCAGCAGGGTAGCTAAAACTAATTGCCAAAACATCTCTAGCATTTTAAAATTGGAGATTAGAGTTTATAAACTTTATATCCTTCCCTGACTTTTTGGTCAACTTTCAAGCCGACAGAATCGCCCTTCTTGGCTTTTTTAACTTTATCGCGCTCAATCTGCATTGATTCTACTTTCTGGGAAAAATCAGTTTCGCCGCCGACAATTCTTATTTCATCGCCTTCTTCTAATTTATCCGACAAATCAATCACTCCCACGCTAATGTTGCTGAAATAATGGCTTATTTTGCCTATTAATTTTCCTTCTTTTTCTTTCATAAAAAATATAAATTTTTTACTTCGACCTTTTTGTTTTTTTAATAGCTGCGATTAATTTCTGAACTAATTTCTTCGGGTCGGTATCATACACAATAGGACCTCTTTTGGTATGGGGACGGGCTAGAATTATTTTGAGAAGGTCAGCTGTGCCTCCGGAGCCTTCCAAAACGCCAATTGGCTTTCTATCTTCATAGGCAATGGTAAATTCATTTAAGGTTCCCATCCTCCCGCAAACGACAATTACGCCGTCTGCTGCTCTAGTTAGTAAAAGATTCCTGCCGGAGTAATCAAACCCGGTATAAATTATGATATCAAATTGATCTAATGGAAGTTTATATACTTTTTTATGGGCCAACTCAGAAGCTGCCGGCGAAAATCCGATGCTGAATCCCCCCACCTCCTTGCATCCCACAGCAGCAAAATAAGGAACGCCGGTAGTAGCTCCGGTAAGTAAAAAACAATCCTGCCAGAAAATCTGGCGGCCAACTTCTTTGGACAATTCTTCAATATTATTGCAGCAATGGCCAACTGCAGCTGCTCCAGAAACTGCTATCTTATATTTTCCGGGATCGGGTGACATATTATTTATTATACCATACTTTGTGCGCCCAACTGGAGTCGAACCAGTAATCTTTGGCTTCGGAGGCCAATGTTTTATCCATTAAACTACGGGCGCTTTAATATTAGGAGGTCCGACCTCCACTCAAATTTGAGAGGAGGTCGGACCTCTCGCCATCTTTACAAATTAAAATATCTATGATATACTCTATTGTATAGTAGCTTAAAAACTCGGCCCTGGAAAGGAGCTTTAAGATGGATTTTGATAAAATAGCCGTATTCTTTTACTGCGCAACGTTGAACCATTTCCTGGCTGACTTTCTCTCTCATCGCAAAAAGAAGGGAGCCTTCATTTTCCTGCATTGTTTTCTCTACGCCATGTTATTCATGCCCCTGTTCTGGTGGCTAGGGGTTAACCTTCTATGGCTATTTCTTCTTTTCTCTTCTCACTTAGCGATTGATTCCCAGTGGAAAAGACTGCTCTCGTTCTTTAACAATCAAACCAAGGAGCAAGAAAAACTAAGCCAAACTACCCTAATAATTTTCACCGTAGGACTAGATCAGGTACTCCACCTCTCGATGCTGGTTGTTATTGCTTTCACTTTTTAGGGAGGGAAAATTGGATAAAAAAACTGGGAAACATCATTTCCATATCCGATTTGAAATAGAAAAAGTGGGAATTTTCGAAAGATGGGCTTGGTATAAAAACCGAGACAGCTTTGTCAAATCCTTGGCCATAGAATTCGAAAAGAGACTCCGCCGCAAGATTTTCATTAAAGTTCTTACCTTTGAAGAAATCCCCCACCCCGCATAGGTTTGGGGGATTTTAATTCAAGATTATATGAGCATACCTTAGCGAATCAAGGTTCTCGCCAGGGGCGAGGTTCTTATTTTTCGGCGACTAAATAAATATTCTGCCGTTTTTTATTTTTGCTTTTCGCAAAACCTATTTTTTTTACTTTTAAACCAACTTCCTCTATCGGTTTTGCTAATTCTTTTTTTGAAAACCAATGATAATATCTTTTAACATTCGTTTTGCCCCAGGGGTCCAAAACATCGCCAAAATCCAATTTTGATAAACCAAGTAATTTTTGAAGCGTATATTTTAAAAGCAAAAAGCGCATTTTGGGCTGAGAAAACTTCCAAACTGTCAAAATCAAAAGGCCGTTCGGCTTCAATACCCTTCTTGCTTCTTCTAAAAACATCGAGCGCGATTCGCTTGATGGAATATGATGAAAAACAGCGATACTGTAAACTTTATCGAAAGAATTATCTGGGAAAGGCAGCTGCATAGCGTCGCCAACCTGAAATTTCGCTTGGGGGTATCTGGTTTTAGCTATTTCAATAAGTTTCTCGGATGGGTCAATTCCCAAATAGTCTACATTTTTATTCATGCAAAATTCAAAAAATCGCCCATTACCGCAACCCAAATCTAAAACTTTATCGCCTGAAGCCAAATAATCATCAAATAGAAACTTGAGCTCGGGCCAAGGCTCTCGCCTTTTCCCGGAAAATTCTTCGGCAATCAAATTATAATCCTCTTTAGTTTTTCCCAACAAATATTGCGCGTAATTTTTATCCATGGTATATTCATTTTAGCATATTTATAGGAGGCAAAAAATGGCTGTCGGCAGAGTAGAATTCGAGAAAAAACTTAAAGAAAAAATAGATTTAACGCCAAGGGAATTTCAACTGATAATGCTTGCGTACAAGCTTGCCAAATACGGCCATGGCCACAAAGGCCAAATGCGTGATGACGGGAAAATCCGTTATTTTGAACATCCCAAAGCAGTAGCCCTTATATTAATCGAAGAAAATACGCGGTTTATCGTGGTTAAGCCATGGCAGATTGTCGCAGCTTTGCTGCACGATATTAAAGAGAATACTTTCATTCTATCGTGGAAAGATATCGAATTGATTTTTGGCAAACGAGTTAGAAAAAGCGTGAGAATTATGACTAAAGACGAGGTATTTCGTGGCGAAGTCTATTTCAAAAGGCTATCTATGGCTTCATCGGAAGATATAGATAACAAACTTGCTGACCGCCTCCACAATATGCGCACTCTCGGTGATTGCTCTTCGGAAAAACAAAAAGAATATCTCAAAGAAACTGTTGATTTTTATCTGCCTCTGGCAAAAAAACGCAACGGTTATCTCTATTTCTTGTTAGAACAAGAATGCAAAAAATACGCCAACAAAGAACTGCCCTAAACAGTTCTTTTTATTTACAAAACCCCTCGGAAAACATATAATAATTAGGTTATGAATACTGCCGAAATAATGATTATGGAAATTATGAAAAACCGGCTGAAAACTCCGGAGGATTTGGCATCTGTAAAAAGGAAAATGTCAAAAAAATACAAAGTCCCCTGTCCCAGCAATATTAAACTGTTAGAAACTTACCGTAAAATGCTTGAGAATAAAAAAATTAAAAAAACTCCGCTGATTGAAAAATTACTGCGAACCCGGCCGGTAAGATCGCTTTCCGGCATTGTAAACATTTCGGTTTTAACCAAACCCTACCCTTGCCCCGGAAAATGTATTTATTGTCCCACCGAAAAAGGCATTCCCAAAAGCTATGTCTCCGGAGAACCAGCCGTAGAAAGAGCAAAAAAATTAAATTTTGACCCCTATTTACAGGTAAAAAAAAGAATTGAAACCTTGGAAATGGAAGGCCACCCTACGGATAAAATAGAGCTGCGCATAGTTGGTGGAACATGGTCTTATTACCCAAAAAAATACCAGGAATGGTTCATCAAGCGCTGCTTTGAATCTTGCAATAATGGTCGGACGTCGGGTTTCCGACCAACTCAGAGGTTCAATGAGCGAGCTCGGCACCGTATTGTCGGACTATCTATAGAAACTAGACCAGACTTTATAAATCTCGGCGAGATTAAATGGCTTAGAGAACTTGGCGTAACAATGGTTGAGCTGGGGGTTCAATCAATTTACGACGATGTTTTAAAATTCAATAATCGCGGCCATGGGGTGAAGGAGATAAGCGAGGCCACCAAACTCTTAAAAAATGCTGGCTTCAAAATCCTTTATCAAATGATGCCCAATCTGCCCGGCTCAACTTCAACTCGTGATTTAAAAATGTTCGGAGAACTGTCCTCTGATTTTCGATTTAAGCCAGATTTATTAAAAATATATCCGTGTGCTTTAGTTAAAGGAGCGCCGCTTTACAAATTATGGAAAAATAAAAAATATAAACCGTATACTGAAAAACAACTAATAAATTTAGTGAAATCAATCAAAAAAATCATCCCCTATTATGTGAGGATACAAAGAATCACCAGAGACATTCCTTCTCATAGCATAGCGGCCGGGCCTGCAAAAATATCAAATTTACGGCAAATAGTTTCCGGTAATTGTAAGTGCATCCGCTGCCGGGAAGTGGGGGCAAATTACGATCCCAAGGAAAAATTATATTTATTCCGCCAAGATTACAACGCCTCCGGCGGCAAGGAGATTTTTTTATCTTTTGAAAACAAAAATCGAAGCAAACTTTACTCCCTACTCCGCCTTCGTCTATGTAACGGGTCGTACCAGTTACATGGGGCAGTTATCCGGGAGCTTCACACTTACGGCCAATCGCTAGAGGTCTGGCATCCCTCCAAATTTGGGGGAGGTCGGACCTCTCCCTCTCCGCAACACAAGGGATTGGGGAGAAAACTCATCAAAGAGGCGGAAAAAATCTCCGAAAAAGAATTCGGCTTTAATAAAATTACGGTAATTTCCGGTATCGGCGCAAGAGATTACTATCGAAAACTCGGCTATAGACTGGAAAATACTTATATGGTAAAAAAATTAAGATAGCACCTTGCCATAAAGGAGGCTGTGATGAAAGAGATAAAGACTGTCGGAGTGGTTGGGGCTGGCACAATGGGCCAGGGTATTGCTCAAATTTGCGGCCAAAAGGGCTTTGTTACGCTTATCCATGATATTGACCGCACCAGGCTCATAAAAGGATCTAATAATATAACAGAAAATCTATACAAGCTGCGCGACAAAGGCAAAATTACTCAAGAAGAGTGGAACGCCATGGCTGGCAGAATGTATGTTGCTTACGATTTAGAAAACTTAAAAACTGCTGATTTGGTTATTGAAGCTATTGTCGAAAAGGAAGCGGCGAAAATGGCTTTGTATAAACAATTGAGTGTAATTTGCCCGGAAAAAACAATTTTTGCCACAAACACCTCATCAATCTCAATCACCAAACTGGCGAACGCTACAAAAAGGCCAGAAAAATTTATCGGCATTCATTTTATGAATCCTGCGACGATAATGCCGCTGATCGAAGTCATCAAGGGCTTGCGTACATCGGAAGAAACATTGCAAGCTGCCATGGATTTTTGCAGAAAACTTGATAAAACGCCTCTTTTATCCAACGACTCGCCCGGGTTCATTGTCAATAGAATCTTAATGCCGATGATTAATGAAGCAATTTTTGCTTTCCAGGAAGAAGTGGCTGATGCTAAAACCATAGATGAAGCAATGAAATTGGGCACTAATCAAAAAATGGGGCCGCTGGAACTAGCTGATTTTATCGGACTGGATATTTGTTTGGCCATAATGGAAACTCTCTATCGTGATCTTAATAATCCTAAATATCAACCGTGCCCGCTTCTTAGGAAATATGTTGCTGACGGATTCTTGGGCAGAAAAACTGGAAAAGGATTTTATGAATATAAATAAAAATAGAAAAGGAGTGATTTTTCAATCACTCCTTTTTTGTTTATTCGTTTCCAAAAGCAGAAATGCCGGTAATATCTTTTCCAATAATCAAGAGATGGATATTATGCGTTCCTTCGTAAGTAGAAACTGCTTCCAAGTTCATCATATGCCTGACAATTCTGTGATCCAGATGAATGCCATTGGCTCCCAGTAAATCTCTGGCATCCCGGGCGATTTTCAGGGCGTGATAAACATTATTCATTTTAGCCATTGATATTTGCTGATGGCGCTCCTTGCCCTCATCCTCCAATCTGCCTAATTGAAGCGCCAATAATTGACCCTTGGTAATTTCAGTAAGCATTTCTACCAGACTTTTTTGAACCAGCTGAAATGACGCTATGGGTTTGCCAAATTGCTTTCTTTGTTTGGTGTAATTCAAGGCTATTTCATAACATTCAATAGCTGCCCCTAAAGCTCCCCAGGCAATACCGTAACGAGCTTCATTCAAACACATTAGGATAGCTTTTAATCCTTCAGCTTTGGGCAGCATATTCTTTTCAGGGACGGCGACATTATCCAAAATCAACTCCGAAGTGACTGAAGCTCTTAAAGACATCTTGCCTTTGATATCAACAGCCGAAAATCCTTCCATGCCTTTTTCCACCAAAAAACCCCTTATGCCTTTTTGAGTTTTTGCCCAGACAATAGCCACATCGGCAATACTGCCATTGGTAATCCACATTTTAGTTCCGTTGAGAATATAGTTCTCCCCGTCTTTTTTAGCCGTGGTTTTCATGCTGGCGGGATCGGAACCAGCGTCAGGCTCGGTTAAGCCAAAACAGCCGATTTTTTCTCCTGAAGCCAGTTTTGGCAGCCAAAAATTTTTCTGTTCTTCAGAACCAAAAGTTTCAATCGGATACATCACTAAAGAATTAGTCACGGAAACAAAACTTCGCAATCCGCTGTCGCCTCTTTCTAATTCTTGGCAAACCAGTCCGTAAACCATATTACTGGCTCCCGGACAGCCGTAGCCTTGAGTTTTTATTCCCAAAAGGCCAAGCTGGGCAAGCTGCGGGATAATCTCCCTTGGAAAGCGATCTTTCTCAAAACAGTCCTTAATAATTGGCAGATAATTTTTACCTACCCACTTCTGCACTTCATCTCTTATATTTTTTTCATCTTCAGAAAGCGAATCATTTATTCCATAGTAATCAGTCGCCATTCGCACGCCTCCTTAATTTTCAAATTACAAATCTTTCTTATCTTATATAAATTAAAAGAAAAGTCAACCCAGATGACTTATGTTCCTTCCTGCCAACTGGATAGGTATTTTTTTTGTTCCTCGGTTAGTTCGTCGATCGTAATATCCATAGCTTCCAGCTGAAGTTTGGCGATAAAATCATCTAATTCTTCCGGCAGCATAATAACATCTGTCGGTAATTTTCCCTTACTCTTAACTAAATATTCAACCGAAAGCGCTTGGCCGCAAAATGAAGTGGACATTACTTCTGAGGGGTGGCCTTCGGCAGCAGCCAAATTGACTAATCTGCCTTCGCCGGCAACAAAAATCTTCTTTCCCTGCACCATATATTCATCTAAAGAAGGCCGAACCCGCCTTACAGATTCCGATATTTTCTTTAATCCCTTGAGATCTATTTCCACGTCAAAGTGCCCGGAATTGGCAAGAATGACTCCGTCTTTCATAACTTGCATATGTTCAGACCTGACAACATTAAGATCGCCTGTTAGCGTTATAAATATATCGCCGATTTTAGCCGCTTCCTCCATGGGAAGCACCCTAAAGCCGTCGTAAGCTGCCTGAAGCGCTGGAAAATTCGCCACTTCTGTTACGATAACGTTTGCTCCCATGCCCTTCGCTCTCATTGCCGCCCCCTTGCCGCAGCTTCCATAGCCGGCAATAACCACATTTTTTCCGGCCACTAAAATATTAGACGATCTTATAATCCCATCCCAGGTTGATTGGCCTGTGCCATAATAATTATCCAATAAATGCTTAGTTTTATTATCATTAACGGCAATTATCGGGTATTTTAAAGCGCCGTCTTTTTTCATGGCTTTTAATCTTACTATGCCGGTGGTTGTTTCTTCGCAGCCGCCGATAATTTGCGGAATCAAATTTTCATGCTTCTTATGAATTTCCGAAACCAAATCCATGCCGTCATCAATGGTAATGTGCGGTTTAAAATCAATCACGTATTCTAAATAGCGATAATAATCTTCGGTTGTTTCTCCCTTATATGCCCAAACATTGACGCCATCTGACGCCAAGGCGGCTGCTACATCGTCTTGAGTGCTTAAGGGGTTACACCCGGTAATAGCCACTTGGGCGCCGCCAGCCATAAGAGTTTTAACTAAAACAGCGGTTTCTTTAGTAACATGAAGGGCCAGACCCACTCTTATGCCCTGAAGCGGCTTTTCTTTTTCAAAGCGTTTCTTTATTTTCATCAAGGCACCCATATGCATCTCTGCTAATTCTATATTTAATTTTCCCTGCTCGGCTAATTTTATATCTTTTACTTCGTGCATAAATATCAAATTCCGATAATTTTAAAAGCCTCGCTGGCCCTCGTCTCCACCGCCCCCCTTAATTCGTGATGCTTTATATCATGCAAATGCAAAAATTTATCAATTCGATTGGAAATTTCTTCTATTTTGTCGGTATAAAGACGAACGCCGTCTTTTTCTGCGGGAATTTCCGGCGGAAGAAAAAACACGAAATCGTAGCTGTTTATATCGCCTTTAATCTCCTGCCAGAGTTTATTTTCAATCTTTTTCAGTATCTCTGCTTCTCTTTTATCAATAACACCGTCATTTAAAAAATGAAAGTAAACATGGGAAAGAAAAGCCGGCACATCGCAAACAACAAATTCAGGATTACTGCTACAAGCAGTTTTCTCTTTTTCTTTTTGCCCCTTAACTATTAAAAGCTGATCTTCCGGGCCTTTTATGCCTCCTTTCTCAACGATAAAATCTCTGGCAAACTCGCTCACAAATTCGGCCGTATAATTTTTCTTTGCTAATTCCTCCGTCAAATATTTAGCCAAGGTGCTTTTTCCAGTGCTGGGCCCGCCTACAAAACAAATTTTCTTCGGCTTTGCATCCATTACTTTATTCTAACAAAAAAAGCCGCCATAAGCGACCGCCGAAATATCCGGAGATCCGATCTCCTCTCAAATTTGAGTGGAGATCGGATCTCCCGAATATTAAATTCGTTTTACTCTGATTAGTCCTGAACAGGGAATAATTTCAATGCCCTGTTTTTCTAATTCATCTAAAAATAGATTCACTCCGATAGAATCTGAAGAAATGTGTCCGGCAATAACAATATTAATATTGGCGGTTTCCGCTTCTTTTTTATGTTCTTCGGAAACATGCATGCCAACTACGGTGCCGATGCCCGCCTGCGCCATTTTTTCATAAAGCTTGGGCGAGCCCTCTGTGCCGCCGGTAAGTTCGGTTAAGGCTATTTTTCCGCAACGGCTTTCCGGAGAACCAACAAAAATCTTGGGGCCTGCCCCGATTCTCATAGCCTCTTTATATTCCGGGACTTCTTTAAGTAATTTCATCAAATCATCGATTCTTTCCACTTTTGCCGAATCGATTTTATCTTTTAAAAATTTGGCTACTAAATTATCGCAAGGAGTGTGGGCATTCATCAAATTAAAACCTAAAAGTTTGGCGGCGTCTACCGTTCTTTGATGATTTTTAGCGTTAATTCCTCTGGCTACTTCTGATATCTTTTCCCGCATCAAACCCTCGGCCACATTTATCGGCACGCCGTATAAACTGAAAATTTCGCACTGCATATCCATCACCTCGTGAAGATTGGCCAGCCCCTTGCCCAAAGGATGATGGGCGATAATCAAATCAATGCCGCCCAATTCTTTGGCAATCAAAATTTCAGCCGGCTCAATATCTATGCCAACCAAAACTTTTTTAATTTCTTTGTCATCGGCAATATTATAAATCCTGGAGTCCAAATAGGGATTTTCCAATGCTTCTTTGTCAAATTCTTCTTTTTTTGCTGCAGCTAGATTGTCATATTGCTCCTTTTTTCTGCTTAAAAGTTTCTCTACGGCTTCTCTTCCCCGCAAATCAGAATCAATGCCCATTTTTATCGCCAAATTGTATATGTCTTGTGTTCGCATAATTTTATTCTCCTTTGATGACGGCTAATGGCACTAATCTTGCCACTTTCTTGGATAGTCCTGCATTATGGACGACATCCACTACGCTGTCAACATCTTTATACGCTAAAGGTGCTTCTTCGGCAATGCCCCG
Source organism: Candidatus Nealsoniibacteriota bacterium (assembly GCA_016188865.1). Lineage (GTDB taxonomy): Bacteria > Patescibacteriota > Minisyncoccia > Minisyncoccales > MHMH01 > JACPGX01. The sequence continues at coordinate 60,575 of JACPGX010000002.1, forward strand.
ATAACTCCAGTATTTTACGATAATGCCTTTTTTCTCCAATTCTTTAACTACTTGTTCTCCCGATACACGCCTCATTGCTTCATGCCGCGACATCATGCGGCCAGCGCCATGGCAAGAAGAAAACCAAGAATCTTTGCCCGAATCCTGACCGACCAATATATAAGAAGCGGTGCCCATGGAGCCCGGTATTAAAACCGGCTGGCCAACCGACTGATATTTCAGGGGAATTTCTGGATGCCCGGGTGGAAAAGCACGAGTAGCGCCTTTCCTGTGAACTATTAATTTTATATTTTGACCGCTGATATTATGCTCTTCAATTTTAGCTATATTATGCGCAACATCATAGAGCGAAATGAGTCGAGAACCGTTCTCGCCCAAGATTGATTCCCAAGCCTTGCGCACAAAGTGGGTAATCATCTGACGATTGGCCCAAGCGTAGTTCGCTCCGGCGCACATTGCAGAAAAATATCTTTTACCTTCAAGAGAATTAATGGGGCAAGCGGCTAATTCCCTATCGGGCAATCTAATGCCGTATTTTGGCATAGCTTGCATCATCACTCTAATGTAATCGGTGGCAATTTGATGACCCAGGCCCCGAGAGCCGGTATGAATCATTACAACGACCTGATCTTTAAATAATCCGAAAACTTCGGCAACTTTTTCATCAAAAATTTCTTCAACTTTTTGAACTTCCGAAAAATGATTTCCGGAGCCTAGGGTGCCTACCTGGTCTCTCCCGCGATTTTTAGCATGATCGGAAACCAAAGAAGCATCGGCTTGAAGCAGTTGACCGCTTGACTCGCAATTTTCCAAATCTTCAGATTGACCATAGCCTTGCTCCACTACTCTTTTGGCTCCGCCTTCTAAAATTTTATCCACCTCGGCAATACTTAATTTTATCTGCCTTCCCTTGCCTAAACCCGAGGGCACTTCTTTTTGAATTTCCGTGGCAATTTTATCTAAATGAGGCCTTAAATCTTTCTCGGAATAATCTGATTTTAAAAGCTTCATCCCACAGTTGATATCGTAGCCGACTCCGCCGGGTGAAATCACACCATCGGCTGTCCGCATTGCCGCTACGCCTCCAATGGGAAATCCATAGCCTTCGTGCATATCGGGCATAGCCATTGAATAATTTACCACTCCGGGCAAGGTGGCGACGTTTATTAATTGTTCGAGTGATCTGTCTTTAAAAGTGTCCTCCAGCATTTCTTCCGAGATATAAGCTCGAGCCGGCACTTTCATGTCTGGCCTGAAACCCCTTGGTATCTCCCATAGCCAATCTGTATTTTTTTTAAAATCTTTTTTATTCAACATATTAAATTTTTATCATCTTATTATTAGATTAACATAAAGGTTTCCAAAACAAAAAGTCTCGCTTATGGCGAGACTTTTATTTGCATCTTTGGCTTCCAATAGCCGATTTTAAATAAAACAATCAGGCTCAAGCCATAAAAAATCATACCGATTAGAATGGCAATCCACACGCCATTAATTCCTAATCCCCAGTATTTAGGGAGAAGAAATGCCAGCCCCAGCTGAAGTACTATCGCAATCCAATAAATTAGCATGGGCGTCTTAGTGTCCTTGGCGCCGGCAAAAGCTCTTTGTAAAATTTGTCCTGCGGCAAAAAAAACATAACCCAAACCACAAAGAGTGGTAATGCGAAAATAAGTAATGCCAATAGTTAAAATTTCCCGATCCTTGCTAAAAATGCCGATAATCTGACCGGCAAAGATAAAAAATATTAAGCCCAAAATCCCCAAAATTCCGACATTAATTCCAGAAATTATCCAACCGCTTTTTTCTGCCCGCCTAATATCTCCGACTCCAAGATTATTTGAAACGGTAATTGCAGTAGTTTTACCAAAATCCACCCCCAGCATAGAAGCATAACCTAAAAATCGTTGGCCAATCGAAGAAGCGGTAAGAACCTGCGTCCCAAAAGACGCAACGATAGCCAGCATAGCCATGCCGGCGATCGTTCTGGTTAACCCCTCTAACGTATCAAAGCCGGCAATCGCAATAATTTCTTTTATCGTCTTGAATTTAATCTTGAAATCACGCCACTTCCTGAGGTCAATCTTAATAAAAAGCCTGCCGCTTGCCAGCATAAAAAATCCAATCAAAGCGCCGATTGTCGTTGCGCCAGCTAAACTTAGTCCGGCTCCCACCACTCCCATTTCGGGAAATCCTAAATTGCCGGAAATTAACAAAGAATCGAAAACACTGCGTAAAACAAAAATCAAGCCCGTAAAAACCGCTGGCCTTAACATATCTCTAGTAGATCTAATCATGTCACCAATCGGCCAAAACAGGAAAGAAATTACGCCACCGATTAAATTGATCCTTAAGTAACTTACGGCAAGAGAGCTTACTTCCGATTCTGCCCCAAAAAATCGTATCAGAATTGGAGCAAAAAAATATCCAAAAATTGCCAATAAAACAGAGGTGAAAAAGGTAAAGGCTAAAATTTGCTTGACTAGCCTATCTAAACCGGGCTGATCCGCCCGATTAAAACTCCCCACTAAGCCAACTGTCGCCGTAATAATCCCCACAATCGGCACCATCATCACCATAAGGGAAATCTCCCCGATGGCTACTGCGGCGATAGCCCTCTCGCCGATCTTCGATAACCAAAAAAGATTGAGCAAATTAACAACAATCCCGAGGCCTGTCACGATCCACAAAGTGGCGGTCATCGACAGGGCATTTTTGAAAATGCTCCCCTGGGTCGGATCTCTTTCCCTAAAAATATTAGGGATATTCATTCGACTCGCCTCCAATTTAAGTTGTTTTCAATGAACTATATATCAAACATCAAATAGCACGGTTGCTTCAAAAAGTCCATCTTTATTTTTACGAATATCTAATCCGTGATAAGTGACGGCCTTGATATCTTCGCCGAATATATCAACTTTATGACCGGAGAGCCCGGCCTCCAATCCCGTATCAGAGAATTTCTTGAATTTTATTTTATCGTAAACCTCTTTGTTCGTTTGAATCAAATACAAAATCTCGTTCAAAAAATCCACCAACAACGCATTTAAATCCAATGATTTTACTTTGATGTTTCGGATTTCGGATTTCGTGCTTCGGATTTCCGGCCGAAGGCCGGCTATCATTCCCAGCATCGCATTCAAAAACAGCTCTTCTTTGGTTTTAGCCCAAACCCTAATCTTAAAATCTCCTGTATGTTCTAAAACTGCATACTGCTTCATATATTTTTATGTTATCAATTGCTGTTATTGACATCAAGCTGAATTAAGTTAATCTCTAAATAACGAGGGAGGTGATCATTGAAATGATGGATAAAGAATCTTTAAGAAAACAATTTACGGAGAGAGAGCCGTTTGCTCGATTGCTTAAGATAAGACTCTTGAATTTAATTGATGGCCGCGCCGAAATGGAGCTTCTCGTCACGTCTCGTTTATTAAACGCGAACAACGTGGTTATGGGCGGGGTGATAGTCGTCTTAGCGGATATGGCAGCACCCTACGCAGCGATGACTTTACTCAATAATGACGAAGTGCTCGCAACAATTCGGGCAAGTGTAAAATTTATCAAGCCAATAATACTCCAAGATAATGGATTAATAGCAATAGCATTAGCTGGAAAACTCAAACTTGAAAAAGATGACAAACAGCGAATCCAAAAAATAATAGATGTTAAAGTAGAAATTATTTCCAAAAAAACTAATGCCCAAAAAGCTCTTTATGGGGGAACTTTCTTGGTTTTACCTAAACTCATAATGAAAAAAATTATCGAGCGAGAACAGAGTTAATATAAAAAGGTGACGAAATCGTCACCTTTTTTATTCCAAAATCTGCCAAAAAATTAAATATCTAAATAACGTACAATTCAAACCATGGTTTCAATCTTACGTTATTGTATTTTGAAAATTTTTCTTAGGGGACTGTCGTCTCCCATGTTTTCGGCGGTAATTAAGCGAATCTCCTTTTCGCTCAAGCCGAAAAAATCTCTCAGGAGGTCTATCTCATCCTTACAGGGATAGGGGTGGACCCAAACACTTTTTTGAAGAGGACAAAAACCCAATTCTTTCAATTTACCCCTGAAGGCATTGCGTTGCAGATTTTTAAGCTGGGCGATGTCAAAAATTACTATTCTCCATTTCTTGTCCCATTTTTTAGGTTTATTGATTTTCAGGCTATCAATCTGGAATATTTCCGCTATCTTTTTTCCTCTATCGGTTAGAGAAATATAAATTTGGTGGTTCCTTTCTTTTGCAATAATACACCCCTGCTTTTTAAGATTATAAAAGGCGTCGTAAACTTTTTTTCTTTTATATTCTGGCTTCTTCAAATTCTTCACCAAATTAATAGTGAAATATGGGGAGCCAGCTGCGATACAAACCGCGCCAGCTGCTGCCAGCCCCTTTAAAATATCTTTGGCAATCTCCGACCTTGGTTTTGCAAAATAATATTTATATTTACTCATATTTAATAATTATAACACAATGGCATGACGACGTAAATTTGCAACCATGGTGTGAATTGTACGTTAAATATAAAAAGGTGACGATTTCGTCACCTTTTTTAATTTATGATTGATTAATTTTTCTTATTCTTTCAAGATAACCCTCTCTTTCTGGCGCCCTGTAAATAATTCCGTAATATGGCCTTTCTTTCAAAGCGACTTCCACCAGCTTTCTGGCCAAATCTTTATTGCCGGGATCATGAAGCCACTTTTCGCCATTGGGCAGCTCAATTATTTCTCCTTCTTTGAGATAGCAGCAATTTTGCTTTAAGTGAGAAATCCAATCCCCTTCCTGAAAAGAAACGCACTGGCTTTGCACATTAACGAAAGAAAAACCCTTATACGTTATCGCCGCTTTAAGTATTCCCACCAAATGCGGCACATTGGTAGCCAACCCCTGCGCAAGGAAACCCGTGCCGAATGTCAACATATCCAGCAACGGGTCAACCGGCGGATTCAAACTATGGGAAGTTAAAATATCTTCCTTGTAGGGAGTAGTCGGGCTTGTCTGGCCTTTAGTCATGGCGTAAACCTGATTATCAAGCATGATGCAGGCAATATCAACATTTCTTCTGACTGCATGCGGCAAATGCTCAGTGCCGATGCTGAATAAATCCCCGTCTCCGCCGATAGCCAACACCGTCAAATCCAACCCCAAGCTCTCTGCGGCAAGTTTTGCTCCCTGGCTGATAGGCAAAGCCCTCCCGTGAATCCCGTTAATGCCGTAAGTTTTCAAATAACCCACTACCCTGGAAGAGCAGCCAATGCCGGTAGCAACAAATAGTTTATGGTTGGGAATTTTAAGTTCGGAAAATGTTCTAGCTAAGGCGCTTAGGAAGCCGTAGTCTCCGCAGCCCGGGCACCAAATAGGCTTCAGCTCATTGAGATAGCATTTGGGATCGCACTCTGTCATCTTAGCGCCTCCTCAAAAAAATCCACCATCTCTTTCCTGGACCAAGGCCTTCCGCCAGCTCGCTTCAGGGGATAAATCTTTTTCGGAAAATCAAAGTAGCGTCTCAAATATCTGCGGTACTGGCCTGAATAATTCATTTCAACAATGATAAGTTTTTGCAGGCCCTTTAGAAATTGGCCAATCGCATTTATCGGTATAGGCGCTATAATCTCCGGGATGCAAACCTTAATTTTATTTTCCAGGCCCATGCTCTTTATGGCGCCCAACGATGCCTCACCGGAAGACCCCCAGGAAATTAAGCCGATTTTTGCTTTTTCTGGACCAAAAATCTTTACCAAATCGCTGCGATCTCTTAGGGGGTCGAGTTTTTTGGTAATCTTTTCCTGCATCTTTTGGTGCCACTCCGAAGAATTGGTCGGGTTGCCAGCTTCATCATGAGTCAAGCCAGTCGCCCGCCATTCAAAGCCCTCCATACCGGGCAAAGCCATCGGCGAAACGTAATCGCGGGTAATTTTATAACGAAGATATTTGTTTTTGTCTTCCGGCAAGGGTAAAAGTCTGTTTTCGATTAGATAAATCTTTTTTAGAAAATCATCTGTAATCTGGGAAGTTTGGCTGAGATACTGATCGGAAAGCAGAATTACCGGAACCTGATATTTTTCAGATATATTAAACGCCTCGAAGGTTAGCCTATAGCATTCTTCAAAATTATAAGGAGCCAAAACCACTCTTGGGGCATAGCCATGTCCGCTAAAAATAACCGTAGCTAAATCAGCTTGCTCCATTTTTGTTGGTATACCGGTAGATGGCCCTACCCGTTGCGCATCAACAATAATCAAGGAAATTTCACAGGAAGAAGCAAGATTGATCATTTCAACCATTAAATCTAAGCCCGGCCCCGAAGTGGCAGTCATTGACTTTACGCCAGCTAACGATGCTCCCAGAATCATGCCGATGGAAGCAATCTCGCTTTCTCCCTGGACAAAACAACCGCCAATTTTTGACAATTCATGGCTTAAATATTCGCCGATCTCAGAAGCAGGAGTAATGGGGTAAGTTGACGCAAAGCGGCAGCCAGCCCCTAAGGCTCCCCGGCTTATCGCCTGATTGCCATCAATAATAATAGTTTCTTTCGGGTAAGCCGTGGGCAATTTGATTCGCAGCTGAATTTTTTCAGCTTCGGTCTTACCCGCTTCCACTGCCTCCAAATTTTTATCAGTAAGGAGTTTCTCGCCGGGTCTTAAGGCTTCAAGAATTTCTTTTTCTCTCCATCCTAAAATTTCCAGTAAAAAGCCAAGAGCCACTAAATTCTTGCTCTGTTCCCGGCCGGTTATCTGTGAGCTTATTTTTGCAAAAGATTTCAAAAATTCTTCATCGAATATTTTAGTTTGACTGTTGACTGACAACTCTTCCTTAAATTTTACGAGTTGCGCTTGGCTAAAGCAGACTAAAATATCGAGGTCGTCTTCAATAAAGCCCTCTTGATTCTCGGCAAGAATAGTGAGTTTGACCGCTGACTCGCCGCCCCTGATTTGAGGACCGTAATATTTGCTTAACCTGCCGTAATAACCTTTCATTTGGGCTATTTTTAAAAGCAGCTCGCCGACAGTCACTACCCCGTCTCCGCCCGCTCCCACTATGCCTATGATTATTCTATCTTTCATTTTCTGCCTCCCCTAGGGCTTAATGTCAAAGTACTCAAATTATGCTATCCCCCAGTTATGCAAAAGTCAACTATGCGCACGGTAAAAACAAAAAGAGAGGCTTATTAATATCCTCTCTTTAATACTTGTTTTAATTTTTTATCAACTTCGTCAATGGTTTTAGCCACTGGAATGCCGGCTGATTCCAACGCCTCAATTTTTTCTTTGGCCGTGCCTTTTCCATCGGAAATAATAGCTCCGGCATGGCCCATTCTTTTTTCCGGCGGAGCTGATAAGCCGCAGATATAGGCGACTACCGGATGGGTCAATCTAGTAGAAATCCATTTGGCTGTTTCTTCTTCAGCGCTGCCGCCGATTTCCCCCACCATCACCACTGCTTTAGTTTCTTTGTCTTTGTCAAAAAGCTCAAGGCAATCAATAAAATCCATGCCGACAATCGGATCGCCGCCTATGCCGACACAAGTTGACTGGCCGAATCCTTTTTTTGAGAGTCGCGCTGCGATTTCATAAGTTAAAGTGCCCGACCGCGAAATAATACCTATTTTCCCGGGACGAAAAATATTGGCAGGCATAATACCTATTTTAATTTTTTCTTTCGGAGAAATTATTCCGGGACAATTAGGGCCGATAAGCTTAGTCTTGCTTCCCCTAAGACAACTTTTTATTTTCATCATATCGTGAACGGGAATTCCCTCGGTAATGCAAACGACCAACTCAAGCTTAGCTTCAATGGCCTCTACAATTGCGCCGGCAGCGAACTTTGCCGGGACGAAAATAATTGAGGTATTGACTCTTTGCTCTTTTACGGCTTCTGCCACAGTATTATATACCGGGATTCCTTCAAAATCGGTATTTCCCTTGCCCGGAACAACGCCAGCTGAAATATTGGTACCGTAATCTCTGCAAAGCTTAGCGTGAAAGCTCCCTTGAGCGCCGGTAATACCCTGAACGACAACTCGCGTTTCTTGATTTATTAAAATACTCATCTGACTGCTCCTATCGCCAGTTTTGCGCCGTCTGTAAGGCTCGATGCTTTTTGGAACCTTATTCCTGATTTTTTCAATATCTGAAAACCCTCTTTGGCGTTGGTTCCCTCAAAGCGAACGATCAATGGTAAGTCAATTTTTTTATTCTGAAAAGCCATGGAAACTCCTTGGGCCACCAAATCGCACCGGGAAATGCCGCCAAAGATATTAATAAAAACTGCTTTTACCTCTGGATCTTCGGCAATAACCTGGAAAGCTCTTCTAATTTTTTCCGGGTCAGCTCCTCCGCCCACATCTAGAAAATTGGCTGGCTCCCCTCCAAAAAGCTTGATAGTGTCCATGCTAGCCATAGCCAATCCTGCGCCATTAACCATACAGCCAATATTGCCGTCAAGCTTAATATAGTTAAGTTCGGAAACATCTGAAAATTTTTGATTCTCAAGCTGGCGGAATAAAGCGTTATCATCAAAAACTATTTTGGCGTCCAAAGCATAAAGCTTATCATCTTCAGCCAAAACCAAAGGATTAATCTCTACCAATAAGCACTCTCTTTCTTTAAAAACTCTCCAGAGCGCCGAAGCAACGGGCATCATGTCAGCTTTTACTCCATGAAAATCAATAAAGCCCTTAACAGGATCAATGTATTCTTTATATATCCTCTCCGGATGTTCTTTAGCGACTTCTTCTATAGAAGCGCCTCCGCTTGGGCAAAAAACAATCACCGGACATTCTTTCTGCCTGTCTACGGTTATCGCTAAATAAAATTCTTTCTTAATGCCTAATTTTTCCTGAACGAGCACTTTATCGACCATCAGTCCTTCAGCCGAAGTTTGCGCGGTCGCCAAACGATGGCCGAGCATTTGACTGGTAACCATTATTAATTCTTCAAGGCCGGCTGCTTCCTTCACGCCGCCTGCCTTACCTCTGCCGCCGGCCGTAATTTGAGCTTTAACCATCACTGGAAAACCAAGCTCTTGGGCTATAATCTCAGCTTCCCTAAGACTATCAGCCACTCTGCCCCGGGGAATCGGAATGCCGTATTCTTTAAATATTTCTTTTGCTTGATACTCATGAATTTTCATTTCCCCACTACTCCTTCTCCATATTCAATTATTAAGGTCTTTCTATATTAATCTAAAAATAACTTTTGTCAATGCTCTGTAAAAAAACGATCTCCGACGCGGGTGCCGGAGATCGTTCTTTCGCGCTCTGAAATATGGCTAGTCGGCCCAAAATACAAAAGTGAATGCCTTTTCATTATTTCCGAAATCGCGAACAAAAAGAGAGGGTCTGCCTTTTGAATCTTTTCTAATGGCCTTGCCCCACTCAACTGTGTCTGCGGTACCTGCGGCATCTATTGCAATGTTATTCCCGCGTCCGCTAAAAACCGTTTGACCAATCGTTATAACGGTATCGAGATGGGCATAAATTGCCTCAAGTTGTTCGTAGTCATGCGCATTGGGATGTTCATTTGAAAGCGGGCCGTCTGGATCGCTGGTATAATCCATGCAAGTGCCAAGATTGGAATTTGAAAAATTCTCATCCTGATGATCGAGACCGAATGTATGGCCGATTTCCTGGCACATCACAAGTCGCCTCCAAGCGGGAGTGTTATAAGTGGCGGTGTTAAAATAACTATCATTTACCTTAACTACGCCCTTGGTAATATGATCGCCCTGCACCCCTATTGAAGCTAAGCCCAGCCACCCGTTAAATCCGTATTTGCTGCTGCAAACTTCTACGCGTCCGTTCGCTGCCTTGCACGATTTAGGATTAGTGCCACCGCTGACAATCGCAGTATCCAGCACGGAAGAAGCGCTCCAATCAAACGAAGCCTCTCCGAGATAAGCGTCCCACTGGCTTGAAACATTGTCCCCGAGCTTAAGCTCAAAGGGGTTGGATTGGCGCTCCCAATGATAATTTCCCCAAGAATGATTCGCATATGCGGCTGCTCCGACAAAAGCGAAAACGGCGAGAGAAATGATGATTGCCTTCCTTGTCTGAAATTTTATAGAATTCATATTGAGTTTAATTAATTTTGACGAATAAAATAAGTTTTCGACCTTTGTTCGGCAACCTAATAGCGTTAATTATGTTTTATTATATCAAATTATAAAAAAAGAGCAAATTAAATATTAATCAATGCCCCTGCCCGTTGTTGCTAAAGTCGTTGACTATCAATGGAATTAGTGATAATAAATTAAGAGTTATTTTGCTCTTTGAAAAGGGGGTAAAAATGAGGAAGGCTATTTTTTGGCATACGGCTTTAGCGGTTTTGCAGACATTGACCGGAATATTTTTGGCTAGTTTTTTGTTATTTCATTTGCTGGGAAATTCTGTCATTAACTTCGGCGAAAACGCAATGAATTCTTACATGAGCCATCTTGATAAGACAACTTTTTTGATCAAAGCCGGCATCTGGCTTTTGGGCATTGCGCTTTTGACGCACGGCCTTAATGGCTTAAGAATAGTTTTGCGCTATTTCAGAAAAACCTCGGAAATTCCCGGCTTTCTAGATGATACAAAATACCGCAATTCTTTTTTGTGGTATGTCCATTTTTCCGCAGGTCTATTGATTGCAATTTTTGTGGCAGTCCACTTGGCTCTGGCTTATTTCGGAGAAAAAGAATCAGTAACCACGGTTGAACTGATAAAAAAGCGCCTTCAGAACGATTACTACTTTATTTTAATGAATTTGTTTTTGATTGCGGTGATTTTCCACGCCTGCTACGGCATAAGGAGCATTTTTGTGAAATACGGGTTTTTAGTCAAACACCAAAGAAAAATCAGCATTATCTTGCTAATTTTGGGAATTATTTTTACGCTCTTGGGAATGAATAATTTGATGCTTTATGGAGGAGGTTAAAAATGGACGCATATTTTTCCGATGCGCTGATAATTGGCGCGGGATTGGCTGGAGAAAGAGCGGCAATTGAGATTGCCTCTGAGGGTTTTTCTGTGAATATAATTTCTTTGGTGCCGCCGAGGCAGTCGCATTCCAATGCTGCCCAGGGAGGCGTTCAAGCGTCTTTAAACAACACGAAAGAAACCGCAGATGACAACTGGCGAATTCATTTTGACGATACGGTCAAGGGCTCCGACTGGGGCGCTGACCAGAGAGTTGTTGAAAAAATTTGCAAATTAGCCCCAGAACTCGTAAGGCAATTTGATTATTGGGGAGCTGCCTTTTCCAGAACTAAAGAGGGGAAAATCAACCAGCGAGCATTCGGCGGAGCATCAAAACCGAGATGCGCTTTTGCTTCTGACGAAACCGGCCACATTCTTCTTAATATTCTTGATTCGCAAGTCATGGCCTTAAAGATTCCGATTTTCATCAGGCGCCAGCTGCTTTCCCTGATATATACCAACGAAGAAGTAATCGGAGTCACCGCCTTAAATTTAGTTAAAGGAACCATTGAAGTATTTACGGCAAAAGTAATTATTTTAGCCACTGGCGGGGCTGGCAGGCTGTATGAGGAAACAACAAATTCTCGAATATCTTTCGGCGACGGCTGCGCAGTTGCTTTAGAAACAGGATTAGTCCCTGTAGGAAACCCTGAAGCCATCCAATTCCACCCGACTTGTTTAGTGCCGACATCTATTCTGGTAACAGAAGGATGCCGCGGCGATGGCGGGGTGCTTTTGGACAAAAACGGTAGAGAGTTTATGGGAGATTATTGCCCCACCATGAAAAATCCCAATCTTGCTTCCCGCGACGTAGTTTCTCGCTCAATGATGCGCCATATCAAAAAGAACTTTGGCGTTGAAAGCCCTTACGGACCGCATCTTTGGCTGGATATAAAGAGATTGGGCAAAGAACATATAAAAACAAAATTGTCTGGCGTTGATCTTCTTTGCCGAGATTACGTTAATGTTAATCCCATTAAAGAGTATATTCCTGTCAGGCCGAGTCAACATTACACTATGTTCGGAATTAAAACAGGGGAATCGTGCGAAGTTTATGGATTAGCAAGATTATTTGCCGTGGGCGAATGCGCTTGCTGGGACGTGCACGGTTTTAACAGACTTGGCGGCAATAGTCTTTTGGAAACAATCGCTGCAGGCTATACCGCCGGGCAAGAAGCTGGCAAGTACCTGTATATGGAAAACACCCAAAACTTTTCCGATTTAAAAATTGCTGAAGAATATCAAAAACAAACAAAGCGGCTTGAAGAATTAACGAAAAATCGCGGCAAGGAAAATGTCTTTGGGGTCTATCGCGAAATCCAAAAAACACTTACTGAAAAAGTGGGAATTTTCAGAAAAGAAAACGAGTTGAAAGAGGCAGTAGCAAAACTTGCTATTCTTTGCGGAAAAACCCAACGCATAAAATTAGGGTATAGAGAAACAGCAGCAAACTTGGAACTCCAGCTTGCCTTGCGCTTGCCGGGAATGGCCAAGCTTGCTCTTTGCACCGCCCAAGCCGCGCTTTTAAGAAAAGAGTCGCGAGGCAGTCATTACCGGGAAGATTATCCTGACCGCGATGATAAAAATTGGCTGAAAAGAACTTTAGCTTATTTTCCGGAAGAAAACGATCTGCCGAGAATAGAATATGAACCAGTGGAAATCACCTTGCTGCCGCCCGGCGACAGGGGCTACGGAGAAAAGAAATGAGAGAATTAAAAGTTAAAATCGCTCGGGGAAACAAAAATTTCAGTGAATTTTCAGTTCAAGAAAAACCGAGAATGAGCGTCCTTTTGCTGCTCGATGAAATATTAGAAACTCAAGATTCCAGCATTTATTACGAATCGGTTTGCCGTTCGTCTATTTGCGGCTCTTGCGCCGTCAAAATCAACGGCCAGCCGAAGTTAGCCTGCAAAACGCAAACATCGTCATTGCCAGAAAACATAACTTTAGAGCCCTTGGACTTTTTCCCGCTGATTAAAGATTTGGCAACCGATAAATCAAGATTCTTTCTGGAATTAAATAGAAAGCTGGAGACATGGATACATCCATCAAAACCTTTTTCGGGAAAAGACGAAATAATGCCGGAGGAAGTTTCCGCCAAACTTTACGAAAGAGAAAGATGCATTGAATGCGGGATTTGCGTATCTGCCTGCCCGGCTGCCAGCTTCACGAATTTTATGTCAGCCTCGGGCACGCAAAAAGCCTTGAGATTTCTCGATGACCCGCGCAATAGCAAAGAAGCCCAAGAAAAACTGATTGCAGTTCTTGCTTCAGATGAAGGATTGTGGGGCTGCCACGGCGTCGGCGCTTGCGAAAACTTCTGCCCGAAAGAAATACCCCTGACTCGCCAGTTAGCCGAAAGCCGCAGGGAAATTATAAAACTGATTCTCAGAGATTGGTTTAAAAAATAAGTGTAGCACCACCTGGTGGTGCTACAAAAAAGCCTCGCTTTCTTAAGGCGGGGCTTTGTATTTTTAACTCAAGCATTTTCTGCAGATTCCACATCTAAAATGCGCGGACTGTCCGAAAAAATCAGGCGGGCAAACCATTTTCTTTTGTTCTGCGGTTAAGCTTTTCCACCAAGGAGCTTGGGTGGGAATCGGCAAGTCTCTGCCCCGCAATCCATAAGCGGGGAAGATAACCGACCCCTTGGGTAAATCTTCGGGCACCTCTCCCTCTACGGTAAGATAACAAATCCTGAAGTCATATTTTCGGTGAACCCTGCGCGCTTTTTTATAGTTATCTTTATCGGCCGAAAGGTTAATAACTAAATTTTTAGCTCCAACTAAGGGAGTAAGATATTGGAAAGACCTGGTATAAATCACGAATTTTACATCCGGGGCAGCGTCGCAAACCTTGCGGATGAAACGAGCATATTTTATGGAAAAGATATCGCCTGAAACATGCCAACGAAATCCGCCGGGACAATGCTCGGAAATCCATGTGGAAAATGCGCTTACAGTTTTTTTAAAATAATGCGGGTTATCCAGAATCCGACGGATGGTCCTGCTGTTCTCCCGATACTTTCGGTGAACCTCGGCTTCTTGCTTTTCCAAACCGTGGACATAACAGGTGTTTTTGCAGGTGGGGGTGGCGAAGGGGCAATCTTGAACCTGAACCAATGAAAAAGCGTTAGCAATGGGTTTATCGAATGTTCCGTTCGTAAAAGTTATTTTACCGTTGCCGTCAAACCAAAAAGTAAATTCTGTTCCGTCCGGCATCGCAAGGGGCAGTTTTTCCAAAGCAAATTTAGTTGGCAATTTTTCCTCCTTGCTTATATTTTTCAATTCCTTCTCTATAAAGATCGTTTCCTAAAACATCGTTAATGACAATTAAGGGAAAATTTTCAACTATTAACTCGTAAATTGCTTCGGCCCCTAAATCTTCGTAGGCAATCACTTTGGCCGACTTAATGCTTTTTGAAATTAAAGCTCCGACTCCGCCCGTCGCACCGAAATAAACGCACTGGTATTTTTTCATAGCTTCAATAACAGACTGCGATCTCATGCCCTTGCCAATCATTCCCTTAAGGCCGATTTCCATCAAGCGCGGCGCATACGCATCCATTCTGCCTGAAGTGGTCGGTCCAGCGGAACCAATAACTTGACCCGGCCTTGCTGGCGAAGGTCCCATGTAATAAATAACCTGCCCTTTTACGTCGAAGGGTAGGGTCCTTCCCCTATCCAGTGCTTCAATCATTCTTTTGTGGGCCGCGTCTCGGGCAGAGTAAATTATGCCTGACAGTAAAACTTCGTCGCCGATTTTCAGTTTTGCCAAATCTTCATCTTTTAGGGGAGTTGTTAAATCAACTTTCATAGAATTGCCTCCTTATGCCTTGCCGCATGGCAATTAATATTGACTGCCACAGGCAAGCTGGCAATATGGCATGGCTCCATTCCAATAAAAACAGCTAAGGCAGTTCTGCTGCCGCCCAACCCCGCAGGGCCCATGCCGAGTTTATTTATAGCGGAATATAATTCATACTCAAGAAGATTAAGTTCTCCATCCGTATTAGGCGTGTTCGTACTCCTTAACAGGGCCTTTTTAGCCAAGAAAGCTGCTCTTTCAAAAGTACCGCCGCCAATGCCTACTCCCACCACGATTGGCGGACAAGAATTAAAACCGGCTTGCTCTACAGTTCCAATAACAAATTTTTTAATGCCGTCTTTGCCGACCGAAGGGCTAAGCATTGCCAGTCGGCTCATATTTTCCGCGCCTCCGCCCTTGGGACAAACAATAATTTTCAGTTTATCTCCGGGCACCATGTAAAGATGGATTACTGCCGGAGTATTATCTCCGGTATTTTTTCTGGTCAAGGGATGGCAAAGTGATTTTCTTAAATAGCCATCTTTATAACCCTGCCTGACGCCTTCATTGACGGCATCAAAAAGATTGCCGCTGATTATCCTTACCTCATTGCCCATTTCCAGAAAAACAACGGCTGTTCCGCAGTCTTGACAAATCGGTATCTTCTCTTCCGCGGCTATTTTATTATTTTCCAGTATTTGGCTAAGCGCTGCTTGCCCCAAAGGAGAAACCTCTCGGCTTGCAGCATAATTTAAAGAAGCTAAGACATCCGAAGGCAAAAAAAGATTCGCCTCCTGGCAAAGATTGGCCACAGTTTTTGCTACCTTCGCGCAGCTAATTCTTCTCATTATTTTCTCCTGACCGCTCTTTGGGATTTATTAATCATAGCTTTAGCATTTCGCTCCAAATATTCAGCACTGTGAGCGATTCTGGCCACGCCCTGTTCTTGCGCTTTCATCCCCACGGCCACAGCTTCTTCAATAAATGCCTGTTTTTCTTTCATCGTCGGAAGAATATTATTTTCATCAATGCCGCGCTTCTGGGCAAAATTTGCCAGAGATTCTGCCGCGGCAATGCACATCTCGTTGGTTATGGTTTTGGCCCTGACATCCAAAGCTCCGCGAAAAAGGGCCGGGAAAACTAAAGAATTATTTACCTGATTAGGAAAATCCGAGCGGCCGGTAGCAACAATTCTTGCTCCGGATATTTTTGCTTCTTCCGGCCAAATTTCAGGATTGGGATTGGCGCAGGCAAAAACAATTGCGTCTTTATTCATCTCACTTATCCATTGCGGTAAAATAACTCCGGGGCCTGACTTCGACAAAGCAATGCAAACATCGGCTCCGCAAAGCGCCTCCCGGACGCTTCCTTTCCGCTGCTCTGGATTTGTGGTTTGGCAAAGCCTCCACTTGTCGGGATATTCTGTTTGTTTTTCTCCAATATCATTTCTTTCAAGATGCAAAATGCCCTTATCGTCAACTGCAATGCAATTTTGAGGTTTTATGCCTACAGAAAAAAACAAACGCGAAACAGCGATATTGGCAGCTCCCGTTCCAACGAAAACAATGGCGGCAGTTTCCAATCTCTTGCCAACTATTTGAAGGGCGTTAATTAGGCCGGCCAAAACAACTGTGGCTGTCCCCTGCTGGTCGTCATGCCAAACCGGAATCTCCATTTCCTTTCTTAATGTGTCTAAGATATAAAAACATTTGGGATTTTCAATATCCTCCAGATTTATGCCGCCAAACGATGGCTGGAGCCATTTCACTGCTTGGATAATTTCTTCGGGATTTTTTGTGTCTAGGCATATGGGAACAGCATCAACGCCTCCTAGGTATTTAAACAAAAGCGCTTTGCCCTCCATCACGGGCAAACCAGCTTCAGGCCCGATATCTCCCAAGCCAAGAACTCTGGTGCCGTCTGAAACAATGGCAACGGTATTGCATTTATTGGTCAAATCATAAACTCTGTCTTTTTCGGCCTTGATTACCCGACAGGGTTCAGCAACTCCCGGAGTATAGTAAACAGAAAAATCGTCTAATCCGGCGATGGGCACCTTGGATGATGTTTGGATTTTCCCGCCGTAAAGCAAATGCCGCTTCATTGCCTCTTCGCCAAGCAATCTTGTTCTTTCCTGATTTTTATCTTCCATTTTTCCTCCTCACATTTTCAAAGTACTCTAACCTCAGCCATAATATAAAAAGCGACCATTGAAGTCAATGGCCGCTTTTGCTTAAAATTTTTAACAAACTGTGCAGCGTCTGGCATCAACCACCCGTTTTACCGCTAAATCGAAAACTGCGTCGCGCAAATAAAGTCCTTTTTCTTGACTATACTGCCAGCCATACTCAAATATTTCTTTCATATGCTTTTGCAATTTTGCCAAAACCACTTTTTCCGGCCATTGCTCCCATTGCCTGTTTTGCACCATTTCATACCAAGAAACGTTTACTCCTCCGCCGCTGGCCATTGTGTCTGGAAGAACCACAATTTTCTTTCCCCTGAAAATCTCGTCAGCTTCTACGGTTGCGCAGATATTGCCGAGTTCGGCAAGAACCTGCGCGTTCATTGATTTTGCTCTTTGGGCCGTAATAGTCGTGCCAACAGCGGCTGAAATCCAAACATCGCATGGCATAGCAAATAATTCGTCGTGCGTAATAACTTTTCCCGTCTCAAGTTCTGCCAATGGTTTTTTGCCGCTTTCTTTTAGCTCAATGGCTCTTTCGATATCAATCCCTTCAAATCCATTTTCTTGGAAAATTGCCCCATGCGAATCAGAAAGGCCGATAATCTTTGCTCCATTTTTATAAAGAATCTTCACGGCTGGTATATTAACATTTCCAAATCCTTCGGCTATAATCCGACAATCTTTAACGTTTATTCCCAATTTCTTAAGGACTTCAAGAATCACCACAGCTCCGCCGGTCCCCGTTGCATCTTTACGGCCATAAGAGCCGTGCAATTCAGTCGGTTTTCCGGTTACTGCCCCCCAGATGTTGGGAACGCCGCTTAAAAGAGAATATCTTTTCATCATCCAGCCCATCATTTCAGCGGTAACCCCGGCATCGGGCCCCAACACCGCCATCTCGGGCCCGATCAAATGAAAGGTTTCGTCAATAAATTTCTCGCAGATTTCTTTTAATTCTTTTCTCGTTAAAGTTTTGGGATCGCAATCAACTCCGCCCTTCATTCCCCCAAGGGGCAAGCCGTGAAAAGAATTTTTCCATGTCATGCCCTTGCCCAAACCCCTAAATTCATCAAGATTCACTTCCGGAAAAAATCTTGTTCCGCCCTTATACAAACCGAGGGTGCAATCATGCTGAACCAAATAGCCGTGGTATAGTTTCCCGTTCTCTAAAATCAGAGTAAAACTTAACTCCCGGCTGATCGCGCGCAGATAATCACGCATTGTTGAGTCGAGATGAAGTCTGGCAGCTGCTTGTTCAAAATGATGCTCAATAATCTGAACGGGATTCATAATCTCCTTACTCATTTTTATAAGCCTCCTTTTTCAACGTACTAAATCATCATATAGCTTTTGCAAATGAAGCGTCAAGCAAATAAAAAAACCGGAAAACCCGCGAAAGACCTCGCGCAAGACTCCGCGGAAGTTGGACTTCCGCGGATCTGGTATGCTACGATATATTTATATGAAATTTGAAGAAAATAGCTATATACATATTTACGAACGAGGAAACCGTAAACAGCCAATTGTTTACGAACCGGCTGATTGGTGGCGTTTTGTGCTTATGCTTCGTTATTTTAATGATGAATATTCTTGTTCTAATTTTTCCCGCGAATTAGAGGATCTGCGGAAGTCCGACTTCCGCGAACTCATCGATTGGCCGTCATGTTGGCCGAAACACAAACCTTTGGTAGGTATTTCGAATTTTACTCTTATGGAAAACCATTACCATTTGTTGTTAAGGGAACTTAGGGAGGGAAATATTACAAAATTTATGCGTAAATTAAATACGGGCATGGCAAATTATATTAATACTAAATATAATCAAGTGGGGAGCTTATTTCAGGGTAATTATAAATCAAGAGTTGTGGAAACGGATAACGACTTAATGTATTTGAGCGTATATATCCAAGTAAAAAATACCTTTGAAAGATATCCGAATGGCGGAATGGAAAGAGCTCTGAAAGAATTTGATAAGGCGTATAGTTGGGCGGCACGAGACCCCTACACAAGCTTGGGAGATTATGCCGGAGAGCGAAATTCACTCATTATTACAAAAGACATTCTATCCGAACTTTTACCAACCCCTAAAAAATACAAGGAATTTACAGAGCAATGCGTATTGAGGGAAGATCTAGTGGGGAGGCTTGGCAAATTAATACTTGATTGAGATCCGCGGAAGTTGGACTTCCGCGGATTCTCTCAACGTACTAAATCAACATACAACAAAAAAGGACTTATGGAAAGTCCTTTTGAATAAATTCAATAATCTCTTTGGTAGTAGAGCCCGGGCCAAACACTGCCCTTATCCCTGCTTTTTCCAGTAAAGGAATGTCTTCTTCGGGAATAATCCCGCCGGCTACAACCATCACTTCTTTCAATTCTTTTCTTTTGAGTTCTTTCATAATTTCCATCAAGAGTTCCAAATGAGCTCCAGAAAGAATGCTCAATCCGATAACATCAACGCTTTCCTCTAAAGCTGTCTTAACAATCATTTTTGGCGTTTGGCGGAGGCCGGTATAAATTACTTCCATGCCGGCATCCCGCAATGCTCTGGCTATTATTTTTATGCCGCGGTCATGGCCATCCAAGCCGGGCTTTGCCAACAAAACTCTGATTTTCATTTTTGCACCAGCTCCACAAGAACTCCGCTAGTGTCTTTAGGGTGTATAAAGCCCACTTTCCCGACTAAACCGTTTCTTACTTTTTTGCCAATGATAATTTCTTCGTTGATCTTATCAACCTCAAAAGCAATATGGTGCAAGCCTTCGCCTTTTTTCTCTAAAAATTTTGTAATCGTACTTTCTGAATCGACAGGCTCCAAAAGTTCAATTTTCACCCTGCCCACGCGCAAAATAGCTGCTTTAACTTTTTGCTCTGGCACAATTTCTATTTTTGATGGCTTAAGGCCGAATAAATTATGCCAAACCTTCAGCGTCTCATCTAAATTTTTAACGGCAAGAGCAATATGGTCCACCCTCTTTATCATTTTTCGCCTCCCTATAAAGGAATGTTGCCGTGCTTTTTCCAGGGATTTGCCTGCTTTTTGTTTTCCAATATCTCCAACGCTTTAATAATTTTTGCGCGCGTAAGCCCTGGTTTTATGACCTCATCGATGTAGCCGCGGCCAGCCGCTATTGTCGGCGCAGCTATCTTTTCACGATAATCGTTAATCAGCTGTTTGCGGGTTTTATCCGGGTTTTCCGATTGAGCAATTTCTTTTTTATAAAGAAAATTAATTGCTTGTCCCGGGCCCATCACGGCTATTTCAGATGTTGGCCAGGCATAGTTAATGTCTCCCCTTAAACCGTGGCTAGACATAGCCACATAAGCTCCGCCATGAGCCTTGCGCAAAATTACTGAAACCTTGGGCACTGTGGCTTCGGCATAGGCATAAAGAAGCTTGGCTCCGTGGCGAATAATGCCTCGGTATTCCTGATCAATGCCTGGCAAATATCCCGGCACATCAATAAGGGTAACTAGGGGAATATTAAAGCAGTCGCAAAAACGGATAAACCTTGCGGCTTTATCTGAAGCGTCAATATCAATGGTGCCGGCCAAAAAATTCGGCTGCTGGGCAATAATTCCCACCGCCCTGCCAGCCATTCGAGCAAAACCGACAATCAGATTTCTAGCAAATAATTCATGGACTTCCATAAAAGATTTCTCGTCCGCAATCTTATCAATCACTTTATGCATATCGTAGGGTCTGCCCAAATCTTGAGGAACCGCCGCGGCTAATTCTTCCTGGAAAGACCGGCCTTCTGATGCTCCAGCCAGACGTAAAGCGGCTTTGCGGTTGTTTTGGGGAAGAAAAGATAAAAGCTGCCTGACCATGCTAAAACATTTTTTTTCATCGCCGGCAACAAAATGGCAATTGCCGCTTTTTTGGCTATGGACTAAGGCGCCTCCCAACTGCTCTAAAACTACTTCTTCGTGCGTAACTTCTTTGATGATAGCGGGTCCGGTAATGTACATTTGGCTTAACCCTTGCACCATAAAAACAAAATCAGTCAAAGCCGCCGAATAAACAGCGCCTCCGGCGCAGGGCCCTAAAATAACTGAAATTTGGGGAATCACGCCGGAATACAGGACATTACGCGTAAAAATTTGGCCATAGGCCTCCAAGCTATCAACGCCTTCTTGAATTCTGGCTCCGCCAGATTCTAATAATCCGATAATGGGGGCGCCTGCCTGCGCCGCCAAATCCATTGCTCTGCATATTTTCTTAGAGGCGGCTAGAGATAAAGACCCCCCAGCAACCGTAAAATCATAAGCGAAAACAAAGACTTTTCTGTCTTTAATTTTACCGTAACCTGTAATAACTGAAATTCTCCCATCTGAATCAACCACGGAAGCATCGAGTTCTTCAAAGGTCATTAAATCCAGCAATATATTTATTCTGTCTCTGGCAGTTAATTTATTTTTACCCATTGCCCGCACCCTCTTTCCAACAATTTTCTTTGTATTCTCCAAAAAATTTGCGAAGCACATTGCAAATCTCTCCTATGGTAGCGTAATTTTCCGCGCACTCAATAAAAGCCGGCATGGTGTTTTCATTAGTCTCTGCTACGGCTTTAAGATGGTTGAGAGCTAGCTTCGTTTTCTGCTGGTTTCTTTCTTTTTTAATTTGCAGCAGTAATTTTATTTGTTTCTCTCTTGCCCCCGAATCAACCTTAGTCAATCTGCCTATTTTCTGATAAGGAGATTGAAATTCATTCAAGCCCACAACAATTTTCTTTTTTTCTTCAATCTCTTTTTGCGCATTGTAAGAACTTTCCTGAATTTCCCTCTGGATAAAACCATTTTCAATAGCTGAAGCTGCTCCGCCCATTTCATCAATTTTGGCAATGTATTTTTGAGCTTGCTCTCCCAAGGAGTCGGTCAAAGATTCCAGAGAATAAGAGCCGCCGAGAGCATCGGGATAATCAATAATTCCCGTTTCGCGAGCAATAATTTGCTGAGTGCGCAAGGCAATGGTTACTGCTTCTTCTGACGGCGTAGCATAAGCCTCGTCATAAGAATTGGTGTGCAAAGATTGCGCGCCTCCTAAAACAGCGGCTAATGCCTGAAGCGTTATTCGGCTAATATTATTGAGCGGCTGCTCCCGCGTCAGAGTGTGGCCGCAAGTTTGCGCATGAAAACGAAGCATGCAGGAGCGGTCATCTTTTGCTTTAAATCTTTCTTTCATTATTTTTGCCCAAAGACGGCGAGCCGCCCGAAATTTAGCCACTTCTTCTAAGAAATTAGTATGACTGGCAAAGAAAAAAGAAAGCCTTTGGGCAAAAACATCAACGTCCAATCCTTTATCTAGAGCGGCTTGGACATATGCTATGCCGTTAGCTAGGGTAAAAGCTACTTCCTGAACGGCTGAACAGCCCGCTTCCCTCATATGATAACCGCTGATGCTGGCCGTGTTCCATTGCGGAAGATATCGAGAGCAATATTCAATTAAGTCGGTAGCTAAACGCACTGATGGCTTAATGGGGAAAATATAAGTTCCCCTGGCAACATATTCTTTCAAAATATCGTTCTGGACAGTACCTCTTAATTTTTCCGAAGGGACTTTATTTTTTTTAGCTAAAGCAATGTACATTGCCAGCAAAATCGGCGCTGTCGCATTAATGGTCATTGAAGTGCTCGCTTGGTCTAAGGGGATGCCTTGGAACAAAATTTCCATATCTTTGAGGGTATCGATTGGCACCCCAACTTTGCCCACTTCCGCCCGAGCTAAGGGGTGGTTTGAATCATAGCCAATCTGAGTCGGCAAATCAAAAGCAATGCTTAAGCCAGTTTGACCCTGCCTTAGCAAATACAAATAACGCTGGTTTGATTCTTCGGCCGAAGAAAAACCAGCGTACTGACGCATTGTCCACAACTGCTTTTTATACATTAGGGGATAAATCCCCCGAGTGAAAGGATATTCTCCCGGATTTTCCATTTATTTTGCTCCTTGCGTCAAAATCCGATACCAGAAGTTTCTCCAATAAATTTTTACAATTGATTTCCAGCGCCGCTTGCCGTAAGAGTACCAATTTGGCCCGCAGGGCACGTAAAAACCGATTTTCCTATCTGGCCCAATCAGTCTTTCCATTTTTTTATTCTCTATGCCCAAAAGCACTTGCGTTTCCAATTGCAATCCGTTAATAAGGCTTAAATCATGCGTAGCTATGGCCGGCAACTGTCCCTTTTCTTTTAGAAAAAGCGCTTGCTCAAAAAATCTTTTCCTAATCTCTTTTTCATCCTTTATGTCCCCCGGGTAAGCTGTACCCTTAACGAGCCGTATAGAAATGCCGGCTTCAGTAAACTGCTTAATTTCTTCCAATGTTTCATCAAGATTGATCTGGCAGCAGATCCTTAAATTTGAAAAATCTCTGGCAAGGGCTAAGGTAATCCCCCAGATGATTTTAGCGTAAGCGCGGTCTTCCCTGTCAATTTCAATTAAAGAATGGGGCAAATAAAGCTTGGCTCGTTTTAAAAGTATGGTTAAACAATTGCTGAAAAGATAAGGAGATAATATTATTCCCAACTGAGAAGGTTTGATGGCAATATGAACACCGTCTAAGCCCTCCCTAGCCAATTTACTTACAAGCTGCAAGTACTGGTAGAAAAAATTGCCGACTTCGTGACGATCTTCGACGTGTTCTCCTAAAATATTTATTATCGCATAAATATTTTTTCCCTTGAGCTGATGCGCCACCCTGACGGCATCGTCTATGGTTTCTCCGGCCACAAAAGGCCTGGCGAAAAGATAAAATACTATTTTCCTTAATAATTTCATGCGCAACTCCTCTACCGGATTTTCAAAGTACTAAATCAGTATAGCCCCGCTCAAAACAAAAAGTCAACAAAAATAAAAAAACTTACAGTGCCTTGGGCTCTGTAAGTTTATTCAGTTATATTTTACTATCCGGGTGCTGAAGCAGAAATTTTTCCGGAGGAATCAAATTTTCATCGGTTCTTTTTTCAAATCCTAAACGCCGTATATCATCGGCTTTTTCTCTCTGGATTTTCATCGCTTCCAGCTCATCCATAGCATCAAAATCATACAGTGATGGGATGGAAATGTCAGCCATGATCTTTGAGCCGGATCCTTTCTTTTTACCGTCTCTCCAATGCGGAGAAAGCACTAAAAGCCGGGTTCCCAGATAAACTGCCTCTTCAAGGTCGTGGGTAATAAAAAGAATCGTCATGTTCTCGCTTTTCCATATTTTTGCCAGAAGAAGCTGCAGCTGCCTCCTAACCCACGGATCAAGCGCGCTAAAAGGTTCGTCTAGAAGCAAGACTTTCGGCTTCATAATCAGGGCTTGGGCTATGGCCACTCTTTGCTGCATGCCGCCAGACAACTGATGGGGGTATTTATCAAGAACGCCTTCCAGCTCGAGCTGGCAGAGAATTTCTTCTGCTCTCACAAGATTATCCTTGCACTGGCGGGCATAAGAAAACATTGGCCTACCGCTAACTCTTGAGCAAACAGAGCTGACTGCTCTTTCTGTTATTGTGGAACTTGCTACATTCAAGCCGAACGCCACATTATTTAGAACCGTAAGGTGCGGGAAAACAGAATATTTTTGATAAACTACGCCGCAGTCTTTGTCGGGACGCAATTTCGGAGTTCCTCCGATAAACACTTTGCCATGGTTGGGAGATTCAGCCCCCAGCAGCAGCCTTAAAAATGTTGACTTGCCGCAGCCAGAAGGGCCGACTAAAGTCACGAGTTCGCCGGTTCTCACCTTAAGATCTATATCGTTAAGCACTATTTTCCCATCATAGCCGTGAGTTAAATGCTCCAAACGCAGCATGTATGAAAGCGTATTATCCATATTTCCTCCCCTAATTCCTTTCCTCGTACCAGGAATAATGGCGTTTAATCCACCAAGAAAGCAAGGCATCCAAGGAAAAAGAAAGGAAAGCTATCCAGAATACATAAGGAATAATCGTATCCATGGCCATGTATCTTCGAACCACGAAAATCCGATAACCGAGGCCGGCATCTGCAGCAATTGCTTCGCCGGCAATTAGAAAAAGCCATGCGCCGAGTAAATTCAGTCTTACGGAATTCAGCGCCGCAGGCATAATCTGTGGAAAAACAATATGCCAAACTACCGCAGGCGTGCTGGCTCCGAGAGTTAAAGCCTTGACAAGCTGCTCTCTGGGTAAATCCTTCTTGACTCTCAAATAAGTGTCCAAAGTTATGGGCAGGGAAATACCGACGATAATCAGCAAAATTTTTGTTGATTCTCCAAGCCCTGAAAAAATAAAAATAACCGGCAGTAAAGCTAATGGCGGAATTTTGGAAAGATAGAGTAAAAAACGATGAAAAACCGCTTCTACTATCGGGAATAGGCCTAAAGCTACTCCTAAGGCAATCGCCATGGTAGCTCCTGCAATAACTCCCAGAAAGAACCGCTTCAAACTCGCAATAGTATCAACCATAAGAGTTATCTCGCCGTTTCTGTCTGGAGTTGCCATTTTTTGCACTCCTTGAGTAAGCTGGCTGATAGTTGGCATGATTTTGTCGTTCGGATTCTCTTGGTGCCTTTCATGCGATGCCAAAAGATAAACTCCAATAAGCGCGACAAAAAGAACCAAGCTGGCAATCAAACACGCTCGCGCTGAAATCTTGGTATAAACCGAGAGCCCAAAAAGCCTTTTTAGCGAATCCATGCGCACCTCTCTTTTTTAAAGTACCTGACAATATATCATAAACTGTCTTTTATGTCAAACAAAAAACTGCGGCCATCGGTCGCAGTCTTTGACTCAGAATTAATTACTTCATATATTTATCGGTAAAACGAAGTTTGACATTGTTCTGATCTCCCAAAACTGTCCCATCCGGGAAAGTGACGCCTACGGAATCAACCGAGACGTGCCCCTGGCCGAAAAGGCCGTGATCAAAACTGAACTTCCTGACAAGGTCCATAACTTCAACCAGTTTTTTGCCTCGCGTAAGGGCGGCTGCATCAGTTGGTTTCCAGAACATGTAAGTTGTTTCCAGCTGTTTATTGTAGGAAGCCAAAGTGGTCCCTGATTTTTCCGCCATGGCATTCAAGGCCGTAGTCCCTTCGGGAGTCCTGGCCTGCATCAAACCAAGGGTTTCATACCAAGCTCCGGCTAAAGCCCTAGCAAGCTCGGGGTGTTTGTTCAAGACCTCGGTGCGGACGAACATAATATCCAGGATTTCATACGGAATCAGCGAGGAGTTAAAAATATTCTTAACCCCGGGCACTTGCGACTCTACTTCAAGCACAATAGGATTCCAGGTTACGACCACCTCTTGCTTCTTATTAGTGATAAAAGCCGGGCCAATGTCGGCATCGGAAGTATTCATCAGGCGGACGTCATTTTCTGTAATGCCGCCGGTAATATCAAACGCTCTGCCCAATAAATACTGGGAGACCGAACCTTCGACTATATAAACCTCTTTGCCTCTTAGCTCTCTTAGGCCCAGATTGTTGCGCGTCAGAACCGCATCATTGCCGTTGGAATAATCGCCAACAATAATGCCGGTAGTATCAACACCGGCTGCGGCCGCCATATTCAAAGCTTCCATATTGGTCATAACCACGGCGTCAACTTTGCCGGCTACATAGGCCTCAATAGACGGAACATAGTCAAACTGAACCAGATTAATCTTGATGTTTTCTTTATCAGCCCACTTTTGCAGAATGCCCGACTCATCGGCATAAGGCCAAGGCATCCAGCCCACGTAAATGGACCAGGCAACCGTGAACTCCTGTTTGGGCGCTGTCGCCACTCTTCCTGCACACCCCGTTAAAACCAGAACAGCGGCTAAAAACACCGCTACCGCCGACCATACTCTTTTCATTTCTTTCTTCCTCCCCTTTCCTTTATTTATTTTTTACCTCGCAAGCCAATAAGACAGCATTTGGTCTCTGTCTCGAAAATAAATCGTAATTGTATCATAATTATTATTAAAAGTCCTAGACAGAACCAGTTTTGGTTTATCTAGACCGGCATCAAACTTAACTTGCACATTTTTAACAAGCGGGAGCAATGTCTCTCCATTTTCAAGCAATATAGCATAACGGTACCCCTGGAAACCCGAATTAATTATTACCAGATCGCTTCTTTCATATAATACAGGCTCAGCTGCGCAAGCAGAAAAAATGGTAAGAATAACAATTGCCAAAAAAATCGCGGCGAACCATAGCGGCTGTTTTTTCCTTAACATTTTCTACCTCCTTTTTTGCTACCTCCTGTCTTCGTAATAAGCCATCCCGATATAATCAGACGTTACACAAGAAAATGAAATTAATCGCTTTCCCGGATGTTCATCAACCCATTTTTGCATCACGACAACAAAATCAGAGTAATATGCGCCAGTTACTACAAGGAAATTCCTTTTGTTATCGTATAGCATTGGTGGTTGTTCGGAAACAGCTAACTGCTCAACCTTTTTTTCTGACTCCTTAATATCTCGTTCTGGGTTCGTACAGGCTGCGGCAAAAATACCGATAGCTGTGGCCAAAGCCGTCAAAATAAAAACAGCTTTTTTCACTCTATTTACCTCCTTGTCAAAGAACTTTAACGAATAACCCATATTACCACGCCCCAAATTTTTGTCAAGGCCGCAAAAAAGAACATTATGATCTATTGGTACGGGCTGGCGGAGGCTTGACGAAAAATTTTTATTTTCATACAATTGTCTATTCGCAATCGGGGGGAGGAGAACCGTTATGGATGATAAAGTAGACGCAGCAGAAATGGTAAAATCTCATCTCCAGAAATGGGTGGCGGTTGCAGAAACAACAAACCAAGGCGGCAATAAACAAAAAATAGAAGAACTTTTACAAAGAAGGTTGAAATATTTAGGCTTGCATTCGCGTAAAATGATCTGGTGCGAGTCTCCTGAAGATATGCAAAAAAAATTAGCGAATAATCCGCTAACCGATACGATCACTGACTGTAGAAAAATAAACTCTTATAGGCTTATTTTGCATAGGGAAGTTAGCGACCGATGCAAAGAATTCTCGCACGAAGAAACTGTCTCATTGGTAAATCTTTTAGGACACGTAAGTGATTCTAGGCTCAGTTCGATGAACAGTGAAGATGAGTTGACCCATGTGTTTACAAAAAATATCGAGATATCTCATGATAAATTGTTTCGTTATTGGAATTGGACGCTGGAAGAATTTGAAAATTTCTTTGGGATTATTCTTGATTGGAGCCTCATAGCTTATGAGGATTCGTTGTGGCACGGCCTTCCGGAAGAAACTAAAAATGAATTTAAAAATTACTTTGCCTACCTTGGCGAGGCTTGCGAAGCAGGACTTACCATTTGGATTCCGACGCGAAAAAGAGAATATCTTTTTTGCGATGCAAGGCCCTTCTTTAATGGTAATGATGCTAAAAAAAATCTACCGAGATTGACGATTGATTGGTCAGAAATTTCGGACCAGATAGCTTCCCAAAAAGAGTGGAGCGAGCCAATAAGCATCATTCTGGAAAAACTAGGATACTTCAAAACAAGGCTTGATGCAGAAAATATCTCTCAAGATATCATTGATAAGGTGGCTGTTATTATCGGGGAGATAAATAAGCTCCTGCCATTGCTGAAAAAAGAATATCCCAATACCTCTTTAATCTTTGAGGCAAGGAGAATCGCCAGTAATTATCTGATTGAACTCTTGGAATCTTATCTAAGGCTTCCCGATGAATTTCGTCAACGAGAGCAAGAAGCTCTGCTTGAAGTACTGCAGCTGCTCCACCGAGAGCTTTTAGATGCTGACAAGAATATCGAGGGCGTAACAGTTCGCGAATTCAAAGTCATGACTGAATTCTTAAAAAATATCTACTCTCCGGAAAATCTAGAGATGTAACAAAAAAACAAAATCCCCGGGTTTACCCGAGGATTTTTTTGTCAGTTCAAAAAAGAAAAATCTTGAGTACTGTTGAATTCTTCCAGTTTTTTTACTAGCTCTTCGTCGCCCTGCCTTATAAAAGAGCCTCCGGGCGAGGCCAATCCTTCGTCAAAAAGACTGACGTAAATGGAAATCCCCTTGCCTTGGGCGTGCTTGACGGCTTGAATCACGTCGGCTAGCTTCGGCGGCTGATATTCTCCGCGCAAAAAAGCTTCCTCAAGAAATGTTCCTCTGGCGACAAAAGTGGGATTCAGGTGCATATTGACCGGAAGATTGAATCTGGATGCAATAGCGCTCAAATAATCAATTCCTTTTTTGATATCTTGGATTGCTTCTTCGTCGGAAATCCCCGCTACCGGTTTTTGCATAAAATAGCATTTCAAACGATAATGGTATTTTGCCACCTTCTCAACAAAATCTTCAAATACTTTCAGGGTAAGCCCTTTATTAAAAACTTCGTTTCTAATACGATCGTTAAAAGCTTCAAAACCAACGGCTATTTCCAGGTCAGTCGGCGTTTTGCCCTCTTTCAAGGCACGGGAAAGAAATTCCAATTCAGCCACATCTACGAACTCCGGTCTCGTTTCAAGACTAAATACGGCTAAATTAGGCAAGAGCATATTCGTTTTAGCCAGAAAATACATCAGAGCAGTTGAGGAAAAAGTCTTTTCATCTAAAACAGAACCGTTATTGCTAAGAATGACTTTTTTAATTTCTTCGCGCTGACGCAAAATTTCTGAATCGGCATAAAGATTGTCAATCTGTTTCATGAGCGACTCAAAGCCGATATGGCGGCTAGAACACAACGAAGGCAGGTTGCAGCTTACGCATTTTTGCCACCGGCACGCTAATGTGTAAAGAACTACAAAAAGAGTTAATCCTTCTTGAGAATTTTCAAACCAAATCTGCGCTGGCTTTGTTTCATCATGATTGTTGTTATAACCATGCGTCTTCATAGCTTACACTCCATCGCATTAACTTTTAACTTGTATATTTTATCATGTTTATTTCTCTTTGTCCAGTGGCTCATAATAAAAGAACCCTGTTTTTAACAGAGTTCTTTTAATTATTTTATTGCCAGCTGGAATTTCAGCTCGTCAATCTGACTTTGGATTTCCGACTCCGGCATATCCTGATACTGCGAAGGCAGAAGCTCGCGCCAATTGTCGCAATACTTTGCCGCCAGCAGAAGCTGGAATTTTCTCTCAAGACCTATGCGGCTTGCCGATGGCCTCCACATGTTAATGAATTTTTCGGCATCAAACTCCTGCTTAAGTTCTTCTTCCTGGTATCTTTTGCCGTAAATAAAGTCGTCGATGAACTTTTTGTAATCACCAGCGGAAAACTCAAGATCTTTTTTAACAGCTTTTTCTTTCAGAAGTTTTCTTTCTTTTTCCGAAAGCGTTATGCCCTCTTTAGCGAAATTAACCATCATCCAGTTAAAGAAATCTTCAGCATCATCCCCCTCCGGATCGCATATCGGCACGAACAGAGAGCAGCGTCCGCTGCGGACAAAGTCTGGATCCAAAAGATCTGGACGAGCGGTAATGAAAACCCAGAAAATCTTCCCGCGATATTTGGTGTTACTTATCATCTGGACTATATGGCGAGTAAAGCTGGCTTCTGCCTGATAGGTTTCGGGATCGTGTATGGATCCGAAAGCGGTTTCCGCTTGGTCGACAATCACGCAAACTCTGCCGTAAGCTGAAGCGGCCGCTTCAAACTTTTCGAGAAAAACTTCCGTTTCTCCGAACCACTTACTTCTCATGCCGCCGGCAATCTCGATTACCGTTCTTCCCATTCCCTTAGCCCAACCGTTGAGAGTATAAGTTTTACCGGCTCCGTTTGGACCCACTACGGTCATTCCAGCCGGAGCGCGTTTTGGGTCGTCAATCCACCGCGCCAGATAATTGAGGCGAGCTTTAAGCTTCTTAAAGCCGACTACGCCTCCAAAATCATGTTCTGGCCGAAGAAGCTTGACAATGCCTCTTAGTTCAAGCTCAATGCGTTTATCCACTTCACTGATAATGGTTTGACGATTAAGAGCCGATTCTTGGGGATCCCGAATCGCGGCAGTAATTAAATCGTCGAGAGTGGTTAACGTTAAGCCTCGCGCATCTTTGGCGAGAAACATTACCGCATTCAGTGCCGGCTGATTTTCAAACCGTTTTAAAACTAATTTTTCGAGACTTGCCTCATCGGGAAGCGGCACGTCAACAACCTCAACTTTGCGCAAATTTAAAATCTTACTCTGGAGTTCAGCGATGGTCGGAGTCAATAAAATTATCAAATCCGGACGCTGATTAGCGCTGTCTGCATCCGCCCAGATTTTTTCCTCGCGCAGCAAATCGTAGAAATACCGCCAGGCGTCGCGATCCTGCGACCCCAAGCGGCTGGCATCAAGATTCGGGAAAATCATATCCGCCTGGTCAACAACAAAGCACAGTGGCCTGATATACCGCCTTGGCTCTTCCTTCGATTGAGCTAAAGTTTCTCGAGCCTTAGCGGCTCTGCGCAAAAATTCTGACATCGCCCGGATTATGTCCAAAGGCGATTCGGCTTTTTCCAATTCCTCACTGCCCATTCCCTTAAGCTCATCTTTGTCTTCCGATAAAACAAAATTGATTCCGTCGCTTTTTATAGTGATGATGATGAATTTTTCTTCGGCATTTGAGCATGGGTACCGAGCGCTCGAAAGGCAACACTGCAGTAATTCTTCAAGCGCTACAAAATCGGTCTTTTCTCCCTGGGTAACGGGAAAAACATCGTGAATATTCCCAGACACGACAACGCACCTCGCAAGACGGGCGTAATGGAATTTCGATAATTTTTCAATGAACTGTGGCCTTGCCAATTTTTCTTCTGTCAAATTAAACCTCCTTCAGCTTCTCTGACAAATAACAAGCTATTATAACAATCTTTCAGAAAATGTAAAGTCCGGCTATTGGTATCGCAGGGCATTATCCAAAAAGCTTGACGAAAAATTTTTATTTTCATATAATTATCCATCCACAATTAGGAGGTGAAACCGTTATGGATACTAAGACAGAGGCAGTAGAAAAGGTGAAATCTCATCTCCAGAAGTGGGTGGCAGTTGCAGAGGCGGCAAACTGGGGCGACAATAAGCAAAAAATAGAAGAACTTTTACAAAAAAGGCTGAAATATTTAGGCTTGCATCCGCGTAAAATGATCTGGTGCGAGTCTCGTGAAGATATGCAAAAAAGAATAGGGGAAGAATCACCCCTCAATCTACATCTTAACTGGCAAGCAATAAGTTCTTATAGGAATAACTTGCAGGAAAAATTTCGAAACCAATACGGGAATTTCTCACAAGAAGAAACATTTTTATTAACAAATCTCTTGGAGAGAATAGATATTCGTAAGCTCGACACAATGGTGGCCAGCTATGCCTTGACCAATGCGTTTATACGAAAAACCCAAGCATCGCATAATGAATATCTTTTGGAAACAGAGCAATATGAAAATTTTTTTAATTTTGTTCTTGATTGGAGCTCCATAGCTTATGAGGATTCATTGTGGCACGGCCTTCCAGAAGAAACAAAAACTGAATTTAAAAATTACTTTGCCTACCTTGGCGAAGCTTGCGAGGCGGGACTTACCGTGTGGATTCCAACGAGAAAAAAAGAATATCTTTTTTACGATCCAAGGCCTTTCTATAATCCTTTCAATGTTAATGATGCTAAAAAAAATCTGCCCAGACTGATGATTAATTGGCCGGAAATTCACGGCCAAACAATAACTTCTGGAAAAAAGATGGAGCCAATAAGCATTATTCTAGAAAAACTAGAATACTTCAAAACAAGACTTGATGCGGAAAATATCTCCCAAGATATCATTAATAAGGTGGCTGTTATTATCGGGGAGATAAATAAGCTCCTGCCATTGCTGGAAAAAGGATATCCCAATGCCTCTTTAACCTTTGAAGCAAGGAGAATCGCCAGCAATTATCTGATTGAACTCTTGGAATCTTATCTAAGGCTTCCCGATGAATTTCGTCAACGAGAGCAAGAAGCTCTGCTTGAAGTACTGCAGCTGCTCCACCAAGAGCTCCTGGATGCTGACAAGAATATCGAGGGCGTAACAGTTCGCGAATTCAAAGTCATGACTGAATTCTTAAAAAAGATCTACTCTCCGGAAACTCTAGGGGTGTAACTAGGAGGAATCAAAAAGCCCTAAACTAAAACATAAAGCCCCACTGCCAATTTTGGCGTGGGGCTTTTATTGTTTTATATCTGCGGACGCTCCGTGGCACCAACCGGCCTAGTCGGTAAATCCACAAACCCAAGGGAATCTTGTTCCTCTACGGGAGCATTATCTTCCTCCAATTGATTTGTCATTGCTTTCAGTTTGGCGATATTTTCGCGAGCCGCGGCAACGCCCTCAACCTTGTAGCGCTGGACAGTAGCCTTGGCATTGGAAAGTCTGGTGTACGCTTCCTCGAGCTTTCTGATTGCAATCATCGGTTCCTTGTAAACATCTCCGATTTCTTTCATATGCTGTTCAAGCATGGCAGCATTCGCAACGAGCAAATTTCCCATGAATTCTCTCGTGGTGCGCACTAGGTCAATGGCGTTCTTGCTATGCTGGATAGCGGCACAAATCGCCAAAGCAATCCAGACGACGTTCATGCCCATGGTAGCCATCTGGCGAATTGTTTCGATGACAAGAAAATTGCTTTCCCTGATCATCTTTATTTGCTCAAGAGCCTGCCCATAGGCATGGATCATGGCGTGCAAATTCTGAGCTCGGTTTGAAACGATAAAAAGTAGCGTCTGAAGCTGACCTTTCTTTTCTTTGTCTTCGGTACGCTTAATAAGCGCATCGAGTTTTTCCATTAAAACCTCGGCCCCGTAGACCTCTCTCTCAACTAACGCTTTTTCGGTTTCAAGGTTGCCATAAGAAACTTTCAGCTCGACATTATCTTTTACAAGCCGCGCTTCTCCTGCTCGCAAAGTCTCCTCAAGTTCTGTTGCAAATTGCGCAAGCGTCTTGCGGCGCTTGGCAATTGTTTTCAAAACCCTTACGAGACGATTTCCTA
Source organism: Candidatus Nealsoniibacteriota bacterium (assembly GCA_016188865.1). Lineage (GTDB taxonomy): Bacteria > Patescibacteriota > Minisyncoccia > Minisyncoccales > MHMH01 > JACPGX01. Next base: position 94,478 of record JACPGX010000002.1, read on the forward strand.
AAAATGGAATGATGCCCAGTATTCGGAAGAATGGTTCTCTCTGAACATACTTCGGGTGAACTCTTTCCATTACGGCTTCCAATTTCTCTATGTCCTGCTCCACTTGAGCAGTAGTGCTTTTTTCGCCGTCATTCTTAAAATCGAAAACTACACCCATTCTTTCTTGATGAAGCTCGAGCTGCTGGGCGGCATGCCGCTGGGTTTTTAAACCCAGAGTCGTTACCTTGTCGGCAAGCTCGAGGGCCTTCATGCCTTCGGTTGTTTCCAACTCCCTGGTAATTTGCTCGGCTTTTTCATCAATCTGCCTTTGTTCCTCTGGGCTTAAACCCTTCGGAAGTTTAGCCGGCTTAACCTCTACTTTCTGGCTAGCAATAGCAGAAGTTTCGGTTTGATCTTTTTCCTTTTTGGCCACCTCTAATGGCTTCTGTTCTTGTTCTGGCATTCTACTCCTCCTTCTTGCCAAAATTTAACTGACTCTGCTGCTCTAATGCCCGTTGTCGTTCCTTAGCAAATCTGATTCGAAACTCAAGTTCATCCATCATTCGCTCTACCTCGTCTTTTGTTTTATCATCGGTCAGGGTCGGCAGTTCTAGCCTTACTTTGCGGATCTGGCCTTCGCATAAATCTGATTCGGCAAGCAGCTCGATGACCCTCTTTCTTTGATTAGAAATAATCTTTAGATGCTGTTCATTCGCCTCTTTCCTTTCTTTCCAGCGCTGAATTTCTTCAGCATCTCCGCCGGACTTTTCCAAACGCTCAATAGTTTTAGCGTAATCCTCTGTTTCCTGTAAAAGTCTCTTCGCGGGAGTCGCCTCGATCTGCTTTATTGCCTCAAGGGTTGTTCTTAAAACTCCCAAACCCTGCCGATAAACATCTCTGACCAAATCTCTCACCCTATCCATGGCCACCAATGATTTGACGCTGGAAATCCGGCAAAAAGCATTATATTCAGAAGCCAATTCTTCAAGGGCTTTCAGGCCCTCGTTGTATCCAATTTCAATAAAATCACTCCTTAGTTCTGCCTCAATGGTCTTGAGCTCCTCTTGCTCTTTCCCTTGTTCTAATTTCTTTTCAAGGCCATCAAACTCTTCTGATTTCAGGGCAAGATACTTCTTGCCGCGGATAAACCAGTTCCAGAGCCAAGAACAGCATCCTAGCGCTGCCGAACCAATCATGGTGAATAAAGCAAACACTCCCCCTCCAGCAAATGGCGCTATAAAAATGAGAAAAATTAAGGAGAGTATCGCCACGAAAATTGAAAATTTTGTCAGCGGATGTTCGAGAGTATCTTTGAGTACTTCCTTTCTAAGCTTTTCTACTGAAAGTCCGTCATCTTTTTTGGCAATCTTCGACTCTTCCTTGGTAGCTTTAATCGACGGACCATCTCGGGTGCGAAAATCGCGTTTGAATTGCTCTTCTCTCCGAGGGTTTTTTCCTCTTTCCTGACGCATATCGCTCACCTCATCACCTTTTGTCTTCTAGTAAAACAAACTCCACTCTGGCTAGTCTGGTGCGATAAGAAAGTTCTCCCTCGCCAGACAGACGGCTAAGCGGCTCGCGTGAACCAAGGCCAATCGTCATTATCCTGCTGGCATCGAAGCCGTGAACGGCTTCAAGATATCTTTTCACGCTGTCAGCTCTCTCTTGAGAAAGAGTTATATTTGCCTGCTCATCCCCTGAAGGAGCCGTATGACCTTTAATAAGAATACGGTACTGCGGATAATTCTGCGACAAAGCAATAGCCGCTTCATCAACCACTTTCCTGCCATCAATAGTCAAAGTGGTGGTTCCTGACTGGAAAAGAATCGGCAGAATTCTCATGGTGCCCATGGCTTTCAACTGCTGCCACTCGCTGATTGTCAGAGGAGCGAAAGCAATGCTTATGGGCATTACCGCCCCGATGGCGGATGAATTCTGCACTTTACCGTAAAGACTGGCAATTATTGTCGAATTAACAATCGTGTAGGGGTTGTTTCTTAGCGGATCGGTTTTGAAATCGCCGATTTCCAGCATAACTTGGGACACCTGCGAAATTGTATCAATGAGTTTTTCCCGCTTTGTGGTAGCTACTATGCCCGATGGAGTCAAGCCGAACCAGCGGTAATTATCCTCATAATCAAACCAGGCAATCCGGTTTACTGCCTTCTCTGATTCGTCTCGCGACTTAAAGATAATTTTATTTTCCGCATCCTTTATTTTCCCCATCTCTCTAAACATCTCATCGCGATTCTTATCGTAGTAAGTGAGCGTTTCAAAGTATGCCTGGAAGAAAGCACTGACTTTTTCTGGCTCTTTCAAAACTAGTTCCCGCTGGGCGACGAATACATCAACAATCATTCCCGCAACCTGGTCAGATCCGAAAATCGGAACTATTCCGGGAAGCGCAAGGGCCAAAGAAACATCGGGCTCCCATAATACAGCAGCGTCAATTTTCTGAGCCCTAAGAAGCTCATAGGCTTCCTTTGAACTCTTTGTTTCCTGACGCCAAACTTTTTGCGTTTTCAAATTCTTTAAATCAAAATGAACAATAGCCGTATTCAGAAGAAAAGAAGAAGGCGAATCAGCGGTGAACCCGATTTTGAGATTAGGGTTATCTAAGTCGTTGACTTTAGTGCCGCCGACTTTCTGGCTATAAGCCAGAATGCTGTCCGCGCCCTTAGAATCGGAAATCACCGATACGATAACGCCCGGATAATTATAATCCTTGCCGTGATAAAGATATGAATTTACGGGCAGTACCATTAAATCATACTTGCTATCATTGAATTGTTTGTGCCTGGCAGCATAATCGCCGCCGTCATTAACCCAGTTCAGGGCATATCCCTTTTGCCGCAAGTTTCTCAAAAATTCCGGGCTAGTAATAAACCAGTATCCTAAATAATTGTCGCCGGCTACGGTGATGGTTCCTTTGATTCTCGGGGCATCAGAAGAGCGGATAAAATTCGCTGCCCTGTCGCGGGATTGAAGAATAGAAAAAACAATTCCGCCAATCAATGCCAAAACAGTCAGGATTATCAGTATTACCGTGCTTTTTCTCATGCCTTACTCCTCAAAAAAATAATTTCAAGGTGCAATATTAACTTAAATACATTATCAAATAAATTCATTTTTGTCAAGGGCATTTTGTCAAGGGCACGTATTAAATCATCTAAAATCTAACCAAGAGGGTATCAGTTAAATCATCTAATTTCTAACCGAAATGTATCGGGGTAAAATGAGGCAAAGCGATTATCATTAACCTCATTTTACTTCCATGATGAACATGCAATCAAGGAATCAGTATCTTTTAGAACTAAGAACGGAATATTTAAAAGCAAGGTCGAAAAAGATAAGAGGCGAGCTGCTGAACGAGGCCGAGAAACGAACCAAGCTGGCGCGCAAGCATTTGATTGTGAAGCTGCGGCCGAAAAGCAGCCTAGATAAGGACGAGTCGCAAAGGAAGAAACGGAAACAGTATTACGACAATTCAATCAAGCCAGCGCTTATCAGGACGTGGCAGATATTCGATCACCCCTACGGCCAAAGGCTGGAAACTTCGTTAAGAGACGAAACAGACAGATTAAGGCTGCAAAATGAGCTGATATGCTCTGATGAGGTTGCTGAAAAGCTAAAACAGATAAGTTCTGCCACCATAGACAGGAAGTTGAAACACCAAAAAGAAATTGAGAGAACTAGGAAAAAGTACCAGCACAAGATACATCCCTTGCTCTATCAAAAAATTCCAGTCAAAGTCTTTGCTGAGCAGGATAGGAACAAATTGGGCAACATCCAAGCAGACTTAGTTGAACACTGCGGCAGCTCGGCTGCCGGAGAATACCTCAATACGCTGTCTTCAACCGACATTGACACGGGCTGGTGGGAAGGCGAAGCTGTTATGGGCAGAGGCCAAGAGAGAACCTTTCAGGCAATTCAAGCAGCCAGAGGCAGGTATCCTCTTGGCTGGCAGGAGATTCATTCAGATAACGGTTCTGAATTCATCAATGCCCATTTGTTCAGATACACGGAGAAAGAAGGGTTGGATTTCTCGCGTTCCAGGCCATACAAGAAGAACGATAACTGCCTGGTGGAGCAAAAGAACTGGACCCACGTTAAAAAGTTCGTTGGCTATCTGCGCTACGATACCGAAGAAGAATTAACGATACTGAACGATCTCTATCGCCACGAACTCCGTCTTTACAAGAATTTCTTCCAGCCAGTGATTAAATTAATTTCCAAGGAAAGAGTCGGCGGCAGGATTCATCGCCGCTATGGCCGAGCTAAAACTCCTTGCCGGAGAATCATGGAGTCAAAAGATATTCCAGAAAACAAAAAGCAGGAATTAAGGGAGATTTACCTCTATTTAAATCCTGCTCAATTGAAAAGAAATATTGATGGCAAGCTGGACGCGCTTTACAGAGCCTACCAGGAGAAAAACAAAACATCAAAAGTCGACATTAACAAGAAGATTTCGGTTAGATTTTTCAATACCAATCAAAACCTCGTTTCGGTTAGATAGTTAAATGATTTGACACGGGGCAAAAATTTTGATGAAACAAAAGGGCCTGCTTTGAGCAAGGCCCTTCTTTGTTTACTTAATTGTATTCTTATTTCTGGAAAACAGTGGAATCAAAATAATCTGACTCGCCTTGGGTTTCTTTCAGGGCTTGCAGGAGTCTGGAAAACAGTGGAATCAAAATAATCTGACTCGCCTTGGGTTTCTTTCAGGGCTTGCAGGAGTTCCTGCTGATTAGCTGCCTCACGATAACTTAATGACTGATTTCTCAACGGGTGATTTTTAATGCCGATGCCGATGGTGATAATCGGAATGCCATTTTCACGAGCGTAAACAATCCCGCCGCTGCTGGCATCCATGGGCCCATCAGTAGCTTCACCGTCAGTGGCGACCACCAAATAGAATTCTCCGTAGCCAAGCTGTTTCTCTCGCTGTTTTGTTAAGGCATCAGTTCCCCTTCGGATAGCGTTATTTAATGGCGTTCCTCCGCCAGTACGAATCCCCCTTATCTTCTGGACAATTGCATCGCGATTCTGTTTGCCTAGGGGCACTAATTCTCCTTGGTTTAGCGTATAGAGCCCGATATTGACATCGGAAAGAACAACTTTGGTGGCAAACTCCTCCAGCGCTAGTCTAGCCGCCTCAATCCGCGAAGTGCCGTAATCCCGACCATCCATACTGCCAGAATCGTCGATGATAAGGTAAAAATTACGGTCCAGAGAAATCTCGCCATCCGCCTCTTTCGGAGTTAAAACCTTTGGTTGAGAATCTGAACCCGGGCTAGATGGACTGGCTGGAGATTGAGAAGTGTCTGTGCAACCAGCTAACAACAAGATTGTTGCAATAACTGCCGGAATAAACTTTCTTTTCAATTCTTTCATCTTATTTCCCTCCTATCGGAGAGAATTTATCAAGCTCTGCCTCAACCTGAACAATCTGGAAGGCAACCCTCATGTTGGCCCGCCATTCTTGTTCGGTAGCAGGTCTCGGATATTTTGGCCTATCAATTCCAGCTCCTACCACCGTAAACTGCGAGGGATCAAAAACAATATTTTTAACCTTTGCGTATTGGATTAGATTTTCGCGGACAGTAATGGCTCTGGTAAGGGAAAGGTTTTTGGCGGCCTGCTTAGTCCGATCAAGAACCGGCTGAGCTGATCCACTTTGCTGTTCTTTGAGATACGCCAGCGGGTCAGCGTGGCCTTCCACGATAATGATAGCGCCGGGATAAATAGAGGCTAACTCTAGAATCTTATCAAACTCGCTGCGATAAAGGTCTACTGTAAACTCATTTTGGTTGGGCGGGAAATAAATTTCGAATTGAAATAGAACACCAGACTGAGTCGCGCCTGTTTTTTCGCGTTCTCTTGTATACTGTTCAACTTTAGTTGGGTCGAATTTCTGCACCATAACGCCAGTCGTATCTCTCAACCCTTGGGCCAAAACTGCATAATCCCAGTTAGCCTGCGCCAGAGGAACTGATTTTGTAACAATTCCGAAAGCGAGTAATGCTTCCTGGGTCTCTTTCAATAATGTCTCAAAATCCCGCAGTGATTTTTGATTTTGATCTTTGCCGAAGAAAAGTACGTTTCCGCGATATCCGGCAAAGGTCATATCCTGAAAAAGGCCCTCGATATCCGCCGTTGCTTGAGGACTGTCCCGCAGAATTTGAGCAGAAATTTTCAGGAAATTCTGATACTCCGAACCGCGAGTCTGCCGATTATTATAAAGGTCGGTAAGCTGTTCCTGAGCGAGAAGCAGTCCCTGCACGAAAGCCTGAACATCATTTCGGTGGCTATCTAAGTAATCCTTGCGTACGGCGTAAACATCGGCAATTACCTGACTGGCCGTCTTGGTGGAGAGTAAAAGTTTGGCGCCTTTCACTGAACTTTCGGCTCCGGTGCCAACACTGCCCCCTGAAGTCAAGGCCAGCATGTCGGGAGAAATTACAGTTACCGCGCTAAGGCCGGAATCTTTCTGCATGGCAGTCATCGGGTCAACGGCTACACCCTTGCTGTCATAGGGCGGAATAGTCAACTCCCTTAGCCAGCGCATTTGCACATCTGTTGGCTTTAAGCCGGCATTCTTCAGCACTGTATATATGTAAAGCATGTGCGGGCCGTAAAGTTGCGCGCCGATAGTTTTACCTTTAAGATCTGCGGGCATACTAACCGTATCTCCGCGGACGGTCAACGTGTCTCCGCCGGTAGACCAGCTTAATTGGTAAATAATTTCCATTTCTATGCCGCGATCTTTCAGGGCCTCAGCGCCGGCAACCACCATATCAAGAGTCCCTCGCAAATACGGAGTATAACCGCTGACAACCTTGTCAATGGCTCTCACAAAATTATCTTCCCTGAAAAGCTTTACTGAAAGCCCTTTTTGGCTAAAAATACTTCCCGATTGCGTCACACTATCGCCATTGGCGTAAATAGTCGCCTCATCGGCTCCCCAAGTAATAACCGGCACATTGACCGTTGCGCCAGATGAAACCGGCGAAGGTTTGGCGGTAACAACCCGGGTTAAGGGAGCCGCTTGCAGATATTCTACTCCGTAAGGGGTGTTAACTTTAACATCCGAAGGTGCCGAAACTGGAGAAACCACTGGCTGCGTTACTGGAATAGTTGGTTGCACGGGAACAGGTTGGGGGCTATTCACGGGAGTTGGAGCTACCTGTTGACAGCCCATTGCCACGAGCGTCACAATACTTAGTAAAACAATCGCCATCTTTCTCTTCATTATCTATTCTCCTCCTTCTTTATTTACTTTTTGAAGAGCTACAATCCTAAACCATCTTTCCAATCCTGACACCTCCTCATTAATTTCGGGAATAACGTTTCTGTATAACAAATTAATCCAAAATTGTCAAGACCAAAATTAAAAGCGCGTAGACGTCAGGCGTCTATGCGCTTTATTTTTTAAAATTCTTTGGTGTCGTAGTTAATCATTCGGTTCTGCGACCAGGTGTGGATGATGGCTTCTGGCGTCCCGATACCGGCTCCAGCAGGATGTCCGGCAGGCCCGAAGAAATGCCATTCCGGCGCTCCAGTAGTCCTCGCTCTAATGCCAGCATAGGTGGTTCCGTTAACCGTCCTGCCCAAGACATAATTCAGAAATTCCGGGTCATTGCTGACAACTCCGGCGGTTAGATGATTTTTCATTCTATTAAGCATTTTAATAATAAGGTCCAGCTCTTCATTCTCTCGCCAATAAGTTATTACCTGTACCGGGCCAAAAACTTCAGTGGTCACCAGCTTGAAATAAGAAGTAATTTTCTCAAGCGGCACAAAAACGGCAGTAGGTTCATAAGAACCGTAACATTCTGGGATGGAATGTTTTTCGGAAAGGGGCTTCCCGCCAAAAAGAAGCCGCGCTCCGGGTATAGCAAGTAATTTATTAACATGATCCTGAAGCTGCTTGTTATTCCATGTCAGGACTGGCCCCACTGATAAATCAGCTAAATTCCTTTTTTCAGCTAAAACTTTCAATTTCGGCACAAACTCGTCGAAGTCAAAGGCGTGAACAAAAAGAATGCTTTGCGCTGAACATTTTTGTCCGGAAGCGGCATAAGCGTCTTTGTCGCATTGTTTGGCTATTTCGTCATAATCTTTTTTATTTAACGGCCCCATTAATTTCCAGTCGAAGCCAGCATCTTCAACCCGACCGCGACCCAAAGTAAGCCGCAGAAGTCTGTGGGCAACATCGCTTCCCCCGGTAAACTGAGTTAACTGTACCGCTGGGTAGGATATGCCCCACTCAACCATGCGCCACCGAACTAATTTCTCCATTACCTCGCCGGAGCAATGTATCAAAAGCATATCATTTTTGGGCATGCCACAGTGAAGCAATAATCTAACAAAAGCTTCAGCCACAATAGAGGTAGTTGAAGATTGCTTTAATATAGGTTTGTTTCCCATAAATAAAGCTCCCATTAACTGCAGGGCCATTATTTCCAACGGAAAATTAAACGGCGTGATGATCGCTACGGGACCATATGGCCACCTGTAGTTTATCGGCTGTTCGCCAGCGTGATTGCCCGGCGTTGAAACTCCTTTGGCTAAATTCCTGACATTGTTGCCGGAAAACGTTTCCAAAAAACTTGCGGTTACATCAACTTCGCCGACTGCCTGATCAAAGCCCTTGGGCATAACCAAGTTTATCAAATCAGCGAAATATTTTCTGATGTCCTGGTCCCTTAAAAGTTGAGCGGCTTTTCTGCAAACATCGCCATACATTCTGTATCTTTCCGGATTAAGAAGAGGATTATGCAAGCCGTATTCAGAACAATCGGCCAGGGCTTTTATAAATGGTAAAAGTTCTTCTTTTTGGGTGTCGGCCATCAAAATGATGGTTTCACCGCTAAGTGGATTAATGATCTTTTTAGTATTTTGAGCGTCAACCCATTCACCCTTCAGGAAATTCTTTAGTTTGGCGGGATTCTCCAGTGACAACTTTTCCGGCCAAGGAAAAATAACAGACATTTTTTCTTTTGCGTCCATCTTTACCTCCTTATTTATTTTTCAAGTTGCTCTAAATTATATTATTTCTTTCCTTGAGCATGTCAAGTACTATTTGTTTATCAGACCAAGGAATCTTTTTCCCGCGCTTAATGCACATCCATGGCTCCGACCCCTTGCCCGTAATAATCACCGTATCTCCCGATCCCGCCAAACTTAATGCTTTTTTTATCGCTTCCCGCCTATCTAGTATTTTTTGAGCATTCGGCGCGCCACTGGCAATATCATCTAAAATATTTTCTGGCGGCTCATCGTAAGGATCTTCGTTCGTCAAAATAATCTCATGGCAATATTTAGCGGCAATTTTTCCAATCTCCGGCCTCTTCCATTTATCCCTCCCCCCGCCGGCAGAACCCAAAACGCAAATTTTTCTGCCCCCCATTGCTTGATAAACTTTCTCCAGGGCTTCTGGGGTATGGGCATAGTCAACAATCGCGGAGAACGGTTCTCCGAGAATTTTTTCCATTCGGCCGGGGATGCTTTCGATTTTTAACAAAGCATCTTTGCATATTTCCAAATCAATCCCTTGCGACAAGCCCACAGCAATTGCTGCCGCAGCGTTATATAAATTAAACTCCCCCGGTAATTTTAAATTAAGCGGCAGGATATTTTCCGCCGAAACTATCGAGGCCCGGCCTCCATAGTGTGCTATAGAAGCCGGGCCTCCCGACATTGTAAAACCGATTTTCTTTTTTGCCGGAAAACTCCAAAAGTAATCGGAATTTTTATCGTCGCGATTAATGATGTGAATGTTTTTGCACGCTTCAAAAAGTTTTCCTTTGGCTTCTTTATATTTTTCAAAACTGCCGTGCCTCTCGATATGTTCCGGAGAAAGATTGGTGAAAACAACGGTGTCAAAATCAATAAATCTGTGGCGGTGCTGTTTTATGCCCTCTGACGTTACCTCAACCACAGCATACAGACATCGGGAGTCTGTAGCTTGCTTTAAAAATTTTTGAATCTGAAAACGGCCGGGCATGGTCATCTTTAAGGCATTGGGCCATTCTTTATCTCCTATTTTAAAGCTGATGGAAGACAAAGAAGCAGTTTTGAATCCCGCTTCTTCTAAAATTTTGGCAATCATTAAAACAACGGTTGATTTTCCGTTGGTACCAGTGACGCCGATAACTTTTAATTTACGCGATGGAAAACCATAAAAAACTGCCCCTAGAAATGCTAACGACAAATGATAAAAATCGAGTAAAAACGAGGGGGTAATTTTTTTAACAGCGTCTTTAATCACTATTTTATCTTACCCTTCGACGCGGCTCAGGGCAAGTCTCAAAAAACGAAAACAAAAAAGGTTGCTTGACTTAGTCAAGCAACCTCTAATTTACTCTTTCCCATTCAGGATTTGTTTTCTTTTCTCCGTCACTTCGGGAGTTATCTTAATATATTCCGCTGTCACGTCCCGGACGTTACCGTTAATATCAATGGCTAATATAAAACCAAAGGGGGCGGCCCACTCCCTATAAGCGTCTTTATTGTAGCGATCTTTACCAACCATTCCCGGATCGTAATGGTTCCTTCCAACTTCCAGCCAAACGTGGTCAGCAGTACTGTGAATAATCTCTAATTGCTGTACGCCGAACAAATAAAGAATCCCGATGGCAAAGTGGCTTTCTTCGCCGCAACGGCCAGAGCGATAACGAAAAACATCGTAAACGCTATGGTACCTGACGGCATAGGGATCCTCATTGCGCGTGAAAAGTTCGGGTATCTTATCCATTAATGCTTTGTTGCCGCCTTCCCGATAAGCTTCCCCCAATTCCTCGTAGACGTCTTGGCCCAAAGCGCTAATAAGGTCTTCTCTCCGCGCTTCACGTAATTCTTTCATTTGCCATCGATAATAAGCTACCGTCATCCTTAACCACCTAGCGCTATTGGGAATTTCAAGGGACTGCCCATCTATTGTTTGCTGTACTTCCTTCTGGTTTATTCGCGGAGTCTGGCGGAAAAAATTACAGGCCGTTAAAACTGACTGAACAAGAAAAATCGCCGTTACTGCCATAAGCAGCCATTTTTTCATTTTTACTTCTCCTTCAATGTCCCAGCTTTTCTAGGTAATCGACTATTTGTTGAATATCCAAATAATAAACATTGGCTTTTCCTGCTTCATATTGGGACATTTCCATGGGAGACAAAAAACCTACTAATTCCGGCTTGCCGTCTCTTACGGCAAAAGCAAGACCCCCTAACTCATAAAAAGACAAAATTCCCGAAACACCGAATAAATTCTTATGGTCTTTATTAACGTAAATTTCATTAATTTCAGAGCGCCCAACAATTATTCTGCCATTTACCTGGGTAATAGTATAAAGAGCCTTGTCAATCCTTCCCTCAGAAAGCTCTTTATAATTGCCCAAAACTAGCGATGCCGCCGTGCTGAAAACCGGATGAATTCTTTGAACCACGGCAAAATCAATGCCGCCAGCCACTAAATCTTCGTTGTTGAGAATATCGCTCAGTTTTTCGCCTTTCAGGGAACCATCTTGCTGCTGAATTGGCGAGAGAATAAGTTCTATTGATATCCCCGGGAAAAACCAGCTAGGCTGCCTTTGGCCGCTAGGCGTTGGCAGATAAAAAAGTGAGGAAGGCACTATAACTTCGTTATCTCTAACCCAGGCCAGCGTGCTCTGAGTAAAAATCGGATTCCTCTTGCCATCTAAAACAGTTAAAAAAACTACCCCCTGAAAATTGGTGAGTTCGACCGGATTAAAAGATACCAGGTCATAATTATAATCGTATTTGCCATCGCCTTTAATCTTACCGGAACAGCCAGCCAAACCTGCTGCGATTATCAATACTAATACCAGGATAACAAAACTAATTTTCTTTTTCACCCTCTTCTCCCTATTGTTATTTTCAAGGAACTTTTCCTTACTGAATCTATGTTATAGAAAAAAAGATGCCTGTCAATACCGATAGTCAACTGAAAAACCAATCGAAACAAAAAAGGTTGTGCTAAACTCCGTTTAGCACAACCGTTTAGCACAACCGTTTAGCACAACCTTTGTGGCTTATTTATTTTCCTTACCTGGATTCTTGCCTGGATTTTCCTCGTTCGGTGCTGACTCCGGCTCCGCAAGATCAATCGGCGCCAATCCAACAAACCTCTGACTGACATATTCCATCCAGTTTTCCGGATATTTTCTGATGTCTACAGTACCGCTTTCATCTACCTCAATGATATCTGCCATAAAATCGGGGAACATACTTCTTATCATGATCTTTTTCACAAAACTGAACCCGACGGTTTTCGTGACAAGTTCGCCAACTAAAAAAATGTATTTTGACTGAAAGCCTTGATCATGAAAAACCCGCTCCACAGGATAATGAACCATTACGGTGTAATACCAAGTTGAGGTTTTATAATCTATATCCAGCAAAGAAACATTGGCGAAATCCTTAGCGGTTTTTTTATTAAGATAATCTACCAAACTTTGGGTTTTTTCAAGCGGCGTATTGCCCCTTATTTCCGAAGATACTCTAGGTATCTCGTATGTGTGCGATGCCATAACAAGAACAAACACAATTAGGATGGCGTAAATGCTGTTTTTAATGAGGCGCTTCATTAGGCAACACCTCCTCTATTTCAGGCTTTTTTGATGAGTCGTAGAAAACATTTTCCACTACGGCAATCTTATGCGGCCACCAAGAACGCTGTTTGTCGTTAAGATGATCCCAGTCGATTAATATTTCATCCAATTTTTCCCAAACCTTCTCAAGCATTCCTCCGCCAAGCTCGTCAAGGCGAAGCAGGTCGGCAACAACGCTTTTATGAAATTCATAGTCCTTTGCGACATTGGCGCGAATAAGCCGATAATCATCCACAAATGCCTGCCCCAGCATTGCAGCTACGCGCTCTCGCGAACTCGGGTTCGCAAGAACTTTTTCTACAAAGCCCTGAGCAAAGGGATTTAATGAGGCGATCTGCGTATCAGGCACTGCGATGAGAGTTTCGCCGATCTCCGCAAATCTCTTTCTGTCTTTTGGCGCACACCTGTAAGGAACCATGCCGGCTTTGCCGGTCATGAAACAGGCAATACGCGTCGCATTTTCCAAGTCGCTTGAAACACCGGGCTGATTTTCTCCAAAGAAAAATCGTTCAGCAACTAATGAACCAAGCGAGAGTCTTATTAACCCCTCATAGAAACGCTGGGGCCTGGGATCGCGCTCTTCTATGTCGGTATGCGCAACCATGCCAAGCGCCTGTCCTCTGGGCATAACGGAAATAACGGACGGGCGCATAGCATTCCCAAGAGCCGCCTTCAAAATAATGAAATGCCCCCAATACTCATGGATGGCCGTTTCTTCGCGATGTTCAGCGGTAGTAAGCCCGGGATCTGCGCGACCGTAAATAAGCGTATTGCGTGCTTCAAGAAGCGAGCGCATATCAGCACGGTCATCATCCCAGCTCTCTTTCTTAACTTCGTCTTCATGGCGAAGCCAGTATTTGCGGTCTTGTTCCAAGAGCTTATCAAGCGCAACGCCGCTATCGAGCAGGGCTTTAATGCGCTTCAAATTTTTAACATGCGTGCCCCGCATATCGCAAGAGGAATAAATAGTAGCCTCAATTTCGGCGGGACTCATATTGCTGGTAGCGCGAGCAAATTCATCAATCGCTTCTTTCTTAAGCAACTCGGGACGCAATAAGCCATCTTGATCTGCCTTTGTAAGATAAAGATCGATAATATCTTTTCTCGACTCAATATCTGGCGTCTTGAAGCGCGCTGTAACTCCCATGCGTCCGGGACGCCTGATGGCAGGATCAATCATCCAGGCGCGATTTGTAGCGCCAACAAAAATATAAATAAACTCCTTCGGTTTAGCCGGAGGCATGCGCAATAAAATCTGAGTTTTAGGAATATTCGGCGGAATAAACAATCCATTCAAAAGATTGTTAACTATGCCTCGCTTAAAGGTTTCCATAAATGGCGGACTCCCCGTGCCCTGAAGCCAGGTTAGAAAGGGATAAATTGCTCCCCCGCCCCCACCTCCCATATTCGCAGGGAAAAAGAAGGAATGCCTATATGTCTTTGACTCCTTGCCTAACGCCAGCGGAGATTTCATTTGCCAAAAACGCTCTCTAGCTTGAGATGAATCATAAAGAAGCCCGCAGCTTGAAGTAACGCCAATGCTGTCGTAAGGCAAAAGATCCCAGATGTCGCGAATTTCATCATGTTTTACGCCAGCCACTTCCATACCGCCCATTTGGCCGCCGCCCGTCATCCCCTGCCTGACTTGCAGCAAAAGCTCTGCCTCGTCAATAAAAAACACTACCCCGCCATATTCATCGGCAAGTGAATTAGCGCGCCATTCGACATATTTAAGAGACAACTGGGGCATGGGCATGCCCTGCAAGGCAGCGCCATCAGCAAGCACAAAAGGAATATTGTATTCGGTCGCTATTTCTTTAGCGTAGAGGGTTTTACCAGTTCCCGGAGGGCCTTCAAAAATTATTCCCCGCGTAGGACGGCGCTTGCTTTTTCCATCAATGTAGTCTTTGAACTTGGCAAGTTCTGTTTCAACAATCGCCCGTACTTCGGGCTGTCCCCTCATAGACCCCTTGGGAGTTCCCCAAGAAGCATCGCCTGGCTTATAATACTTAATCTGCTGAAGAAACGGCCACAACATACTGCCAAACATAAAAATCATCATTAACCCGTAAAAAAATGGCAACTGGCCCATGTTCATAATCCAGATCGAAGCCATTGGCCCAAAAACCAAAAAGACAATGCGCATGCCCGACATGCCTATCATTAGAATGTAAACCAGCCACCGCGGCAAAAGCACAATAAGGATAAACCACATAATGGCCAGAACTTTCCAATCGAAAATAAAAAGCTCTTTGGGTGTTTCAAATGATATCTCGCTTTGCGCGCCCAACATGGCGCCAGAAGAAGCGGCTCCAGCTCCAAATAGCGTGGTGAAAAAACCGGAAATACTGTCGGCAAGAAACCAAAAGAGCAGCATATAAATTACAATGACGAGACTGGTTTGAATAACCTTATCGTGCATTTTTCTGGCAGCGCGTTTGGCGGCGTCAATTTGATTAGTACGCATGCGCCGCTTAAATTCCTCGTTTTCAATTCCCGAAGGAGGTTCGCCATCTGCTTCCGTACGCGACTCGCGAAGCGGCCCGAAAAGCAAACGCCGTACCAAAGATTTACTATCATATCCTTGCCCTTCAAGGCGCCGCATGGAGTATGCTGCGCTTACTACTAGAGTCAAAACAACTCCACTGGCAAATGATAACGTAAGGGCCTGAAAAATATTCATGCCCTGCGCCATAAGCGCGAAAATGCCCGCGAGCATATACAATCCGAAACCGATTACAAATTTTTCAAGCGGCAGAAACCATATTACGCGCTGAAAATATTGCGACACAGCCTTCATAACTCACTCTCCTTTTTATTTTATTTTCAAGGTTCACGATACTTAAAACTATCACAAACAAAAAGGGTGTCAAATCAGACGCCCTTTGTTTTTTCTAAAAACTCTTTTTGAATTTTGTAAGCTGGCGCCTCTAAGGGTAAATTAGCGCTGTATTTGAAGCCAGCCCTAGCCCAGTCAAAAATATATTTCAAAAGAAAACGGCCAACCCCGAGTTTTTCATATTGCTCTACGTGCTTTAGCTCGTGGACAAACAGCCACAATTCTTGCCGGGATTTATTTGGAAAGTAAATGTTTCTGCCGATAGTAACGGCGCCTGCATTAAAAAACTTGGCGAAAAAACAAGCGACTATTCCGCCTCGGACCAACTTCACCTTATTCAAATCTAAATCAGGATACCATGGCTTTAAAATTTCTTGCGTTTTCTCATCCAATCTTTCGATTTTCAAAGTACCTCACCTCCTTCAAGATTAACAAAAAATCCTTTTCCGTCAAATGACAAAAAAGGATTTTACCAGTTTGTTTTTATTAAAAAGAACAATAGGATCAGGGAAAGAACTAAAAATATTTTTCTTAGCAAAGTATCTTGAGTGAGCACCTGCCTCTTTTTTTCAACAAGATTGTCATTCAAAAACTCAAGAGCTTCTTCCAAATTTTCTTCGGCCGCATAAACACCGTTTGTGCTTATGGCTATTTGCCTTAGGGTATTTTCATTAAGACGAGTT
This sequence comes from Candidatus Nealsoniibacteriota bacterium, assembly GCA_016188865.1. GTDB lineage: Bacteria > Patescibacteriota > Minisyncoccia > Minisyncoccales > MHMH01 > JACPGX01. The sequence goes on from JACPGX010000002.1 coordinate 110,608, forward strand.
ACCACTCGTTTCCCCGAGATGGCTTCAAAATTCACAAATTGACCTCTCTCATTATAAATCGGGATGTTGGCTCCCTTTCGATCTCCCACGCCAATGGCAATAATTTTTACATTATTCTGTCTGGCTAAATCAAGGGCTTCCCGTAAATCAGATTCTCTGCCGTTATTCTCTCCGTCGGAAAGTAAAACTATAATCTTAGACTCTGATCCGTCGGGAAAATAATTAGATGCCCCGCCGATAGCCTTGCCAAGGTCAGTGCCATTGGTGGGAACCCCTTCAATTCTGACAACCTGCTCAACTGTCCTTAAAAAATCATTATAATCTGGAGTCCAGTAAAGATGAGAGCGGACTTCTCTGGTGAATCCGTAAACAGAAACATCGAGATCGGTAAAAGCTTTTGAAAATTTAACCATAACAGCCTTGCTTCTTTCCAATCTGCTGACGGTCCCCGTCGGTTCCTCGGCAGCCATGCTTCGCGATTCGTCAATAAGGAACAAAACATCGCTAGTGTAAAAAACTGTTTCTTTGTAGTTCTTAATCACTGGCGCTAAAAAACCTAGACTTAGAAAAACTATTAAGAAAACACCAGAAATGCTTCTAACCAAATGATTTCTCTTCGTTTCTTTTTCGGAAATGCCCAGAATCCTGGCAATTTTCACTCTTTTTCTAAATCCGCTGTAAAAAAGCAGAATCAGCAAAATAACAATAATCGCCGAAAGCCAAATAAAAACACTAGTAATCATTTTGCTCCCTGCCTCTGCCGTATCCGCGCTCATCGCTGTAAGGAAGCGGGCTATTGATATTGGCATTGCCCGGCTTTTGGTCTTTGCTTTCTTCGGAGCCGCTGTTATCGCCGGATTCCATTGTCTGTTTGCCGCCCGGGCCGTCTTCTTGCATATTTTTGTCTGACGGCAAGCCTAACTCATCAACCAGCTCCCTGTCTTTAACTTCTCGCAGGGCGCGCTCTAAATTTCGTTTAGCTTCTGCCAACCCAGGATTGATTCTTAGGGATTCCTGAAGATATCCAATTGATTTCTTAAGAGAATCTGTTTCTTTGTTCTGTAAAAATTCTTCCAGTAAAATAGTGCCAGCGTTATAGAAAAAGGCTGATTTCAGATTTTTATTCTCTGCGGCCAGGCCAATTTCAGCAAACTTCTGCTCTGCTTGAGGGTTTAATGTGGGATTTTTTTCGTAAAAAGCTACCGCATCGCTGTATTTCTGAAAAATTTCCGTTTCTTTCCTGTCAGCCATCGTCAGTAGGCCAGAAACAATCAGTAAAATACCAGCCAAAACCAATCCTTTCTTTAGCATCGTGTTTCTCCTAGGGAATTTTCTTGAATTTTTCAGTAATGACTATAAATATTAAAGCAAGGAAAATGGCAGAAATTATGAATATCCAGGAAATGGAATTGAGGGACACGACTTTATTGATTTCCACTACTGATTTTTCCATTCTATCTATGGTTCTGAAAGCAGAAAACAAATCTTCTTGGTCTTCCGCGTAAAAAATGCGCGCACCAGTTCCTTCCATGGCATTTTTTATTCTTTCCTCTGAAAAAGTTCTCTGCCAACCGGCAACGATTCCAATAATGTACGTTTTTATGCCACTTTCTGCCATACTTCGTATTACTTTAATAATTTCATCGGGATTATCATCCAGATCGGTAATCAAAATAATTAACTTATCTTTCGATTGGCTGGCTTTTTCAAAAAACCCCTGAGCTAATTTAAGGCCTTCAACGGTGTTGGTTCCGCGATGAACGGCAAATGGCAGGGAATTCGCATCTGCTTCCTGATAAACTCCTCGAATTTCTTTTGCATTAAAAACACTCAATAATTGGCTTTGGTCATCGGTGAATCCGCGGGCTATATAGCCCCTGGGATTGTCGTAAAGGACAAAGGCCATTCTGTCCCCGCGCCTGATTTTGATAAACTCTCTAAGAATTTTTTCTGCTACTCCTAGGCGAGTTTTTTCAAATTCGGGCAGATCGTCTTCGGGGTCAAAACCCACCATCATGCTGCCAGAGGTATCGAGCACCAAAGCTATATCTCTTGATTCAAGCGGCTCCTGGACTTCTTTGACAACTTCTGGCCCGGCTATTGCCGCTAAAACAGAAAAAAGGAGTAAAAACGGCAAAACATAGAACGACCTTTGAAAAATCTTTCCGAGAATCCGCTCTTCTCTCAAAAATTCAAGATGAGAGTGGCTTTCGCTTTTTCTCTTTCTTAAAACAAAATAAAGAAATATTAAGAAAATCGAAGCTGCCCCCAAGAAAACAAAAAAGGAGGCAAAACGGAAGGAATGAAAAAAATTATCTAAAACTTCCATTTACTAACCTCCTTTCAGTATTTTTTCTGCTCTATCCAGCAATTCCCTGGCATGAGCTTTGGAAATTAAGTCTTTATCGTAATCTTTTTTGTAAAGCTCTTGGAGCTCTTGTACTAGCAGCTTTTCGTCTCCTGTAAGATTTTCCTGCCAGCCAAAAGAAAGTTTTATGCTCCGCTTTTCCCTAAAAAATGAACGCAGCAGCAGATAAAGCTTATGAAGCAAAAGAAATACATTGCCGCCATCTTGAAGCGACTGCCTGATTAATTCATGGCTGGCCATAAACTCATCAATCTCTCCCGGTTCTACGATGATTTTTTGGAAACTAGAAGATCTCTTCCTTAAAAAGATCGCCAAGCCTGCCAGAATAAGCATCACCCCTAAGCTCAAGAGAGATAAGCCGATAATTCTTTTTTTGTTGCCAAAGGCGACCTCTTTAATAATCGGCTCCGGCATAGAACCTGGCTGGCTCAAGGCAGTGAAAGAAATAGTTGCCCCGGGAATTTCGAAGTAAGAAAAATAATTAACTCCCTTTCTTTTATACTGCAGTAAAACAGCTGGAATTTGGTAAGTTGCTGGCGGTACGACAACAAGCGATTGGATTTTTAATTCCCAGATATCCACTGAATACTGTCCGCTTTTTTTTGAAGAATATTTGGCTTCCCTGATTTCAAAATAAGGAAATTTGATTCTTTGAGGTATTTGGCGATGATCAAAATCAACTTCTGATTTTAGCCGAAACACTTGAACCTTAACAATAATTATGTCCCCGAGATGATTGTCGTCCTTGGGGACGATTTCCATTCTGCCCCAAATGGGACGATTCTCGCTTTCTTCTGCCGAAACTCCCTGAGGAATAACGGTGAGGAAAGCGCCAATAACGAAAATCAGGCATAACGAGATTAAAAATTTTCGCACTTCCCCACCTCCTTCTGATAGGCCTTAGCCCTTTTTACGGGCAACAATCCTTTTCTTGAAAAAATCGTGAACCGCAATGGCTACGTCTTTTTCTGCAGCCGAATCAAGAAAAATAGAATAAAGCCTATGGCGCTTGAATAAATCTTTGAGTTTTGCCATCCACGCCTCTTCTTCGATTGTTATTTCTTTAGCTTTTTTGGCGGTAAGCCAAAGGGTTGCTTTTTTACCGGTTTCAACATCTTTATAGGCAATCCTTGTGCCGGAAAAAACTGCGAACTCTTTGGGGTCTTTGATTACTACTGGGATAAAATCAAACTTTTGGCTGGCGATTTTAATTTCTTTTTCAAATTCTCTTTTTTCAAAAAAATCTGAAATGAAAAATATTACACTTTTGGGTTTCGTCGCCCTGCTAATGAAACGCATGGCTGCCGGGATATTGGTCATTGAATTTTTTGGTTGATATTCCATATGCCATCTTAATATCCGGCGAAAATGGATTCTCCCCAAACGGGGCGGAAAATATCCTTCAATACCACTGGAAAAACCAACAAATCCAAAAGAATTATTGCCGGTCAGAACCAAAGACCCGATAAGGATTTCAAGAAAGGTGTCAACAACGGCTAGTTTCTCCTCCGACCAACTCATTGAATTAGACAAATCAAGAGCTACGATGATCGTCAGATTTTTTTGAACTACTCTTTCAATCACAAACAGTTCTCTTGCCTTGGCATACTGCGGCCAATGAATTCTTTTTGCATTATCGCCTGATTGATAAGGCCGGAGATCAACAAAATCCTCCCCCTCTCCCTTATAAATGCTCGGAAATTCTCCGGGGAATAAATTGAGCACCCTCAAGAGGGCCGTGAACTTTAGCCTGCGCCTTTTCAAATACCTTGACTGGATCTCTCTCATTAGCGGCGCCCCTTGCTTACTGCGGGAATTATATCTTTCTCAATCAAGTCATCAATAAAATCTAATTTTTTCTTATCCGGCTGCACGACCAAGTCATCAATCATCAGCCTATGGCGCAAAATTGGCTTGGCCACTTCATCAATGTCGTCCGGCAAAACTGTATTATCGCCTCGCAAAAAAGCATGGACTCTTGAACCCGCCTCAATGGCCATCATGGCTCTCGGTGAGCCGCCGAGCGAAATGCCGACCTGAGAACGGGTGGCTCTTACCAATTCAACGATGTAATCTTTCTGCCGGTCATCAATTCTTACTTCTTTCCTGATTAACGATCTGACCACCAGGATTTCATCCAACTTGATAATATTTTTCATTGCCGGCCTTTCCTCATTGCCCCAGTTAACGAGAATCCTTTCATCTTCTTTAGAGCCGTATCCCATCCTGATCATCATCATAAATCGGTCAAGTTGGGCTTCAGGCAAGGAAAATGTCCCCTCATGTTCAATGGGATTTTGGGTGGCCATAACCAAAAATGGCTCAGAAAGCTGATAAGTAGTGTTGCCCATAGTTACCGCCGCCTCTTGCATGGCTTCCAACAAAGCCGATTGCGTCCTGGGGGTGGTACGATTTATTTCGTCAACCAAAAGAATATTGGTAAATACCGGTCCCTTTCTGGGCTCCAATGTTTCGCGCGCACTGCTCCAGATATCAGTACCGGTAATGTCGGAAGGCAAAAGATCGGGGGTGCATTGAATTCTGTTAAATTTCCCTCCGATAATCACGGCAATAGTTTTTGCCAACTCGGTTTTGCCAATACCGGGCACGCCCTCCAAAAGAATGTGCGCTCTCAACCGCGGCCCGCTCGATAACAGGCAAATGACAATCTGCCTTAATTCTTTTTCATATCCTACAATATTTTTTCTAACCTCAAGCTCAAAATCTTCTGTAAAAAGCTTCCTCGCTTTAATCAATTCTTCTTTCATTGCCTTGTATCCTCCATTATTTTATTTTCAATGAACCTAAATCCGACCCGCGTGGGGTCTTTCTTTTTTACAATAGCAATATAACGGCGTCAACCCTTGCCCCCCAAAATTCTTAGAGCTTTTTTTATTTTTTCTTCTTGAGTAAGCTCTCCCTGAATTTTTAATAAAGCCTCCTTTGCTTTTTGCTTGGGAAAGCCCAATGAAATCAGGGCATCTAAAGCGCCTTCGTCAGCGGGCTCAAATGTTTTCTTCAGTTCTTTTATCTTGCCCGTCAGCTCTAAAAGTATCTTTTGCATCTTTTTCTGGCCGATGCCCTTAATTTCGGGAGGAAGGGAACCTCTTTCCATCGTTTCTTTCAATTTCTCTAAGGACCCCAGCAAAGACAGCATCATAGCTGTCTTGGGGCCTATGCCCGAAATCTCATTTAGAGTTTCAAAAAGCCCCAGCGCCTCTTGAGTCAAAAATCCGTAAAGTTCGATCGCGTCCTCTTTCGAATGAAGGTGGGTAAAAATTTTTATTTCTTGCCCCACAGAAACACTCCTTAAAGTCTGCGGCGAACAAAAAACCTTATAGCCAATTCCGGCTACATCCATCACTAAAAATTTCTCTCCCTTAAACTCAATTTTCCCCCGCAAATGATAAATCATTATCTTATTCTACCTTACTTTAAAACAATAATAAATAAATCCGTCACTAACGCTTTTATAACGATCGTGTAAGAAGTGCTATATATCTATTTCTTCGATGAGAAAAGTGCGGACATAGTAATCTATATTATAAATACGGATGGCCTCTTCGAGTCTTTCTAAAACATCGTTTGGGCAAACCCAAACGCTTTTTTGAAGCCTCTGGAATCCAAGAGCGTAAAGAATCTTTCTTAACTCGTCACGATAGCGTCTTTTATTTTCTGGAACATCAAAAATAACCATAATCCACTTACCATCTTTTCTTTTTTGAATAAATTGATTGTCTCTGGCAAAAATTCTGCACCTTAAAGCCTTCTCTCGCCCTCGTGGAGTAAGTAAAATGCCACTTTTCCCTTTCAGATTTTCAATTTTAATATAGCCCTTCCGCTTTAAATAATTCACAAATTGAGCGAACTGCTGTTTGCTTCTTTTGTCTTCCAGCTTTCTCCAGAAATCCGGATCCTTAGGACGCATAATCTCTTTTATGGTTTTGAACCTAAAAATATCCGGAGGAGTCAACGCCTTATCGGTTGCTTTATAAAAATTATAAATTCCCCAAAGAAATTTATCGGTAAGTGGCGACTTCATATTGCCTCACTATAACATATTTGAAACGATCGTGTAAGAAGTGTTAGTTTGTAGCCAATGGTTAACGGCGGATATGAACATGATAATTTGGGGTGGGATATTAAAAATAAAAAGGGCTAATCTTACGATTATTAAAGGCGATGCGAATCCACTAATAGTATTGAAAATTTTATCAATAGATGTATTATATGCGATATGGAATTTAAGTTGGTCTCCAAATTCAAACCGAAGGGCGATCAGCCGCAGGCGATTAAAAAACTGACCAAAAATTTGAAAGCCGGCGTGGCAAAACAAGTGCTTTTAGGCGTGACGGGTTCGGGCAAAACATTTACCATGGCTAAGGTCATCGAGAAAACACAAAGGCCGACTTTAATTATTTCCCACAATAAAACTTTAGCCGCCCAACTTTATCAGGAGTTTAAAGGTTTCTTCCCCAACAATGCAGTCCACTACTTCGTTTCCTATTACGACTACTACCAGCCCGAAGCTTATATCCCCCAAACTAATACATATATAGAAAAGGACGCCAAGATTAACGAAGAAATTGACAGGATGCGCCATGCCGCTACCCAAGATTTACTAATAAGAAAAGACGTGATTATTGTAGCTTCGGTATCCTGCATATATAATATCGGCTCGCCGGAATCTTACCGAGAAGTTTCTTTAGAATTAAAACAAGGCCAAAAAATGAGAAGGCAAGATTTGATTTTGCATCTTATTGCCCTGCAGTACCAAAGAAACGACGTTGACTTTAAGCCGGGAACTTTTCGCGTCAGAGGAGATCTTGTTGAGGTTTATTTAGTAACCGGTAAAATCATACTAAAAATAGAAATGAAGGGCGACAAAATAATCAGCCCCGGATGTAGAATCTTCCCGGCGCATTTTTGGGTAACTCCCCAAGACAAATTAAACATCGCTCTTGAAAATATAAAACTTGAACTGCAGGAACAATTAGGCAAATTAAAAAAGTCTGGAAAGTTGGAGGAGGCCAAAAGACTAGAACAAAGAACTAATTATGACCTAGAAATGCTTAAGGAAACCGGTTACTGCCACGGGATAGAAAACTATTCGAGCCATTTAGAATTTAGAAAATCCGGGCAAGCGCCCTATGCGCTGCTCGAATATTATCCGAAGGATTTTTTGGTTTTTGTCGATGAGTCCCATATGACCCTTCCCCAACTCCACGCCATGGCCGTCCAAGACAGGGCGAGAAAGGACACTTTGATAAACTACGGCTTCAGGCTGCCGTCTGCCATAGACAACCGTCCCTTAAAATTTGCTGAATTTGAAGGCAAGGCATCCCAGACGATTTATGTTTCAGCCACCCCGGGCGCTTATGAAAAACAAAATCCTATCGTGGAACAGCTAATCAGGCCAACCGGTCTTTTGGAACCATCTATTGAAGTTAGGCCGACCAAAAACCAAATAAAAGACCTGATCAATGAAATTAAAAAAAGAATCGTTGCCAAACAAAGAGTTCTGGTAATTGCTCTTACCAAAAGACTGGCCGAAGCCGTATCGGATTATTTGCTCCAAGAAAAAATCAAAGCTCAATGGCTTCATTCGGAAATAAAAACGCTGGAAAGACCTAAAATTCTCAAGGATTTCAGGAGTGGTAAGTACGATGTTTTGGTGGGGATTAACCTTTTAAGGGAGGGGCTGGACTTACCGGAAGTTTCCCTGGTGGCGATCTTGGATGCCGACAAGGAAGGATTTTTAAGAAATGAAACCACCTTAATTCAAACCATGGGCAGGGCTGCCAGGCATATTAAAGGTCACGTAATAATGTATGCCGACCAAAAAACTTTCTCAATGAATTCCGCTATAAAAGAGATTTCACGCCGAAGAAAAATCCAGGAGTTGTATAATAGAAAACATAAAATTATTCCCAAACAAATCAGCAAAGAAATCAAAGATTGGCCATTTGCCGGCAAAACAACTTTAAATCAAGAGTTTTGGGCAATCCGTGATAAAAAATTATTCGAGAAAGAAATGAAAACAGCGGCTGACAATTTAAATTTTGAAAGAGCCGCCGAGCTTAGAAACTTGATTAAAAAGCTAAACAGTGATAAAAGTAATAACATATGGCAATAACTAGCGCAGCCAAAAAAGCTCTGCGGCAAAATGTAAGGCACAGAGCAAAAAATCTGGTGTACAAAAATAAAATAAAAAACCTCTTCAAGGAGGTGAGATCTTTTATTCTCCAAAAGAAAATAAAAGAAGCCGAAACTCTTTTGCCGCAAATTTACAAAGCCCTGGATAAAGCAGCCAAGGTGGGAGTTATCAAAAAGAATGCCGCTTCCCGCAGCAAGTCCAGAATCGCCAAACTAATAGCTAAATCCCGGTAATCAGCAGGTCTAACGCTAACTGCGGGTCCAACTGGCCCGTTTTTATTTTCAAATCTGCTTCAAAAATTTCGCGATAAATCTTTTTTAGATCCTCGAGCGTAAAAATTGCCGCGAGCGCAGCAGTTTTTCTCACAAAATAAGGATGAGCATCAAGCCTCCCCATTTCTTTCACCAACAACAAATTTCTAAACTGAAAATTAATCATCGACAAAAGATATAACGGGCTGTCTCCCGCGTCTAAATGCTGGTGCAGCAGGGAAATAGCCGTTTTTTTGTTTTTAAATGCTATGGCTTCAATGGTTTTAAAAATATCTGTTTCGATTTGCGGCTTCACCAAAAAATCAACGTCTCCCAATTTAATTATTTTATTTTTTTTAAAAGCTGCCAGCTTTTTAATTTCATTGGAAAATCTCCATAAATCATTGCCGATATAGCTGATTAGGACTTCTACGGCTTGAGGCTCTGCCGTAGCTTTATATTTTTCTAATTCTGATTTTGCCCAGTTTCTTAATTTTACTCCTCCCAGAAGCTTAAATTCCTGGACCTTGGCATTTTTTGCTAAAAACTTGAAAAGGGTGTCGGCAGAACTGATTTCGCTGTCTTCGTAAAAAACAATGACGTCCTCGGAATCAACAAACTTTTTGCCATGCTCTAAAAAATAATTTTTAAGCTCCGTGTTCTGAAAGATATTTTTCAAAATAAATAATTTTCTTTCCCGAAACATCGGCATTTGCTTAAATTCCTGCTCAAAATCTTGATAATTTAATCTTTCGCCGTCAAAAAATCTCAAATTCAACCCGCTCTTGCGGATTTCTTTGTGATGTTCGGCAATCTCGGCTAATTTCTGCCTTAATCTATATGTGTCTTGCCCGTAGAGAAAAATAATCATAGTGGTTGGCAGCGCGGGCAAAAGTGAGCTGATCTTCCGCTCAGTTTAACTCTTTTTATTTTTGCGCCGCAACGAGAACATTTTTGTCCTTCTTTTTGATAAACCTTGTGCCGCTTTTTATATTCTCCTTTTTTGCCACAAGCGTCAACGTAATACTGAACGGAGGAGCCCCCGCATTTGATTGCTTTATTCAAAATTTTACCGATATTTTGATGTATTTTAGCCGTTTCTTCATCTTTTAGGGTTTTAACCAATCTCAGGGGGTTCACCTTAGCTGCAAATAAAATTTCGTCGGAATAAATATTGCCGATGCCGGCAATAAACTTTTGGTCCATTAGCAGAGTCTTAATTTTGGCGTTAGGCCGCTTGCTTAAGGCGGCTTTAAATGCCGCTAGGTTAATTTTTAAAGCTTCCGGCCCAAATTTTTCCTCAATCGATTTGGTATTTTTAACTATTTTCCACCAGCCGAATTTACGCGCGTCGTTAAAAATTAATCTCGAACCGTCGTTAAAATAAAAAACCTTGCGGGTGTAAGCCGAAGGCGTGCCGTTAAAGATTAATTGGCCGGTTAATTTCAAGTGAAAAACCAAACTGGAACCATCGGCAAAATCAATTATTAAAATTTTGGCCCTTCTTCTTAGGCCGGTAATCTTTTTATCATCTAATTTTTTGCCGATAATTTTTTCAGCCAGTTGGCGCCTGATTGTTTCTACTTCAGGAAGTTCGGGCATGACGGTAATCAACAACGGTTCTTATAAAAGCCGCAAACTGAAGCACAACAACTATTATTATCATTGTTAAGTACATCCAGGAAAGCCAAGCGGGTCCGGTGTGGCCCGTAGGATGAAGCCAAGTATAGTATATTATGTGAACTACTACAAGATAAAAAATAACGTAAGCAAAACTGTGAAGCCACTTCCACTGATCAATGCCTAAAAATTTGATTGCTTTGCTAAAAGAAGTGGCAGCTAAAATAAGCGCCCAAAAAAGAACTATTAAACTGATAAAACCGCCTATATCTATGGCAGCTACTGACCATTCTTTTTCCTGCATTTCCAAAATTCCGTGAATAATTGACAAAAGAGTGAACCAAATACCGAGTTCCCCCCGCCAGCTCCAGGGCAACCCCCATGGCAGCATTTGGAGATTAGGCCTCCAAAGCCTCATTATCGGCCCTATAATCAAAACCAAAAAAAGCAGGGTGAAAGAAGCTGCTGCTACGGCTCGATGAATGCCGCCCCCAAAGACCTGAAAAACAACCACTAAAATAAGCGATAGCAAGCCAACAACAATGTGGTTAAGCAATTTATTGGTTGGGTCAACAAGTTTTGGATACATAAATATGTGCCGTCTAGATTAGCTCAATATTGATTGCTTGCACCGGACAAACATTAACTGCTTCTTTCAAGCATTGCAAATCGTCTTCGGCTAATTCTCCTTCCAATTCATACCGGCTGATTTTTGAATTATATCGAGAACCTAAAAGCTCGCTTTTGCCGTCTTCTTTAAGCTGCCAAAATTTAGGACAAGCAGCCACGCAAGCAGCGGCCCCGATGCAGCGCTCCCTATTAAAAATTATTTTGGCTTTCGGCATTATTTAACTTTATCAATTAAACTATAAAATTCCAAGTCTTTGAGCGCTTGAATTACTTTTTCTTTGTTATAATTATCGAAACGGCATTTTTCTAAATCAAAGCCAATGGGAACATTTTTATTAATTGTAGCCAGCTCCTTGCTTAAAAACGCTTGTTCTTTATTGCGAATCAGCTTTTCCCTAATTTTGGAGGCAACTAATGCTAAATTATCGTAAATTTTTTCCAAACTGCCAAATTCTAAAATTAAAGCAGTGGCGGTTTTCTCCCCTACTCCGAATACGCCAGGGATATTGTCAGAGGGATCGCCTCTCAAGGCCTTAAAATCTAAAAGTTGTGCCGGGGTTAATCCTTGATATTTTTCTTTGACCAAATTTTCGTCGTATAAAACGGTATCTTTCACCCCTTTTCTTAAATTATAAACTCTGGTGGCGGCATTAATAAGTTGGAAATTATCTGCGTCGCCGCTTAAAATAATCGTTTCTGTGTTAGCTGATGCCAAGCGGCTAATCGTGCCGATAATATCATCCGCCTCAAAACCCTCCTTTTCAAATAATTGCACGCCAAAAGCCGTTAAAACCTCTTTTATTTTTGGAATTTGGTTGTATAATTCTGGAGGCGCTTTCAGTCTCTTTGCTTTATACTCTTTGTATTTTATGTGCCGAAAAGTCGGCGCAGGAAAATCAAAACAAGCGGCAATGTAATCTGGCTGAAATTCTTTAATGGCTTTGAAAAACACCAATAAAAATCCGTAAACGGCGTTAATCATCTCCCCGGATTTAGTGGTTAACGGCGGCAAAGCATGAAAGGCCCGATGGATGATGGAATTTGAATCAATAATAATTAATCGTTTATTTCCCATTGTTTTATTTTAACATGATCTGGCGAGTTGTGGCGTTAATAAATTGAAAGTTTAACCAAATTGTACTTTTGGGCAGAATTTTTTTGATTCGGTCGGCCCATTCGATGGCGACGATATTTTTAGGATTAGCAATTATTTTTTTAAAGCCCAAATCCAAAAGCTCCTTCGGTTTTTCGATTCTGTAACAATCAAAGTGGTAAAAATTGCCGAATCTTTTCATTATCACAAATGTCGGACTGTTAATTTTCGCCTTAATGCCCAGCCCTTTGGCGAATCCCTGCAAAAAAGTCGTTTTGCCGCCGCCCAAATCGCCAATCAGCCCAAGGGCCTTGGCTTTTCTGCCGAGCTTTGCCTTTAAAATTTTCTTAGCCAGGGTTTCCCCGGCTTTCTTCGTCTGTAGAGCCGAAGTTGTTAAAAATTTTGTTGACATTTAAACTTGATTAAGCTAACTTGAAGTAATTACGGTTTATGGAATCGCTAAATTTAGCAAAAAATATAATTGAGAAGTCGCAAGATATCCTAATATTTCCCTCTCCAGAACTCCAGGGGGATAGCTTGGGCTCAGCCCTGGCTCTTTTTTATACTTTAAAAAAGATGGGGAAAAATGTAAACGTTAATATTAATGATATCCCCGAAAAATTCCGTTTTTTAACTATGGGTTTGCCTGCGGACTCGGGAAATTTTGTTATTTCAATTGATACTGAAAACAAAGAAATTTCTCAAATGCGCTATGAAAAAAATGGCAAGGATTTAAAAATTTACCTGACTCTGAATAAAGGAGAAATCCAGGGGGGGGACATTTCTTTTTTACCATACCAAACAACGGATGGCAGGCCAATTAATATGGACCTTTTAATTTCTCTGGGCGCCCAATCATTGGAAAACATCCCCCACCATTTTTGGAAACTGCCTATTTTAAATATCGATAACCAGCCTCAAAATGAGAATTTTGGCGAAGTTAATTTAATAGAAATGACCTCTTCTTTGGCAGAAATCACAAATAGCCTGATCAGGTCTATGGATGAGGCATTGCTGGATGAAAAAACAGCTACTTGTCTTTTGGCCGGCATTATCTGGTCTTCCCAGAACTTTCGAAGCCCGCGGACCAGACCAAAAACATTTGAAACATCTGCTTTCTTAATTGAGAAAGGAGCTAATCATCAAGAAGTAGTCCAGCACCTGTACAAACAAAAAAGTCTTCCTCAAATAAAACTTTTTGGTAAAGTTTTGGAAAAGCTGAATTTTCACAATCAAAAAGAAGTTTATTCTGCCTTACTTCGGGAAAATGATTTTAAATACTGCCAAGCCAATTCCAAGGACCTGTCTTTTGTTTTGGAAGAATTAAAATTTCATTTTCGCTACCTTCCCAATTTACTGATCCTTTGGGAAAGTCACGCTTCCCCGCCCATAACCAAAGGGGTTTTTTGTTCTCCAAACCCGGGCATTTCAGAAAAAATTCTAGAAAATTTTGAAGGCATCTCAAAAGGCAACGGAGTTATATTTCTATCAAAAGAAACCGACTTAAATGCCGTGGAAGAAAAAATTCTAAATATTTTATAACATGCTAGAAATTACCGGTGAAATTTTAATCCCTGCCGCCAAATTCGCGGAAATCAAAAAAACAATAAGCAGTATTTTAGAATTTAAAAAAGCGCTCGATAAATCTCTCCCGGAAAAAATCAGTCAATTAATGGAAATAATTTTGGGGGGGAGTTTAATTTTAAATGCCTCCGATATCCATTTAGAACCCGGGGAAGAAAAAACTAAAATAAGATTAAGAATAGACGGCATTCTTCAGGATATTACAACAATCGATAAGCAGACCTATGAGGCCCTGCTTTCCAGAATAAAATTGCTTTCCGGGCTAAAATTAAATATTAGCGACCGGCCTCAAGATGGAAGATTTTCGGTTAATATCGATGCTCTGGCAATTGAAATTAGGACATCCACTTTGCCTGCAGAGAGAGGAGAAACCGCAGTTCTAAGAATTCTTAATCCTAAAAATATAATAAGCATGGAAGCCTTGGGGCTAAGGAAGGACTTGCTGGCAATGTTTGAAAAAGAGATTAAAAAACCCAATGGCATGATTATTGTTACCGGTCCTACTGGCTCAGGCAAAACTACCACCTTATATGCGTTTTTAAAAAAAGTCCAAAACCCGGGAATTAAAATTATTACCATCGAAGACCCCATTGAATATCATCTTGAGAGTATTTCTCAGACTCAGGTACAGCCAAAAAAGGGGTATGATTTCGCTAACGGCTTAAAATCGATTGTAAGACAGGACCCCGATGTAATTTTGGTGGGAGAAATTCGCGATCTGGAGACAGCCAACACGGCCTTGCAGGCAGCCTTAACCGGCCATCTTGTTTTTAGCACCCTGCACACCAATGATGCCGCCGGCACAATAGCCAGATTAACCAACCTGGGGGCGAACCCCCTAGATGTAGGTCCCGCGGTAAACTTAGTTGTCGCCCAAAGATTGGTCAGACAAATCTGCCAAAAGTGCGGAAAATTAGTCAGCCCGACTAAACTGGAACTAAAAAAAATAAAAAATGCCCTCAAGGGGCTTCCTGAGAATATTAAAGCACCTAAAATTGGGTCGAATTTAAAAATAGCTCAAGCTGGAGGATGCAAGTATTGCAATTTTACCGGCTACCAAGGAAGGGTGGGAATTTTTGAGGGATTTTTGATAGATGACGAGGCAGAGAGGTTTATTATTAAAAAACCATCCATTGCCGATTTAAAATATTTTGCCGTAAAACATGGCATGGTAACAATGGAGCAAGATGCGTTTATTAAGGTTGTAGAAGGGATAACCACCATTAGTGAAGTGGAAAGAGTAATGGGAGAATAATAAAATATCGTAAAAAAACAAATAGGGCTAAAGCTGGGGGCATATACTCTAGCTTGGGAACTTAAAGTTTAGAATAGCTCTGAGGAATAGCTCAGCATCACCTGAGCTATCCGGCCAAAAGATATTCCTACCCCCAGCTTTAGCCCTGTCTGCCGACAGGCAGGCCTACTTTGGGCATTAACGTTACATTAACGTTATATTATAGGCCATTATGAATAATTTGTCAATACCAGATACGTTGGATCTAACTCTAAGGCCAAAAACCTGGGCAGAATATGTTGGCCAGGAAAAATTGAAAAGAAACCTTAGAATTATTATCGATGCTGCCAAAAAACGGGGAGAACCCCTGGAACATTTGCTTTTTTATGGTAATTCCGGGCTAGGCAAGACAAGCCTAGCTCACATTATTGCAAATGAAATGGCTGCTAACATAAAAATGACCTCGGGACCGGCTATCGAAAGAGCCGGAGACTTAGCTGCCATTATAACCAATCTTTCGGAGGGCGATATTCTTTTTATAGATGAATGCCACAGGTTGAATAAATTAATAGAAGAATATCTTTACCCTGCGATGGAGGATTTCAAATTAAATATCGTAATCGGCAAGGGTCCAATGGCTAACACCATGGAATTGCCGCTCCCCCGCTTTACTTTGATTGGAGCCACCACTAAAGCTGCCCTAATTTCAGCTCCCCTAAGAAACAGATTTGGAGCTACTTTCCAGCTTAATTTTTACGAACTCGGAGATATTGAAAAAATAATTTTAAGGTCTTCAAAAATTTTAGGTGTTGAAATAGAGCCGGAAGCCGCAAAAATAATTGCTCAGAGATCACGCTTTACTCCGAGGGTGGCAAACCGCCTTTTAAAAAGAGTGAGGGATTTCGCCCAAGTAGAGGGCCAGGGAAAAATTACTGAAGATATTGCCAAAAAATCCCTTGGATCGTTGGAGGTTGATGAATTAGGCCTGGAATTTGAAGACAGAAAATTATTAGAAACACTGATTACTAAATTTGACGGCGGCCCCGTAGGTTTGCAAACTTTAGCTGCCGCCATTTCCGAAGAACAAGATACTCTTTTAGATATGTACGAGCCTTATTTGATGCAGTTGGGCTTTATCGAAAGAACCGCCAAGGGCCGGCTGGCCACTCGGCTCGCCTACCAGCACCTCGGCCTGAAGCATAGAGGAAGCCAAAATCTTCTATAACTCTTGACATAAAGTTTATCTTAAGGTAAACTTAGAATATGACAAACTTAGTAGGGCTCAAAGAACTTCGGGAGAACGTAGACGTTTACGTTTCCGAAGTACAAAAAGGAAAATCCTTTATAGTAATGCGGCGATCTAAGCCGATATTCAAATTATCACCGCCCGCCGAAGATTCTGAGCTCTGGGAGCAAATTATTGATTTTACAAAAATTAAAAAAGGCGGAGTAAGAATTAAGGACCTGCTCTCGCGCCTTTAATTTTGTGGATAAAATTGAAAAAGCTCTACAAAAACTCACGCTCAAGGAGCGGGAAGCGATTAAACAACTACTGACAAAATTGCAGTCTGGCCAGATAGACGATCTTGATATAAAAAAACTCAAAGGAAGAGACGATATTTTTCGCGCTCGCAAGGGCAAAATAAGGATAATTTACCGTAACGACGGAAATGGTTTTTGTATATTATCAATCGAACGGCGCAATGAAACTACCTATAAATAAATGATGAAATATTTTATTTTTGCAACTTTTCTTGCGGGGTGGTTTAATCTCGCCTTAGCTCAAGAAAAAATAGACATCAACACGGCTCCCCTGGAGGATTTAATCAAGATTGCTTATATCGGAGAAGTCAGGGCGCGGGAATTAATCTCATTGAGGCCGTTTTCTTCATTAGACGATCTTACCAGAATAAGGGGCATAGGAGAAAAAAGCGTTGAGGCTATAAAAAAACAAGGGCTAGCCTGGGTTGACCTTGCAATAGAAATCACCGAAAAAACTGCGAAGGACGGGCTCCCGCGAACTTCGCAGATTGGATTTAATGCGTCAACTTTCGAGGTTAACAAAAAAGGAGAAATGTTCCCGGTCTTCACCGCGGTATTTACATCTCTCTCTGGCGGAGCTATAATCTTATTGTTGAAAAAATATGTCAGGGCACAGTCACGCTAAAACAATAAAACACCAAAAAGGTATTGCCGACGCCAAACGAAGCGCGGCGTTTTCGAAAATGGCTAAAGAGCTCGAAATAGCTGCCAAGGGAGGGGGAGACCCCGTATTCAATTCAAAATTGAGAATGGCCATCGAGAGGGCTAAGGGAGTTAATATGCCCACTGATAATATTGAACGGGCCATTAAAAGGGGCACCGGCGAACTGGAGGGAGCAAAACTTGAGGAGGTTTCTTTTGAAGCTTATGGGCCGGGCAATGTCGCTATTATTATCGACGGCATTACCGATAATAAAAACAGGACACTCGGAGAAATTAAGCAAATTCTAAACCAAAATAACGGAAAATTAGTTGGCGAAGGAGCTATTAGGTGGATGTTTGAAAGAAAGGGCGTCATTATAATAGACCTTAAATCTCAAACCCCAAGCATTAAGAGCGATGATCTAGAATTGATGGTTATTGAGGGGGGAGCCGATGACATTTATTGGCACGATGACATGTTAGATGTTTACACCAAGCCCGAAGACCTAGAAAAAGTGAGAAAAAACTTAGAAACGAAGGAGATTAAAACAGAATCAGTTTCTTTAGATTGGGTGCCCAAAGAAAATATTAAAGTAGATGATGCTGCCAAAGAGTCCTGCCAAAAACTATTCGAGGCGCTGGATGAAAGCGACTCGGTGCAAGAAATTTATTCTAATCTCGAGGATTAACTATGATTATACTTGGCATTGATCCGGGAACGGCAACTACAGGATTCGGAGTGATAGAAAGGTCAAAGAATTATTTGGAGTGCCTGGATTACGGCACAATCCAAACAAGCCCATCTGCTTCTACCCCCGAAAGACTAAAAATTTTAGACAATAAACTCAATAAAATAATCGAAAAACACAAGCCGGATATTTTGGCAGTCGAAAACATCTATTTTTTTAAAAATCTGAAAACGGCTTTACCCGTCAGCCAGGCTAAGGGAGTCATTTTGCTGGCTGCCGCCAAAAAAAATATCAAAGTCGTTGAATTGACGCCTCTCCAGGTAAAAATGGGGGTTACCGGCTATGGCAGGGCGGAAAAAAAACAAATTCAAAAAATTATCCAATATCTGCTTCGTTTAAAAGAACTGCCTAAGCCAGATGATGCAGCCGATGCCTTAGCTACGGCAGTTTGCTGCGGAAAGGGGCTTGACAGGCCTTTTTGAAACAATATAATACCTGTAGAAACGACGAAAGGTCGATTATTATTGAATAGAAATTTAATAATTCGAAATATGTTTCACGAAGAATTAAAGCCTTTCATTTTTGAAGAAGATGTCCCGGAAGAAGGAGAAAATGAAGAAACCCCGCTCGAAGAAGAGGAAAAGAGCGCGGACGAGAGCGAGGGCGGAGACGAAGAAGTATAAAACAAAAACCCCTTTTAGGGGTTTTTGTTTTATCCAATTTTTGCAAATTTTCTCTTGCCAACCCGGACAACCTGCCCTTTTTTTATTTCTATTATATCTCTCCAGTCTTTAATCTCTTCTTGCTCTATTTTTACTCCTCCCTGCTCGACCAAACGTTTCGCCTCCGACTTAGAGGGGGCAAGTTTCATTTTGGTTAATAAATCAAGAATACCCAACGACTTTTCCGCCAGCTGGACTTTCGGAATTTTCGAGGGAACCATTCCTTCCTTAAAAATGCGATTAAATTCACCTTCTGCTGCTTTAACTGCTACCGCCCCGTGATAAAGAGAAACAATCTCCCTAGCCAATCTGGCCTTAACGTCGCGAGGATTTATTTTGTGTTGCTCCAAATTATTTTTTATTTCAATTATTTCAATTAAAGAGAGCCTAGTCGCCAGCTCAAAGTAATCACCCATGGGGCCATCGGGTATAGACATAATTTTTCCATATTGATCTTCCGGAGATTCTTCTATCCCAACATAATTACCTAAACTTTTGCTCATTTTTTGTTTACCGTCGAGGCCCACCAAAAGCTTCATCGTAACAACATCTTGAGGCTCTTGCTTGAAATGGGGCTGAATGTTCCTGCCCGCCAGCATATTAAAAAGCTGGTCAGATCCGCCTATCTCCACGTCGGCCTTAACGTTAACTGAATCATAGGCCTGAAGAACAGGATAAAAAAACTCATGCAGCCAAATAGGTTTTTGCGATGCTCTTCTTTTCTGAAACATATCTCTCTCCAGCATTTGATCTACCGTAAAAAGATGGCTCAAGCGGAAGAGCTCCTCGAAGCTCATCCCCGATAAAAATTTGCTATTATAAACTATTTTTGTTTTTTTGAGGTCCAGAATCTTAGACACCTGCCTCTCGTATGTTTTCATGTTGGCCTTAACCTCTTTGATGGATAGGGGGCGTCTCGGCGCCAATTTGTCGGTGGGGTCGCCTATCCTTGCCGTAAAATCTCCGATAATTAAGATAATCTGGTGGCCCAATTCCTGAAAATCTCGTAATTTCCAAAGAATAGCCGATTGCCCCAGGTGAATGTCAGGAGCCGTTGGGTCAATGCCAAATTTAATCCTCAATTTTTCTTCAGAAAGAAGACGTTTTTGAAGATGATTTTTATCTATTACCTCCTCCACCCCTCTGCCTAAAAGCTCTTCAATTTTTTGATTCTTAGCCATCATTTTTAAAATATCACGATTTGAAAAAAACAAAAAGAGCTGATATATTAAATAAAATGCCCCAGCGCAAATTTTATCGCAAAATCTATAAAAAACATCCGCATTTATTTTTATTAGCCAAACTCATCCTGGGTGGTTTTTTGTTTTTAACAATCAGTATTTCATTCGTGTTTTTGTATTTTTCCAGAGATCTGCCAAGGCCAGAGGTCTTCACAGAAAAACCGTTTATCCTTCCGACAGAAATATATGACAGAAAGGGCGAAGTGCTTTTATATCAAATATACGACGAGGAGAAGAGAACTATTGTCTCTTTAAATCAAGTGCCGAATATTTTAAAAGAAGCCATAATTACCGCTGAAGACGCTAACTTTTATAAACATTTCGGTTTGGATTTTACTGGCATTGCCCGATCAATTTTCAAAAATCTAAGCTTGGGCAAATTAACTTACGGCGGCTCCACCATCTCTCAACAGTTAATCAGGTCGAGCTTTCTCACCGCAGAAAAAACCGCCCAAAGAAAAATAAAGGAAATCATCTTAACGCTGGAATTGGAAAGGCGTTATTCTAAGGACCAAATTTTAGAATTTTATTTAAACCAAGTTCCTTTTGGCTTAAACGCCTATGGGGTAGAAGCGGCTTCTCAAGTTTATTTCGGAAAAAACGTCTCCGAGGTTTCTTTGGCAGAAGCTGCCGCCCTAGCTGCTTTGATCAGGGCGCCCAGCCGCCTATCGAGGCCGGAAAACAAAGATGAGTTGATTTCTCTTAAAAATTATATTATTGAACGAATGGTAAAAAATAATTATATCAGCTTAGAGGATGCAAAAAATAGTCAAAATGAAACCCTGCAATTTGCTGAAATCCGCCACCCCATTAAAGCGCCTCATTTTGTGCTTTTCGTTAAAAATTACCTTGAAGAAAATTACCCCGCTTCTCTATTAAAAACCGGCGGCCTCAAGGTTTATACAACCATCGATTGGCAGCTCCAACAATGGGCAGAGGAAGCCGTAGAAACCGGAGTCAAAATCAATAAAAACTATAATGCCCATAACGCAGCTTTAGTGGCGATCAACCCGAATAATGGCGAGATTTTAGCCATGGTCGGCTCTGCCGATTATTTTGGAGAATCATATCCCAAAGACTGCGACTCGGGGAGCTTAGACAACGGCTGTCTTTTCGACCCGCAAGTCAATGCGGCAGCTTACGGCGTAGGCAGACAGCCGGGCTCTTCTTTCAAGCCCTTTGCTTATTATTTGGCTCTCCAGAACGGCATGACTCCCGAAACCGTTTTATGGGACGTCAAAACTGAATTTAATCCAGACTGCGACCCTTCATCGGAGGAAGAAGAAGATAGCTTTGGAATGGATTGCTACCACCCTAAAAACTACGATGAAAAATTCAGGGGGCCCATCACTTTAAAAAATGCCCTTGCCCAATCAATCAATGTCCCGGCCGTAAAAATATTATATTCCGTAGGCCTTAAAAACACGCTGAACCTTGCTCATTCTCTCGGCATCACGACGCTTAATGAGCCCTCTTCATTTTATGGCCTTTCGTTAGTTTTGGGTGGCGGCGAAGTAAAATTGCTTGATATGACTTCAGCTTACGGCGTTTTCGCCGCCCGCGGGCTGAAAGTCCCCCCTGTTTCTATTTTAAAAATAGTAGATCCAAGAGAAAATATTATCGAAGAAAATAAAAAAACTCCGCAAAGGGTTTTGGACCCGAAAATTGTTGACCAATTAAGCGATATTCTGTCCAACGATGAGGCGAGGGCGCCAATTTTCGGCAGCCGAGGCTCTTTATACATCCCCGGGCACCAAGTGGCTGTTAAAACAGGCACCACTCAGGAATACAAAGACGCATGGACAATTGGTTATACCAACTCATTGGTAGTGGGGGTTTGGGCCGGAAATAATAATTCCGTGCCGATTGAAAGAAAATCCGGCGTAGCTATAGCCAGCCCTATTTGGAATAAATTTATGAAAAAAGCGTTGGAGCTATATCCATCGCAAAATTTTGTCAAACCAGAAAAAACTCAAACGGCAAATACCACCTCCTCAGCATCCGGGCTGGACCCGCGCGATCCTCAATATCAAAACTGGGAATGGGCCATACAATCGTATGCCGCCAGCTCGACCTCTAGGTAGATTTAATCGGCATCACTATATAAATATAACTAGTGTCATCCTTGGGTTTTAAAACGGCCGGGCCCCCTTCTCCGTTGAGTTCAAAAATAACCTCGGGACCTTTAATGTTTAAAAGCCCGTCAATCAAAAAACGATAATTAAAAGAAACTTCCATTTCTTTAATCCCGACAGAAGCATATTTTACTTGGGCCGATAAAAAACTTTTGTTCTCGCCAAATTCCGGATTCTGCGAAAGTATTTCTATGCCATCTTTTTTAACAATTATTTTTATTTCGTTAGTCTTGCCGCTAAAAATGCTAGCCGTTTTAACGTGGTTCAAAAAATCTTCTTTTGATAATAAAGTCTGAATTTCATATTTTTTAGGAATAATTTCCTGATAATCCGGATAATCGCCGTCAATAAGGCGGGAAATAAGCTGGATTTCCGGGTGATCTGTTTCCGACATAAAATATTCAAACAAGACCTGGTGCGTCGAAAAATAAAATCTTAATTTTCCTTCTTTTTCAGAAAGAATATTAATTATTTCTCTGACTGACCTTTGAGGAATAATCAAAGAAAGTTCCTGATTATTTTTTTCTTCGAAGAATAATATTTTTTCGGCTAACCTGAAACTGTCGGTAGTTGTCAAGGACAGGGTGTCCTTGCCAAAATTAAGATAAACTCCGGATAATTCTGGTTTGGTGGTTTGGTTCTGGCTGGCAAAATCAACAACTTGAGATAAGCCCTTGCAAAAAGTTTGACAATCTAATTGTATAAAATTATTGTTTTCTATTTTAGGAATAATAGGGAAATCTTCTGCTGACAGCCCTTTAATTTTAGTTTGATAACTTTGACAATTAATATTAAAAATTTGATTTTTCAATTCAAAATAAATTTTATCTTCCGGCAATAAATTAATAAAACTTGATAAAATTTTAGCCGGTATTGTTATTTTACCCTCCTTCTCTGTTTTTATAAGAGACCAATATTTGATTCCTAATTCCAAATCAGTAGCCGATAAATTCAAAAAATTTTTTTGGGCATCAATTAAGATGTTATTCAAAATAGGCAAAGTCGAATTTTTCCCGGTAACCCGACTGACAATATTCAATCCCTTGTTTAGATTTTCTTTTAAAATTATAAATTTCATATATTTCAATTAATTTTAATTAAATATTAATTTGTAGTTGTTATATCTTTTGAATAATTTCATTTTAGATTCAATTTTAGTTAATTATTAGTGGATAAGCCTGTTTAAAATAAGTTTTTTAAAAACTAAAAACTAAAAACTAAAAACTAAAAACTAATTTATCCACAGCTTATAAACGGCATGCCTGCTCCTTTATTAGACTTATTTCCTCAGCTAAATTTTCGTCTTTTTCCAATTCTTTAGCAATTTTATTATATGCATGAATAGCCGTGGTATGGTCTTTCCCGCCGAATTTTCTGCCGATAAACGGAAAAGAACACTTTAGTTCATTTCTCAAAAGATACATAGCCACCTGGCGGGGTTTTACAATTTCTTTTTTGCGCGAAACATCTATGAGGTCAGCTTCTTTCAAATCAAAGAAAAAAGCAGTAGCTTTTACGATTTTTTCCGGATTGATTATTTTTTTCGGAGAAAATATGGCATTTTTGAGAAGCATTTTTGTCGTTTCTATGTCCGGAGC
Source organism: Candidatus Nealsoniibacteriota bacterium (assembly GCA_016188865.1). Classification (GTDB taxonomy): domain Bacteria; phylum Patescibacteriota; class Minisyncoccia; order Minisyncoccales; family MHMH01; genus JACPGX01. The sequence goes on from JACPGX010000002.1 coordinate 134,114, forward strand.
GCGATTATTTAATTTTTGATACGCATTAATCCTGTTCAGGGCTCCCTCCAATTCTCTGATGTTTCTTTGGATATTTGTTGCGATGTATTCAATAATTTCGGCAGAAAAACTAGATTTTTTTTCTTGAGCCTTGGCCTTTAAAATAGCTACTCTGGTTTCAAGGTCGGGCAAGCTTATATCGGCGATCATACCGCCTTCAAATCGAGATCTTAATCTTTCCTCTAGGGCAGAGATAGCTTTTGGCGGGCGATCGGATGAAATTACTATTTGTTTATTTTTTTCATATAAATTATTAAAAATATGAAAAAATTCTTCCTGGGTTTTTTCCTTGCCAGCCAAAAATTGGATATCGTCGATGATCAAAAGATCAATATTTTTATAAAAAGATTTAAATTTTTCTATGTCGTGGTTTTTGATGGAGTCCACTATACCCGAGGTGAATTTTTCGGACGACATGTATCTTATTTTTTTTTCTGGAAATTTTTGGAATATTTCGTTGCCGATGGACTGTACCAGGTGAGTCTTGCCCAGGCCTACACCCCCATAAACAAACAGGGGATTGTAAGCCTGCCCCGGGCTGCGCACTATAGCTAAAGCAGCGGCATGAGCCAGCTCATTAAATGGGCCGACTATAAAACTATCAAACGTATAGCGGGGATTTAAATTTGTTTCTTTGTCTACTTTTAATTCCGGAAAATCTAATTGAGAAATGCTGCTAATGGCGTTATCGGAAACGGCGGCGGCAGATTGGATTTCTGGTGCTGCCGCATGGGAAGCAAGAACATTATATTTTACTTCCCTTACCCCTCCGTCTAAGTTGTGGAGAATTTTGAAAATGATCTTATTGTATTTGTTTTCTAGCCATTCTTTAGAAAAATTATTAGGCACAGAAACCATAATTTCACCGTCTTTTGCCGAAATAATATTGGTGCCCTTAAACCACGTAGCAAAACTGGCCTTGGAAATATTAAATTGGATTTGAGCAAGCAGGGCTTGCCACAATTCTTCTTTGTTCATAGATTCCAAGGGCATTATAACACATGTCAAAAAAAAGCAAAATTAACTCAAATATTGTTCTTTTGTTGATAAACTGGGCAAAAACTGTTAATATTTGATTATGAGTATTACATACCAACCCAAAAAAAGAAAAAGAAAAAGAGCCCATGGGTTTAGATCGCGTCAAAAAGCCAATGGCGGCAGGAGGGTTTTGGCGAGGAGAAGAGCCAAGGGCAGAAATAAATTGACAGTTTAAATGTTGTCAAAAATCAACCGTCTTAAAAAGACCGCAGAAATCGAGCGGGTTTTTAAAAGAGGCAGGGGCGTTCGAGAGGATTTTTTATTTTTGAAAGCAGCCGAAAATAATTTAAGGGTTATCAGGTTTGCTTTTGTTGTTAGTAAAAAAATATCCGGCAAAGCGAGCTCAAGGAACAAGATAAAAAGAATATTGAGGGCGGCCGCGAGGAGGAGGCTCCCCCGCCTGAAAACAGGCCTTGATGTGGTGATTGTGGTCCATGGGGGCATAGAAAATAAAAATTTTCAGGAGATAGAGCAGAGCGTAGATAAACTTTTTAAAAAAGCTAAACTTACTTAATGGAATCTTTTGGCAATCTTTTTAATTTAATATTTTATCAGCCCCTTCAGTGGGCGCTGATGTTTTTGTATAACTATTTGCCGGGCAATGATTTTGGAGTGGCCGTTATCGCTTTGACTGTTTTAGTTAAATTAATGCTTTATCCCCTGGGGATTCAGGGGATTAAATCTCAAAAAGCGCTTCAGGGCCTCCAGCCGAAGATCAAAGAAATCCAAGAAAAATTTAAGGATGATAAAACAAGGCAGGCCAAAGAAACGATGGATCTTTATAAAAAAGAGAAAATTAATCCTTTCTCCAGTTTTTTACTTTTATTAATTCAACTGCCGATTTTGTTCGCTCTTTTTAAGGTCTTCGGGACGGGGCTGGGGAATATGGCGGGGATTGATACTACTTTTTTGGGAATAATAAATTTAGCGGAAGGTTCGGCTGTTTTGGTGATACTGTCAGGCATTGCCCAATTTTGGCAGACAAAAATGATGGCTCCCCCCTCGACTCGTTCTGCCCGTTCGGGACAAGCCGCCGACTTTTCTGGTATGATGCAAAAGCAGATGCTTTATTTTTTCCCGATTTTCACGATATTTATTTTATGGCGCATGCCCTCGGCCATCGCCCTTTACTGGCTGACCACCACCTTATTTACAATCGCTCAACAGTATATTACAGTGGGTAAGAGCCTGTCCGCCGGCAGGCAGGATAAAAAAAATGCCAACTAATCTTGAAAAAATTGAAGAAGCTGCCCGGGAATTTTTCAGCAAGACCGGTTTTTCTATTGATGCCATAGAAATTAACAATACCCGGGACTCGGCTGTTTTTATCGGCTTAAAAATGGATGAACCGCAGATTTTAATCGGCGAAGGAGGACAAACATTGGCCGATATCCAGCGTCTTTTGAAAATAATTATCAATAAAAAATTCGGCCCCGAGTTGTCTTTTTACGTTGATTTAGATATTAATGACTATAAAAAGAAAAAAGCAGAGTATTTGAGAGAAATGGCAAAATCTACCGCTGACGAAGTGGTCTTAACCAAAGCAGAAAAGTTGTTGCCCGTCATGTCAGCTTACGACAGAAGGGTTGTCCATGTGGAGTTAGCCTCCAGATCTGATATTATTACCGAAAGCATTGGCGATGAACCGGAAAGAAGAGTGATAATAAAATTACGCTAATAGCCCCCGTTTTTTAAAAATTAAATAAAGCTCGCGAGGAGGTATGGAACAATGGGGAAAAAATGGATTTGGGCAACGATTTTAGTTGGCGTTTCGATATTCGGCTTGATTATCATAACCGGCTGCAGTAAGCCTGCGGTGGAAAAACCGCCCTTGCCCGTACCGCCTCCTCCTCCGCCTTCACCACCACCCCCGCCTTTGCCTACAGCCAAAATTTATACCATTTCGGATTTTCCCCGAGACCCTCAAACGCCCGGAGAAACCATCGCCGCGTATGTTTGCTCATTGATTTCCGGAGATTACGAAAAAACCATGTCATTCATTTCAGAAGAAAAATTAGCGGCAGAAGGCCTCCCGACTAGAGAAATTTGGTTCAGCCAAACAGCGCAGTGGAGAGAAAGATTGGGAGTTGAAGTGCTAGAGGAGAAAATATCAGGCAATCGTGCCGAGGTAAAAATTAAGATTTATCATAAAGACGGCAGCTCTGTCCATGCTTTTTCAAGGCTTGTTTTTGAAAGAGCCAAATGGAAGATAAACGGAGCCGAGTAAAAATAAAAAGCGCTATCTGCAAGGGATAGCGTTTTTATTTATGAATATTTTGGCCCTACGAATATTTGCTTTTATTATTCTTCGCTTAATTCTTCTTTTTCTTCTTTTATCTTTTTGACTTCTTCGGGAGCGGTGGTGATAAATTGGTGCTCTTGCTCAGAAGCAACCGTCCTGATGGCTACGTGTTTTTGGCCGGCAAAGAAAAGCCCCTCCCCCACCGCAGCGCCTGTCAGGAGTTCTTTTTCCCAATCAGTCAGGTTAAATGTTTGTTGAACGACACCCGCGGTAGCTGCGCTCTGTTTCATTAAAAATTGCAGGGCCGAGTTTGTGATAATCGGCTGGCCGTATTCTGATTTCATAAAATCATTAACATCTTGGGTAATTGTGGTTACTCCCAACCAATATTTTCTGGCTCTTTTTACCAGGCCATATAAGAAAGAGGCCCCATCTTCAGAATTCATCAGCCACCAAGCCTCATCAATAACAAAGATTCTCCTTTTCAGTTCTGACCTGATTTTGTTCCAAATATAGCGGGTAATAATATACATTGCCATGGGCCGCAGGCTTTCCTCCATATCCCTGATGCCAAAAGCAATAAAATTATTGTCCATTTTGACGGTTGACGGTTTGTTAAAAAAATTAGCAAAAGTCCCCTTGGTGTATTTTCTAACTCTTTTTAACAAAGATTCTGCGCCCTCCATGCCCTCTAATACCTGTTCCAAGTCGGACATTAAAGGCGGTTCGGCTTTGGAAAAATCAGCCTGCGGCGTTATGTCTTTAGCCGCGTAGGTTTCAGTGAGAGCTCTGTCCATAACAGCATCTTCTTCGGGCGTAAGGCCACCCAGCATTAGGCGCATTAAACCTACCAGGTTTATGATATTAGACCTTAAAACATCTTCTGGTTTTTCGTCTTCTCTGGGCATAGGCAAATCAAAGGGGTTAATATGATTGGTGCTGCCTAAAGACATTTTGAAATAAGAGCCGCCTACGGCCCCAGACAGAGCTTCATATTCATTTTCCGGGTCAACCACAATAATATCAGTGCCTAACATCAAAGAGCGTAAAATTTCCAACTTTACAGCATAGCTTTTGCCAGCCCCCGATTGCGCAAATATCACCATGTTGGCATTGGGCATGGAAAATCTGTCGAACAAAACTAAAGAATTATTATGCTGGTTAATGCCGTAAAGAATTCCCTCATTGGAGCTTAGGTCAAAAGAGATGAACGGGAAAATGCTGGACAAAGGCCCCGTATTCATTGAAACGTGAACTCCCAGTTGGTCCAGACCGTAGGGGGAGGTGGCAACAAATCCTTCCTTTTGTTGGTACAACGAAGGCTTGATGTAAATTAACTTCGACTCCAGCATTGATCTCAGGGTAGTTTCAATGTCATCTAATTGTTTTTCTTCGTCGGCATAAACTGTCAGATAAAGCCCCAACCTAAACATTCTTTCTTGGGCGGTTTGCAGCCTGTCCCTTAATTCTTCAATATCTTTATAGGCCGTTTCAAGGGCTGGGTCCCTGACCAAACCCTTTGATTCTCTTTCCATTAATTCTGCCTGGACCTCGGTGACTCTTCTTCTTAGTTGTTTTAAAATGAGCCCCGCATCAATAGGGTGCACAAAAAAAGAAATATCCATCGAGATATCTAAATTAATAATGGGTGCAAACCAGCCAGTGGTTAAGTATCTGGGATAAGAAAAAATAAAGTAAGAGCGGGCGAATCTTTCTCCTAGTTTTAAACCGCCCGATTTGATTTCAATCGAAGACGGAGCGATGATATCCGTCGCTCGAATGGCCTCTGCCTCAAAAATTTTCTCTTCGGGTATTTCCTTTTTTTGTTTTTTGAAAAACATATTTCGATTTTAGGAGGTACGACCTCCACTCAAATTTGAGAGGAGGTCGGACCTCTGCATATTACGTCGCCAGTTCCGGCGGCACCTCCGGGTAATATCCCACTTCGGCCTGTTTGGGATGATGCAAGCCCCACAAGAGCTCAATAATTTCAGGAGTAGTCAGGGGCATCGCCTGCAGGCCGCATCTCCTCAAACCCAAGGCTACAAATTCCATTCTTTGCCACAACTGCTGCTTAGCCATTTGAAATTTTTCTTCAGTCAAAACAGGAATTTTTAGGGCATCTCTAGTTTCAGCAAGCGAAAAAGGCACAACTGTAAAAAAACTTTTTGACATAATTTCTCCATATCTGCCGGCTGGCGGAGCGCCGGTAATTAGGTCAGCGATAAATTGCCGGTATTCAGCTGTTTGATTCTTTAAAAGTTCATTGGGTTGTTTGGCCTCTAGCGCGGCTAATTGGTCCAAATACCCCGTGATATTAAGCTGCCGCGTTTGGACTACGATCTGCAGGGAAAAATCCAAAGAATTTAAAAATTCTTGAAATTGAGCAATGATAGATGATTGTTCTTCGTCTGACTTTAAGGCAAAGTTTAAAGAAGAAACCATCATTATGGCTCTTAGGGCTTTATTTTTCAGAATAACTACGCCTTCTCTTATTTGTTCTATTTCAAGAAAATCTTGAGTTGTTGCTGCCGTGGGCATAAAATTATCTTATTTGAGATGACAAGTCTTTTAAATGGCTTTTTCCTATCATGGTCGGCACCGGGGTTTCTTTAACTTCCGCGGGTTTTGGTTTCTCGGCCTGAACTAATTTTGGCGGCGGGCCGACTTTCTTTTTCCATAAATAGATTTTCGGCTGAAGAGTAAAAGCGATAAAGTTTTTAAAAACCAGGGGCAATGGCCTGCCGCCGGATTGGCCGAAAGCCAAAAGTGCGGCGATGGACAATATTATAATCGTGCCTAAAATGAAAAAAAAGAAGGGGACCGTAAAATAAAGAAAGAAACAAATCACCCCTCCAGCTCCGACATAAATAAACTGCTGGAAAGTTAAGGGGCCCACTATTTTGGGTTTATGCTCAATAAATTGTGGAACGGTGAATTGGTCCATAATAAATCGCTAAACAGCTTCGCGGTAAACATCGGGGCCCTTTTGGGCCGGCTGTTCTGCGGATGGGGCAGAAGTTTCCTTCCTTTGTTCGGTTCGGGGAAGCGCGCCAGTTAAGCTTTCTCTAACTTGCGAGAAAATACGAAAATCTAATTCCCTGGCGATATTTTCAGCTTGCTCTTTTTTTAAGCCGACTTCTTTTTCCAATATTTTAGAGAATTCTTCGGGGGGGGCTGTTTTCAATAAAATATCTCCCACTGCTCCAGCAATTAAAGTAACTTTTTTTCCGGGAACATCAAATTTTTCGCAAACATTGGCGATATATTCTGCCGTATCGGTTGAGAAAAAAGCTGTTTTTAAATCTTCCGGCAGTTTCTCTAAAATTTTAAGCAATTGTTCGTCAGTTAGTTCTTTTGGCATATAATTTTAAGACATAGCTTTCCTTAATTCTTTAATTCTGTCTCTGACATTGTAATCATCACCCTTATCTATTGATCCGTATTTTTTCCAAGCGCGCGTAGCGGGCGAACTATGGAGCGAGTTGATGTTTTCAAGCTGCAGGATAAGTTTTTTCCTTTGGTCAACGTCGAGCGTAGCTATATGGCTGGCAAATGATGCCGCGTCTTTCACGTTTGTGCCCAAGTCTCTCCAAGCCTTTCCCAGAGTTTCATCCACTTCTTTCTGGACCTTTTCTATGGATACTTTGGTCTGGGAGCCGAGGCGAGTGATAAAGTCCATCCTCATCGTCCCAACCATCTCCTTTATTATTGTGTCATTTTCTTTGGAGGATTTGCTCCATTTATCTATGTCCGCAGGGTTTAATCCGGCTCTTGATGTTTCCCTTTCGCCGGGAGTGAGCCATTCCGGTCTTCTCGCTGAAGCCGCTTTTCTCACCGTATTTTTTCTGAAATCGTCCGGTCCCGCAGCTTTTGAAGCCTCATTAAACATGCCGCTCTTGAAATCACTATCATTTTCCGCGCCCTTTTCAAGCATTAATTTCATTAAGGCTATAGATTTTCCTATGTTTGCTTTCCTGAAAGGACTTTGTTTATGCCTTTCCATCTCAGCTCGTAATACGCTTTTGGCAGTATCTTCATCAACATCTTTGATTTTAGTCATAAGCTTTTTTCTTTGTTCTTCTATAAGGCCACTCCTCATCACGCCTGCTTGAGCCTCAACCATTTCTTTTTTTATTAACCTTCTTTCTCTTTGTCCTTTAAATTCCTGAGCCAGCGCTTTTCTTTCTGCTGTGGGCATGGGTTCAGTGCGCAATCTGGTTTGTAGAGCCAATTCTCGCCCCGAGAGCGCTCCTAGTTTTTCGGCTCTTCTTTCTCTTTCCCAAAGCCGGGCTCGCATCGTTCCTCTTAGCGCTTGAGCGGTTAAGAACCCCGTGCCCGCGCCAACTGCCAATTCTCCCACCGACCAAATGGCGTTTGCTGCTGTCGGAGTGAATTTTTTAGCCATAGTAAGAGAAAATATTAAATAAACAAACAATAAAACGAGCTTAAGGTAGCCGCCGGCAAGATCAAATCCTCTTCCCGAGAAGATGTTCGGCGGGTCCATTACTGCGGCAAAAAGTTTCAGGCCCAAACCCATTAAAAAGAACGCCACTACACCGAAAAATACCCATTGGAATAAATTTTTAAGCCACTGCTGAAAGAATTTTTCCGTCTTTGGTAAAATATAAGCGGCGAAAGCTAGCGGCGAAACAATGGCAAGCAGCCAGATAGCAACTATCCTCGCCAGAAAAAGTATGGCGTAAGTGAGAAAAATAAGCCCACCGATAATGCCGAAAGCCACCAGTATAAAGGTTTGACTGAAAGTTCCAAAAAATATTTCATTCGTCAGCATGGCGCTAGCAAATAACCAAGCCGCTGCCACATTAGCAAATGGAATCAATGCGGTTAGGCGATATGCGGCAAAAAATGGTATATATCCGATCACCGTATCTTTTAGTTCTCCCGCTATAGCCCTACCGACAGTAATCGCCAAGCCTTCCCCAGTCCCCCAAAGAGCCGCTTTTAGGGCATTCTGCACAATGGCCCCCACATCAACGAATATTTTGACAAAAAGCAAACTAAAATTGAGCAAGAAAGCAATAAGAATCAGCCGAGGCAGGGCCCTCTTCATACCAAAAGTTTCCGTTTTAAAAATATAAGAAAGAGCGATGGCTATAAAAATCAAAATAAAAATCATATTAGTAAACCCTGCAAGAAAACTCCAACCGGCCTGGACTAGCTGGTTGCCGCTCAAGCCGACGGAAAGCGTTGAAGCCCAATCTAAAAAGCCGGCTGTCAAAGTAATAAAAATAGACGAACCCAATGCCGCTATCAGGAGATAAAAAAGCGTAGCTACAATGCGATCTATAAAATCAAGTGCGCCAAGCTGCATATCTGCGAGCGACGGGATAACATCCAAAAAAGCGCCGACAGGGTACGCATAAGCAAATATCCCCAAGAAAATTAAAGATAAAAGTATTATTTTATCGAGCCTCAAAAGGTTTCCCATCATTTAACATTAACATTAACTACTTTATATGATCTGAATAGCGTTTCGCCATATGCCTCCACATTGCTGACATCTGAAGCAATAATTAATGGCGGATTATCGGCAGTTGCTTGGTGACCCCTTAGGTAATATAAAGTTAACTGGCAGGCGCCTTTAACTTCTACCGATCCAATTTTTACTTGACCATCAAAATTATTAGCCTCTCCGGCGCGCAATTCTTCTATGAACGTATTGTAATCGGGGTTCATAAAAATTTTTACATATTGGCAGTCCACCTGCGTTAAAGTCGAAGTAGCAAATTTAATCGTCAATTCACCAGATTCTAGGGGGAACGGCGGTATTTTTAATTCGGTTAATTGAGGATTAATAGTGTTAAGAATCAGGACAGATCCCAAAAGAAGGGCTAGCCCTATTACCGCAGACCTGATTCTGTCTAAGGCCTCCTTCATTTTGCCGGCATTGCCGGCCGAAGTCAGATACTGAAATCCGGCTGTTACTAAAACAATAAAAACCGCTAAGCCGCCCAGAGAAATTCCCCATTCGTAAAGATATTTAATCAGCTCGGTAAGCCCGGTACTTTCATTAAGCGGCGTGCCCAATGGCGAATTTGGCCAGTTTAATTCTAGCGGAGCAGCCGAAACTTGATAGCCGGCAATAAAACAGCCTGCAAAAATTAAAAATATGGCAACTGTTGTTTTTTCCATATGGCTATTTATATTATATCACAAACTAAAAACAAACAAAAAGAGGGGGACAAACTCTCTCGCATAGAGTAAGCCCCCTTGGTTTTATTTGATTATTTCAGGGTCATCCAAAATGACCCCTCTTTTTTTATATCCCGCCTCTTGGATGCCATAGTATCTTCCCCTTATCAGTACGGTAACTCCCTTAGTCAACCGAGCGAAATTAGAAACATCGCGGCTGCCGTTGTATACTGAAGCTACAATGTATAATTCTTCTGTTTTAGGTCCGAAGAAGAAAAAAATGGAGCCTCCGTTTCCGTCCGTTATGCCCTCGTAGATGGCCGAAACTTCAACGGTTTGTCCGATTTTGTATTTTCCGGCAAGAGAGTTTAAAATAAACGCCTGCGCGGCAATTACACCTTTCTGCGGAGTTTGCGTTGGCGGTTGGCTCGGCTTCGGCGTTTGGGTTGATCCGGGTGGCACTGGCATCGGGTTTGTGTCATTATCGCCGAGAGACAATAACCCCCAAGTCAGCATAACCGATATCAGAATTGACAGCGCGACAATCATCATTATTTTTTTCATTGAACTCACCTCCCCTAATTTTCTATTCTATTGTAGCACTTTTTAGGATTTTGTCAACAGTATTTATAAATTCTAACCAGCTTTCTTCCGAAGCGAAGAAAGCGACCCAATACGTTTTTTCGCCTCGAGATAATATTTTTTCTTTAGAGCGCAAATGAGCACCGGCTGGATTAACATATTCTCCCTCAAAAGTTCCCTCACTGCCGTTAGTTTCTAGTTTTAATGTTTCCACCGTCCAGCCGTTGGACCTATTGGTTTCCTGCATTTTTTCAAAAATTTCCTTGATGGGTATTTTGAAAATACCGGCATAAACAATTAATTGGTTGGATTTTCCCTGCAAAAAATTTTGAGCCAAAAATAGGGCCCTTAGATTATATTTTTCCGCCCAATCCTGCGGCACCATGGCTTGCAGAAAATTTTCATTGTCTATCGTTTGCCAATCTGCTGGATATTCCATCTCAAAATCAGCGTCAGGGCTTATAAATTTTTTGAATTGGTCGGTGGTGGTCGACCCATCACCTAAAGAAGATATTTTCTGTAGCCTTAAAGCGATATTTTCCAATGTTTCGGGGTTTGATAAATCGGGAGTCAGCCAAATTGCCGCGGCTCCCAGCGCTATGATTAAAATCAAGAATCCTAAAGTGATAAAAATTATTTTTTTCATAAATTGTACCAATTGCCGAAGATGCCGATATTAAAGCCCGTCAGCTTTAAAAGTACATTCACAAGAGTCCATGCGAAGAAAATAAGACTCAAGCCGATGCCAGCGGCTTTCCATAAAGACATTATTTGAGCCATGGCAATGGCTTGCCCTAAGGCCGTGTAAAGCGTTACAGCCGTGGCTATAGTTAATAATACCAAAATTATCGGCGTTATTCTAAATAAAAGAAAGTCAAGAATTATTTTTATTGATAAAAAAAGATGTTTGATCTGGCAGGGCTCGCGTTCATTCCAAGGAGTTTTTTGATTGTCTGTAGCTCTGCCGCAAGGCACTAGTCCGCCTTGGCTCATACCTCCTTCCAAAAAAGTGAAAGTCCATGAGTTAGACCAGTTGCTGGTTTCCTGGCAATTTTGATCAAGACAGGAGCGGACTTGCCATTGATATCGGCCCAAACATCCCAACTCCGTATAGCTGGAATTGACCAGCTCGGTTTTTAATGGCGGCACGGAACAGTCTTGGCTTTGTTCTTCAGCCGCTTTAGAAAGCAGTTTGACTTCATATTGGTAAGCCTTGGCTCCTACGACTTTTTCCCAAGAAAGAAAATGCTCGTCCGTAAATAACATTCCCCTATTTTGCGGATATGTGGGGCTTAGCGGAGGGGAAATCCGGAATGTTTTAAAATTTTGAGAACTGCCATAATTGCCGCAAACTTGGCCATTATCACGAATGCAGGTTTTCACTCGCCAACTGTAATTTGTTTCTTGCAGCAAATCCGGAAAATCAAAAGTGATTTCCGGCTTGTCAGTTATTTTTTCTTCCCCCTTAATTTCAAAGACGTATGATTTGGCGCCGCTTACCGCATCCCATTTAAAATTTACGGGAATGGGTATGCCGGCGGCTTCTGTGGCGGGATAAGTCAGATTCGGCGGCTGGCCGGTGGTTTTAAAAGTATAAATATCAGACCAGGAATTTTGGCATTTTTTTCCTTCATAATCAAAGCAAGAGAGCGCTTGCCATTGGTAAAAAGTGTTAAGCGATAATTCGGGATAGTCAAAAGAGCGACTTCGAGAGGTTCTTGCTAATTCTTGTTTTGAGTCGATTTTATACCACCAAGAATTAATTCCCGCATCTTTTCGCCAGTCTAATACTAAAGGAAAACCAACTGGCTTTAGCCCTTGCGGGTCATCCGGCGGCGCCACCAAGAAAGTTTCGACAGCCGCTTTTTCGCTGGTCTTGAAGGTCCACTGCTGGCTAGGTTCTCCGCAGTCAATGCCGCTATCATCTGTACATGTGAGAATTTCCCATGCATAGGTGGTGGTTCCCGTGAAAAAGTACATATCCTCGTCTAAAAAATCGGAAAAAAGAGTTTTTTCTATTTGTTCGGGGTCTCTTCTCTGCTTTCTCAAAACCCAAGAATCACAGAATTCTCTTCCGTTTTTAGCAGCTAGAAGATTGGGGTGGCAGACTTTTTGCCCTCCCTGTATTATATAAACGCCGAGGCGGTATGATTCGGCTTTTTCAACGTCGCACCAATCGAGTGTAGTCGGCGTGGAGGTGCCCCCCATATCTAATCCCGCCCAATCGGCGTCGTAAGGAGCAATAAGTTCCGGGGCCAAGTTGGTTCCAAAACTTTGGCCGTTAGGCCATTCACCGCAGTCCTCCCCTCCCGCATTAAGGCAGGCGCGGACTCGCCAGAGATAGTCGCCGCCGGATTTTATCTGGCATTCCAGTTTGTAAGCCGAGTCATCAACGGTTTGCAATTGAGTATCGGTTACTATTTTAGAAAGTGGCGGGTTAACGATATTAAACTCATAAGAGCCGACAGTGCAGAAATTTGGAGATTTAGCCACTTCTTTTTCAACATTATCTTCCCAGCCGAAATTTATCGGCAGTTTATATTTAGAGCCATCGGAAACATTTTTTGGCAAAAGGTCGGCGTCGTCCAATGGTTTTAAATCCGGCGCGGGATAGCAGGCGCCTGAACATTGCGGCGTTGACGGGGCCGTGCCCCAATTATTGTAAGTTGCCGGACATATTTGGTAATCAGGCACAGAGCCATAGGGCTTGATCTGGTCGGGCCCGTGCGGTCCGCTAACTACATTTGTTCCGCCTGAGCTGCTACAGCCATTTGAACAAAACCAATTAACGCATTCGTACCACTCTATTCCCTGTTCCATGGCCCCGCCGGCTTTCCCGCAGAAATTATTAGCGCATTTATAAACGGCAAAATCGTTACAGCGGTAAGGCGGAGAGGAGCTGCATACTTCTGGCCCCGGGACGCAGGCTGGCGGCGGGGTGGGGGGCGTTTCTGGAGGAGGCTCCTCTTCGGCTAAGATTAAATTTACAAATAAAAAAGAAGCAAAAACCAGAAAAGCGACAAAAAAGACAATTAAAAATTTACTCATTATTTCATTTTAAAACTTTTAGTCATTTTTATCCAATCTTCGATGCTTAAAGTTTCCGCCCTTTGGGTGGGCTGGATATTGTTTGCTAAAAGCCACTCCCCTATTTTATTTTTGTTTATCTTTAGGCTGGCAGACAAATTATTTATTAGCTGCTTTCTCGGTTGGGAAAATCCGGCTTTGACAATTTTGAAAAAGATTTCCGAAACCGATTTAACACCCGGTGTTTCTCCGTCAACACCGGGTGTTTGACGCGGTTTCGGAAATTCTGGATTCACGGGAATAATTTTTATTATTGCTGCGTCTACTTCTGGAGATGGCCAAAAAGAATTCCTTGGGATATAAGAGATAATTTTAGGCTCGGCATAAAATTGCACAGAAACCGCCAGAAGGTTCATCCTCGGCGGTTTGGAGCAAATTCTCTGTGCTACCTCCTTCTGCACCACCAGTAATAGATACACGGGTTGCACCCGTGTATTCTCGAGGAAACGACGGATGACGGGAGCGGTAAGGTAAAAGGGCAGATTGCCGACGACTTTATATCTCAGAAAATCCGATTTCCTCGTTTTAACACCCGGTGTTTCTGCGTCAACACCGGGTGTTTTTAGGAAATCGGATTTTCTGATATCGTCGCGGATAATCTCCACATTGCCATAGGTTTCACCTATGGATTTTTTAAGTATCTCAACCATATTCGGATCTTTTTCTATGGCGATGACTTTTTTAGCTCTCCTTGCTAACTCTTGGGTTAAAACGCCCAAGCCGGGGCCGATTTCCAGTACCGTGTCGTTTGGCTGTATGTCGGTGGCCTCGACAATCTGCCGAACAGCTCCACGGTCAATTAAAAAATTCTGGCCGAGTCCCTTGGAGGGTTGGAGATTGCGGGCCTGGAGGAGGTCTTTAATGACAGATTTGGAAGTTAGGTCCATTACGGCATCTTAACACGGATACGGATTTTTGGGAGGTCCGACCTCCGTCTAGATTTGGCGGAGGTCGGACCTCTTTTGCCGCTGGGGATAACTACCTTGACTGCCTCCTTTGGGGTGGTAGACTGAACTTAGGATGGAAAGCCTGTTAGGTTTGCCCCAGATACTAAGGAAAAGATGGCTGAAAAGAGCGATTCGGGGGCTTAAAAAATCAAAAATAAGGATTTTGCGGGATTTTAAGGGTTCTTCAAGAGATCCCTTGTTTTATTTAGGCACGCTAGCGGTTATTTTATTCGGATTTATCGCTGTTTTGGCGCCAGCCACCGTTAACTCGCCTCTTTTAGCTGAAGACGCTTTATCGCTAAGGGGAGCTTTTATTATTCCAGCGGAAAAGATACAAGAGTCTCCCGATTTGAGTATTATACAGGGCAACAGCTTAGCCGCTGTTTCGCCTCCTATTTTGGTAACCCCCCAGGTTTTAGGGGCGCTAGTCGGGGGTGGAGATTTTAGTTGGCAAGAAAAAGAAGTGGTTGAATATGAAATCCAGCCGGGGGATAACCTGTGGTCGATTGCCGAGAAATTTAACGTTTCCCTTGAGACTATTTTATGGGCGAATAATCTTAATAAGAACTCTTTGATTCAAATTGGTCAAAAATTAGTGATTTTGCCGGTTTCAGGCATTAGCCATCAAGTTGGTAGGGGCGACACTGTTTCGCGAATCGCTCAGACTTACAAAACTAAAATTGATGATATTATCGCTTTCAATGATTTATCCGGAGAAGGAGACATCTATATCGGAGATATTTTGATTATTCCCAACGGAGTCCAGCCTCCGCCGGTTATTTATGCTCCTAAACTTGTTCCATTGGCTTCCAGTTACTTTCTCTGTCCGATTTCCGAGCCCTGCAGGGTCACTCAAGGTTTACATTGGTACAATGCTATTGATTTTAGCCATGGTAAGTGCGGAGATCCGATTTATGCGGCAGCTGCCGGCACAATACAAAAGGTTAAACTAACTAATTCTACGTCCAGATGGGCTTTTGGCGGAGGCGGCAACCATTTGACCATCCTGCACCCCAATGGCGTAGTCACCTATTACGGTCACTTACAAGCGGCACTAGTAAATCCGGGCGATTATATTTCCCAGGGTCAGATGATTGCTATTATGGGCGGCCAACCAGGCACTCCCGGCGCTGGCAAATCAACTGCTTGCCACGTGCACTTCGGAGTTACCGGAGCCAAGAATCCGTTTGCAAAATAAAATGTAACGGGTACGACCCGTTACATTTTATTTATTTAGAGCACTTCATGCAGAATCTGGCTTCGGGCGAGACTTTTAACCGGTCTTCGTCGATATCCTTGTCGCAATTCTCGCATTTTCCATATTTGTTATTTGCTATTTTTTCCAGAGCTAAATCAATATTTTTGAGTCTAAGCTCTAAGGTGTGTTCAACTGATAAACGACCCTCGTATTCTTCAACTTCGTCAGCTGCCGACTCTAAAGCAGCTCCGCCAAACTCACCGTTAAATTTAGGGAACTTGGAATCCCAGTCCCCCTTTAGATTAGGATCTTTATCAGCAAAAGTTTTTAGCTGCTCCTCAATGGCAGCTTTTTCTTTTTCTAGTTTTTCTTTGAGTTCTGCGACTAAATTTTTATTCATATTTTTATAATAGTAAACAAAAAGAGGGTTGGCAAGCCCAGAATGTTGAATATAAATGGACCCAACCCCGCTTTTTATCCCTTTGATACAATCTCGGGATTTAATTTAGCCAAGTTTTGGCGTTACCCATAAACCCAGCATGAATAAGGAACTAACTATATTATCCCAAAAACAAAAGAGCCGGTCAAGGCCGGTTATAATTATAAAATAAGGGCTAATTCCTAGTTTTTCCACAGGTTATTAACAGCTGAGCGTTATTCTTTTATCTTGTCGATGGTTTTTATAGCGCTTTCTCCAGAAGAAGTAAATATAAGATAATTGTCGGTTACGGTCCAAACTATTCCAAAATTTTCAGCAAATGAAGTGTAATGCATTGTTGCGTTCTTGTAGATAAATTTTGAAAAAGGCTGGATAGTTATCCCCTCGCCATTGCCAAGAAAACTGAATAAGCCGTTAGAGTCGTTTTTAAGAGTTTTCTCCCACGATTCCATTACCGCGCGAAGCACAACCGGATTATCGGTTCGAGCCACGAAGCCCAGTTGATTTTTAGCTGTTCTAGAAAAAATAAATAGGGTAAAGTCGATATTTATGTTATTATAAAAGTTTTCCGGAGTCTTGACCTGAAAAACTTCAAAAAAATCACTTAATCCCCAGAATTTCTTTTCTGTAGTATTTTTAATTAAAATCCTGGCGAATTTGCCGTCGCCCAAGTTTTCTTGAAGCATTAGAGAAAGCAAGGCGGGCAATTCTGCTGAGTTGGCGATTTCAATGGTGCGCAAACTTTCAGTTGGTATAAGTGGCAATGGCGCAGTAGTCTCCTCAGTTATTCGGGGTTTTTCTATTTTTTCGGAAACGGAAACTGGCCTTTCCCTTATGACTAAATACCAATACCAGAATGTGGCAATGGTGGCTAAAATTGCCAAGACAAAGAGAGAAACAATAATCCTGATCCAAATTTTTGCAAAGATAGATGATTTTGCCGGAAAATATCCTTCGATTTTAGGCAACTGAACTTTGGGCAGCTGAACTTTAGGTATTTGGATCTTTGGGAGTTGAACTTTAGGAAGCTGGACGGAAGGAAATTTAAAGGGTTTTTTGGGGCTCTCGGCAGGTAAGGGTGGCGGTATTGTGGTTTCGGGAGCGGCGGGCACAGAAGGAATTTCTGGTGGGGCCGGTATTATAGGTTCTACGGGGAGAATTGGCTCCGCCTTCGCTTTCGGAGCTTCTGCGGACAAGGGTTCTGGCCAGGCGCGAGGAGGGGCGGGCCACACCGGAGTAGGTTCTGCTTCTTCGCCTGATTGTTTGGCAACATTTTCTAAAAATTTTCTTCTTTCTTCTTCTTCTTTTGCCTGGGCTTCTCTGAATTGTGCTCTTAATGATTCTTTTTCTAATTCTTCTCGATTAGCTTCCTCTTTCCCCGCAGAAAATTCTGCATTTTGGCGGGCTCGCCTCAATGCTTCGCTTTGGGCGAACTCCTCTTTAACTTTAGTTTCAGTTTCTAATAGTTCTCTTTCTTGAGCAATTTTTTGGGCTTCTTCTAGTCTCGCCCGTTCTTTTATGAGTTCTTCCCCCGATTGAATTTCAGCTATTTTTTCTCTAGCTGTTTCTGCCTCCTGTTCACGAAGTCGGGCTACGTCTTTTGCCATAGTCCTAACTTCCTCCCTTTTAAGATATTGTATTTTTTTATCGTTGGTCTCGTTCGGCATTATTAATTTCTTTTATAGATAAATTAATTCTGCCTTGTTCGTCTATGGAAATAACTTTTACCGGGACCATATCCCCAACTTTTACTATGTCTTCAACTTTTTCAACCCGATAAGGAGCTAATTGAGAAATGTGCACCATTCCTTCCTGGCCGGGCAATATTTCAACAAACGCTCCAAAATTTAAAATTCTTTTGACTTTTCCCTGGAATATCTCACCGACCTTGACTTCTCTTGTGATATTTTTGATCCATTCCACGGCTTTCAGGGCAGCTTCTTCTTTTTCAGCTGTAACGAAAATTTTCCCCGAATCTTCAATATCAATAGCTACTGCGCATTTTTCAATTATTTCATTAATGATTTTTCCGCCCGGCCCTATAACTTCCCTGATTTTTTCCGGCCTGATTTGAACGACATATATTCTGGGGGCCCATGGGGATAAATTCGGTCTTGGTTTTTCCAAAACTTTCTCTAAATTTTCTAAAATATGAAGCCTTGATTTCCTGGCCAAAGTTAAAGCATCCTTCATTATTTTTTCATTTATACCGTCAATCTTGACATCCATTTGAATAGCAGTGATGCCGTTTTTCGTGCCAGCCACCTTAAAATCCATATCGCCATGATGGTCTTCCGGTCCTTGGATATCGGCAATTACTTTATAGTTTTCGCCATCGCCCCTGATTAAACCTACGGAAATGCCTGTTGCCGGGGACTTAATCGGCACGCCTGCATCCATTAAGGCCAAAGAGGCGGCAGTTACCGAAGCCATGGAAGTGGAGCCGTTGGAAGAAAGGATTTCGGTAACAATTCTCATGGTATAAGGGAAGTCGTCGAAATTAGGCACCAAAGGCAAAAGGGCTTTTTCCGCCAGCATGCCATGGCCTATTTCGCGCCTGCCGGGACCGCGCATCGGTTTTATTTCGCCCGAAGAATAAGGCGGGAAATTATAATGGTGCATAAATCTTTTTTTGCCCCTGATTTCCATGCCCTCCAAAAGTCTCACATCAGAAGGCGCTCCCAAGGTTAAAATAGATAAAGCCCTAGTTTCGCCTCTGGTGAAGAGTCCTGATCCGTGGGTTCTGGGCAAAACGCCGGCTCCTATGTCTAATTTTCTGACCTCATCTAACCCCCTGCCGTCAGGCCTTCTTTCCTTTTCGAGAATATTTTTATGGATTAATTTATCTAGCTCTTCATCAAATAATTTCTTAGCAGAATTTATTTTTCCACCAGAGGAATACTTTTCTTCAATATGTAAAACCAACTCTTCTCTTAGAGACTCAACTTCATCCATTCCCCCGCCGGGCCTATAGAGGGCTTTTTCCAATTTTCCCGCCAAGAAATCCTTGATCTCATTTTTGAAGTCAGCGTCAGGAGCGCTCCCCTTAACAGCGGCTTTTTCTTTGCCGATCTGCTTTGCAATTTCTTTTTGAAATTCAAGATTTTCTTTCAAGTATGGTTTGGCAAATTCGTAAGCATTCATAATCGAATCTTCTGATGTTTCATTGCCTTCCATTTCAATCATATTGATAGTATCTTCAGAAACAGCCGCTAAAACGAAGTCTAGATCGCTTTTTTCTCTGTCTTCATAATGCGGATTTATCGTGAATTCATTATTTATTCTGCCTATTCTCAAAGAAGCGATGGGGCCTGCCCAAGGTATATCGGAAACAGACAAGGCCAGAGAAGCTGCCAGCAATCCAAGTATATCTGGGTCGTTTTGGCCGTCCCACGAAAGGCAGGTAACCACTACCTGGACTTCCTTGCCTAAATTTTTAGGGAATCTCGGCCTGATAGCCCTATCTATGGCTCTGGCAGTAATAATTGCTTCATCGGAAGGTCTGCTTTCCCGCCTGATAAAGCGAGAGCCAAGTATTTTGCCTGCAGCATAGTATCTTTCTTCGTACTCCACGGTCAAGGGGAAAAAATCCTGTTCAGCCGCGGTTTTTGACATGACGGCCGTGGCCAAAACCATTGTATCTCCATACCTGACAGTAACGCTCCCGTTGGCCTTTGCGGCCAAGGGTTTCGTTTCAACAATAAGGTCCTTTCCGCCAATTTCTAATTTAAATGTTTTATCGATCATTTTTTAGACATTAAAAGGTATTTTTCCGAAGTTTCTCCCAAGTCAATGAATTCATCAGCTACTTCTTTCAGCTTCGCAGAAGCCGATCTCCCAAAAGCTATAACCTCGACTCTTATACCTTGGTTTTTCAAATATTCGACTAGTTGCAAGAAGTCGCCATCTCCAGAAACCAAAATAATAACATCTGCCTTATTGGCAGACTTAACAGCATCAATGGTAATGCCTACGTCCCAATCGGCTTTTTTCATTCCACCGTAGAATTCCTGCAGATCCCTCACCCTTGTTTCCATGCCCAATTTGGTCAAAGCTTCAAAAAACGGCTTTTCTTCGCCGGTTTTTGTTCTGACCACGTAGGCGAAAGCCCTGATAAGTTTTCTGCCAGAAACAGCCAATTTTAAAATTTCGCCGAAGTTAACTCTTGCCTGATAAAGATTCTTGGCAGAATGGTACATATTCTGCACATCAATAAATACGGCTACTCTTTGTTCCTTTTGCTTGAGTATCATTTACTTTTTTACCCCAATTTTTTTTATAATAACGTTGTATTTTCGAATATTGGCCTCCTTTAAATAATTCAGGAGCTTTTTTCTTTTAGCCACCATTTTTAAAAGGCCCCTTCTGGAATGGATATCTTTTTTGTGTTTTTTCAAATGAGAAAGCAGTCTTGCTATTTCTTCTGTCAGCAGGGCAATTTGCACTTCTTCGGAACCAGTATCTTTTTCGTGCCTTTTAAAATCTTCTATAACTTTTGTTTTTTCTTTTGTTGTCAGCATATTTTTATTATTATTTATATTCTAACATTTTTATGGGTCCGGCGCGAATCGAACGCGCAACCTTGGCGTTAAGAGCGCCCTGCTCTGCCAATTGAGCTACGGACCCCTTTGCTTATTGGACAGTGCATTGGATTTGGTACCATTGCAAGAGAGAGGGCGACGCAACAATTCCTGATTTAACTAAAACGGTATTAACTATAACCCAAGCGGCGAAAATAATCAAGAGGCCGATAACGACCGAGGTGATTATACCCTGCGCCTGTCTTAGGGTATCCGGTTTAGCCCCGGCAAAAAGGAAAAGAACTCCGCCTACGACTAACATTAAAACCGCCACCGTTGGTACGACCCATTTGAAAAATTCCCTGACAATATTGTTAATCATCGTAAAAAAGTCGCAAAAAGTACAAGGGCTTTCTCCCGTTCCTCCGCAAGGCACCAGCCCTGCAGCAGAACTGAAATTAGGCAGTAAAGCAATCAAAAACAAAAAGCTTATCAATATTATTTTCATATTTTTATTATATCATAATTTATGTTTCACGTGAAACCCAGCTTAGCTGGGTGAAACTTTTATGCCTTACGTTCTAAAATTCCGAATCCATACGCAACCGCCTCGCATATAAAATTTTCCAATTGGCTGTGGTCGCCTTTGGTTTGCGCCTTATAAAGATAAGTATAATAAAGCTGTTTTTTTTCTTGGAGAATAACAGCCGGAGCAAGATTGGCTTCCAGAAGCATTGACTGCATAAGCAAGCGGCCAATACGGCCGTTACCGTCAGAAAAAGGATGAATTTGCTCGAATTGAGCGTGGATTTTAACCGATAAAGCGATTATATCATCCGTAGTTTTAGCAGCTTCTTTAATAATGGCCGGCATAAGAACGGGGATTTTTAGATAATTGGCCGTCGGCAAATTAATACCGGTAATCCGTACGGCATGGCTGCGGTATAAGCCGGCGTCCGGTCTGATCCCGCTCATGAGAATAGCGTGGAGCTTTAATATCAAATTTTCATCTACAATGCCTCTCTCCAGCGCGTGATTGAATAAATAATTTAGCGCTGTTTGGTGATTTTTAGCTTCCAGTTGTTCTGTTAAACTTTTGTCCGGCAAGGCGGCATTTTCAAAGAGAATAGCGGCCGTGTCCGGCTCAGTAAGTTTACTGCCCTCTATGCGATTGCTGTGGAAGGTGAGCTTTAGAATAAATTGGTCGCGGATATCAGGATTATTTAAAATTTCGGCAATAACGCTTTTGTGCTCCAACGACTTTTGGCGTAAAACTTCTTTTTTGGCATTAAGCTGTTCGGCCGGAATGATTTTTTGGCCAGTTACTTCCAGAAATAATTCCTCAATAGCGGTTTGCATCTTGGGCCTGGGAGTAGATTTGCCGGTCCACCAGCTGTTGAATGCGGGAAAGGACACGCCGAGCTGTTCGGCTAATTTAGTCTGCGTAAGTCCTAACAATTTTTGGATAGTTTCGAGTTTTTGACGTAGGGTCATAATATTTATATTGTAGCAAACTTTATAAAGTTAGTCAAAAACAGCCGAACTTTATAAAGTTAGGCAGTTACTGGTTTGTCTTGTTAGACATTGAATGTCTAACGTTAATTCGTGAAACTTTTTTATGCCCCCGGCAAGAGTCGAACTTGCAATCTTCTGCTTCGAAGGCAGACATGTTATCCATTACACCACGGGGACGTCTTTTTATATTTTATCTCTTTCTTTCCCTTCCCTCCAAATATCTTTTTAGCGCTTCTTTAGAGACTACCCAAATTCTACCTTCCTTATGAGCCTCTAATTTGCCGGTTCGGGCAAGAAGATTTAAATATTTAGGAGAATATTTAGTGCCCCTACTCAATTCTTCCAGTGATATAAATTTTTCTCTCGGTTTACCAGGAGTTAATACTTTAAGGTAAATATCAAGGGATCTTTCTACAGATTGGAAAATAAAACGGACAAAAGGTGTGGAGTCTTTTTTGTCGGCTTGAGCCAATGTATGATAGTATTTTTTTCTGTCATTTTTCAAGATAACAGAAAGAGGATAGCCAGCCCTCATTAGTATGACATTCATTATTAATCTTGCAGTTCGGCCATTTCCGTCAAAGAAGGGGTGGATAGCCGTTATCTTGTGGTGGATAATTGCGGCTAGTTCAACCGGGTGGAGCTTTTTTTGATTTTTTCCGATCCATTTGATTAAATTTTCCATTAATTTTGGCACTTCAATGGCTTCAGGCGGTTTATGGTCGGCTCCGCCGATTAATACCGCGCTGTTTCTATATTTTCCGGCCCATTCTCTGTCAATATCTTGAGTCACTATTTGGTGGAATAACCTAATCAATCTTTCAGAGATTGTGTTTCGCTTATCTTTAGATACCGACTCGTATAAATAATCTAATGCTTCCTTATGGCTTTTTGCCTCAAGATGGTCTTTGAGGGGCTTGCCTTTTATTGTAATACCTTCATTAATAACTAAGTAGGTTTCTTTTAAAGTCAAACTGTTGCCCTCAATGGCATTGGAGTTATAGGTCATTTCTATCTCAAACTGCTCCCGTATTTTTCTTACGGCAGATTCCGGCAATGGTCTGTACGAATTTAGAATTTTTAACTTTTCGTTTAGCCTCCCTCCTATTTTTTCTTCTAGGTAATGCATGATCGCTTAATATGGTTTATCTATATTTTCATTGTACACCATATTAAAACAAAAAGCAACACAACCGATTGAAAAAATCAAATTTTTGTGGTAGAATTTAGTCAGTTATTATGGTTATCCCAAAAGAAGTAAAATCCGTCATAGCAAAACTCAAAAAGAAAGGATATGAGGCATATATTGTCGGCGGCTGCGTCCGCGATTTTTTGCGTGGCGTAGAACCTAAAGATTGGGATATAACTACCAATGCCAAGCCGGAAGAAATCCGCAAGACCTTTGCTAGGAGTTTTTACGAGAACAAATTTTTAACCGTTACCGTTCAAACGGCTAGTAAAGACCCCACACTTAAGGAAATCGAGGTCACTACCTATCGATCAGAGGCAAAATATACAGATAAAAGGCACCCAGACGAAGTGAAATATGCTAAAACCCTAGAAGAAGACTTGGCGAGGAGGGATTTTACGGTGAATGCGATGGCCGTGGGTTTAACACCCGGTGTTGCACGTGAAACACCGGGTGTTGAGGACCCGTTCGGCGGACAGAAAGACTTAGAAACTAAGTTCCTAAGAACGGTGGGCGAGCCGGAAGAGAGGTTTGGCGAAGACGCTCTGCGGATGATGAGAGCGGTAAGGTTTGCCGTCACCTTAGGCGAAGATTGGCAGATTGAGCCAAAAACAGCTGAAGCTATAAAGAAAAATGCCCCATGGCTTCAGGCGATTTCCCACGAGAGAGTTAGAGACGAACTATTGAAAATCATTATGTCGGAAAGGGCGATGGAGGGTATTAGCCTTTTAAGGGAGCTGACTTTACTAAAGTATATTATTCCGGAGCTTGAGGAGGGTTATGGGGTGGGGCAAAATAAACACCATATTTACAACTGCTACGAACATTCTTTGCTTTCTTTAAAATACGCTGCTCAAAAAGGGTTTAACATGGAAGTGAGATTATCTGCCCTGCTTCATGATGTGGGTAAGCCAAGAGCAAAGCGAGGCGAGGGTCAAGATTCCACTTTTTACAATCATGAAGTAATTGGCGCTAGAATGACAGCAGGTATTTTAAACCGTTTAAAATTTCCGACTAAAGAGATTGAGAAAATAACAAAGCTGGTAAGATATCACCTTTTCTATTATAATGTGGATGAAGTGGGAGATTCTTCTGTCAGGAGGCTGGTCAGGCAGGTGGGGCCGGAAAACATGGAAGAACTTTTGCAGGTAAGGATGTCTGACAGAATCGGCTCGGGCGTGCCTAAGGCCGAGCCGTATAAATTGCGACATTTGAAATACGTAGTTGAGAAAGTCAGCAGAGATCCGATTTCTGCCAAAATGCTCAAAGCGGATGGGAACGATGTAATGAAGCAGCTGAAAATTGGGCCGGGGCCGAAAATAGGACAAATTTTGGATGTCTTATTGGGACATGTCCTAAATGACCCGAAGAATAACAAAAAAGAGTGGCTTGAAAAAGAAATTGCCAAATTAGGCAAATTGAGCGATAAAGAGCTCAAGGATTTAGCCGAAGAGGGCCGCAAAGAACGAGAAAAACTGGAAACAAAACGCGATCAAATGACAAAAAGTAAATATTGGGTAACGTAGTAAAAATTCAAAATTCAAAAATCAAATCTAAAAATTTACGAACGGGGTGTAGTGTAATGGTAGCACGAGTCCTTCGGGAGGATTTAGTTGGAGTTCGACCCTCCACACCCCGACAATAAACTTTGACAAGATTGTTTAAATTGGTAGACTAATTGGATTGAGGAGGGTGAAATGATATACAATATTGTCCGTCCAGATACGGTTATAAAAGTGGCAATGGAAAAAATAAGCGAGAAGAAGCAAACAATGTTTCCCATTGTTCACGCCAAAACCGGAGTTTATTGCGGCTACGTAACTAGAGACGATATTAATAAGTATTGCGTGAAATTTTACGGTGTCAGCGAAGAATCAATTACGATGATAGATGTCTTGTTTTGGGTGTTGGGAAAGCTTGGCCAGCCGAGGAATATCAGCGTGTTTGAAGATACTTCGCAGACATTGTGTATCAAGATTATGCTTGTGAGCGGACTGCAATTTATACCAGTAATTGATTACGACGGCACCTATCTTGGGACAATCGATGCGGAAGGGTTGAGAGAATTAACAGAATTTATTATAAAAAAACTAGAATAATAAAAGGGCGCTATTCTTTGAGGGTGGCGCTTTTTATAATGTTATTTATAATATATAATATATCAATGATAAGCACGTGCCGGCAAAAAGGGCAAATTCAAATCGTTGTATTAGTAGTAGCTGTTTTAGTGATTGCCGGAATTTATTTCGGGGCTCGTTTTTTTGGCAAATCTGACGGAGAACAAATTGGCAAAGAGAAAATAATCGAGAATTCAAATGATGATGTCCCGCCTCTGCGCACCAATCTTTTGCCGTCAGGCGTCCTTTCTTTGAATACTTCTAAAACTACCCTTACCCTGGTCACCGACGAGCCGGCCTATTGCCGTTATTCTAGCGAACCCGATCAAGCCTATATTAATATGTCAAAGGGGTTTGGGCCTGATAAAAATAAAACATCTCACAGCGTAAACGCCAGTGGTCTTGAAAACGGTAAGGTTTACAAATACCATGTCCGCTGCCAAGATATGGCAGGCAACAGGAATACCGAAGATGCTTTGATTGAGTTTAGCGTGGGGTCAGCTGTTTCACGTGAAACAGCCGTTCTTTCTGCGCCGTTGCCGAGCGAAGCGCCGCCCACGCGGAGCAATCTCCTGCCCTCGGGCACTCTCTCCAGCGGTACCACTAAGACTACGATTGGCCTCATCACCAATGAATCAGCTTATTGCCGTTATGCCAGCCAATCGCAGCCATACATTAATATGTCCAAGGGGTTTTCATCTGATAAAGATAAATTACAGCACACAGCCACTGTTTCCGGACTGGCGGATAATAAAATTTACGAATATTATGTGCGCTGCCGCGATGTTAAGGGCAATGAGAATGACGATGATGCGATAATCCGCTTTGGCATTGGCGGAGCTTCTGTCAATCAAACTCCTTTGGGGGCAGATGCCACGCCTCCCAATCGTTTTAGCGCTTCCCCAAGCGGCAGTTTGCCGGTAAGCACTCGCCAGACAAACATTAAACTTCAAACTGATGAAAAAGCCATTTGCAGATATAGCGAGACTGCCGGACTTGGCTATGATTCTATGAAGAATTTTTCTAATACTAATTCAACTTCTCATTTAGCGGAGATATTGGGATTGGATGAGGGCGGTTCTTATAAATTTTATGTGCGGTGCGCTGACCAGTATGGCAATAAAAACACCAACGATTTCATTATTTCGTTCAAGGTAGAGACGGCAGAAGATGAAATCCCGCCTATTTTATCAAATCCTTCCCATAATGGAAATATTTTGCCTTCCGGCACTGCCCAAGTTGTAATAAGCATCAGTACCAATGAGCCGTCTGCCTGCCGTTATTCTGCGAATGCAGGCACTGTTTACAATTCAATGTCGGGAAGATTCTCTTATTATGACCAAACCCAAAAATTTCACACTAAAAGCGTTACCGGCCTGCAAAATGGCAGAGGATACGATTATTTTGTCCGCTGCCAAGACTTGGCAGGCAATGCAAACATCGGGGATGTTTTAATAAGTTTTAGCATAGCGCAGTAATAATATGAAAATCCCTCATCAGCTTCAAAAATTAAGAAATATAGAAACAAGAATCAACAGAAACTTATTCCTAGTCTGTGCCGGCGTGACTTTAGCCGCCATGATCATGTCAATTCTGGAATTCTTTACCAGAGGCGCATTCCCGCCAGTTCAAATAGGATTTTTTTATATCGTGGTTTTAATTATTTATTCTTTGCATAAAGAAATAGTTAGGTGGCTTGGCGAAAGAAAGGTTGAAAGGCAGGGAGAATACTTTGTTTACGGCTGGGTAGTTATGGCAACCATTCTTTATTTAGTTAATTTTTTAAGCAAAAATTACTTCTCTTTTTCTGCTTTAGGGGAAAAAATGCCGGTCCTAAGAGATGTTTCCACGATTACCTTGGAAGTATTAGCTGTATTTATTTCCACTAGAATACTGAAATTGTTAAGAATTTTTTTGACTAAAAGAAAACTGCTAAAACATCTTAAAAATAACGAATAATTAAAGATTTAAATCAAAATGCGCATTGTTTTAAAATTTTCCGGAAATATGTATAATCTAATGCGGCAGGCGGGCTATCATCCCCACGAAACCGGTGAGGAAAAATCCGGAGAGTCGTCATTCGCCCGCCGCCTTAGTATCGCGGATTACCCCAGATTCCACGCTTATGTTGAGCTATCGGGGCAAGAACTGATAATTAATCTGCATCTTGATCAAAAAAAGCCGATTTACCGAGGAACTTCGGCTCACAGCGGAGAGTATGACGGTACTTTATTAGAAAAAGAAGCAGAGAGAATAAAGCAAATTGCGGGCCTGTAGTAAAGTGGCATTACGCGGCATTCGCATTGCCGAAGCGGGAGTTCGATTCTCCCCAGGTCCACCGGCTATTGAAAACAAGAAGGTAATATGTAATAGTAAATTAATCAACAAGGTCGAAGTTTTATTAATAATAACAAAAAACATTATGGCAAATTCCGCATTCATGAAGCCGTTGAAAGTTGATGAGGATTTAGCCGCAGTTGTCGGCAAGGGGCCAATGCCCAGAACGCAAGTCGTCAAAAAACTCTGGGTGTACATCAAGAAGAACGGCCTTCAAGACAAGAAGAACAGGCGCAACATCAATGCCGATGCAAACTTGAAAAAAGTTTTCGGCGGTAAAGCAACCGTCTCGATGTTCGAGATGACCAAGCTTGTTTCTAAGCATTTATCATAAGGTTATTCGCGAATGACCTAATCTTAGCGGCCCGGCGCTATTAGCGCATAGGGCCGTTTAAGTTGGAGGATTGACGAAATTATTAAAACGAATAGACTAAATTTAGCAATTTTAAAAGACCAAAGGAGGAAAGAAGATTGAGAAAGAGATTTTTGGCGTTGCTGTTAAGCATGATAAGCATGATATTGATAATTGCCTGCGCGCCCAGATTTGTTGAACCGCAAACTGTTTATATTAAAATGCCGGGCACAGAAAGAAAGCTTCAGGCAAAGGCCTATGCAGATAAACGCGCCTTGCAAAAATACAGATTGCTGAATTTTAAAGTAGAAATAACCAACACTTCCAGCCAAACATTAGAAAAAGCGGAACTAACTTTTTCCATTTATAATAAAGAGGGAGTTGTTGTTGAGAGGGGAGTGGACGGTCTATATTATTTATCGGCTGGCGATACTGCAACGGTAAATTCCTGGATAAGCAGCGCAGAATCTAACCAGAAAATCAGCAAATACGAATTCTCTTTTAAAGAAATGGAGTGGGGGTCCGATTCAACGCCTTATTCTATAAATAATTTTCTGGAAAATCCCCTATCTCCGGGAGAAGTTTTAGCGGCTTATTTTCTTTTTACGGCGCAAATCAACTATGAGCGGATGAAAGATTTAGTTTCTTACGCTCTCCAAGGTCAATTGCCCGATAAGATTATTTGGGAAGTAGAAAATGCCAAACCCTTTGCGTCGGGTTTCGCAGACATTCTGATTATGAGAGAATATATTCATGAGACATATGCAAAAGTCAATTTAGTTATTTATTACAAAGGAGGAGAGGAGACTTTGCCCGTTACCATGTATCTTATTTTAGAGGATGGCATGTGGAAAATTGGCAAGCGTCTCGTCGCTGGGGCATTGTTTTAAGACAGTGCCCTTTATTTTTTTATATTGCTATTTGACAGTATTTTCCCGAGGTGATACTTTTTTAAGATAAGCACTTTGAAAATAAAAATAGGAGATAGAGCGATGAAGAAATTTAACAGAAGAAGATTTCTCATTCTAATACTCATTTTCCTTTCGATATTGGTAATACTAGCCGGTTTTGGCATCTGGCGGTTTAATTCTTCTCAGCAAACCGGCGGTCCAACAGATACGGCCAGGAGTTCTGATGAACTCATAGCGGAGGAAATAGCCAACAAATACAATGGAGAAATTAATATCACCAAGTTTAAAAGGCTTCTAGATAAAGATGAGGTGGGAACTGTTTATTTCCAAAATAAGGATACGGAATGGGGCACTGTCGTATTGTATTTTATAAAGCTAAGAGGGGAGAAAGGTTATTATCTGGCGCAAGCTACGCCAGGAACTGGCTATGCTCTTATTGGTGAGCTAGGAAACGTTGTCATCGTACCCCTTAATGATTATCTTAGCGATATATCATCAAAAGTTTACAATAGACAGATTGATTTTAAATTGATTTCCGCTACGCCAAAGTTGCCGTTCGATAAGAACCAGCTTATTATTCAGCTTGCTGTCGCGTTTATTATTCTTATAGCAGTTGTTCTTGCGATTTGGTTGTTATGGGGACGGATGGCGCGCGGTGGTTTGGGCGGCTTTAACAAACTTAGAAAGAGAGAGGTAAAAGCTACGGTTACCTTTGACGAAATAGCTGGCATTGATGAAGCCAAAAATGAGCTTCGCGAGGTTGTCGATTTTCTAAAGAATAGGGAGCATTATAAAGCCGTAAAAGCAAAAGTGCCAAAAGGCGTTATGCTTATCGGCCCCCCCGGCACGGGCAAAACCATGCTGGCAGAAGCCGTAGCGCATGAACTCGGCAAGGAGTCTTATTTGTCTTTGAGCGGGTCTGAATTCGTAGAAATGTTTGTCGGAGTGGGAGCGGCAAGAGTCAGAGATTTGTTCGACGAAGCCCATAAGGTAGTGATGAAGACTGGCTATTGCGTGGTGTTTCTCGACGAAGTTGAGGCTCTCGGTGGTAAAAGGGGCCACAGAATGTCCGGAGGCAATGAGGAAAGAGAAAGCGCAACCAATGAGATAATGGTGCGAATGGATGGCATTGGGTCTGATGAGCGCATAATCATTCTCGCAGCTACTAATCGTCCCGATATGGTAGACGAAGCTTTTATGAGGCCCGGCCGATTTGATAGAAAAATTATTATCGATTACCCTGACGCCAAAGGAAGAGAAGCTATTTTTAGAGTTCATTGCAAAGGTAAACCAATAGACGA
This sequence comes from Candidatus Nealsoniibacteriota bacterium, assembly GCA_016188865.1. GTDB lineage: Bacteria > Patescibacteriota > Minisyncoccia > Minisyncoccales > MHMH01 > JACPGX01. The sequence continues at coordinate 164,084 of JACPGX010000002.1, forward strand.
AGACGTTAATTTCACTGAATTAGCGCGAAGCATCCCCTTGGGTAGCTCCGGCGCTGACATTGCCAATATTGTTAACGAGGCAGCTATTTATGCCGGCCGAAAGGGCAAAAAGCAAATAGGCAGGGAAGATTTCCAAAATGCCAGAGATAAGATACGGTTTGGGCTCGAAAAGAAAGGCGAGGTTATCACAGGGGATGAAAAAAGGGTTTATGCTTACCATGAGGCTGGCCATGCCTTAGCGGCTAAGCTTTTACCCAATATGCCTCCCTTAGGCAAGGTAAGTATTTTGAGGCGGGGGTTGACTCATGGAGTAGTGGAGGTATTGCCAGAAAAAGATCAAAACATTAAAACAAAGCAAGATCTTTTGAATAATATAATTTTTGCTTTAGCCAGCGTAGCTGCCGAAGAAGAGATCTATGGCGGGGATGGTGTGACAACCGGCGCTTATATTGACATAAAGCAAGCAACAAAAACAGCCATAGCCATGGTTTCTGCTTTTGGCATGAGTGAGGAATTCGGTCTAGTTTCCCTTGAGGCGTTACAGGAAGGTGGTATTCATTTCCTGTCCGCCAAAGAAGTAATTGATGCTGTCAATAAAATAAACAGCAAGGCCAAGGGGCAGGCCCAGCAACTGATCAAGGATAATAGGCCAAAACTCGATGCTTTAGCCGACGCCCTTATCGAGCTTGAAGACATTGACGGCAAAACCGCGGAAAAGATTATTGAACAAGGTAAATATCCCCTAGATTAAAAAACAAGCGGTTGGCAACTAATGTCAGCCGCTTTTTCAAGGAGGCAAAATGGTTAAACGAATTGATCCGCATGTGCATTGCCGCGATGGCAAAGAGCATTACAAGGCAAATATCAGGAGAGTTTCGGAGTTGGCTAAAAAACAGGGCGTTACTCATATTTGCGATATGCCCAACACAAATCCTCCGATTTTAAGGGAGAAAGACGTTATTGCCAGAATAGAGCTGGCCGGGGAAAGGAAGCCGGTGGTGGGGTATTCTTTTTATGTGAAATTGACTGCCGATGAAGGCCAAATTAAAGAAGCGGCCAGATTGGCAAGAGATTACCCTCAAGTGTGCGGCTTGAAACTCTATCCTCCGGAAAATGAGAATCGGAAAATTTACCAAGTTTTAGCCGATGAAGGATACTCCGGAGTTTTGGCAATCCATGCCGAGAAATTCAGTTTATTAAAGCCGGAATTGTTCGTTCCTAAAAGGCCTTGGACGCATAATTTAGCTCATCCGCCAGAAGCAGAAATTGAATCAATTAAAGAGCAAATTCGGTTTTCCACAGAAGCTAATTTTCGTGGAAATCTCTATATTTGCCACATAACTTTGCCGGAATCGGCAAAATTAATTTGGCAAGCAAAAAAGCATTTGAATATCTATTCCGAAATTACTCCTCATCATTTATTGATGAACAACGAAGAAAGCGTAATGGATGGCGGGAACGGCCTATTACTAAAGGTCAATCCTCCCTTAAGAAGCCGCGAAGCATCGGCTGACCTGCTTAAAGCTACAATAAATGGTTTGGTCGATTGCCTTGGCACAGATTATGCTCCCCATACTTTCGTGGAGAAATTATATCCTCCGTATCTTTCCGGAATCGCTTCTTACGGACTTTACGGCATGGTTCTTAATTTTTTAAGAGAGCAAGGCATGCCGGAAAAAGATATTGAGAAATTAACTTACTGGAATATCAAGAAAATTTTCGGAGATAAATTGAAAGACGCATAAAAATAGCAAGGCTCAGGTCTAAACCTGAGCCTTTTTGTCACCAGACCTTTTGAGTGAGGTCTTCTTGAGGGTCGAGGGGCAGGAAAGAGAATGAAGGAGCAGTGTCGAAGAGCGTTTCCTTTCCAGCTAAAGCATTTAGCCGGAGGATAACGTCCTCTACGGGCATTTCCCCTCCTTGGGCGCGCCGAAGTTGTTCTTTGATGATCAGTTCGTTGACGACCCCCAGTTCGTCCTTTTCTGCTTTTCCCAGCACAGCAGCTGCCGCCCGGTATAATTCCGCTTCCACATTATACATTTTGAAAACCTCCGTTCCCGTTTTATAATAAAATTATAGCACTTTTTTAATATTTTGTCAATAGTTTTATAAAAATTCAAAGGGCAGTCGCCATCGACCGCCCTTTTTGGTTCCTCCCCTATTGCTCATCTTCGTCGTAACAGAGGTGGTCCCACGGTTCCCCCTCAAATGCTTTAATAAAAGCCGGAGGAACCTTGGTGGTAGTTGATTGCTCTTGCCTCGCTATTGCGTTTAGGCGTAGAAGAGCGTCTTCGGGGGGGATGGTGCGCAAATGTATTCGGCATCGTATCATTCTCTCCGATTCCTCTCTTGCGCCCTGCTCTAGTTTTTCTGCCGCTGTTTGAGCCCTAGCTGCTGCTAGGTAAAGATCCCTTTCCAAATCTGCAACAATCATTTCCTCCGTTCCCTCTTATTATTTTTATTTTGACTAACAAGATATCGTAGCATTTTTTCACAAATATGTCAACCCCCAAAATTTATTTTATCAATTTTTCTCCGATAGGTTTAAATTTTGCCTGAAAGAACCTTAATTGTTTAGTTTCGTAAACCATTTTTAAACCAGAAATTTTTTTTCGCATTTTATGAAGCCTAATGATGGCCTGAGCCACGAAATCCATGTCGGTGTGCGTGTACACCCTGCGGGGGATAGCTAATCTTACCAATTCTAATTTTGATTCCCTTTCTTTGCCGGTTTTTGGATCGCGGCCAGAAGAAACAATACCTCTCTCCATGCCCCTGATGCCCGATTCTGAATAAATAGCAGCACATAGGGCTTGAGCGGGATATTGTTTTTGGGGAATATGGGGCAGGAATCTTTTGGCGTCCAAAAAAATACCATGTCCGCCAACGGGCACCATAATTGGTACTTTTGCCTTCAGGAGCAAATGCCCCAAATATTCAATTTGATTGACTCTTGCAGCGATGTGCCTGCCATTAACCATTTCGTAAATGCCTCGGGCCATGGCTTCCATGTCTCTGCCGGCTAAGCCTCCATAGGTATGGAGGCCCTCATAAACTACCACCAACGCCTTGGCTTCCAAAAACAGCTTTTCGTTATTGCAGGATAGAAATCCTCCGATGTTAACTAAAATATCTTTTTTAGCAGAAACCGTTGCGCCATCAGTGTAAGAACAAATTTCCCTCACAATTTCTTTTATTGTTTTACTTTTAAATTCATTTTCTCTTTGCTGGATAAAATAGGCATTTTCCACGACCCTTGTGCCGTCAAGCATGATGGGAATTCTGTATTTATTGCAAAGTTTTCTTAAAGCTCTCAAGTTGGCCATGGAAAAAGGCTGGCCGCCGGCCATATTAACATTGGCCTCCAGAGACATATATGGGATTTTTGAAGCACCGACTTTTTTTATCAGCTTTTCTAACTTTTCCAAATCAACATTGCCCTTAAACGGGTGCCAGGTTGCCGACTCGTGGGCTTCCTTGATACTGACGTCAATCCACATGGCGCCAGCCAGTTCTTGGTGGACTCTGCGGGTAGTAAAATACATATTATTAGGCACGAAATCACCCGGCTTAATCAAAATTTTTGACATTATGTGTTCGGCCGCTCTGCCTTGGTGAGTGGGCACTAAGTATTTATAGCCGTAAATTTCCCGAACCGCTTTTTCCAGATGGTAAAAGTTTTTGCTGCCCGCATAGGCCTCGTCGCCCAGCATCATGCCTGCCCATTGGTTATCAGACATAGCGTTAGTGCCGCTGTCAGTAAGAAAATCAATATAGACGTCATCTTCTTCTAAAAGAAAGGTATTATAGCCCGCTTTTTTAATAGCTATTTCTCGTCTTTTTCGGTTATCAATAATGTCTACTTGTTTTTTGGTCAAAAGTTCAACCGCCTTAATCCTGTAAGGCGGCGGAATAATTTGAAATTCTCTTGTCATATTTTTAATTTAACATCTAATATTTTAAGTGTCTATGTATCTAATCAACTAGGCGTTCAGGTTGTAAAATTTTTCTAAGCATCTTACAATAAACATACGAGAACCGTTCTCGTATGTTTTATGCCGATAAAAAGACCGCCAATAATTACCGGAGAAATCTATCATATTGTGATTAAGGCAGTTGATAGGACAAAACTCTTTCGAGATCAAAGAGATTATTTTAGAATGGTCCACGATTTATTTGAATTTAATGACGAAAAACCTACTTCGCCGTATTATCGTCAAGAGCCCAAACATACGAGAACGGTTCTCGTATGTTTGGAAAAAAGACATACTGGCCGGGAATGTCTAGTAGAGATTTTGGCATTTTGCTTAATGTCGAATCACGTACATTTATTGATAAGACAGTTAAAAGATAATGGAATTAGTAAATTCATGAGAAAGATTGGGGCTGGGTACGGTGGCTACTATAATAAAAAATATAAGAGAAGCGGGCATTTATTCCAGGGAAAATATCGAATTGTTTATATTAAAGACGATCAACAATTAATTACAGTTTTTGTTTATATTCACACTAATCCAGTAGCCTTATTGGCTCCGGACTGGAAGGAAAAGGGGATTGATAAAAAAGATTTACGGAAAATTATAAAATTTATAGAAGATTATCGATGGTCGAGCTATTCAGACTATTTGGGAAAGAAAAATTTTCCATCTTTAACAACCAGAGATTTTTTATTAAATGAATTCGGAGTGGTTAAGGAAGCTCAAAGATTTGTTAATGATTGGCTCCAAACTAAGAGAGAATTGGCCGATCTTGAACAAGTAGCTATAGAATAAAAACATACGAGAACGGTTCTCGTATGTTTTGAGGCTCGGGGATTAGGCCCGAGCTTTTTCGTCGACAACTTTTTTGTCGATTATCATGCAAATTCTTTGCCAGATTCTTTCGTCGTTCATTTCCGGCGGGATGATTATTAGGGGCACGTCAGGGTGCAGCGCGCGGTGCTCATTCTGGTATCGTAGGGATATTGTTACCCCAAAAGAAGCCGAAAACGTCTCTTCGTCAATTTTTTGGGAAACACTGAAATCTTTGCCGTCACGATCTTCTGCGCTATTTGGCAGATGCTTCTCGAAAAAAAGAAGTTCGCCAGTTTTCAGTTTTTTCTTAAGGAGTTTTTCAACTCTCTCTTCGGTTTGCCTGCCGAGTTTAGATCGGCGTATAGCACGCCTGTCGGAAAAAGCTAGGCGCCTCAGCGCCGACCTTGCTTTTTGCTTTTTCGCTTCCTTAAAAATTTTTCTTTTTTCTACCCTGCTGTTCATTTTGACAAGCCTCATAATCTCCTCCTTTTTTCATTAGCGTCCATCGTATATATAATAGCATTCTTCTTAATGTTTGTCAAGATTGACAGGAATTTTGGTTTTGCTAAACTAATTTTAGTCCGTTAAAGTAAACGGACTTATTTTTTAAAAATTTTATGTTTGACATAAAAAATTTTACTGCAGCTATCGCTCAGATTGCCGAAGAAAAAGGCATTTCAAGGGAAAAGGTTTTTGAAACCATTGAAATGGCTATTGCCGCAGCTTATAAAAAGGACTATGGCGAGAGGGGTCAAATTATTAAAGCTAAATTAAGCCCGGAAACGGGCGAAATTAAGTTTTGGCAGGTAAAGCAGGCAGTTACTGAAGATATGATTTATTCCGAAGAAGAATTAGTCGAATTAGCTGAGAAAAGGGAAGTGGAACAACCTGCTCAAAGCCCTACGGGCATTGAGGCGGGCGAGGGGAAAGTACGTTTTAATCCCGAAAAGCATATAATGTTGGAGGAAGCTAAAAAAATTAATTCCAAGATTAAGGCCGGAGAAGATTTAGAAACCCCCCTGGAAACTCGCGAAGACTATGGCAGAATTGCCGCCCAGACTGCCAAACAGGTAATTTTACAAAGAATTAAAGAAGCGGAAAGAGAATTTATTTTTTCGGAATTCAAATCAAAAGAAGGAGAAATTATTTCCGGTATTGTCCAAAGAGTGGAAGGGAGGGTAGTTTTTATGGATATAGGCAAAGCTCTTGGTTTATTGCTTCCCGAAGAGCAAGTGCCCGGAGAATTTTACAGGCCCAGCCAAAGGCTTAAGGTTTATCTTTTGAGCGTAGAAGAAACTCCCAAGGGCCCGTCTATTTTAGTATCAAGAGCTTATCCTAAAATTATTTCCAAGCTTTTTGAATTGGAAGTGCCAGAGGTTTCGGCTGGCACAGTAGTTATAAAATCGGTGGCTAGAGAGCCGGGTTCCCGCTCTAAGATCGCCGTTGTTTCAAATGCCCAAGGAGTTGATCCGATTGGCTCCATGGTGGGCCAAAGAGGCACCAGAGTTTCAGCAGTAATCAATGAATTGGGCGGAGAAAAAATAGATATTATTGAATGGAAAGAAACCCCTGAAGAATATATCGCCAATTCGCTTTCGCCGGCTAAAGTTTTGGAAGTTAAAATTTTGCCTAGAAATAAGGCCTTAGCTATAGTTCAGGAAGACCAGCTTTCTTTGGCAATTGGCAGGGAAGGGCAAAATGTCAGATTAGCGGCTAAGTTAACCGGCTGGAAAATCGACGTAAGAAGTCCGGAACAGGCGAAAGAAACAGGAATCGAAGTTGAGGAGGAAGCAAAAGGGGAGGTTAAAGAAAAACCTAAGAGGGTTATTAAGAAGAAACTCGCCAAGAAATCCGAAGCACGAAGCACGAAATCCGAAACAAATTCAAATGATTAAAATCCAAAATTAAAAACAGTTCAGAAAATTAGAATTTATAATTTAAATATTGTTTCGAATTTCGATATTCGAATTTCGAACTTTAATTAATATGTTTTATCTACCCATCATTGTTTCTGTGTTCACTTTAGTTTTCACCGGCTTTCTTGCTCGGCAAATAGCAAAAGCATCTTCGGGTGAAGGTAAAATGATTGCCATCTCCAAGTATATCAGGGAAGGCGCCATGGCTTATTTAAAGAGACAGTACAGAGCAGTTGCCATTGCCGCTGTTATTTTATTTATTTTGCTTTGGATATTACTGGGCTTTGGCACTGCCATCGGATTTTTATTGGGAGCTGTATTTTCAGCTTTAGCCGGCTTTGCCGGAATGGTTGTTTCAACCAACACCAATGTAAAAGTTGCCGAAATTGCCAAAAAAGGACTGGGGCCAGCCTTGGGCTTATCTTTCAGGGGCGGGGCGATAACCGGCTTTTTGGTAGCAGGGCTGGGGCTTTTATCTGTTTCCGGATTTTATCTTTTGACCCAAGATTTAAAATCTTTAATAGCCTTGGGCTTCGGAGCTTCTTTAATTTCAGTTTTCGCCCGGCTTGGCGGAGGAATTTACACTAAAGCAGCTGATGTAGGCGCTGATTTAGTCGGGAAAGTTGAAAAGGGTATTCCCGAAGACGACCCGAGAAATCCAGCGGTTATAGCCGATCAAGTGGGAGATAACGTGGGAGACTGCGCGGGCATGGCTGCTGATCTTTTTGAAACTTACGTAGTCAGTATGGCCGCAGCCATGATTTTAGGTGGAATTATTTTTACCGGCAACACGGCAGCCGTTCTTTTGCCGCTATTTCTTGGCGGAGTCGGCATGCTGTCTTCTATTTTCGGCAGTTTTTTTGTGCGTTTGCCAAAGAGCCAAGGCATTATGTCTGCCCTTTATAAAGGACTGCTTGTTTCTGCTTTGGTTTCTGCTTTTGGATTTATTTGGGTTGTCAGGAATTTTGCCCCTTCTTTAAATTTTTCTTTTTGGCAGATTTATTTGCCGGCTTTAATGGGCTTAGTATTAGCCGGAGGCATGTTTTTAATAACCGAATATTACACCTCAAAGAAATACAAGCCGGTAAGGTCCATTGCCGTAGCATCGGAAACCGGCCATGCCACTAATATTATTACGGGACTGGCCATAAGCATGCAGTCAACCGCCTTGCCCGTTATTTTAATTTGTCTAAGCATTTTAGTCAGCTTTTGGGCGGCAGGTCTGATGGGGTTAGCTATAGCTGTAGTTTCTATGCTTTCTCTAGCTGGAATGATTGTGGCTTTAGACTCTTATGGCCCGATTACTGACAATGCTTCAGGTATTGCTGAAATGGCAGGCCTGCCAGACGAAATCAGAAAAGTTACCGATACTCTTGATGCTGTAGGAAACACCACAAAAGCAGTTACCAAGGCTTACGCCATTGCTTCAGCGGGATTGGCAGCTTTGGTTCTTTTTTCAGCTTACACCCAAGAACTTGCCAATTTGGGGGCCAAGGTTTTATTTTACCTTGAAGACTACAAAGTGTTAGTGGGATTGTTAATCGGCGGTTTATTGCCGTATATATTTGGCGCCCAAGCAATGACAGCCGTAGCTAAGGCCGGCGGGAAAGTAGTGGAAGAAGTTAGGCGGCAATTTAAAGAAATTCCCGGCATAATGGAAGAAAAAGCCAAGCCGGAATACGGCAAATGCGTTGATATCGTCACTAAAGCCGCCTTAAAAGAAATGGTGTTTCCGGCATTAATTCCAGTGGTAACTCCCATTTTAGTCGGATTTATTTTAGGGCCTCAGGCCTTAGGCGGACTTTTAATCGGCTCGATTGTTACTGGTATTTTTGTGGCAATCTCTATGACCTCTGGTGGCGCTGCTTGGGACAATGCCAAAAAATATATCGAGGAAGGAAATTTAGGTGGCAAGGGTAGCCCGGCGCATCAAGCTGCAGTAACCGGAGACACCGTTGGCGATCCCTACAAAGATACAGCGGGGCCCGCCATCAATCCGATGATTAAAGTTTTAAATATCGTTGCTTTGTTAATCGTAGGATTTTTAGTGTAATATAAAAATATGAATCTCATTCCAACCGTTATAGAGAAGTCTCAATATGGTGAGAGGGCCTATGATATCTATTCCCGGCTCTTGAAAGAGAGGATAGTTTTTTTAGCAAGCCCCATTACTGATTCCGTGGCAAATTCAATTATTGCCCAGCTTTTGTTTTTGGCTTCAAAAGACGCTGATAAAGATATTCAGCTTTACATTAACACTCCGGGCGGTTCTGTTACTGCCGGTTTGGCAATTTACGACACTATGCAGTATATTAAATGTCCGGTTTCTACGGTTTGCGTAGGATTGGCAGCTTCCATGGGCGCTACCTTGTTGGCAGCCGGCGCCAAAGGCAAAAGGTTTGCCTTGCCAAATTCGCAGGTGATGATGCATCAGGTGGCCGGGGGAGTGACCGGCGAAGCTATAGAAATTGAAATTACGGCTAAGCAAATAATTAAAATCAAAGAAAAACTAAACAAGATTTTGGCCAAACATACCGGTCAGTCTCTTGAAAAAGTGGAAAGAGATACTGACCGCGATTTTTATCTTGATGCTCAAGAAGCCAAAGAATATGGCATTATCGACGAAGTGATTAAGACCAAAGAATAAATAATGGATATCGGATATCCATTATTTACCTCAGATTTCTTGGTTTACGAAACCCACTTAAATTTGAGAGGGTTTCGTAAACCACAAATATCCCGCTTTACGGGATTTTTTATTTTGTGCTAAAATATAATTAGCATGGTCAAAAAAATTGTTATTTCTTTAATCGCAGCCATCGCCTTATTTTTGGTTTTGGCCGGAGTTGTTTTTTATATTATAAAATTCGGAGGGGAAAAACAGGGGCCGGTTACAGGAGAAAAAGAGCAAACCACAGAAGAAAAAATACAATCAATTACAGCTCCCGAAAGAACCGAGCCCATTCCTCTAGAAGAACAGCAGAGAATAGAAAAATTACTAAAGAGTGTTACGGCTCCGTTAAAATAAATGAATAAGCAAATCTCACCCAAAATTACAGCCCTAACTTTCGGGATTTTAGCCGTGGTTTTCCTGGCGGCTTTCTATGTCGTTGCCTGGCGAGAGCCTTCTCAGGCTCCGCCCGGAGGGAATGTAGCGGCTCCCCTTAATGTTGGCCCCGCCGGCCAATCCAAAGAAGGCGGGCTGATTATAAACACTGGAGGGGCTGCCAACGGCTTGATTATTGATAAGGGAAAATTATGTCTTGGCGCTGACTGCCGCAATACTTGGCCGTTAGAGGGCGGGCCAATCACCACCTATCATATATCTGTTGCTGTTTCTGAAAGCCAGGGAGAGGATTGCCCTGGTGGGCCCGATGATGAAGGTGTTTGCCAGCCTCCTTCCACTATTTTTTCTACGAGAACTAAATCATTTACTTGCCTTAACGGTAGTATCCCCAGAATAATTTCAAGAACTACGGCAATATTTAATCCTTCTTCTGGGAATGCTTGTGGGTACGCAATTGACTTATGCCCATACTCGATAAGCGGATCAACTATTTATTATTCTGCAAAAGTAGTGAGAAGCTTAGTGTATTATCCAAGCGGTGGAGTTTGCGAATTTGATCGATGTGATAGTTATGGGGGTGGTTGCTATTATTCTCAATCGGGGTGCGAGGTTCAATTCCAATGCGGACTAGAACAATGGGTCGGCGATTGATTATCCACAAAATCAATTGAAGAAAAAGTTAAATATTTTTTCGATGCGTTATAATAAAATTGATGAAAAAATGGATGAATAAGCAAATTTCGCCAAAAATAACGGCTTTAAACTTCGGAATATTAACCATTGCTTTTCTGGCTGTTTTTTATGTTGTTGCCTGGACAGAACCCAGCCAAGTCCCGCCCGGAGGAAACGTGGCAGCTCCCCTTAACGTCGGCCCAGCCGGCCAGTCTAAAGAAGGCGGACTGATTTTAAACACCGGAGGAGCGGCGAATGGTTTAATTATCGACAAGGGCGATTTAGATGTTACTTCTGGCGCTTATAAAAAGGGTGGGGCAGCCGGAGCTAGCGCGGTTTGTACTGCCAGCCAAGTTTTAAAGGGAGCGACTGTTTCAGGGGGCATTGTTACCGGGGGCTCCTGCGCAATGGATAACAACAGCGGCGGCACGATAACCGGCGTTACGGCCGGCGCCGGGCTTACTGGCGGAGGGACCAGTGGAACGGTAACGCTCGATTTAGGTACTCAAGTTAAAAATACGCGGACTACAAATAGTACCCTATATCTTAATATATACGGTAAATTAAATGGGCAGATACTTAGATGTTCGGCCGGGCAGTATGTCTGTGGTGTTGGTTTAGTTGATGCCGGTGATCCCAATGGTGGTAATTCTGGTGGTAACGGTTTGCTTCGAATAGAATGTTGCGGAAAATAAAATGAAAAAATTATTATTTTTTTTAATTATTATTTCAGCTGGTTTAGGTTTTTTGATAAATAAGGCAGAAGCCGGCACGGGGGATAATGTTTCCGGCTGGGCTTGGTCGGAAAACATCGGCTGGATAAATTTCAATGGGAGCAATTATGGAGTAACCATTAACTCCAACGGCAATTTTTCCGGCTACGCTTGGTCGGAAAATATCGGCTGGATTGACTTTGCGCCAGCCGGGCCATATCCCGCCTCGCCGAATTATTCCGCTTGTCTTGATTTGCCCGGGGCCGGCCAAGCTTGCGACGGTATCGGCAATTATAATGTCGGCGGCTGGGCAAGAGTTTTGTCCTATGGCGGCGGCTGGGACGGCTGGATAAAATTAAGAGGAATCAATTACGGAATTTCAATAGACAAAAAAACGGGCGATTTTTCCGGCTATGCTTGGTCAGATATAGTTGTCGGCTGGATTAATTTTCAGGGAATAAATTATAAAGTTAAGACAACTTTTGCTTTTAATAGTCCGCCCGATAAGCCGACTAAGGTGGGGGACGGAGAAAGCTGGAATCATTGTTCTTATCAAGGGAAAAGCATTACTACTTTTTCCTGGACATATTCAGACCCCGATTCAGATTTCCAGTCAGCTTATGAAATTGAGGTAGACGATAACAGTTCTTTTAATGCTCCGAAGTTTAACCACCTAGTTAATTTAGCTGCCACTTCGTATGTTTTAGACCTTAGCCAAGATGATAATCTGGATTGGATTTCGCAATTAGCCTGGAATACCACTTATTTTTGGCGAGTCAGGGTTAAAGACAATCAAGGCAACTGGTCAGATTGGTCAAGTCCTGACAGCTTTCAGACGCCAAAGCACGCCTATCCGTGGCCTGATTTCAATTTTACGCCTTTAGAGCCAACTCAAGGAGAAATAGTTGCATTTAATTCGGGCCTTAGCCAAGTTTACGGCGGCGCCGTTATTTCCAGCTATCTTTGGGCAATCACTCAAGGCGCGGGTCAATACGTTGACGGCACCAGCAATATTTCAGCCAATCCTCATATTATTTTTTCCACTCCAGCTAATAAAATAAAATTGGCGGTGACGGATTCCGACGGATATTCTTGCCAAAGCTCGGAAAAGCCGGTTGCTGCCCAGCTTCCTTTGCCCGAATATAAAGAAGTGGCGCCGACCAGCTGGCTTCAAAAAATCTTTTTTTCTTTGACAAAATTCTGGAAATTTGCTACACTTTAATTAGATTTAAATTTTAATTTTGGATTTTTGGTATTATGATCAGCCAAATTTTCACCAAAACTTATGAAAGAATTTATACCGCTTTTTGCGGCTATTTTAGCCTTAGCCGCGGGTTCTGTTTTGGGTTATTATGCTCGCCAGTCAATCGCCAAGAAGCGCATTGGCACTATCGAGCAAAAGCTTCAGGAGAAGATTTCTCTAGCCCAGAAAGAGCATGACAGGCTTTTAATCGAAGCCAAAGAAAAAGCTCTAGCTTTTTCAGAAGAGGCCAAAAGAGAAGAGGCCCAATTTAGAAATCGTCTCCTAAAAACCGAACAGCTCTTGTTAAAAAGAGAGGATGTTTTGGACCAAAAAATTTCCGATTTAGACGCAAAAGAAAAAGATCTTCAGCAAAAATCAGACCAGTTGAAGAAGTCAGAGGAGACCTTGGGCAGCTTAAGGCAAGAAGCTATTGCGGGTTTGGAAAAAGTTGCAAAATTATCCAAGGAGGAGGCAAAAAAAGAATTATTGGCAAACTGCGAAAAAGAGTTTGAGCTGGAGATTTTGGAAAAAATGAAAAAACTTGAAGGAGAGGGGAGAGAAAAAATTAATAATCGCGCCAAAGAAATTATTGTTTCGGCTATTCAAAGATTTGCTCTTTCGCAGGCTCAAGAAGTAACCACCACCACCGTTGCTCTGCCCAACGATGATATTAAAGGAAAAATTATCGGCAAAGAAGGCAGGAATATAAGGACTTTGGAAAAAATGACAGGCGTTGAGCTGGTGGTTGATGAAACTCCGGGAGCCGTAGTTATTTCCGGATTTGATCCCATTCGTAGGCATATAGCAAAGATTAGCTTAGAAAAATTAGTGCAAGACGGCAGGATACAGCCTGCCAGGATTGAAGAAATCGTTCAGAAGACTCAAGAAGAGGTAGTGTCGCAAATTCAGGAAGCCGGGCAAGCGGCAATATACGATACAGGCATTGTCGGTTTAGACCCTAAAATTATTCAACTTTTAGGAAGATTGCGTTTTAGGACCAGTTACGGCCAGAATGTTTTGCTTCATTCAATTGAGGTGAGTCATTTGGCCGGAGCTCTGGCTGCAGAAATCGGAGCCAATGTAGCTGTGGCTAAAAAAGCCGGCCTCCTGCACGATATTGGCAAAGCAGTCGACCATCAAATTGAAGGTTCCCACGTTGATATAGGCATGAGAATACTGGAAAGATTTGGCGTAGAAAAAGAAGTTATTTTAGCCATGAAATCGCACCATGAAGATTATCCCGCAGAAACCACAGAAGCGTCTTTAGTGCAAGCCGCTGACCAGATTTCCGGCGCCAGGCCCGGGGCCAGAAAAGATACTCTGGAAAATTACTTAAAAAGATTGGGCGAGTTGGAGTCAATAGCCACCTCGTTTTCCGGAGTCGATAAGGCCTGGGCATTGCAAGCTGGCAGGGAAATAAGAGTGTTTGTTAAACCGGAATCGGTCGATGATTTGGGCGCCCAAAAAATGGCAAAAGAAATCGCTCAAAGAATTCAAAACGAACTAAAGTATCCTGGAGAAATTAAAATTAATGTGATCAGGGAAAGCAGAGTCGTAGAATATGCTCGTTAAAAAATACACCGGTTCAACCGGTGTATTTTTTAGCTATTCAGAGCACGCTGTTTTAAGTTTTTCTTGAGTGACGAACCAAGTATGGAGATCGTAATGAGGGATTTCGTATCCGGGATGGCCTTTGGGCAGAAATCTGATATCTGCGCTTGCATACTTAAAGTAAAATAATGGGAATAGCAGCTCGCTTAGGGGGAGTAATTCTCCTTCTTTATTTTTGATCCTTAAATCACTCATTCTTTTTTCGTCATTGATTAGCGCTTCTTGGCTGACATGGTATTCAATGCCCACGACTTCTCCGGTTTTTTCCTCAACAATATAGTCTGGGCCGGTAAATGGCGAAGTGACATCGCCTGCTTCAGCGGGCCGAATAAAATGAGCTCCGTGTTCTCTAAAGCATGGAGAAACCTTTACCGCATCCTCCGGAAGCTGGGGGTTTGCTTGGGCCAACTCTTTTTCAACAGTGCTTTTTTCAAAGTAAATATTAGAATACCAGCCGATTAAAGTTCCAAGCAGGGCAAAAATAATAATAGCCGGAATAATTTTTAAGTTCATGTTTGTTTGCAATTAGTTATTTTCGACCTTTGGCGTCTTTTGTGATATTATATCATAAAATAAATGAAAATAGCGTTTTGGGAAAATAAAAGAATTGATATTAGAAAAAAATTACTCATTGCCTTCCTCCTGCTGGTATTGGCGACAGCCGCAATTATTAATTTTTTGTGGCTTAATTCGTCGCAAAAAATTATAAAAGAAGGTATTCTTCGGCAGCAAAAAGAAAGAGCTGTTTCCGCAGGTTTTAGAATTGAGGAATTTATTAAAGCCAAAAAACGCAATTTTATTTTAAGGTCGCAAAGCACAGCTTTTTTGGACAAGAATATAGAGCTAGCCAGAGTAGAGTTAGATTTAGTTTTGCTCCAAGATAAAGATATTGCCGAAATATCTTTTCTTGATATTACGGGAAAAGAATTGATTAGATTAGCTCCAGAGAAAGTTTTCCCCAAAGAAGAGCTTAGGGACAGAAGCGCTGACCCGGCTTTTATTGTGCCCAGTTATCGTTTCGGCATAGAATATCTGGGCCCGGTTTATTTTAAGGGAGAGGAACCCTCCATAATAATCTCTGTTCCCGTAACTATTCCTAAAACCAGAAAAGAAGTAGAAGATATTACTACGGCGGAGCCCGAATTTTTCGGCCGTTTTCCCGGTGAAATCGTAGGAGTTATTGCCGCAGAAGTTTTTTTAGACGATGTGCTTAGGTCTGTTGCCGAAGTTGAGGTCGGCAAAGAAGGCTATGTTTATGTGATAGATGGAAAAGATACTCTTATAGCCCACCCCCAGCATGATTTGGTGCATGGAGGAAAAGATGTGGGCGGCGCGGCTATAATCAAAAAATATCATGAAAAAATAACGGATAATAGGCATGTTTTTGGTATTTTTTCAGATGAAGGTTTGAACGAATTGGGTAAAAAAGTGCTGGCAACTTTTTATCCCTTAGCCTCTTTGGGGTGGGGGGTTGTTGTGCAGCAGCCTGTTTCCGAGGTTTTCTCACCGATTGGAAGAATTCAGCTTTTTGTTTTATTATTGTCCCTCGGTATTTTAATCAGCGCTATTTTTCTTAGTCTTGTTGCTTCCGGAAAATTTACCAAACCAATAATTGCTTTAATAGAGGGTGCCAAGAAAATCAGCGAAGAAGAATATGGATACAGGGTAAGGGTTGCAACCAATGACGAACTGCAAGACCTTGGCGAAACCTTCAATGTTATGGCAGAAAAGCTTGGCAAAATAAGGGAGCGCGAACGCTTAATTGTCCAAAGCAAATCTCAATTTATAGATATTGCCGCTCACCAGCTAAGGACTCCAACCTCATTCTTCAGATGGGCGCTAAGCGCTCTAGTGGGAGAAGGGATGGGGAAACTGAATAAAGAGCAGAAAAAAATATTGGAAAAAGTTAAGTCAGCCAACGATGACTTTATCAGTCTTATTAACAATCTTCTTAATATAAATCGCATTGAAGAGGGGAGTATTGGTTATATTTTTTCTTATAGCAGGCCGGAAGATATTGTTTTGGAGGTAGTGGAGAAATTAAGGCCTCAAGCGGAAGAAAAAAATATCAAATACACCTATAATCCTCCCGATTCCGCCATTGAGCCAGTTTCAATGGACGCCGTCTTAATGAAAGTGGCAATTTATAATATTATTGACAATGCCATACACTATACCCCTTCGGGAGAAATATCGATTACTTTAATAAAAAAACCCGATAGTTTTCAGGTTTCAGTAAAAGATACAGGGGTGGGCATTGCCAAAGATGAGCAGGAGAGAATATTCGGCAAATTTTTCAGGGCAGAAAATTCAAAGCTTTATACCGAAGGAGTCGGACTGGGGCTTTATTTAACCAAAGGCATAGTTGATAGGCACGGGGGCAAGATTTGGTTTGAATCAGAGAAGGGGATGGGCACCGCCTTCTTCATTGAGATTCCCTATACAAAACATTCTTAACCTTTTGGATGATTTCATTAATATCGTAGTTGGCTTTTACCATAAAATCTTCAGCGCCTAATTTTAGGCCTCGTTCAATTTCGTCTTTTTGGCCAAGGTTAGAAAGAATAATGACTCTTATATCCCGCAAAATCGGGTCGCTTTTTATTTTTTCTAAAAATTCAAATCCGTTCATTCCCGGCAGGATTAGGTCAAGCAGAACAAGCGACGGTTTTTCCTGTTTTATTTTTTCCAAGGCGGCTTTTGCATCTATTGCCAAATCAGTATCAAAGCCGGCTTTTGCGAGCTGTTTTACAAGAATATCGGCCAGGAACTCATCGTCTTCGACAATGAGGACTTTTTTATTTTCATTTGCCATATATTAATATTACCAGATTGTTTTCAAAAAATCAAAAAGTTGTATAATGCCACCCAATTTTAGACTCCGCGGGCATTTTAAATAGTTGATTAATAGATTGGTTTTGCAGTTGTCCCCGCAGCAGTTTTTGTTCCTGCCACTGCATCATAAATTGTACCGGAGATAGCTTGTTTTGGAAAGCGCAGTGGACTCTTTCTGTGTTGTAAAAAATCAGATAATCAACGAGCCTTCGGTTGAATTTGTCAGGATCAATCAAGAGATAGGCGAAGTAGTCGATGAATTCTTCCTGGATAGTCCGGTTAAATCTTTCGACATGAGTATTCATTTGAGGGCACTTGGGATAGGTGTGGTAATGGGTGAGGTGGAGTTCTCTCAACCTTTCGGCAAAATGCTTCTTAAATTCAGACCCGTTGTCGGTTAAAACCCAAAGAAGGTTGAATGAATACGGAAATACTTTAAGGCATAACTCAAAGAATTCTTCGGCTGCCTTAGAGGCGTGGGACTTGGTTGACCAAGCAAAGCTGAAGCGGGTATATATGTCTTCAAAAGTAATGACGTATCTGCGGCAGCCGTTGATTATCTTTTCTATCGTATCTAAAGCGATTAAATGGCCCGGGTATTCTGGTTTCAGGTCTTTTGGCTTCCTTAATACCTTCTGGCGCTTAATTGGCTTTATCTTGCCAAAGTGGGATATCTTCCTGGGAAACACCCTCATTTTATCTGGAGCGTCAGCGATAATCCGAGCAATAGTTCTCGGCTGAGGACACTTTAAATTGCTCGTCTTGCAGAAAGACGATAATAGAGGATAAATCTTTTCTGGGCCTAAGTTGGGGTGTTCTTCTATGTCTCTGATGCTCCTAATCTTCTGTCTTATCTCAAACGGCCAGATTCTCTTGCGTCTTGTTATGGGAACGCGTTTCTTGTCGTTAAGGGTCTCTAATTTACCACCTCCTTCTTTGAATTTCTTCTTCCAGAGAAAGAGAGTCGGCTTTTTTCTGGGAAAGCGTCCATTGTTGCCTCAAGGCCGTGCTTTTCCCAGAAGACTAATACCTTGGCCTTGTATTTGGCTTTTTCCGTAATCATATACCGGTATCTTAACCCGTCGTTGTAGACGGTCAAAAACCCCTTGATGCCGGTATATTTGCAATGAATATGATTAAAAAACTCCATGGCCTTACGGCCTGACGGAGTCTAATATGTATCTGGCATTATGCATTTCCTCAGGCGACCATTCAGTTCTAAGTTTTTCATACACATACGACATCAAGGAATTATCAGTTTGCAACTTCAAGGTGCGTCCGCGAAGGCTCTTCTCTTCCGCTTTTTCTTGAGCCTTTTCTGCTCTGTAAGATTTGGGATATCTGGCATTTCGCCAAACCTCACGAGTTACTGTACTGGGATGTCTGTTGATCCTGCCGGCTATTTCAGAGAAATCTTCTTCAACCCAGACTCCTCGACTAATTTCTTCCCTTTCGGCAAGGGTAAGCCTTTGATAAGTAGTAGTCATACCTTGCATTGTAATTCAGTCGAAGTTTTTGCGATAGTTTCTTGAACTCACGTTACAAAAACTTGACAGATTAAAGTAATGGGTGTATAATCTAGTAGAATAAAAAATCGCAGATAAGGAGGGCAAAATGTTAGGCTTTTTTCTGGTTTTCGGTATTTGGTTTGCAGTGGGAGTACTTATGGGGGGATGTCTTGTATTAGATGAAATTGATGATTTTAGACTGAAAAGAAAAATGAGTAAGGAAGAATATAAAAAGTATAAAGAATACGAAGCAAGTGCAAACAACACTTATGGCGATCTGTTTTAGAAATCAAGACCTATTTATCCTTCGGTTTTCAGAAGTTAATGAAACCCTAGACCGCTAGGCACCGAATTAGACCATTAGACACCGAGTGTTTAACAGACTAACTAACGATTTAATCAAGATAAAATCCTAAGAGCACCAAAAACTCTTGGGCTTTTTGTTTTGGCCTCCTATTTTTTGAGTAAATTGATAAAATCTTCTACCGACAGCTCGGCATCCCGTAATATTTTTCTTAAAAGACCCTTTCCTACAGTTTTGTGATCGTGTATAGTCAGCGATCTCTTAAGGGGATGGCCCAAACGAATATGGCTACCGCGTTGTCTAACTATGCGATAGCCAATCTTCATAAAAACTCGCGCAGCAATTCTTCCAGAAATAACGGGCAACATAAAAAATAAATAACAATAAAAATTAGAGCGTAATTGTGTGTACGCTTAGCTCTCTGGGTTTATATGATTTAAGCATTTTCTGGTTTTCTTTCTCTTCTAAGCAAAGCCCAATAACCTCTCTAATGTTTTTGAGGCAGTCGTCTAAGGTTTTACCCTGAGAATAACATCCTTGAAATAATGGACATTCGGCGATATAAAACCCATCCTCATCTTTTTCAATAATAACGGGAAACTGACGATTTTTAATATTAGTTAGAGAAAATTTCTTCATGGCTACATGATAACTCCTTTTAAATTCTATGTCAAATTCTTGTGCTGGTTTATATGACACCCTTCACTTAGGACTTGGAGTGTTAGACATTGAATGTCTAACATATTGTTTGAGCGGGTGATGGGAATCGAACCCACGTAATCTGATTGGAAATCAGAGGCACTGCCATTGTGCTACACCCGCCTTCGCTCGCTGAAGCGAGCTACGGCGGGCAGGCCCGCTAGCTCGCGTAAGCGATGGTCGGAGAGTCGGGATTTGAACCCGAACTAAATCCTCCCCCGCCTGCTAGCGCCTTGAGCCTTCGGAGTACTCGGATTCGAACCGAGACTAAATCCTCCCAAAGGACTCGTGCTACCATTACACCATACTCCGGCGCAGGCGATTGGCGGGCAGGCAAAGGACTCGTGCTGCCGTTACACTACTCTCCGTATTTCGCAGTTTAGCATATTTTAATTTGGTTTTCAAATGAGAAAATGGTATAATTATAATGTGAGTTTTAAATGGATTTCGGAGGAATTGAATATTTTTAACAAGTGCCGGCAATATAGGCTCCGCCTTAAAGATTGCCCTCAGTTTTTGTTTCTCATAATGGGCATAGTTATTTCCGGTTCGGCTTTCACCACTTATGCCTTAGGCACTCGTTATTTTGTTGTAGAGCCAACCACAGTTTCTTTAATTGTCTTGGTTGTAACGGGAGTTTTGCTGATTATCACTTTCAGCATTGTCAGGAGCATGGAAGGATTGGCTGAAGCGTCAAGATTAAAATCAGAATTTATCAGCATAGTTTCCCACCAGTTAAGGTCGCCCCTTTCTAATTTGAGGTGGGCCGCAGAAGTTTTAGTTTCGAAAGATTTTGGCGAGCTTGCGCCAAAACAAAAAGAATACTTAAAAATCATCCAGGAAAATAACGGGCGAATGGGCGAATTGGTTACCGACCTTTTGATGGTTTCCCGAATTGATGAAGGCAAGCTGCTTTTTGATAAAATTAAGTTTTCCTTAGAAGATTTGGCAAAAGAGGTTATTAACGGATTAAAAGTTTTAGCCGAAGCATCCAATGTGGCAATCAACCTTGAAGTTTCAGAAATTTTGCCGCAAGTTTGCAGTGATTATAAAATGATTAAAATAGTCGTGGAAAATCTTCTAGACAATGCCATTCGCTATATCAAAGAAAAGGGCAAGGTATTTATAAAAATAAATAATAAAAATGATCATTTGCTTTTTGAAATAAGAGATACGGGAGTGGGTATTCCCAAGGACGACCAAAGGCATATTTTTCAGAAATTTTTCCGATCTCAAAATATTTTAAGGCAGCAGACTTTGGGCTCGGGCCTCGGCTTGCATATAACAAAATCAATTATAGAAAAATCCGGAGGTAAAATATGGTTTAAAAGCCAAGAGGGGGTTGGGTCGACCTTCTGGTTTACTTTGCCAATAAAATAATGAAATAAATATAAAAATATGCAAAAAATACTTTTTATCGAAGACGAGTCTGCCCTTCAAAAAACTTTCGGCGATATTTTAACTGAAAGCGGTTATAATATGGTTTCTGCTACTGACGGCGAGCAAGGCATAAGGCTGGCAAAATCAGAAAAACCTGATTTAATTTTGCTTGACTTGATTTTGCCGAAAATCCACGGCTTTGATGTTTTAAAACAGCTTAAAACAGATAAAGAAACAAAAAATATTCCCATCATTGTTTTGACAAATCTGGAAGGCGTTGGCGACGTTGAAAAAGCTTTGGAGTTTGGGGCTACCACCTATTTGGTTAAAGCTAATTATTCTTTAGAAGAAGTGGTAAAAAAAATTAAACAGTCGCTTGCGCCCAAAGAGTAAATTTATGCGTGTTGAAGCGAGTCAATTAAGGGCATTTTTATTGGATGCAGGCTTGGTCACAAGGGAGCAATTTGGGCAGGCCTTGAAAAAGGCCTCAAAAACCAATCAAGACGTTGGAGATATTTTGGTTGCCGACAAATTAATCACAGAAGAAGAATTAATCAAGCTTCAATCATACATTCTTGGCATACCCTTTGTCGATTTAAGAAAAGAAACAGTTCCCTTGGAGATTTTGAGCATAATACCCGAGCCTATGGCCAAGAAGCACAGCATCGTCGCTTTTAAAAAAAGCGGCAACGATCTTGAAGTGGCCATGCTTGATCCAGCCGACCTTAGAGTAACTGAATTTATAAAAAAAGAGATTGGCTTGAGAGTTTTGCCCAGGCTTACCAGCCCGGAGGGCATTAAAAATATTCTAAAGCAGTATCAAAAAACGCTGGAAGTTGAATTCGGAGAAATTATTAAGAGAGACGCTGAAGATGTCAAACCTATCGCCGAAGAACGCATGGAAGAAAAATCAGAATTGGAAAAAATTGCGAAAGAACTGCCGATTGTCAGGATTGTTGACACTTTAATCAAGCACGCAATTTTAGGCAGGGCTTCCGATATTCATATCGAACCGCAGGAAAAAGAGGTAACGGTAAGATACAGGATTGACGGCGTTTTGCATGATGCCATGACATTGCCGAGGCAAGTGCATTCTGGAATTGTTGCCAGAATTAAGGTGCTTGCCAATTTAAAACTCGATGAGCATCGCCTTCCCCAAGACGGACGTTTTAAAATAGAAACCGATGAATACAGGTATTCATTGAGAGTGTCTGTTCTGCCGGTTTTTGACGGCGAAAAAATAGTTATGAGATTGCTTTCAGAAACAGCCAAAGCTTTTACGCTCGAGGAGCTTGGTTTGCAAGACAATGCTTTAGAGCAAATTCACGATAACTTAAAAAAACCGGTCGGCATGATTTTGGTTACCGGCCCCACGGGTTCTGGCAAAACAACCACCCTATATTCGATGATGGAAATTTTAAATAAGCCGGGGGTTAATATTTCCACAGTTGAAGATCCAATAGAATACCGCATGCCCAGGGTAAATCAAACGCAGGTTAATCCCAAAATTGGGCTAACCTTTGCTTCGGGCTTGCGATCTTTAGTCAGGCAAGACCCAAACATTATTATGGTTGGAGAAATAAGAGACAACGAAACGGCTGGATTGGCTATTAACGCCTCCTTAACCGGTCATCTGGTTCTGTCTACTTTGCATACCAACACTGCGGCAGGCGCTATTCCCCGGCTGATTGATATGAAGGCCGAACCATTTTTAGTTTCCTCTACTTTAAATATTATTTTAGCCCAAAGATTAGTTAAGCGCCTTTGCCAGGATAAGGAAAAATATTTTTTAAAAGAAGCTGAATTAAAGAACTTTGCGAAATATTTTGATTTAGCTACAATTTTAAAAATCCTCAAAGAAAAAAAGATATCCAAACCGAGGCAAACCTTAAAAGATATTCCATTTTTCAGGCCGAAGTCTACTAAAACTTGTCCCGAAGGATATAAGGGGAGAATCGGCATTTATGAGGCTTTGTCTGTCACAGAAACCATTAAAAGACTAATTACCCAGAAAGCAACTTCCGATGAAATTCAGCGTCAGGCAATCAAAGAGGGGATGATGACCATGGTTGAAGACGGCTTTATTAAAGCATCCCAAGGAATAACTTCGTTGGAGGAAGTGCTTCGCGTTATCATCGAATAAATGCCCAGATACTCGTTTAGCGCTAAATTGCAAAATGGAGAGACATACTCCGGCACGCGAGAGGCCAAGGATGAGTATGATTTGGCTAAAACCCTTCGTCAAGAGGGCTATATTTTGATTTCAGCTGCCGCAGAAAAAGCAAAAAAATCTTTCTCGTTTTATTTCTCCCTATTGAATCAGGTATCTTCTAGAGAAAAAATGATTTTCACCAGAAATCTTAGAGTAATGATCGGAGCCGGCGTTTCTCTGAATAGAGCCCTGAATACATTATCGCGCCAGACAAAGAACAATAAATTAAAGAACGCTCTGCTGGTTATGGAATCAGAAATAACTAAGGGAAAAAGTTTTTCCGACGCTCTTTTGCAATATCCCGATATTTTTTCTCCCCTTTTTCGCAGCATGATTAGCGTGGGAGAGGAGTCGGGTACCCTGGAAAAAAATCTGACAATTCTAGCTAAACAAATGGAGCGCGAGCAAGAGTTAACATCTAAAATTCAAAGCGCCATGATTTATCCGATAGTGATTATTTTAACCATGATAGGCATCGGAGCCATGATGTTGGTAGTCGTAGTGCCAAAATTATCACAAATTTTCGAGGATTTGCAAATAAAGCTTCCTCTGACTACTAAATTGGTAATCCTGCTGGGTAATTTTTTGGCTCAAAAATGGTATTTTGTCATTGTGGGTTTGATTATTTCTTTTATTTTGTTTCGGGCCGCTTTAAGAACAAAAACCGGCAAAAAACTGGCCAGTTCCCTGTCTTTCAAAATGCCCATAATTGCCGCTCTTGTTCAGAAGACTAATTCTGCCCATATAGTCCGAACGCTTTCTTCTTTAATAACTGCTGGCGTGCCTTTAGTGAGGTCTTTAGAAATTATTGCCGAGACTCTAACTAATTTTGATTACCAAAAGACTATTTTGGGAGCAGTTGAGGAGGTTAAAAAGGGGAAAAAATTGTCAGAAGCCTTAAAGCCTTATCCCCACCTTTACTCCCTAACGGTTATCCAAATGGTCGAGGTGGGGGAGGAGACCGGAGAAACCTCCGATGTCTTGGAAAAGCTGGGAGATTTTTTCGACGAAGAAATCACCATGGCTACTAAAAATTTGGTAGCCGTCATAGAGCCGGTTTTAATGCTTATTATAGGAGGGGTCGTCGGTTTCTTTGCGATTTCTATGGTTCAGCCAATGTATTCGATGCTAAGCGGCCTTAAATAATATGTTGCGCGGATTTACTCTTATTGAATTGATGATTGTTGTGGGGATCGTGGCGATCTTAGCTGCTTTGGCTGCCCCTGCCCTTAGAGATTTTTGGATGGATACTGATTTAGAAAATTCAGCTGAAGAAATTATTAATACTCTAAGGCTTGCTCAAAATAAAACCATTGCTTCAGAGGGCAGTTCGAATTGGGGAGTTTATTTTTCCATCAGCACCTCCCCTTATCAGTATACTTTATTTAAGGGACAAAATTATTTGACTCGAGATGTTTTGTCAGACGATATTCACAAAATACCCGGAACTGTTTTAGTTTCAGAAGTAAATTTAAGCGGCGGCAGAGAGGCAGTTTTCAATCGGATCACCGGCAATCCCCAGCAGTCAGGTTTAATTACCATAGCTGCCAAAACTGACCTCTCTAAAACAAAAACTATTTATCTTGAAGAAAGCGGCCAAGCCGGATTAGCCGCTCCGATTTTACCATCTGACTTCAATAGGATTAAAGATTCCAGGCACGCGCATGTTGATTACAGCAGGTATATTTCTACCAGCGTGGAGAGCTTAACCCTTACTTTTTATTATGATAGCTCGCAGCAATTAGAAACCATTCCTATCATTAATAATCTGAAAGACGGTCAAATTTATTGGGAAGGAGAGTTCAGCGTAGCAGGAACCATTCAAAAGATTAAAATTCACACTCATAGATTAAATGACCCGCTTTCTAATACCCAGTTTTCTATTCATCGGGACAGAAGATATAATACCAAGGCGCTAAAGGTTGGAATTTCAGGTGACAGCTCGGGAACCATAGCAGAATATTCAGCAGACGGATTAAATATTACTCATAATTCTATTTATGTTACAGACATTCAATGGCAATAAGGGAATTTCAATAATTGAAATTTTGGTGGTCATAGCTATTTTAGCTGTAACCTTAACCACCCTTTTGGGGTTGATAAATTTTTCTTTAAGGATTAATGATTTATCAAGACAGACAACTCAAGCTAATGGCTTAGCCCAAGAAGCAATGGAAGCCGTAAGAAGCATTAGAGATAATGCCGGTTGGCAGCAAATTGCCAACGGGAATCATGGCTTAATAAATACTGCAGGGAAATGGAGTTTTTCCGGGACAGAAAATATTACCGGCGGATTTACCAGGATGATATCCATCCAAGACGCTTATAGGGATGCCGGCGATAATATTGTTGCATCCGGGGGGACGGCTGACTTAGATACAAAGAAAATAACGGCTTCTGTTTCGTGGAGCGAACGAAGCCAAAATCATAATATAGAAATAATAACCCATCTAACTAATTGGAAATAATGAAAAGAGGTTTTACCTTAATGGAGATTTTGATATATGTATCAGTCTTAGCCATAATATTTTTGGCAGTTTATAGTTTTTTAGACTGGGCGGTAAAATTATCCGCTAAAGCAGGAGCGATCAGAGAGGTTACAGATAACGCTAGGCGCGCCATGGAAATAATGACTCACGAAATCAGATCGGCTAAGTCAGTTTACGAGCCGACTTCCGGCGCTAGCCAATTGTCTTTGGAAACAGGCAATTATTTGCCTAACGGAGAAACCTCCAGTTATATTGATTTTTATCTTTGCGGCCAAGCCTCTTCAACAATTTGTTTTAAAAAAGAATCTCAAAATCCCATTGCCATAACTTCAGACAAGGTCAATGTGACCGGCTTTAAATTTATTCAGCTTTCCACTACTACGCCTTCCATCCAAATTTCTTTGAGTTTGGATTATAAGCAAGCTTCCATTAATTCAACCTCCAGTGCTTCTTTAAGGCCATACTAATATGATTAAAAATCAAAAAGGTTTTGCAACGTTTTTTGTGACAATTTTAATTTTCACCGTGGTTTTTAGCATAAGCGCGAGCATTTTCATTCTGACGTATGGAGAACAAAAAATTATTAAAAATATCGTTAAATCCAGCCAATCTTATTATGCGGCTGAAACCGGCCTTGAGGATGCAATTTTGCGTCTGAAAAAATCAATGAATTTGCCTTCGAGTTATTCAATTGCTTTCAACGGCGTCCAGGCGCAGGTTTCTTTGCAATCTCCTAACGTTAATACGAGAATAATCACATCTGACGCAGTTGATGCGGGCATATCTAGAAAACTAGAAATGCGAGTGGCGGTTGAAACGATTAAGCCTCAATTTTTTTACGGAGCTCAAGTCGGAACATTGGGTATTGAAATGGAAAATAATTCCCGCATTGAGGGGGCGGGAGGAACAGTAGGCAACATTTATTCCAACGGCCCGATTGAGGGCGATGGGGGAGCCACTATTACGGGCGATGTTTTTATCGCTGCGGGCGCATTAGATGACGTTGTAGTTTTAGGTTCAGTTCATGCCAATACAATTGATGACAGCAAAATTTGCGGTAATGCTTATTACCAAACCATCGACAGTTCCTCGCTTGATTTTTTAAATAATCCGCGCAATCCTACTTGCCCGGATCCTTTGAGTCCGGGAAATGCTTATCCTGACAGTTCTGATCCTCCGTTGCAAAATATGCCGATTTCCGACTCTGATATTGCTAAATGGAAGCAGGACGCTGCCGCCGGGGGGATTTATTCGGGCGATCTGACGGTAAATTCTAATATGTCTTACGGACCCAAGCAAATCAACGGGAATTTAATTATGACCAGCAACAATAAAATTTTGACGGTTACCGGCACTCTCTACATTACCGGTTACCTTGACATCGATAACGGTTCGACAATCCGCTGCGATGCTGCCTATGGATTAAACAGCTGCATTGTAATGGTTGATAAGTGGGTTCACACAAAGAATAACGGTATTTTTCAAGGTTCTGGAAGCGCAGGAAGCTATATCATGATTTTATCTAATTCTAATTGCCTGGGCTCTTCCGGACCAGATTGCACTCATCATGATTCAGCCATAGATCTTCATAATAATGCTTCGGGCGCCATATTTTATGCCAACAATGGTTTGATTTACCTGCATAATGGCGTAGAGGTTTCTGAACTTACGGCAAAAAAAATTCAATTAAATCAAGGGGCCATTGTCCGATATGAACAAGGGTTAGTTAATGCAGAATTTTCAGCAGGGCCTGGCGGCGCTTGGGATGTAACTGGCTGGAAAGAGATTGAATAAATTATGCTATAATTAATATATGCTGGATTTTTTAACTTTAAAACCAGAAGTTTTTGGACTAGATATCTCCGATTTGTCTTTGAGGATAATCAAGCTTAAAAGGAGGGGCGATTTTTTAAATTTAGCTTCTTTTGATGAAGCAGAAATTCAGCCCGGAATAATTGAGTCGGGAGAAATTAAAAATGAATCAGTTTTAGTGGAAATTATCAAAAAAGCCATTGCTGGCGTTAAGGGAGAAAAGCTTAAAACAAAATATATAACTGCTTCCCTGCCCGAAGAAAAAACTTTCATGCAGGTGATTCAACTTCCTAAAATGGAAGAAGGCGAAGCCCAAAAATCAGTTTATTTTGAAGCGGAAAATTATATTCCCATGCCGGTAGAAAAAGCCTATGTTGACAGTCAGATAGTTTATCCCCTTAAAAATCATCTTAATCACCTAGATGTTTTGCTTGCCGCTGTTCCGAAGGAAACGGTCGATTCATATTTGTCGGTTTTAAAAAAATCGGGGTTGAGCCCCCTTGTTTTGGAAAGCGAATCTCAAGCAGTTGCCAGAGCGTTAATTAAAGACGGGAAAAGTTCGGAGCCCGTACTTTTGCTAGATTTGGGCAGCAGCGCTACCACCTTTATTATTTTTTCCGGATATTCTATAAGATTTACCACATCATTATTAATTACCCCAAGGAAAGACAATCTGGGTAATTTAGCGGAGCAGATTAAAAAGTACCTTGATTATTACCAGACTCATTCTGCCCACGAGCATCTTGCTTCCTCGTTAGACGGTAGGGGGGTGGCAAGAATTATTCTTTGCGGCAGCGGAGCTAATCTTAAGGGACTTGATGATTTTTTGGCGCAAAAACTTAACCTTCCAGTAGCCTTGGGCAACCCTTGGGTGAATATATTGCCCCATCCCCTAAAAGAGGTCCCGGAGCTTTCTTATGGGGACTCCCTAAAATATACAGCCGCTTTGGGCCTTGCTCTTCGCGGCATGAATTATGATTAATTTATTGCCACCGCAGCAAAAAAAGGAACTCCTTGAACTAGAAGTCCGCAAATTATTTTTAATTTCAGGAGTTTTGATTATTCTATTTTTGATTGTTTTTTCTTTGGCGCTTTTTTCAGCCAAAATATATATTCTCGGCAAAGTGGTGCCCGAAGATTTTTTAATCTCTCCGCAGTTTCAAGATCAAGAAAAAGAAATTATGGAAATAAATTTGCGTCTTCAAAAATTAAACTCTTTTTATTCAGAACAGCTAAATTTTGCAGAACTTTTGAAAATAATTTCTGAAATTCTTCCCAATGGTATTTATTTAAACGATCTTTCTTTTGCTGAAAATTTTCAGAAAAATGGCAATTTTTTGGTATCTCTGCAGGGATTTTCTCCTACCAGAGAAATTTTATTCCAATTGAAGAAAAATTCAGAATCCAATAAGAATTTTAAAAAAGTTGATTTTCCACCGGCTAGCTGGGTAAAACCCGAAAACATTGAATTTAATGTTAACTTCGAGATTGGATTATGATATCAATGAAGCAAAAAATAAACATAACATTGCTAACCCTCGCTTTATTGATTTTGTTTTTAATTATTTTTGGCGTTAGCCCCATTTTCAGTCAAATAAAAAAAGAATCAGAAAATTTCATTACCCAAAGAAATAAGCTTGCTGAATTAGAATTAAAGATCCAAAATTTCAAAAACTTCGAAGATAATTTCAAACAATATCAGCCAAATTTTCAAAAAATAGACGGGCTTTTTATTAGTTATTCAGAGCCGATTAAATTCATTGAATTTTTAGAGAAAGAAGCGGCTAACTCCAAACTTTCCATCGAAATTACCCCGCCTATTTTATCAAAAACTAAAAATGAGCTGGGGATAGTTGTGGACTTCCACTTAATTTTGAAGGGGGAGTTTGCGGATTTTTCAGAATTTCTTGAGAAATTAGAGGCAGCTCCTTACCTGGTTCGGGTTAGCAATTTGGATATTCGCAAGAATGCCAAGCCAGAAGTCGGCATCACCGCTAATTTATCAATAATAGCTTTAGCAAAATGATTTTCCTCAATTTTAAATTGAATAGGGCAAAAGATGGCTTTTTTAAGCTTTTGAGGCGGGCAGCGGAAAATTTTTTCTTAACCTTTTTGATTTTAGTTTTTTTCGCCCTGATCGTCGGATTAGTAATTTTTTATAAATACAGTATTTTACCGTCAAAAATGGAACCCGAACTAGGCGAAGAAGTGATAAAATTCGATAATGATTCTTATCAAAAAATACTCCAAGAGTGGCAGAATAGAGAAGGGAGATTTAATGCCGCTAAAACTAAATTATACTCCGATCCATTTAGGCCTTGATTCGGGCTTAATTTTGAACTATAATAAGGCATGTTATCCTCTGCCCTCGTAGCTTAATTGGATAAAGCAGGTCCCCTCTAAGGACAAGAGTGCAGGTTCGATTCCTGCCGAGGGCACCACGTAGGAAAAGTCAATGAGTTTTGGTTCGCCTCGCCTCGCTCGTCGACTAATTGGTATTCAATTTTAGGGGCAAAAACGAATTAGCGATTCCGCATTTTGGGGAAGAAAATTTTTTAATCATAGGTCGATAATTAACAAAATTAAATCAATAAATTCAAAATATGACTTTCTTTGAACGAATTTTCGTTCTACATGCGCATCCCACAAAACTGATTTTGGAGATGCTCGGCGTGCTCTGGGTGGTATATTTCCTTTGGCATCAAAACTGGGTATGGGCATTAGTATCCGGTATTGGATTGCCGATTTTCAGCACTGTCCTTGTCTGGGGCAAAGACGAAGAGCGGTTTGCCCAAACGACTTTGGGGAAATTCATGCTCACGCACGTTCATCCTCTGAATGCGCTTCTCCACATTATAGGCGCAATTCCTTTGGTGTATGGTTTATGGATTCACTCCGCGCTTTATATTTTTCTAGGAATTTCGGGGTTTGTAGTTGGGCATTTGTGGGGCTGGGAAAGGTTGCGATAAAGGATATATTTCCTTTGAGTTTCCGAAATAGGAATTTGCCGCCAAAGAAAAATTGGAAATTGTTATCGGTGCGGCTTCGCCGCATTTTCCGGATTTCGCGGGGGGATTTTTTCAACAAAATGCGTTCGAACTATTTTAAGAATAAAGCACATGGTGGCTATGGTGTAATGGCAGCGCCAAAAATCCACAGGTCGGTCTCTTGACCTTCCCGAACTTTGAGATTATAATAGAATAATGCCATTGGTTCGCTGTAAAATATGCAAGAAAAAGTTTTATGCAAAACCCAGTTGGTTAAAGCGAGGATGGGGGAAGTATTGTTCTCCCGAATGCCAACACAAGGCACAATTAAAAGGAAGATTTGTATATTGCGATATTTGTGGAAAAAAGATTTGGAGAGCGCCTAAGCAATTAGATCATTCTAAAAGTAGAAAGTTTTTTTGCAATAAGGCGCATCATATGGCTTGGAAGAATACAATATTACAAGTAGGAGAAAATCATCCAAACTGGGCTGGTGGCGAATCCGCTAGCCGGGGAATTTTAGAAAGATCTAACAAGAAAATGATGTGCGTGCATTGCGGCACCACTGATAGGCGCGTTCTCATGGTTCATCATAAAGATATTAATAGAAAAAATAATAAAATTAAAAATCTTATTTGGCTTTGTCAAAATTGTCATCATTTAACTCATTATTATAGTATAAAGATATAAATTAAATTCATGGCGGTCGTGGTGTAGCAGTAACACTAGGGTTTGTGGAACCCTCATCACGGGTGCAAATCCCGTCGATCGCCCAACATTATTTCCTTTCGTCTAGAGAAACATTGAAGGTGATTTTTTTACCGTGCCTCAGGCCGAGAATATTGAGCACCTGGCCGACTTTGCATTTCTGCAGAATTTCTTCTATGGGATTTTTTTGAGTTATTTTTTTATTTTCTATCTCCAGAATAACATCGCCTTCTTGTATGCCAGCTTTTTGAGCCGCTCCTCCGGGGGTGATCGCTTCTCCTCCAGGCGTTGGCTCTGAAATAATCAAAGCGCCATAGTCTACCGGCAAATTAAATTTTTCCTGCATCTCTTTATTTAATAAAACATATCGCACTCCCAGAAACGGTTGGATGATTCTGCCGTGTTTCTTTAAGTCATCTAAGTCTTTCTTGGCGTTATTAATCGGCAGAGCAAAACCGATATTTTCTGCCATAAAAACCATAGCTGTGTTAATACCGATAACTTGGCCCTGCATATCAATCAAGGGGCCTCCGGAATTGCCGGGATTAATCGCTGCATCAGTTTGAATTAAGCCTCGGAGCTTGGCAACCTGCTGCGTTGCCGCGTCGCCAGCAGTAATTTCGCGAGAAAGTCCCGACACCACTCCTACCGAAACAGTATTTCTGAAATTTCCCAGAGCATTGCCTATGGCAATAACTGTTTGGCCGAGTTCTAGCTTGGAAGAATCTCCAAGTTCAAGAATGGGCAAACCGCTTTTTCTTACCTTAAGGATTGCCACGTCGTTAATCGGGTCTCTGGCTAAAACATGGGCTGGATATTTATCTTCCTCGTTGACGACGACCATATATTCCGCTTCAGTATCTGCTACTACGTGCCGGTTAGTTAGAACAACTCCTGATTTATCAACAATAAAACCGGAACCGCCCCCTACTTGTATTTTTTTCTTCCCTTTCGGGATCATAAAAGAACCATCAAAACCAAATGGCGATGGTCCAAAAGGCGTCTCAAAAACCGGCATCATTTTAGAAACAGCAATACTGACCACTCCCGGCAAAACTTTTTTAATTATCGAAGGAATCGGCGATTGAGTTGAATATTTTGTCATACAATTGTATTATACCATTGCTGGCCCCTATCGTTCAATGGACAGGACGAGGGTTTCCTAAACCCTAAATTCAGGTTCGACTCCTGGTAGGGGCATAC
>JACPGX010000003.1 GCA_016188865.1 Candidatus Nealsoniibacteriota bacterium
CGGTTATTTCCACGCTAAATACGGGAAAGATAAGCCGATTAGTTTTTCGGCCAGCATTTGTTTTGAGCAGTCTTATAACGGCATAGAGGGGGATTCCGCCTCCGCCGCCGAGCTTTTTTGCCTTATTTCAAGCTTGTCAGGCCTGCCGATTAAGCAGTGTTTTGCCGTAACCGGCTCTGTCAATCAAAAAGGCGAAATACAGCCGATTGGCGGGGTCAATCAAAAGATAGAAGGATTTTTTGATGTCTGCAAAGAAAGAGGCCTGACCGGTGAGCAGGGGGTAATTATTCCTCATCAGAATATTAAGAATTTGATGCTTAGAGAAGATGTGGTGGAGGCTTGCGCTAAAGGCGAATTCCGAATTTATGCTATGAAAACTGTCGACAAAGGCCTCGAACTTCTTTTGTGCGCGCAGTCAGCCGAAGGAATCCATAACAATGTTAGTTCTCGTCTTTCAGAAATGACAAGGGCGTTAAAGGATGATGGGCAGCGCGACAGCAATAAAGTATCTTTCTTCAAAAAATTAATGCGCATCTTTCGAGGATAGATAATCAATAAATTAAAAGCTCCTAGCTTAGGTTAGGGGCTTTTTGTTTACCCCGAGCTTGCCGAAGGGGCGTGTTGACAGGTTTTTTACAGATGCTAACTTTAAAAAGTGGCGTTTGCTCTTTGAAATTTAATATTTAGGGAGGGACACGATGAAAGAAAGAAGCAACCTTGATTGGCTGAATACTTTCAGGGAAAAATTACAGACTGGCAGGGTTCATTCATTCGTTTTTTACCAGAATGTTTGGGATGATATTGTTAAAGACGGCCAGCTCAAAAGAATCTACGAGGTTTTGTCTGAAGAAGAAACAATATCGCAGGCAGCGATCATCGTTTATTTTAACAGATGCACAGGCGTGCGTTTTGCCGACGACGATTCACCGAATCCGGTAATGAAAAAGCTGTTTATACGGCTGGTCATCGGCGACCCAAAGCTAATAGAAGATCCGGACCAGTTTTTTGAAACAAACAAGAGAGATTTATCTGCAGCATTAAAGTGGTTTAATAATCTTTTGGAAATTGGCTGGGATAATGAGGAGTTGCAGAGAGGGGATATCAAGGAATACTTGAGCGCTAGATTTTCTGAAGCTGAAGATATTCCCCAAAAGGGGCCTTTTGCAGTAGTAATTTTTGAATATGAAGAAAATTTGGCTTCGGTAGATTCCTCCAGCTCATCGCAAAAGATTGAGCGCGACGCAGTAACATTTTTCCAGTGGTGGGCTCAGGACAGAAAAATACAGAAAACCCAGAACATCATTATTTATATAAGCGAGGCGCTAAACAGCATTCCGCCTGAACTGCGCGACCAGACAAGAAGATTTTATCCAATTAAAATTGATTTTCCCACTGACGAAAGGCAGCTTCTCGAAGACATTAAAATTCTAAGGAAAGATTTTCCGGCTAAAGAAGGCGATGTTGCAGATAAGCATTTGGCTCACTTGGTAAAAGGGCTTCCATTGGTTGGGGTAGAGCTTATTTTAGCCAACGCCCACCTTAAAAAAGAAAAGCTTTCAGCTGATTTGGTTTTTGAGCAAAAAGCAAAAATTATCAGTGAAAGAACCGGAGGCGTTTTGAAAATAAGGCGTTCGCCTTGGACTTACGATACCATCGGAGGGCTGGACCACATCCTTAATTACATCAAAGAGGTTGTGAAATCAATTCGTTCCGGCGATTTTATGGCGGTTCCTTCGGGCATTCTTTTTATCGGAGCGCCCGGCACCGGCAAGACCGTTTGCGCAGAAGTTATTGCTCATGAGGCAGGGCTTCCTTTCGCCGAATTCGGCAGCGTAAGGGATCCCTTTGTGGGAATGAGCGAAAGAAATATGGAGTTGGCCATTGAGATTCTCCGAGCCAATAATCCTGCCATTGTTTTTCAAGATGAAATTGACACATTTTTTCTGCAGCGCGGCAGCGTTTACCACGGGGATTCGGGGGTTAGTTCGCGCCTTACCGGCATGCTTATGGAATTTCTTTCCGATTCCACTTTGCGCGGCAAAATCATCTGGATTGGAGCAACCAACCGGCCCGACCTTTTAGACACGGCCATGATCAGGGCAGGACGCTTTGATGATAAAATTCCCTTCTTAATTCCTACAGGCAAAGAAAGGCCGGCTATTATCAATGCCCTTCTTTTAAAGCAGAAAATCAGGGCAGAAGCTAACGGATCTCAATTCCTCTGGGAACTGACAGAAGAAGATATTAAAAAAATTTCAGGGATGCTTGATTTTTGGGTTAATAAGGGAGAGCTTTCTCCCGGCCCTTCACCCGGCAATGATAAAGATAATGATATTCCGCTGACTGGAGCTGAAATAGAAGTAATTATTCAGCGGGCTGACCGTTTAGTTAGGCGGGCAGGCGGAAATGTTTTAAGATTAAAACATTTGGAAGAAAAAATTAAGGAATTTTTGCCGACGCGCAATGTTTCAGAATATAAGAGCATGGATCGGATGGCTCTTTTGTCTGCCGATGATTTAAGTTTTATTCCGGAGAATCGGCGCGACGAGGTCCGCAGATTAAGGGGTAAATCTCAGAAAAGAACCGATGATGGGTCCAATATGCCAAGAAATCTTTAATAATGAGGGGTAGAGAAATTCTCTGCCCCTTTTGTATTGACAAAAGTTATTATTTTGCTGACAATACAAAGAGTTTGGTTCTTTGAAAATAAACCACAGAGGAGGGTATTATCATGCCATCGGCAAGAGTTGTCTTTGTTGCCAATAAATCGATTTCCGAAGAATTAGAAAAAGTTAAAAGATTTTTGCCAGTTCTTGATTATTTTGCCGCAAAATGGGGCATAAAAATTTACGTTGATACTCCACACGGAGTCGGAGTTGCTCCCGCAGTTTTAGATAGAGAAAGAACGGCCTATCTCCATTTTTTCAGCTTTAACAGCAATCTTCAGGAACGCAGGCCCCTTGGTTGCGTTGAAAAACTTTTTGGTTTTACGGTTCCCGTTAAAGATCTGGATTTTAGCAGCGAAGAAGCCGTAGCCTTGGGCCCCATAGGAAATGATGTGGGAGCTGTATTTGATGGAATACACGACGCTTTGCTTAAAAGCGCGATTATCCAATCGTCGGAAGGCAGGAGTATTGCCGAAATATCTTTGACTACCCGCAATATCTATATTCTTTTTGATATTGCCCACAGCCCGTGGGAAGGAGAAGATTTTCTCTTGTGGCAAATTTTGCAGGGGGCCTTTCCCCTTATTTTTCCAGCACAGTGGCAAGCCGAAGCTTCGGCCAGAGATATGCTGATTAAGAATAGATTTCATAAAAAAGTTATTGAATCCGCTGACAAATTTATTTTGCCGTTTCACTCCTTATCTTTTTTTCATTTGCAAAACCAATTGAAAGACATTTCTCGCGCTTTGGAGGAAAACGAGCTTGTTTGCGGGGCAAAAGCGGAGGAATTGCTAACCGTAGGTTTGCAAATAAGCCAGATTAAAGAGAGGTTGAACAATCCGCTCCGCCACCTGAAGAAAGAAGAGCTGGAAAAAGAATTTGAAAAAATCCTTCGCATGGAAGCTATTTGGGGAGTTGAGATTAAAGACAATATATTAACAGCTTTTACCGGCCCCTTGTCAATGGAAAGAAGAAACGGGGGCCGGTATGCTGCCCCCCAGATAGGCCAGCATAGGATTGTTATTGATTTTCATGAAGGAAGCGGGGCTGTGCGAATTGGAACTTATGGTTGGCGAGGGCCATACGAGCATTCAGCTGTTGCAAGAGTACCTGATCACCGCGATGGTCCTTTTAAGCCTTGCTGGGGCAGTGTCATCGACAACGCTCTGGCTAAAGCTTTAGCTGATTTTGATATGCCCTCGCTCATCCATTTGGCTTTAACATTTTTAGTTTTTGACGAAAATAAACCAAGCTTATGCAAACTCTATAAAGAAGGAGAGCCACCCCCGGAAAAAAAGCCATTTTATGCCACAGATGAGGCCCGTGACGATGTGCGCCAAGCTTATGTTGAATTGGCCAGAAATTACCGCGAATACTCCGCGCTCGGCGAGCTGAATAAAAAATTAGACCTATTAGGC
The DNA here is from genome assembly GCA_016188865.1 of Candidatus Nealsoniibacteriota bacterium. Lineage (GTDB taxonomy): Bacteria > Patescibacteriota > Minisyncoccia > Minisyncoccales > MHMH01 > JACPGX01. The sequence continues at coordinate 4,085 of JACPGX010000003.1, forward strand.
CAGCAAGAGTTTTATTTGATAGATGTTTTGAGAGAAATAAGGCAAAAAAATCAGGACTTGCTGGGGAACAGATGGGCAGCAGAGCGCCTTATTAAAAACTGTTTTCCGGATGATGAATTCAAGAAACTTCTTAACGATGCCAATTTGATTTATTTCAGTTTGGGCAGAGATTGGATTTTTTGCAGTTTTTGCTCCCAGAGAGGAGTAGGAAAATACGGGGGAGTTAATATGGATTCGGTAGATATTTGCTTGGACGTCAATCATGCCTATGCCAACGTATTTTCTAAAAATAAAAATTTATTAACAGGCGATCGTTCTCCAAGCTTAATTTTTACCACAGAAGAAGAAAAAATCTTTAGGCGTCTTGTGGGGTTGGGCAGGATTGGTTCGGCCATACTAGCTGTCAGAGATATTCTGGTGGGCGTTGATAAGCCTTTCGAGGGGGTTTAAGCAATGAATGAATGGATAGCCAAAAGAGAAAATGGCGATATAGCTTTATGGCTGCCTTCAAAAATTGTTCTGGCTGTTGATGTTTTTGGCGACATGCTTTTGGCTGCCAGAATTTCCTTGGGCGAAGTATCCGGTTTTGCTAAAGTGCAGGCCATTGAAAGATCGCTTTTTATTTCTAACGCGATTGTCCCCTATCAAGATTGCTCAGATATTAAAACTTCAATTTTTGGAGATAATTTCCGCCAAGCCATAATAGAATTTGAGAATTCGGGAGGAGACAGAGCTGATGTTACTTGCTGGTGGCACAGCCATGCAGATGGCCCTGTTTTTTTCAGCGAAAAGGACGACTCAACTATAGATAAGGATATTTTGGAATATTTAAGGGATAGCAGTTCGGACGAAGTTGTGGGGCCCTTTATCAGTTTGGTGATAAACAGGCGAGCCGAGATTCGCGGAAGATATGATTTCGCTAGGCCGGCTCTAGGAGGCGTAGTGCCCGTAGTTTTGGCAGAAGGAGCAGGCGAGCAGGAGGTTCGGTCATATTTGCAGGGCAATTTTCAGCGCATGTCAGCTCTTATTGGAGAGCGGGTAGCTTTTTTTGAAGATGGAGGGATTGAAAGATGATTGGAAAAAAACTTGTTTTAATTGGAGCTGGCGGCATAGGTTCTCATACTGCTCTTTTGCTGGCCCGTTTGGAGTTTGAAGATTTAATAATTTTTGACCACGATGCAGTAGAGCCCCATAATCTTGAAAACCAAGTTTATTCTTTATGGGATATTGGCAGGCCGAAAGTTGAAGCTTTGCGCTGGCATATTCATGGCTTGCCTCAGCGGGGCAATGTTCAGTACCTGCAGGAAAAAGTTGTCGACGGTACCCCGCTGAAAGGAATAGTTATTGTGGCAGTAGATAACTTAGAGAGCCGTCAGATCATTTGCCGGCAATTAGAGCCGGCAAACCCTCATGGCAATTTTGCTCCTTTATTGATTGAAGCCGGGGCAGCTCAAAACATCGGAATAATTTATATTTTGAACCCCAATGATTCAGACCAAATAGCAAAATATGAACAAACTCTTTACGGTTTGCCGGCTGGAGATATCGCTTTAAATCAGTGCGTTGATCCGGAGCTTGGCCCTGTTTTTGCAGGCATTATTGCTAAGTTTGTTAAAAATTTTTGGGCTGGCTGGCGGCCTTTATTTCTTACTAGGGTAGAAATAGATTTTGGCGATTTGACAAGAGTTGGTGTAAGAGATATAAAGTAAAATTAAAAAAGAAAAAGGAGGAAAAGCATGGTAGAGCGAAACCGAGAGAGAGAACCCGAACAGCCACCAGATGGCGATGACAATGAAACCGTAGAGGCAACTGTTCGCTGGCTGGGCCAGAAAGACAAAAAATTGAGAGTTCAGCGCGGCGGAAGATTGAGCGATTTCCTTAAAAAGCAAGGAGTTACAGTTAAGGGATACGCCCTTTATTTTAATAGCCGCAAATTACGTGTCAATGAAGAAGGAGAGTTGGAAGACGATCCTGAAGTAACTGCTGATTTCGTGCTTGAAATTCTGGTAGAAAGAATTACCGGCGGTTAAAAATAAAAATCAATAAAAGTCCCGAGCGGTTCGATGAACTCACCGGGACTTTTTTTGTTGACATTTTTGAAAAGATCATTAAGATAAAATGATTAGCACATTAATTTAAAAAGGAGGCCTAATGGAAAATCATATTTTGCCCGAATTTTCTGCCAAAGCCCAGGATGCGTATAAAGCCTTAATTGCAGTCAACAATGAAGAAGGAGTGGTGAAATTTTCCCAGCGTGTTGCCAGAGCTATTACCATGTCGGAAGCGGGGTTTCTCGGCGAAAATTCTCCGCTTAATGCTTTTATCTTTCACGGGCCAGTAGCTATGCCGGCATATTTATTGGCTGAAACATTGGGCCAAAAGTGGCTAGGGCAAACTCCCGATGGCAGTCCATCATTTGTTTATGTTGATTGCGGCGCTTTTTCTCAGTCATATCCCGGGGTGTTATCAAGATTAATCGGTCCCCTGCCTCAGAGTCCTTTTATGCGCCAGTCTCTTCCGCTTTTTGCAACTCTTGGCGAGCCTCATTTCCGCTGCCTGGCTAAAGATTTTTTGCAGAGAATAAGAAGCTGGAAAGCATGGTTTGAAGAATGGTATAAAACAGATATTGGAATGATGGGAGAAAACGCCCCTCGTTTTTATCAGGAGCTTAATAACCTTATTGCAAAAGAAGAAGAGCATTACCGCGCAGAACTTCAAAAAAAAGAGCCATTTTCGGGATTATTATTTTTAGATGCCGTAGACAGGGCCTGTCCCGAATTGCTCGAACTCATTAGGCAGATTTTGCGCCAAGGCAATGCAATGGTTTGGCCGGACTTATTTATCGATTTCTCGCGCATCATTATTATTATGACAGCTTACGAGTATCAAAATGATGGAAGTTTAGGCTTCCAAGTGAGCTTGCCCGAAGAAAAAAAACTAAAAGAAGTCGATCGCCAGGAATTATACAGCAAGAAACGCCACGATTTAGTCGGTAAATCTAATTTATCCGGATTGATTCAGGATATTGGCGAAAATTTGATTATTTTGGAGAAAAGGACTTTTGCCAGCCAGTTATTGCAGCTTTCAGAAAAACTAACAGATCTCAAAGAAAGATTTCAAACCATAGGTATTTCCATCGAATACTCTGATGATTTTATTGAGGGCCTTTGCCGAAATTCGCAGGATATTGATTTTAAGTCCTTTACTAATTCTCGTTTGCAATCGGGCATTAGTCGTTACATTTTATATAGCATTGCCAGATTCGTGGTTTCACAAAAAATTAAAAAAGGCGCTAGTTTCTTATTTGAAAAGACTGATTCAGATAGATTTGATTCCCGCATAGTGTTAAAGCGGCAGGGAGGGGGTGAAATTTTAACAGCTCAAGATATCAAAAAAATCAATTTTGGGCAAAAAGTCCTTGAGTGCGCTTTTACAGAAAAGGATATTCAGTCCGGCGGAGTTCTTTGCGAACTGAATGACCAAGCTCGCGATATAATGAGCAGACTGAAGGGCGGCTAAAAAGTTAAAAAGGGCGAGAACGCTTCTCGCCCTTTTATTTTATTCTAAGTGGATTTTTTCTCTAAATCTGCTTAATCTTTCCCTGAATAAGGGATAATTTTTTAGCAATGGATCTTGCATTAAAATTTCTTTGGCGGCATTCCTTGTTTTTTCCACAAGGAAAACATTTCTCAGTGAGCCCATGATTAAATCGGGAATGCCCCATTGGCGGGTGCCGGTAAAATCTCCCGGCCCCCTTATTTCTAAATCTTTTTCAGCTAATTCAAAACTATTTTCGCAGTTTACTAGGGCCTTCAATCTTAAATTGGTTTTTCCCGAAGGGGAGTCAGTTAATAAAAAGCAATACGATTGATAAATTGACCTTCCCACTCTGCCGCGGAATTGGTGAAGCTGGGCTAAGCCAAATCTGTCAGCGCCCTCGATCATCATCACGGAAGCGTTCGGCACATCCACTCCCACCTCGACTACCGAAGTAGAAACTAAAATGTCTATTTTTTTATTTTTGAAATTCTGCATCGTTCTTTCTTTTTCTAACCCGGGCATTTTTCCATGAAGCATGGCCACACTTAGGTCGGGAAAAATTTCTTTAGACAGTTTTTCATATTCTTCTTCAACTGCTTTTACTCCAGCCCAAGACGAGGGCGTTGTGTGAAGCCCGGCTTCACACAACGCCTTTGATTCAATCCGCGGGCAAATCACAAACGCCTGCCTGCCGTTTTTTATTTCTTCTCTGATAAAATCGTAAGTTTTCCTTCGTTCTTCTGGAGAAACTATTTTTGTAATAATTTTTTTCCTTCCCTTGGGCAGTTGGTCGATTAAAGACAAATCGAGATCGCCATAAAGAGTCAAAGCCAATGTTCGGGGGATAGGCGTCGCCGTCATCGACAACAAATGCGGAATGTTAGACGTCGGACGTCTAACATTAAGAAGGCGGGCGCGTTGTTCGACGCCGAAGCGGTGCTGTTCATCAACAATCACTAAGGCTAGTTTTCCGAATTTGATTTTGTCTTGGATTAAGGCATGCGTGCCGATTACTAAGTTCATTTCGCCTTTTAATGTTTTTTCCAAGAGTTTTTTACGAGACACTTCTATCCAGTCATTTTTTAATTTCCTCGAGAAAAATTTATCGGTTTTGCCGGTGAGCAGGCCGACATTAATGTTAAAATTTTTAAGAATATCCCAAATAGTTTTGAAATGCTGGTTGGCTAAAATTTCCGTGGGCGCCATAAAAGCCGCCTGATATCCGGCCTTGATAACATTCAGGGCCGCTAGGGCAGCTACCACTGTTTTGCCGGAGCCCACATCTCCTTCCAGTAGCCTGTTCATTGGCCTCGATTTTTCCAAGTCTTTTAGAATTGCCCAAGCGGATTTTTTTTGAGCATCAGTTAATTTAAAGGGCAATGATTTTACCAATTTTTGCATGATTTCTAAATTTAAGGTTACTTGATTAGCTTTTTCTTGGGACAGTTTTGCCCTTTCTCTTAAAACCCAAAGCTCAATAAAAAATAATTCCTCAAAAGAGAATCTTTCCTTGGCTTTGTTCGCTAACTCTGGAGAATCGGGAAAATGAATTTGCCAAATGGCTTGAGAAAAAGGGAGGAGCTGATTTTCCTGGATAATTTTTTGCGGCAGAAGATCGGGGATTGAGTTTCTGAAATTTATTAAGATGGGCTGAATTATATTTCTAAGCCACCTTGAAGACAGCCCTTCGGTTTCTGGGTAAACCGGCACAATCCTCCCCATATGAGTTGGTTGAAGCCTGGCTTCAACCAACTTTTCGTAGGCGGGATTGGACAGATACACTCCTTGCTTATCCAGTGAAGTTTTTCCGGCCAGATAAACGGAATCGCCCGCCTTTAAAATTTTGCTCAAGTACGGCTGATTGAACCAAAGCGCTTTAATCGCCCCGGTATTATCCTGCACTATGGCTTGGGTGATAAATATTTTTTTCTTCCACGTTCGGCTGGTTTCGATCTCCAGAATTTTTCCTTGAACGCAGCAGTTTTCACTAAATTTTATTTTTGAAATAGGCGTTACATTTGAAAAATCCTCATATCTATGAGGAAAGTGGAAGAGCAAATCTTGAATGTTTTTAATGCCCAGCTTTTTTAGTTTTTTCTGAAAAACCGGCCCGATTCCGGCTATTTGCCCAATCGGCGTAGTCAGATTCATTTTGAATTTTGAGATTTAAATTTTGAATTTTTATTCTGTGTCCCCACGGGGAGTCGAACCTCGATATCAGCCTTCGCAGGGCTGCGCTCTATCCATTGAGCTATGGGGACCAAATTACTTTTTAATTTAATCACAAAATTGACCAAAAATCAAATTCTGATAGAATAAAAAAGCCAGGAGGAGTCGCCTAATGGTTGGGCAGCAGGTTGCTAACCTGTAACCGTGTAAAAAGCGGTTTGTGGGTTCGAGTCCCACCTCCTCCGCCTTCGCCACGCTGAAGCATGGCTACGGCGTGACGAAGTCCGCCGTGGACACGCGAAAGCGGGATTAGAACTGAAAGGAGGCAACCAAAATGAATGCAAAAATTATACGGGTTGTTACTGTTACTGGAGCAGATGACAGCATCCGGCCGGAAGAACTGCTTCCGATCGCTAGGGGGTATTCCTTCGTTGAATTTGGCATTTTGTTGTCGAAGAAACAACAAGGGAGCAAGAGGTTCCCGTCCCGGAATTGGTTAGAGGAATTATACATTCTGTGGCGGCGAGAGAAGTTTGCTTTATCCGGTCATCTATGCGGAGAATGGGTGCGGAATTTATGCCTTGGGAAGCCGAGCTTTTTTGAAGAGTTCGGATATACCTGGAAGATGTTCAACCGCTTCCAGCTGAACTTTCACGCAGAGCATCATCCTGTTGATGACAAGAAAATGTCCGATTTGATCAGACAATATCACCGCGACAAGCCCATCATTTTTCAGATGGACGGCGTGAACGAGAAAATCTTTTCCACCTTGGTCAACAGATGGGGAATTACAGCATTCCCTTTATTTGATCAATCCGGTGGTAATGGAGTACTTCCTGGGAAATGGCCCAAACAGCCACCCAACGAATATTGCGGTTATGCTGGCGGGCTTTCACCGGATAATCTACAGAAGGAAATGGAGAGAATTTCCAAAGTTGCTCCCGGTCCGATTTGGATCGACGCCGAGACATTACTGCGGTCAGAAGACGACAAAGCCTTCAATTTAGAAAAAGTTCGCCGTTTTTTGGAAGCAGCGAAACCTTGGGTCAAGTCTTAGCTGGAATTCCTAGAAAAGGAAAATAAAACCCTGCTATTCAAACGATTAACAGGGTTTTTTCTTTACTCCGTAATCAGGGTATTTTTTGTCTTTATAATTCAGCCTGCTTCGCAGGTTTGCCAGCAGTTCGCGCTTGTCCGACGCATTGCCTTATTCATCAATCCGCTATAATCTGCTATAGTTGATATATCGGAAAAAATAACAGGCTAGATCAACGGCTTAAGCAAACAGCCGCGGATGTCCAACTTCCGCGGATTCGTAAACTTCCGCGGATTCGTAAATGCACCGGTTTTGCCCCGTACGAAAGCGGAGAGGTGGCTGAGCGGTTGAAGGCGGCGGTTTTGAAAACCGTTAAGGGAGCAATCCCTTCGCGAGTTCGAATCTCGCCCTCTCCGCTTTCTGACGGGGTCTGTGGAAAAACCTTAAGGATTAAAGTTGGAGTGAGCCTGCCCCGTAAAATTCCGAAGGAATTTGTTCGGGGTTCGAATCTCACCCCCACCGCCACGACAATTTTTTATTTATAGTGAGTTTATCGAACCATCGAGCGACCGAAATGCCTAAAATTTGACATATTCATTAAAAAAGATAAGATAAAATTGTATGGCAAGGCAATTTACAGCAATATATAAAAAAAGCGGAAAATGGTATTTGGGCTGGATAGAAGAGATTCCCGGAGTTAATACTCAAGGAGAAACCCTTAAAGAAGTAAAAGAAAACCTCAAAGAGGCGCTTCTATTGATTTTGGAAACAAACAGGCTTCTTAACAGAAGAGAAGTTTCCGGGGGAAGAATTATTCGCGAGCCCCTCTCCGTTTCTATATAATGCAGCGCAAAGATTTAATTAAATATCTCCTTAAAAACAGATGCATTTTTATTAGAGAGGGCGCAAAACATAGCGTCTTTTTTAATCCTTTAATGAAAAAATCTTCAACCGTACCCCGTCATAATGAAATCGATGACTTTTTGGCGAAGAAAATTTGTCGAGATATCGGCATTGAGCCGCTAAGAGGGAAATAATCCCCGACCGAGATGCCTCGTTTTCGGAATACCCAAAAGTGGTTTCACCGGGTAGCCGAAAAACTCGGACTAAAATTAGAGTATTAAGAATTTTATTATTTTTTAATTTTAGCTTTTTCAAGCCATCGGGGCTTGATTTTTGTTTTGTGATTTTGTAGAGTAAGATAGAAACTTTAAAGGGAGGGAAAACGATGGAGGAAAAGAAAACCCTTGAAAAGACGTGCAGAGAAGTAGCCGACCGAGTTATTGCTGAAAAAATAAGAGAAAAGGGATGGAAGGGAGTTCCTGCGGTAGTTATTGACGAATTTGAAAATATTCTAAGAGGCATCTTTTCAAAATATCTTTTTTGGTGTTACGTGTCCGATGCTCTTTCAGAGAAGGAAGGAGTTATCAGGGGGCACATTGCGGGGCTAGAAGTTGATTTTGAAATATTACCAGTAGCAGGCCGCATTGCCAGAGAAAGAGAGCGAAGCCAACACGAAAAATGGGGGATAGAGTCTTGTTTGTTTGTGATATTGGGTGCAAATCAAGGTTATTTTATTCAGCAAGTTACCCGGTCGCAATCACAACCAGAAGAGATACACAAACAAGCTAAAGAATACGTTGACTCGGTGGTCGGTTTAAAAAATATAAAATAGTGGTGTAATCCACCACTTTTGTTTTTAGACTTCGACCCACGTGCCTCGGGTGGGGGGACAATTTTTCAAGCCGTGCGGCTTGATTTTTATTTTTGTTAATATTCAAAATGCGCTACAATATAATAATAGAGTCTTCTTGCCCTGCGCGAAGCGGATGGTATAATATAATTGATGATCAAGATTAAGGATTTTTTCAAGGTCGGCCCTTCGAGTTTTTTAGGCATAGACATAGGCACCTCGGTTATTAAAATTGTCGAATTGTCGCAATACGGGAAACGCAAAAAATTGGATAATTATGGCCAAATGCAGGCTGTTGCTATGTATGAAAAGCCTTTTAGGACTTTTGAAAAAAGCACCTTGACTGTTTCCAGCAGCGATGTGGTAAGAGCCGTTACGGCTATTTTGGGGGAAGCAAAAATGAAGTCAAAGAAAGCTTATTTCTCTATTCCTGATTTTTCCACTTTTTTCACCAATTTTAAATTACCGGGAATGACAAAAGATGAATTACCCAATGCTGTCCAGTATGAAGCGCGCCAGCATATACCGCTGCCTCTCTCGGAAGTAGTTTTAGATTGGCAGGTTGTGGGCCAAAAAACAATCAACCAAAAAATCAGCGACTTTAATATTCTTTTGGTGGCGGTTCCCCTGGAAGTAATCGAACAATACCGAGATATAGCCAAGTTTTCCAATTTGGAAATGGTGGCTTTGGAGGCAGAAGTTTTTGGATTAGTCAGAGCTGTTATCGGCAATGAGAACAAGGAGTCCGCAATTTTAATCGATTTAGGAGCCAGAAGCACAACCATTAGCGTTGTTGACGCCGGAGTCATTAAACTTTCCCATAGCTTTGATACGGCAGGCAATGATTTCACCAGTTTAATAGCCAGAGCATCAAACATTGATATGGCGCAAGCCGAAGAAATCAAAAAAAAGCAGGGGCTGCAGGAAGCCATAATGCCAATGGTTGATTTAATTATCAGCGAAGTGAAAAAGATTTCTCAAAATTTTTATTCAAACGAGAACAAGATAGCTTCAAAAATTATTTTAGCTGGAGGCTCGGCTTTAATGCCGGGATTAGCCGGCTATTTTAAAGAAGCTACCGGGATAGATTCGGAAGTTGCCAGTCCCTTTGCCAATCTTTATTATCCGCCTATTTTAGATCAAACCCTGAAAGAACTGGGGCCGAGCTATGCAGTAGCATTGGGCGCAGCCCTTAGGGGTTTAGACTAAATTTTATGATTGACCTTATTCCTAAAAAATCAACAAGAGAAATGCCGCTTAAAAATATTTTGCTCTTTGTTGCCGCAGCTTTGCTGATAGCTGTAATTTTGAGTTATGCTATTTTAATTAAACTTGAGGCTGCAGCTAAGCTGACTATTCAAGATTTGGAGGGAGAAATTCTTAAAGCGGCTACTCGGGAGGACAGGCAGGCAGAGCAAAAAGTGCTTGGTTACGAAAAGAAAATTAAGTCATACGCTGATTTATCGGCAAAGAGCAAAAAGGTTTCACAATTTTTTGAAAATTTTGAAAATTTGATTCATCCGCAAGTTTTATTCTCCTCACTTGAAGTAACGGCCGGCTCCCTCCGGGCGGCAGTTAAGGGAAAAACCGCCAGCTTTCAAACATTGGAGCAGCAATTAATTTTTCTTGGAAACCAAAAAGATATTATAGAATCCGTTGATTTGACCGATATTAATTTAAACAAAGAAGGAGGAGCCGATTTCAGCCTTAATTTAACCCTTAAGCCGGAAATTTTCGACGCTATAAAACAATAAACCATGTACAATCGTTTAATTATTGCCGTTATGATATTTGTAGCCGTAGCCCTTTTGGGATTGCTTTTAGTTTGGCCGAAATATCAGGACTTCCAACTGCTTCGGGGTAATCTTGAGCAGAAAAAAATAGAATTGAGCTCTAAAAGGGATTATTACGATTATTTCCGGAATATAGGCGGCAAACTTGAGCAATATAATGATGTTTTGCCGCAAATAGATGCGGCCATAAGCGAAGGCTATTCTTTGCCAGCCTTATTTTACTACCTGCAGAGAAGAGCTGGCGAATCCGGGTTGATATCTGAAAGCATACAGGCGGGAGAAATTTCCGGCAGCAAAGAAGTTAAAGAAATCAATATCAGCTTTAAAGTTTCGGGCACGTATTCCTCTTTGAAAAGTTTTCTCTACGCTTTGGAAAATTCAGCCCGACTTTTTAATATTAAAAAAGTTAATTTTTCCATTCCCGAGAGGGGCGGGCCATTTTCTTTCGATTTAGAATTAACAACTTATAGTTATTAAGCGTATGGCTATAATTTTTACAGAAGAAAGAAAAAAGCAAAGATATTTAATACTGGCTTTGACCTTGATAATTTTTAGCATTCTTTTTGTGGTTTGGCTGGGATTATCTCGCGGCGAAGAAGCCGAAACGGCAGTCGCTATTCCCATAACTTACCCCCTTCCCGAAGTAGAAATTAATTGGCAGGCGTTGGAGAATATTCGCGGGAAAACGCCTCAGCCTTTTGCTGAAATAGGCGAATTTAAAGGAAGATTCGGCAGAGATAATCCGTTTATTCCTTATTAAAATCGATATGACAATAATCGAGCATTTAGTTAAACAAAAAATTATTGACAAGCAAAAAGGCGGCTCTTTGGAGTACGAGGCCAAGGTTTCCGGTAAAACAGTTGAAGAAATTATCGTGGAAAAAGGCATTATTCCTGAAAAATCTTTATTTGAATTTAAAAGCGCAAATTTGGGAATTCCTTTAAAAGAAGTGCTGCCGGAAGACGTGCCCTTAAAAGTTTTGGAATTAATTCCTTATGATTCCGCAGGATACTACAAGATGATTCCTTTGGATAAAAAAGAAGATTGGTTGGAGGTGGGCATGGTTTATCCCGAAGATTTTAAGGCCCAGGAGGCATTAAAATTTCTTTCTCGCCGGTCAAAATTTAATTATAAAGTTTTTTTAATTACTCCCGCCAATTTTAATGACCTTTCAAGGCAGTATAGATCTCTAAAGGGAGAAGTTAAAAAAGCCCTTGAAGAATTAGAAGTGGAATTTAAGGAAGAGGCTGGGGGAGCGCCCGTTGCCAGGGCTGAATTTGAGAGAATAGCCGAAGAGGCGCCGGTAACCAAAATGGTAGCTGTAATTTTAAGGCATGCTGTTGAGGGCGGGGCGTCGGACATTCACATTGAGCCGACTAAAAAAGAATTAAGGGTCCGCTTCAGGCTTGATGGAATTTTGCATGCCAGTTTATTCCTGCCGCTAAAAATACATCATGCCATAATTGCCAGAATAAAGATTCTTTCAAATTTAAAAATTGATGAAACTCGCCTGCCTCAGGATGGCAGATTCACTATTGGCGTTGAAGCGAAAAATATTGATTTTAGAGTTTCCACCTTTCCCACCATTTTAGGCGAGAAAGTGGTTTTACGCGTTTTGGACCCCCTGGAAGGTGTGAAAACTCTTGAAGGGATGGGCCTTTGGGGAAGAAATTTTGAAATTATAAAAAAAGCCGTTCAAAATCCTTACGGCATGATTTTAGCAACCGGCCCTACGGGCTCAGGCAAAACTACGACTCTTTATACTATTTTGCGCACCTTGAATAAGGAAGGCGTTAATATAATTACTCTGGAAGACCCCGTTGAGTATTTTATGGAAGGCATCAATCAATCGCAAGTAAAACCGGAAATAAATTATACCTTTGCCAACGGCTTGCGCCACATTTTGAGGCAGGATCCCAATATCATTATGGTAGGGGAGATCAGAGACGAAGAAACGGCCGCTTTAGCTACTAACGCTGCTTTAACCGGCCACATTGTCTTATCAACTCTGCATACCAACAATGCTTTGGGGGTTATCCCAAGGCTGATTGATTTGAAAGTATCGCCATTTTTATTGCCGCCAAGCTTGTCTTTGTGCATTGCTCAAAGATTGGCAAGGACTCTTTGCCCGGATTGTAAAAAAGAAGTTGCAGCTGGTGGAAAAGCTAAAGAAGTTATTCGTAAAGAAATAGACGCATTGCCGGAAACCGCCAAAAAAGAAATTATCCTGCCAAAGTCCTTGAAAATTTATGAACCGGTTGGCTGTAAGAAATGCCGTTCCGAAGGTTATTCGGGGAGGATAGCTTTTTTCGAAATTTTAGAAATGACCACGGCATTATCGGAGATAATTTTGAAAGAACCGACAGAATCCAGAATTAGAGAAGAGGCTAAGCGTCAGGGGATGATTACTATGAAGCAAGATGGTATATTAAAAGTATTAAAGGGCATAACCTCAATGGCCGAAGTTTTGAGGGTAGCCGAAGAAAAATGACCAAAAAAATACTGTTAGTTGAAGACGATCCGTTTTTAGCGGATATTTACACTACTAAAATGAAGGAAGCCGGTTTTGATATTCAAGTAGTGGAAGATGGGGGCGGAGTTATCGCCAGAATTAAAGAGCAAAAGCCTGATTTGCTGCTTTTAGATATTGTCCTGCCCCACCTTGATGGCTGGGAGGTAATCCGGCAAATTAAAGAGTCTGCCGACTTAAAAGACTTAAGAGTTATTATTCTCTCTAATTTGGGGCAGAAAAACGAAGTTGAAAAAGGTTTGCAGATGGGAGCCGTAAAATATCTCATTAAAGCTCACTATACGCCCACAGAAATAGCGGAAGAAATTAAAAAGGTTTTAAAAGAATAATTTATGCCTAGTCAAAATAATTATTTGGAAAAATTACTGGATTTGACCAGTAAGTCGCAGGCTTCCGACCTGCATTTATCGGCAGGACACCCTCCAATTTTAAGAATTGACGGCGGTCTTGCGCCCTTGGTAAAAGAGAAAATTTTAACTTCGGAAGATACAGATACTCTAGCCAAAGCTTTGATGCAGCATAATAATCAATACCCCAGATTTTTAGAAGAAAAAGAAATTGATTTTTCATATAGTTTCAATAACAAAGCCAGGTTTAGGGTGAATGTTTTTTTTCAAAAAGGCACAGTTGCCTGCGCCTTAAGATTGGTTTCCGCTAAAATAAAAAGCGTAGAAGAATTAAACCTTCCGCAAATTGTCCATGAATTTGCAAAAGCCCGCCAGGGATTTGTTTTGGTTACCGGCCCCTCCGGACAGGGTAAATCTACAACCTTGGCCGCCTTGATTGACGAAATAAATCACACTAGAGCCGAGCGCATAATAACCATAGAAGATCCCATTGAATATCTTTTCGAAGACGATAAGGCAATCATCGACCAAAGAGAGGTTTACCGCGATACTTTAAATTTTGCGCGGGCACTAAAGTCAACTTTCAGGCAAGACCCCAATATTATTATGGTGGGGGAAATGAGGGACCCGGAAACCATATCTATCGCCATTACAGCAGCTGAAACCGGACACTTGGTTTTTGCCACATTGCACACTAATTCTGCTAGCCAAACTATTCATCGCATTGTAGACTCTTTCCCGCCAGAGCAGCAAAGCCAAATTAGGTCTCAATTGTCGAGTTCCCTTTTGGGAGTTATTTCTCAACGGCTGGTTCCCAGAATAAAGGGCGGGTTGATCCCTGCCTGCGAAGTGATGATTTCCAACCCTGCTATTGCCAATTTGATAAGAGAAGGCAAGATCCATGAGATTCCTTTGGTTATTGAAACTTCGGCTGAGTCCGGCATGATTTCCCTGAATCGTTCATTATCTTTTTTGGTTAAGGCAAAAGAAATTTCCATGGAGAATGCTTTAAATTATTCTTCCAACCCCATGGAGTTGAGGAGCTTGGTTAAGCAATAAGCTATTTATGCGGTTTAACTACCAGGGTAGGACAAAAATTGGCGATATCCAAACGGGCATCGTCGAGGCTTCTTCCAGAGAAGCAGCTTTAGATCTTTTGCAGCGATCAGGATTTTTTGTTACTTTTTTGGAAGAAGCCGCAGGCCAGCCATTTTTTTCTAAAAAAATTACACTATTTGGCGGCGTTTCCAAAAAAGATTTGGTAATTTTTTCTCGTCAACTGTCTTTAATGTTCGAAGCCAGGATATCTTTGGTTCAATCTTTGCAAACTCTGTCCCAACAAACTAAAAAACAGGAATTCAAAGAAAAAATTTTAATGCTTGCCCAAGACGTTGAAGGCGGCGCTCCTTTTTCTCAAGCGCTTGGCCGATTTCCAAAGCTTTTTTCCTCGTTTTTTATTAATATGGTAAAGTCGGGCGAAGCTTCGGGCGGCCTGTCTGGCAGTTTAAATTATCTGGCCGATCATTTGGAAAAGGAGTATCAGCTTTCTTCCAAACTAAAAGGAGCCATAATTTATCCTGCCTTGATTGTTGCAGTGGCAATGGGAGTTTTAGCAATGATGATGCTTTTTATAATCCCCAATTTATCTAAAGTTTTGGTAGAAACCGGCCAGGATCTGCCGTTTCTGACAAAAGTCGTCATTGGCTTGTCTGATTTTTCAAGGCAATTCGGTTGGCTTGTTTTCATAATATTGACGATATTTTTATTTTTTGCTTTCAGGTATTTTAAAACAGCTGCAGGCTCTGCTTTTGCCGACAGAATCATGTTGCGCATTCCCATCATCGGCCAGTTTTTAAAAACCATTTATATTTCTCGTTTTGCCGAAAATTTATCTACTTTGATTTCTGGAGGCATCCCTATTACGCAAGCTCTGGAAATTACCGGAGATGTCGTGGGAAATGATATTTATAGAGAAAAGATCTTAGAAATTAAAGAAAGCGTCAGGCAGGGTCAGGAAATGTCCGGTGTCTTAAAAAAAAATCCTGAGCATTTTCCTCCGCTTTTAGCTCAGATGGTTCTTATCGGCGAAAAAACAGGAACTATCGACAAAAGTTTGATGAATGTTGTTGATTTTTATCGAAAAGAAGTTGAAAGATCCATAGACACTATTTTAAGCCTGATAGAGCCGATTTTGATTATTTTTTTGGGGCTGGCGGTAGCCGGCCTTATGGGTTCTGTTTTGCTGCCCTTGTATAAAATGACAAGCATTTGATATAATAAAGTTAGATATAAAATCAAAAGGTCGAAAAATGCAAAATTTAATTTATCGCAAAAATTTATGAATAAAAAAGGTTTTACCTTAATTGAACTTTTAGTAGTCATTGCCATTATAGGAATTTTAGCTTCCATTGTTCTTGTGTCTATGGGCAATGCCCGGCAATCAGCCAGAGACGCTGTGAGAAAAGCCGATATGCGCCAGATTGTTTCCGCCCAGGAGTTGTATTACAATTCCAGCAATGCCTTTTTAACCACTGCCGGCACTTGGCCTTCAGCTATTGGCAGTTTTATGGTTAAAACGCCAACTGACCCGGGCAGCAGCACTTACGTTTGGGTTAATAACAGCACTGATGCCCAAAAATTCTGCGCTTACGCCACACTGGAAGAGGGAGGTTATTATACTGCTTCCCACGCCGGCAATTTTAAATGTACCGACGCTGCACCAACTTTAGCTGATTGCTGTTTTTAGAAATTTTGCCTGACTTAATTAAGCGCAACTTTGCCCCCTCCTTTCGGGAGGGGGTTTATGTTAAAATACAATAATGGCCATTATTGTATTTATTTTCGGGTTAATAGTCGGCAGTTTCTTAAATTGCGTAATTTATAGGTTAGAGCAGGGGAGCGGTTTTATAAAAGGCAGGTCCTTTTGCCCGCACTGCAAGCACAAACTGGGATTTTTAGATTTAATTCCGGTTTTTAGTTTTATTTGGCTAAAGGGCAGGTGCCGTTATTGCAAGGGGAAAATTAGCATTCAGTATCCTTTAGTCGAAATATCAACCGGTCTGCTTTTTGTTTTGAATTTTTTGAGGTCCGACCCCGCACAAACTTTTGCGGGGTCGGACCTCCTAATATCCGGATTCGCCACGATTCCGTTTTTAGTCATTATTTTCGTCTACGATTTAAAGCACTATATTATCCCGGATAAAATGGTTTACCCGGCTATCGGAATAGCGCTGATTTACGATTTTTTGAGGTCCGACCTCCCGAGGAGGTCGGACCTCTTCGCATCCGCGTTCGGCGCGGCGGCATTTTTTACGGCCATAGTGCTTTTATCAAGAGGCAAATGGATGGGAGCGGGGGATATTAAATTGGCTTTTTTAATGGGCTTAATGCTTGGATACCCCAACATTTTAGTCGCTTTATTTTTAGCCTTTTTCATTGGTGCTATAATGGGAGCAGGGCTGATAATTTTAGGCAAAAAAACAATGAAATCAGAGGTGCCTTTCGGGCCATTTCTCGTTTTAGGAACATTTATTGCCCTATTTTGGGGCAAAATCATTATAAATTGGTATATATCTCTTTATGCGTAAAGGCTTTACCCTTATTGAATTATTAGTTGTCACCTCTATTATCATTCTTTTTACGGCTCTGTTAACGCCGAATTATAGAGAGGGAGCAAAACAATTGGCCATTCAAGGGGCAGCTTCCAAATTAGCTCAAGATTTTCGCAGGGCCCAGGAAATGGCTCTTTCTTCTCAAGAATTTCAAGGCAGGGTGCCGGCAGGCTATGGCCTTTATTTCAGGGATAATGAGCCGGGCCGTTATTTTCTGTTTGCCGACCTTGATGGAGATAAGCAATATTCTATTGGCGATGCTGTAGTGGAAGATATTGCCTTGGAAAGATCAGCTCAAATTAGCGGACTTTCGGCCAGTCCGTCGCTTAGCATAGTTTTTACTTCGCCCGAGCCGATAGTTACCATTACTCCTCTAGCTGGCACAGCTACTATTAATCTGGGCCGACAGGAGAGAAAATATTTGTATGAATTTATAGAAAATGTCAGCTCTCATTTAGCTCCGAGAGCAAGCTGCGATGTTGCCTCCAGCATTAAAGAATGCTCATTTTCCTTTTCAGCTTCAGCCGGCGACCCAACTATTATTTATGACCAATATAACCAGGCGAGCATGGGCTATAGTTATCAGTGGCAGCAAAATTTAGCCGGAGCTCTCTCGCCTCGAGCTAGCTGCGATGCGCAATCCAGTCAAAAAGAATGCCCATCTTCTTTTTCAGCTTCGGCCGGCGATCCTTCTACTGCCTATGATAGATATCAGGAATCACTGACTCAGCATGTTCGAATAAGCACTAACTTCGGAGCATGGAGTAATCCTCGGGCCACTCACTGCGATATAGATTGGAATCAAAAAGAATGCGGCCAGAGCTTCCTCGACCAATATGGGTACCCGGAATATGTTTTTGATTGGTGGAAATCAGATGGAAGAGCCATGTCTGAAAAATATCAAAGACAGGCAACGCCGCAGGATTATTCTCAGCAGTATTCAAAAGTTTCTTTTTCCCAAACCGATGAATACAGCTCCAAATACCAAAAAAGAGAAATAACTTCCGCAATTTCTGCAGTCACGATTAATTCCGTAGGTTTAGTTGAAATTTATTGATTAATATAAATATGAATACAAAAAGAGGTTTTACCTTAATTGAGACTACCATTGCCACTTTTATACTTACGGTCGGCATATTGGGAGTTTTCGCTTTAGTCCAGATGATTACTGTTTTTACTTCCAGCATTTCTTCTCAGTTGAGAGCAGTATATTTAGCTCAAGAAGGCGTTGAAAATATCAGGAACATCAGAGATTCCAACTGGCTGGCGCTAGCTGTTTGGGATCAAGGGATTGCAAGTTCCGGTTGGGAATCTATTGATAAATTTCAAAGACAAATTACCATTCAAAAGCCGCAACCGGACAAAATGATAGTTTTGGTTGAGGTTAAATGGTCTAAAGCTGGCGAACCAAGCCAGGTAACAGCCGAAACTGAATTATATGATTGGAAATAAATACAATAAGGGTTTTACCTTAATCGAACTTATGGTATCTGTGGCGGTTTTTGTTTTGGCAGTTTCTGCAGCTTCCGGGCTTTTTGCTTCAAGTATAAAATTGCAGAGAAACAGCATTGCCAATCAGCAATTGCTTGCCCAAACTTCTTATTTGACAGAATATATTTCCAGAGCCGTAAGAATGGCCAAAAAAGATTTAACTGGCGCTTGTACGGGCGCTGCTAAATTAAATTACTCTTTTTCCAATCAGTGCTTGAAATTCAGTAATTATAAAGACCAGTGCCAGCAATTTTGCCTGGTTGGCTCAAGAATAACCGACGGAGGAGTAAATTATTTTACATCAAATGATTTAAATGTTTTGTTATTCAATGTTAATCTGTCCGGCCAAACTCAATCCGATAATGTCCAGCCTAAAATTGGAATTTCGCTTGAAATTCAGGGTAAAGAAAATTTTAAAGTAAAAATTCAAACCGCCGTTTCCCAAAGATCCTTAGATGTTAAACGTTAAAATGCAAAAAGGCCATGTTTACCTGCCGGCAGGCATGGCCTGCCGGCAGGCAGGAGTATCGATATATTTAGCCGTAGTTATAATGGCCGCAATATTGGCCATTGCTTTTGGAATTTCCACTATTTTTCTTGGACAGGTTGAGGTAAACAGAAGCATGGGCTATTCTGTGATCGCCTTTTACGCAGCTGATGCCGGCATAGAAAGAATTTTGATGAATAGAGCCAATCCTTCTAATATTGCCCAGACTTCTTTATCTAATGGCGCCACTTATCAGGTATTTGTTACGGCTAGGGGAGGGAGTTGCGCTGCCCAAAATTATTGCATAAAATCAATCGGGAAGTACAAAGGAGCCGGTAGAGCAATTGAGATTACCTACTAATAATTTAATGGTTTACGAAACCCTCTCAAATTTGAGTGGGTTTCGTAAACCAGCCAATCCGTGACTAAACAGGATGCCCAACAAAGAATAGAAAAACTCAAAAAAGTGATTAGCCATCACCGTTATTTGTATCATGTCTTAGATAGGCAGGAGATTTCTCCCGAGGCTTTGGATTCCCTAAAGCACGAGCTTTATCAATTGGAGCAGCAATATCCTGAATTCATTACCATCGATTCTCCTACGCAGAGAGTGGCAGGCAAACCATTGGGGGGCTTTAAGAAAGTAGAGCATGCAATTCCTATGCTTTCTATTGAGGATATTTTTTCTGAAAAAGAGCTGAGAGATTGGGAAAATTATTTGGAAAAATTATTTCCTAATCAGACTTTTGAATACTTTTGCGAACCGAAAATCGACGGTTTTGCTATTAGTTTAATTTATAAAAATGGTGTTTTTATTACCGGTTCCACTCGAGGCGATGGTAAAATAGGAGAGGAAGTGACGCAAAATTTAAGGACGATTGAGAGCATACCCCTAAGATTACGAAATCCGAAGTACGAAATCCGAAATACGAAACAAATTCTAAATAATAAATTTAAAATTCTAAACAGTTTCGAATTTCGTGCTTCGAATTTCGAATTTCCTCCAGCAGAGCTGGAGGTTAGAGGTGAAGTTTATATGGAAAAGAAAGATTTCGAAGATTTTAACAAAAAATTAGGCGGGAAGTACGCTAATCCCCGCAATTTAGCTGCTGGTTCTATTAGGCAGTTAAATCCCAAAATAGCTGCTTCCCGGCCTTTAAAATTTTTAGCTTACGATTTGATTACCAATCTCGGACAAAAGAAGCATTCTGAAGAGCACCAAATTCTTAAAGAATTAGGATTCAAAACTGATTTAGGAAAAGTTTGTAATAATATATCCGGTATCGTATATTATTGGCAGGAAATAGCTAAAAAAAGGAATGCTTTATTATATCAAATTGACGGCACAGTGGTGTCAGTTAATGATAATGCGCTTTTTGAGAGATTGGGAGTGATTGGCAAAAGCCCTCGAGGCATTAGAGCATTTAAATTTTCTCCAGAACAAGCTACTACGAAAGTTTTGGATATTAAGGTACAAGTGGGGAGAACAGGCACTTTAACTCCGGTAGCTGTTTTGGAGCCAGTTGGAGTCGGAGGAGTAACGGTTTCGAGAGCAACTCTCCACAATGAGGATGAAATAAAGCGTTTGGGTATTAAAATTGGCGATACTGTCATTGTCGGCAGGGCTGGGGATGTTATACCTGATATTATAAAGGTTTTGCCGGAACTTCGTACGGGAAAAGAGATGGTCTTTGTTATGCCTAGAGTTTGTCCGGTTTGCGGCAGTAAAGTGGTAAGAAAGCCGGGAGAGGCAAGGCATATGTGCACGAATACCGGTTGTTTTGCAATCCAAAGAGAGAATTTTTATCACTTCGTTTCCAGGCCCGCCTTTGACATCAAGGGATTGGGTCCGAAGATTATCGACAGATTGATTGACGAGGGCTTAGTCTCCAGTCCCGCAGACCTTTTTAAGCTAGAGGAAGGCGATATTATGCCCCTGGAGAGATTTGCCGAGAAGTCAGCCGGTAATCTTGTTGAATCGATTCAAAATAGCAAAAACAAAGTCACCCTAAGCCGTTTTATTTTCGCTTTAGGCATTCATCACGTAGGAGAGGAAACAGCTCTTGATTTAGCTCAATATTTCAGAGATATCAATAAACTTAAGATTGCCTCAAAAGAAGGATTAAAACAGATTCCGGATATTGGCAATGTTGTGGCAAAGAATATTTATTCTTGGTTTAGATTAAAGAAAAATCAAAAGTTAGTTGATGATTTAGTTGAGGTCGGCGTCAGGATCGCGGAAGTCGAACTTCCGCGAACTCGCGGAAGTTCGACTTCCGCGATCTATGGGAAGACTTTTGTCGTTACTGGTTCTTTAGAATCTATGTCCAGACAGGAAGCGCACGATAAAATAAGGATGCTCGGCGGCCATCCGATATCTGCAGTGTCGAAAAAAACTGATTACTTGGTAGTCGGGACGGAACCCGGCTCAAAACTTGAAAAAGCTAAAAAACTAGGTATAAAGATAATGGGAGAGGGGGAGTTTTTAGAGTTGTTATATTAAGCGATATTTGGAAGATTAGACATTTTTTAACTATGTTTTATCACTTAAAACGATTGGATTGGATTTTAATTGCCTCCGCCTTGCTGCTCGTTAGTATAGGGCTTTTGGCTTTATACAGCAGTTCCATCGGCAAAGGAGATTTTTCTAATTTCAGGAAGCAGATTATTTTTGCCGTTATCGGCATTTTTTTAATGTTTTTATTTTCATTTTCTGACTACAGGATTTTCAAAAACGACCATTATTTGATTTTGACTTTGTATTTTGTAGGCCTTGTATCCTTAATCGGCCTTTTTTTTATTGCTCCGGAAATCAGAGGGGTAAAATCTTGGTACAAAATAGGGCCGATTTCTATCGATCCTTCAGAATTTATTAAATTGGTTTTATTGATTTTTTTGGCTAATTATTTTTCCCTGCGCCACGTTGAATTATACAGGCTTTACCATATTTTTATCTCCGGTTTTTACATCTTTTTGCCAGTCGCCTTAATCGCTTTGCAGCCAAATTCAGGCTCGGCATTAATTTTGGTAATTTTATGGCTGGCTGTTCTTCTTATTTCCGGAATAAAATTAAAAATATTTTTATCTCTCTGCGTTTTGGGTATTTTAATTATTACATTAGGATGGTCGTTTTTACTGCAGGATTACCAAAAAGAGAGGATAATGGGTTTTATTATTCCAGATAAAGATCCCCTAGGTATTAATTGGAATCAAGCTCAAGCCAAAATTGCCATAGGTTCTGGCGGAATTTTCGGGCAGGGTTTTGGCAAGGGCTCGCAAACGCAATATGGCTTTCTGCCAGAGTCCCAGACTGACTTTATTTTCGCCGCTATAGCAGAAGAATTTGGTCTAATTGGTGTGACTATTCTTTTTCTTTTAATAATGACGATGCTGCTTCGTATCATAAGAATTGCTATCAATTCTCAATCTAATTTTCCACGCCTTTTTGCTTCCGGCTTTGCTATTCTTTTGGTGGTCCAAATTTTTGTTAATCTTGGAATGAATCTCGGCCTTTTGCCGGTAATAGGGATTCCGTTGCCATTGATTAGTTATGGGGGGAGCAATTTAATCATTGCTTTCACGGCTTTGGGCATTGTTCAGAATATATCAAAACATTAAGTCGGATATATCCGTTGAAGGATACTTAGTTATCCACAGGTGAGGGATTGACAACATCCGATATAAATAAGAAAATATAATAATATGGATTACATTTCTCTAAAAGAAGCTACAAAATATTGCGATTATTCGCAGGATTACTTGAAGTTGCGAGCGCGGCAGGGCAAATTTAAGGCAGTTAAATTTGGCAGAAACTGGGTGACGACTGTTGATTGGGTTAGAGAGTATAATGGGCACGATAGGGTTATTCGCTCGGTAATAAAAAAATACCCCGTGTTGGTGGAAAAACACCGGGTGTTGGCGCAAAATTGGCTCAAACTCGTTACTTTTCTGGTTGGCGCTGGTTTAGCGGCTTATTTGATTTTTTTGTTGCTTGATCTTGGTTATTTCGAGCTTAATATTAAGAATTTTTTAGCAAATATAGGTTCCCTGATCCCCGGGAGAGTGGTGGAAATTAAGTAAAGGGCTTGCCCTGAGCGAGCGGAGCGAGTCGAAGGGTTATCCACAGCTCCGTCTATTGACGGGGCTTTTTGTATAGGGGAAAATATAGTAATCAAACGATATCGGATTGCCGATATATAGAATATATATTGCTTAAATAGCTTGGGGACAATGGAAAATCAGCGAAAAGAAATAAAATATTTTTCTCTTCAAGAAGCTACAAAATTTTGCAGTTATTCGCAGGAGTATTTGTCGTTGAGGGTCAGGCAGGGAAAATTACGTGGTTTAAAATTAGGCAGAAATTGGGTAACAACCGAAGAGTGGCTGAAAGAATATTTGAGCCACAACGGAAACGGTAATGCGATGGCGCGATTTGCGAAATCCCCACAAATTTGTGGGGATTTCGCAAATCAATCGCGGATCAATAATATTGCGCCGCCGGAAAATCTTCCGGTTGGAGAACCATTTTTTTTAAGACAAGTAAGTTTTGGGAATTTAAGACCAGCCTTCGTCGCAGCGCTGGCTTTTGTTTTATTGATAGGCACGGTGGTGTTTGGTAAAGAAAATTTGAGAAATATTTATAAAGAGATTTCGCCAATTGCCCAATCAATTTTAAGTTCGCAATTTGAGCCGATTGTAGAAGATATAATTGAGGGGAGTCGGACTTCCCTCAAAATTGTAAAGGAGGTTCGACTTCCAGTTCCAGAAATTCGATTTCCGAAAATTAATAGTTGGGGATTAGATTTTCATCGTTTAAGCAAATTAGGTAAAGTCAAAATTCCCGCAGTTCGACTTCCGGAAATCAGTCTTGGAAAATCAATATTCCCGGACATCCGGAAATCGAATACTCTCAAACGTATTGGCAGCAAACAAATTTTCGTCGGTAATGTTTCTTTGCCACTGGGTGATGTTGCGCAAAGTGTTTTTCAAACTTTCGGAAATTATGCCCAATGGCTAGGCAGCGGTATCAAGAATAATTCCATTAGCGTGTTTTATTCTAAAGCCGATATATTACTGAGAGAAAAATTGGCGGGGGACTTCGGGAGATTCAGTGAGGTTATTTCCGAAACCAGTCAATTCTTAGAAAAGCAGCTTACTGAAAATGCCAGGGCATTGCAAACAAATTATTTTGCTTTTGGCAAATTAGTTGGGCAGAAATCGCAACAGTTATCTGAAGGAATTTCCAAGGGGATTGAGGGTATTTTCCAGGCCAGTAAATTTTTGAAGGAAATATTGGCAAGAGATATTGGGGGAATCAGCGAGAGGATTTCTGACGGCTTAGGAATTGTTTCGGAAAAATATTTTGTTTTAAATGATTTAATCGAGAAAAGGCTTGTCTCCAGCAGCCAAGATCTCAAGGAAAATTATTTTGCAGTCAAAAATAAAATCTCTGAAACAACCTCGGGAGGCATTCGATCTTTTGGCGATGGATTTAAGAGAATTTCTGATTTAGCAAAAAAAATCCGCCGGCTGGCGGATCCCAAAAAAGAGTTCTTTGCAGGCAAGGGGGAGTTTGACGAGCTGAAAACGAGGATGGAAAAACTTGAAAAAGAACCCTTTGTCGTCAAAAGAGTTGAGGTGGAAAAGAGGGTCGAGCCGGTAACGGAAGTCACCCAAAAAATCACCCAGCAAATTACGCAAATCGATAATACAGCCCTAAGGCAATTAAGAGATGACATAGCTTATTTGCAAAAAGATGTCCAAAACCGGCTTTATGCTCCGGGAGGAGTTATTAGCCAAACCATTTATGTTAAAGAGCCGATTCAGTCGCCGAAAATTTATCAGGAAAACGGAGAAATCGTTTTACAGACATCAGGTTCGGGAAATGTAATTTTATCAGCAGCTACGGGACTTCAGCTTTATGGCAAACAAGTGGTCATTGAATCGACCAGCCTTTTAAATCCCCAAGTTTATATTGCCGATCCGTTGCGCGTTGATGGGGCCTTCATTTCCACCGGAGCTGCAAATATTGGCGGCGGTGTTTCGGCCCAAACGATTACTCTTACCGCCCCGTCTACTTATAGTGGCAATCTTGTCAACGTCAGCCATGGCGATACGAGAAGGTTTACTATCACCGAGAGTGGAGCTGCTACTTTAGTCGGAAGTTTCACTGTTACCGGCAACTTCGCAGTAACCGGCGATCAAACATTTACCGGAGCAGTTAGCATTTCCACTTCTTCGGCTTCAGCCGCCTTGACTGTCGCCCAATCTGGCACTGGTAAAATTTTTAATTTTTCTTCAACTGGTTCCGGGGTGACCGCTGATTTGGGCACAATTACCGGCACCACTCAAGGAGCAGTTTTAGCTATAGCTCAATACGGCACAGGCCTTGTGCTTGATGCCACGGGCGCGATCAGACTTTCAGAAGCCGCTCTTTCAGCTGCCGGCAAAGTGATGGATGATCTTTTATTCGCTGTTAATTTTAACAGAAAATCTTTGGTAGGCACTCGCGGCCAGCTTCCTACATACACTGATACAGATAACATTCCGACTTTTGAAACAATAGATGATGCCGCTCAAACAGCGCCGGCAGGCAACGCGGTAAAATTTACTTATTCCGGAGAAACTCTTTACTATCCGACTTCGGGCAACATTGGCCAAGCTACGGGCACCATTTCTTTTTGGTATTCTCCGGATTACGGATATTCCACAAGCGTTGATAAATATCTTTTTGCGGCAAATAATCATTTAAGAATTTTCTATGACGCATCGGAAGCAAAATTTGTGGCTCAAGCCTATGATGGCGCTGGCTGGACAACCAGCACTGCCACTTCTTCGGCTCAAACTTTTTCTGTCGACGATTGGATTCATGTTGCCGTGACTTATGCGGCCAGTTCCTCAACCGCTCCTTTGACTTTGTACATTAATGGCGTAATGGCAACTGACACTGATATTTGGGCTGCTCAAGCATTGCCGACTAATTTTTATATCGGCTCTGATTCTGCAGGCGCCAATCAAGCCCACGGCCTGATTGCCGATTTTAATATTTTTGATAGAGCGCTTTCCCAACAGGAAATAAAACAAATTTATTATTTAAAAAGAAATCTTCAGGATTATGCTCAATTTGTTTCCGGCAAAAGTTTGATTTATGAAAAAACCCCGGAAACCGCTTTGACTATTTTTCAATACGGCATCGGGTCTATTTTAACCGCCAGTTCTAGTGTTGATATTACTTCTTCCGCTGTGAGATTTACCAATCTAGGCACTGGCAACACCTTATTAATTGAAGATTCCGACACCGATGCTACTCCTTTTTATATTAGCGCTATGGGCAGCGTCGGCATTGGCACGCTTAGTGCTTCAACTACTTTGCACGTCGTCAGCACGACCGATCAATTACGAATCGGCTATGATACGGGAAATTATATCAATTTCAGCGTTGCTTCGGATGGGGCGCTTGATTTATTAGCCACTGGCACGGACGCTGATATTGAATTAAGAAGCAAAAATTTTGATAATGCTTTATTTATTGACGATTCCACGGGCCGGCTCGGCATTGGCACTTCAACGCCAAGATATACCGTAGACATTTGGGGAGATTTAGCCGTAGGCACAAGCACCGACACTAATACGCCAGCTTTGTTCGTTGACTCCGGCAACGGAGGCCGCATCGGCATCGGCACCACCACATTAGCCGGACTTCTGACAGTAGGCACATCAACCCCGTATTTAGTTATTGACCCATTGGGCAAAACAGGCATCGGAGCCACCACTACTCCATCAGAACAACTAGCAGTCCAGGGCAACATCATCGGCTCAGGCAA
>JACPGX010000006.1 GCA_016188865.1 Candidatus Nealsoniibacteriota bacterium
AGGCTATGCCGACTTCAAAAAACATCTGGCAGATCTCTTAATTTTAAAAATGGAGCCATTCCGCCGGAAAAAAAATGAATATCTCACAAGAGAAGTTTACGTTAAAGAAATTTTAGAGCAAGGACGCAAAAAAGCCGAAGTTATCGCCCAATCCACTATGTCCCTTGTCCGTCAAAAAGTCGGCTTGCTTTAATTAAAAAATTAAATAAAAAAACAGCGGAAAAATATCCATAGGTGAAACCTATGGATATTTTTCTAATCCATAGTTAAGTCCCTCATATCATAAAATCCTTTCTTGAGTTCCGTCTTATACAAAATCCAGCTCTCGACAAATTCTTTGATTTTTTCTGGACTGCCAAAAAATTCCGTTATAAAATCACGCTTAGTAACCGATGAAAAATTGGTTATTCCAATGTAATCTAGATAACTTGACCAGCGATAATTTTTTAAAAACTCAACTGTTTTCCGGGGATCGCGCGCACCACCCTCTTTCCAATTTTTTTCCACTAATTCAACTGGATTCGTAAAAATATACGCGACCAAAGACATTAATTGTTTATCGTTTCCAACATGAACCCCTTTAAAACAGCCTTGAAACAGAGATCCCGCTCCTTTTCTTTCGTATTTTTCGTTAAAGTATCCCGTGTAGCTGTTAGATAATTTTTTCATAAAAAGAGAAATACCGCCGTCAACCAACTGACGCAAAACTAAATGATAATGATTCGGCATTAAACAAAATGCGATTATTTCTACCAACAACTCCCTTCTTCTATTGTAACATCCATGGGTTTCACCTATGGATGTTTTTTTACGGATTTTTCTTTCTTCCATTCGGTCGCGCATTACCACCATATTTTTATCATTCAATTCATAAAGACAAAAGATAAATCTGAAAAAATCGGCGGTATTCAAAAAAATATCTCTCTTTTCTACTCCTCTGTTATAAATATGATAGTATTCTCCGGTAACTAATTTTGGACGCGTAATCGGCATATTACAATCATACTACCTAATCATAAAAATATCCATAGGTTTCACCTATGGATACTATGGATATTTTATTTAGGTGTCAGAAATGAGGGTGGTAAGCTCTTTTTTCTTTTGGTTCAAAAGTTCTTCGGTATCGGCTTCTAAAACTAAACGTAAAAGCGACTCGGTGTTGGATGACCTGACGCTAAACCACCAATCTTTAAAATCAATTCTCAAGCCGTCTATTTCAAGAATTTTGCCGGAGCTAAAACGTTTTTTTAATTCTTTTATTTTTCCGAACTTATCTTCTACTTCAAAATTTATTTCTCCAGAATGATAATATTTATAGTATGGTCTCAGAAGCTGAGAAAATGTTTTCCCGCTTTTAGAAATCGCTTCGATAATTTTCGATAAAATAAATAAAGGGGCTTCGCAAAAATAATAATCCTTTAAATAAAAATGCCCGGAAAATTCAGCGCCAAAAACAATATTCTCTTTCCTCATTTTTTCTTTGATGAATGCGTGCCCAACTTTCCAAATAACTGCTAATCCCCCGTTATTTTCAATAATCTCCTCAATAATTCTGCCGCAGCGGACATCATATAAAATTTTGCTCCCCGGTTTTTCTTTTAAAATCAGCTCAGACAGCAAGCTGGCAAGAATATCTGACGGAACAATTTTGTTCTTTTCATCAACAAAAAATATTCTATCCCCGTCTCCGTCAAAGGCTATCCCTAAATCAGCTTTTCTTTTCTTAACTTCATAGCAAAGCGACTTAAGGTTTTCTTCAATCAATGGGTTAGGGGGATGATTGGGAAAATTACCATCCAATTCTTTAAAAATATGATAAATTTTATAAGGAACTTTTCGAGCTAGTTCCGAAATAAGAATGCCGGGTACTGCGTTAGCGGTATCTACTGCAATTTTTAATGATTTCGCTTTAGAAAAATCTGTCCTACTCAAACTAAACTTTACGTAATCCTGAATTACCTTTTTTCTTATCACTTTGCCAATAAATTTTGATGCTGTGAAACGAGAAGTTGTAAGGTTTTTTATTTCTTGAAGACCACTATCACCGCCAATGGGAATAGCTTTTTCCCTGACCAATTTAAAGCCGTTATATTCTTTTGGGTTATGAGAAGCGGTAATGTTTATTCCTCCATCGTAGCCGTAATGGGCGCAAGCCCAACAAAGCATTGGCGTGGGAGACAGTCCAAAATCAAAAACTAAAGCTCCTGCCCCACTAAGACCTTTGATTAAATTTTTATGCAATACTGGACTGGAAAGGCGGTTATCTCTGCCCACCGCAATCTTTGCCTGTCCGGACGGACATAAAAACTTAACAAAAGCTTGGCCAATTTTATAAGCTGTCTGGCCATTAATCTCTTGGGGATAAATGCCCCTGATATCGTAAGCCTTAAAAATGTTAGGGTTGACCATAATGTTGATTTATTATAACATATAGTATAGAATCAAATATGTAAATTATGGTTAAAAACTACGAGCTGACTTATACGGTTTCAAATAATTTAACTCCGGAAGAAGAAACAAGCCTTTACCAAAAAGTGCTTTCTTATTTTCCCAATGCAATTCAAAAAAGTGCGGGACATGATTTTTTCACTCTGGAATTTTCTGCCGAACCTGAAATGTTAAAAGACCTAGAAAGCAAGATTAAATCCGAAACTCAAATTAAAAAACATATAATTGTT
Organism: Candidatus Nealsoniibacteriota bacterium; assembly: GCA_016188865.1. Taxonomy (GTDB): domain Bacteria; phylum Patescibacteriota; class Minisyncoccia; order Minisyncoccales; family MHMH01; genus JACPGX01. The sequence continues at coordinate 2,679 of JACPGX010000006.1, forward strand.
AAAAAAGAGGCGATCAAGCTCGTTAAAATTAGAACCAGAAAGCCTCTGCCAAAAATTCTAAATAACGAATCAGAGCAAAAGGTCGAAAAAGTTGAAATAAAAGAAATCGATAAAAAACTTAAAGAAATTTTCGGAGAATAAATATGAATTTAAATAAAGTCATATTAATCGGAAACTTAGCGGCTGATCCGGAACTAAGAAATACTCCGACGGGGAAATCAGTTTGCAATTTTAGGATAGCTACTAACAGAGTTTGGAAAGATGCATCGGGCCAACAGCAAAAAGAAACTGAATTCCATACGATTGTTGCGTGGGGTAAATTGGCTGAAATTTCTTCCAAGTATCTCGCTAAGGGGTCCTTAGCTATGATAGAAGGAAGATTGAGAACAAGCTCTTGGCAAGATGCTTCGGGGAATAAAAAATATAAAACGGAAATCGTCGCAGAGGGCCTGCAGTTAGGGCCAAAAGGCATGGGCGCAAAAAGAGCGGAAGCTGCTCCTGAAGAAGAATCAACGGAAAATATCCCGGTCATACAAGAAGAGCCGGAAGGCGAAATCGACGTCAAAGACATTCCATTATAAATATGCCACAGTGTTATTTCTGCCAAAAAAATATTGACGGTATCGACTATAAAGACGTAAAAACGTTAAAACGTTTTGTTTCCGGATTGGGTAAAATCAGACCCAAAAAAAGAACCGGAACTTGTTCCAGTCATCAAAAAAAAATAGCTCACGCCATTAAGAGAGCGAGGAATCTAACTTTGCTCTAATTTTTTTAACTACCGCGGGGTTTTCTTTCAGGAATTTTTTAGCGCCGTCTATCCCCTGCCCCAATTTTGTATCTTCAAACTGGAGCCAAGATCCAGCCTTTTTTATTACTTCATTTTTTATGCCCGTATTGATAATATCGGCTAAATAAGAAATTCCTTCATTATAATAAATGGCAAACTCTGCAGTTCGAAAGGGAGCTGCCACTTTATTCTTGACGATTTTCGCCCTAACCATTGAACCGACAATTTCTTCGCCTTGCTTTATTTGGGCAATTCTTCGCAAGTCAATTCTGACAGAAGCATAAAATTTGAGAGCTAATCCGCCCGAAGTTGTTTCCGGATTACCAAACATTACTCCTATTTTCATTCTGGTTTGGTTCAAAAATATTACTAAAGTCTTGCTTTTGGCTACGATGCTGGCTAATTTCCTCAAGGCTTGAGACATTAATCTTGCTTGAACCCCGATTGAAGCATCGCCTATTTCTCCAGCTATTTCCGATTTAGGAGTTAAAGCTGCCACGGAATCCACCACAATGACATCGATTGAGCTAGATCGTATCAAAGTTTCCACTATTTGAAGGGCCTGTTCGCCCGAATCCGGCTGAGATATCAAAAGATCTTCAACTTTTACGCCAATCTTTTTAGCGTAATCGGGGTCTAAAGCGTGCTCTGCATCAACAAAAGCGGCTATGCCTCCTTTCTTTTGAGCTTCAGCGCAAATATGCAAAGCCAAAGTGCTTTTACCCGAACTCTCTGGACCAAAAATTTCTATTACTCTGCCTCGAGGCACCCCGCCCACGCCCACAGCTAAATCTAAAGATACGGAACCAGTAGGAATAGCATCTACGTCAACAGCTCTCACGTCTTTCAGTGACATTATCGCACCCTCGCCAAACCTTTGCTTTATTTCAGCAATGGCTTCCTCCAAATCATTTATTTCCGGTTTTTCTTTTTTTTGTTTCATCATAATTTATATCTACCAAAAAATTAAACTTTCTTCCAGCTCTCATCCGTCTCGCCTCCACTTTCTTGGCTAGCTTCCTCGGGTATTTCAGCTGTTGGAGCGAAAACTGCGGTTTCTGTACTAATTAAAATATCTCTTGGCTTGGCGCCTTCGCCGGGGCCGACTATGCCTTTTTCCTCCAGCATATCAATAAGCCTGGCAGCCCTGGCGTAACCCACCCTAAGTCTTCTTTGCAAAAGCGAAGCTGAAGCTTTTTTTGCTTCAATCACCACCCTTTTTGCTTCGTTAAAAAGAGGATCGTCGCCGCCCCCTCCCATAAAATCAAAATCTCCAGATTCTGCCATGGTTTTTTCTAATTCCTGATTAAGGTCAAGAGTAGCTGCTTCCGGCTCTGCCTGATCTTTTATATACTTCACAACCTTTTTAACTTCTTTGTCCGAAACATATGCTCCTTGAATGCGGCGGGCTTTCGCAACTTCCGCTGAGACAAAAAGCATATCGCCAGACCCTAAAAGTTTTTCTGCCCCTGCCATGTCTAAAACAGTCCTCGAATCAACTTGAGAGGCAACTTGAAAAGTAATTCTGGAAGTAATATTGGCCTTAATCAAACCGGTGATAACTTCTACTGACGGCCTTTGGGTAGCCACAATTAAATGTATGCCGACTGCCCTTGCCATTTGAGCCAACCTGACAATGCCTCCTTCAATTTCTCTGCCGCGAGCTGCCATTAAATCGGCAAGCTCATCGACTACCAAAACAATGTAAGGCAGAGGTTCTTTGTCATCTCTTTGCATTATCTCATTGTAAGACAAGATATCTCTGGCATGGGCTGCAGCTAAAACTTCAAAACGCCTTTCCATTTCCGAAACCAGCCATTTTAAAACGCTAACAGATTTCTGGGCGTCCTGAATTACCGGAGTTAAAAGGTGGGGCAAATCGTTATAAAGATGGAATTCCACTCTTTTAGGATCAATCAAAATTAAACGCAGAGTTTCAGGAGAGTTCTGATAAAGCAGACTCAAAATAATGCTGTTTAGGCAGATTGTTTTGCCTGTGCCGGTGGAGCCGGCCACTAAAAGATGAGGCATACGGCCCAAATCAGCGAAAACTGGATTAGCCGCAACGTCTCTGCCCAAAGAAAGAGTGAGGCTGGAAACAGCATTTTGAAAACTGACATGCTCTATTAAGTTTCTTAAACGAACCACTGTCCTTGTTCTATTCGGTATTTCAACTCCTACCAAGGGCCTTCCGGGAATAGGAGCTTCAATTCTGATGGGGTGCGCCGCCAAAGCTAAAGACAAATCCGGAGAAAGTGTAGTAATTTTAGACAGCTTTACTCCCTCAGCCGGCTTTAAAGTGTACTGAGTGACAGTGGGCCCTATATTTACTTCCGACATTTCTACGGGAATATCAAAATTTTGGAGCGTTCTTTTAATGATGGCTGAATTAATTCTGATGTCTCCGGCAGCCGGCACTCCCTTATCTGATTCTAATAAATCCGCTGTGGGAAGATTATAATCTTTCAAAACTCGCGATTCAAGCGGTTTCGTTTTTAAATCAATGCCGGAAGGGACAATTAATGGCTGAATGGCTGGAGCCGTAGCTGTTTGCGAAAAAGATTCTATCGGCCTTACTTTAAATTTGGGCCCAAAAATTTTTTTAATAACTGAAGGCTTGCCCTGCCTGCCTGCAATATCTTTAGAGGGGGCGGAAGCAAACGAGCCGTCTTTCGGTTCTGACTTGTATAAGAACTGCCAAAAAATTACTGCGCCGGTTACTGTCAGGGCCACAAAAATAATCTGAGCTACTAGTTTGCCAAAAACCCTCAAAAATGGCCAGGCAATCAAATAACCTGCCCAGCCCCCTTGCCTAATTTGAGCAGCTGCGACTTTTTCTTGGCCAAATGTTCCAAAAATACCGCTGATGCCTAAAATTGCCAGCAGAATTGCCAAAACTATCGGCCATTTATTTTTGTGTTTCAGGCTGAAAAAAGCAATCCCCCCAAGCAGCAGCAATAAAGGCAAGGCGAAAACCGCTTTGCCCAGTGAACCGCTTGCCGCTTTCATAAAAATTCTTCCTCCGCCTCCAGCCAATCCGAAAAAAGACAAAGCAACGATAATTGCTCCCAGCAGCAATGTTATTCCCCACATTAAACGCTTGGTTTCTTCAGGTAAAACGAATTTGGAGGGTTTTTTTTCTCTCCTTCTGATTTCTTTTATTTTTTCTTTCTTTTTCCTTTTAACCATTGTTTCATTTTACCATAAAATAAACCAAAACAAAACTGCCTCCGGGCGGAGGCAGCGGCTGAAACAGCTACTCTTTTTTATGAAAGCCGGTGCCGGCTGGTATGAGTTTTCCGATAATCACGTTTTCTTTCAAGCCCTGCAATTTATCTTCTTGCGCCTCAATGGCTGCCCTGATCAAAACTCTTGATGTTTCTTGGAAGGAAGCTGCCGACAAAAAGCTGTCGGTAGTCAAAGCAACTTTGGAAATGCCCAATAAAACAGGCTGGACTACGGCTAATGCCTTTTTCTCTTTTTTTAATCTGGTGTTTTCTTCGATCACTTTGGCTCTTTCCATTACTTGACCTATGCTAAAATAACTGTCTCCGGCATCTTTTACTCTGACGCGAGAAAACATTTGTTTGGCAATCACTTCTACATGCTTATCGTGAATAACTGCCCCCTGGGAAACATAAATTTTTTGAATTTCCTTAGTGATGTATCTTTGGACTTCTTCTTTATTCAGGGTTTTAAATAATTCTTTTAAATCCAAGTGGCCCTCGCAAAGCTGCTGCCCTCTTTTCACTCCCTGGCCAACTTCTATCCAGATCGCCTTCTTGGGCGGAATTTGATATTCCACGATGTCGGTTTTTTCTTTTTTAGATTTAGAATTTTTCTTATTTGTTTCTGATTGAATGCTTTGAATTTCGGATTTTATTCTGATTATTCTCTCCGGAGTTATCTCCATCACTTTGCCGTCCACTTGAGAAATAACCGCCTTGCCTACGGGAATCCTGGATTCAAAAATTTCTTCTACTCTGGGCAAGCCTTGAGTAATATCGCCTCCTTCAGCCACTCCTCCTGTATGAAATGTTCTCATGGTCAATTGAGTGCCGGGCTCTCCAATAGCTTGAGCTGCTACAATGCCAACCGCTTCGCCAAGTTTAACTAATTTAGAGCTGCCCAAATCCCAGCCATAGCATTTCTGGCAAAGGCCCCTTACCGTTTTACAGCTTAATGGAGAACGCACCCTCAATTGCTTAATGCCCGAATCGATAATTTTATTGGCTATCTGCCCATCAATAATTTCTCCGACCTTGCAGATGCCTTTGATATCTTCTAAAATAACTCTTCCTATAATTTTAAAAATTAGATTCTGACCAATAGCGTCGGCGTCATCCTTAAGGATCGAAACCCCTGTTTGATCCTTGCAATCTTCCTGGGAGACTATCATTTCATGGGCAACGTCAACCAGTCTACGGGTTAAATAACCTGCAGCTGAAGTACGCAAAGCAGTGTCGGCCGTGCCTTTCCTTGCGCCGTGGGTGGAAATAAAATATTCCAAAACATCAAACCCTTCTTTAAATGAAGATTTTACAGGCAATTCCAAAATTGCGCCAGCAGGGTTGGTCACCAAACCCTTCATGCCTGTCATCTGGACTACTTGCGACCAAGTGCCTCTTGCCCCTGAATCAATAATAGCCATAACTGAGCCCAATTGAGGCAAAGTTTGAGTGACCATTTTCTCAATTTCTACCTTAGTTTTCTGCCAAACAGCGATTGCTTGGGCAGTTTTCTCTTCTTTGGAAAGCAATCCCTTTTTATAATGCTCTTCCAGTATTTCAATCTGTTTTTGCGCTTCCTGCATTAATTTCTCTTTTCCCGGAGGAACCGTCAAATCGTCCATGCCCCAAGTAATGCCGGCAATTGTCGAATATTCAAAACCCAAATTCTTCATTTTATCTAAAGCCGACTCAACTATTTCTCTGTCGTAATTCTCAATTAATTTAGCTGTCAGTTTTTCCATTTTTTTGGAATTCATATCTTCATTCTGAAATGCAAAATCTCTGGGCAAAGTATTGTTGAAAAGAACTCTTCCCACGGAAGTTTCAAATAATTGATTATTAATTCTCACTTTGATTTTTGCCCTTATATCAATTATGCCGGTATCTAAGGCCAGAATGGCTTCATTTTTGGAACCAAAAATCTTACCTTCGCCTTTCAGTCCTGGAACTATTTTGGTCATCCAGTAAGCTCCCAAAACAATATCCCTGACCGGGGCTATCACAGGAGAACCGGTAGCCGGCTTTAGCAAATTAAGAGTAGAAAGCATTATTTCTCTCGCCTCTCTCTGGGCTTCTTCAGATAAAGGAACGTGAACCGCCATTTGGTCGCCGTCAAAATCAGCGTTAAAAGCTTTGCAAACTAAAGGATGTATCCTAATGGCGTTGCCTTCCATCAAAACAGGCTGAAAAGCTTGAATGCCCAATCTATGAAGTGTGGGAGCCCTATTCAATAAAACTAATTTATCTTTAACTATTTCTTCCAAAATAGCCCAAACTTCAGGGACGGTTTCATCAATCAGCCTCGAAGCTCCCCTGACATTGTAAGCTAATTCTTTATCCAAAATTTTCTTAATGACAAACGGCTTGAAAAGCTCCAAAGCCATTTTCTTGGGAATGCCGCACTGATGCAGCCGCAGTTCAGGGCCGACAACGATAACCGACCTTCCCGAATAATCAACTCTTTTGCCCAAAAGATTCTGCCTAAACCTCCCCTGCTTGCCTTTAAGTATATCAGCTAAAGATTTTAAAAGGCGCTTTCCCCCGGTAGTGGCAGTGGTGGTCTGGCCCTTTCTCATGCTGTTATCAATTAAAGCGTCAACTGCTTCCTGCAGCATTCTTTTCTCATTTCTGACAATGACTTCGGGAGCATTTATTTCCAAGAGGTATTTAAGCCTGTTATTCCTGTTAATAACCCTTCGATAAAGATCGTTAAGATCGGAAGAAGCGTACCTCCCTCCGTCCAATTGAACCATTGGCCGCAAATCAGGAGGCAATATGGGCAAAATAGTCAAAAACATCCATTCCGGCCTTACACCCGCTCTCAACATATTTCTGATTATCCTTGTTCTCCTTAAAATTTTTCTGCGATTAATAGGCGAAGTCTTTTCTTGCTCTTCCCCTAATTCTTTTAAAATCTTTTTCAAATCAAGCCCTTGGAAGATTTTCCTTAAGGTTTCTGCCCCAGTTCCTGCCTCAAAAATCTCTCCGTATTTCAGAGAAAAATTATTATATTCTATTTCAGAAAGCACCTTTAATGGCTTTATTGAAATGACCTCTTCTCTGGCCCTATCCCTCGCATCTTTCAACTCCTTAGCGCCAGTTTTTGAATTTTGCCTGCCCGCCGACTTGTCCGCAGGAGCCTTGGCGGAAACGGAAACCTTAGCGAAGGCGGGACTTTTGGCTTTTGATTTGTATTCGCTTTCTATTTCTCCCAAGATTTTGCTCTTGGCATCCTCATTGACCTTAGTAATAATATAGCTGGCAAAATAAATTATCCTCTCCAATTGCTGCATGGGAATATCTAAAACCAAACCAATGCGCGAAGGAACGCCCCTTAAAAACCAAATATGAGAACAGGGCACGGCTAACTTGATGTGTCCCATTCTTTCTCTTCTTACCGAAGCTTTAGTCACTTCAACTCCGCATTTATCGCAAACAATGCCTTTATATCTGATTTTTCTGTATTTGCCGCAGTAGCACTCATAATCCTTCTCTGGACCGAAAATTTTCTCGCAAAATAGGCCGTCTTTTTCCGGCTTTTGAGTACGATAATTAATGGTTTCTGGTTTTGTCACCTCGCCATGCGACCAAACCAAAATCTCCTCCGGAGAGGTAAGTTTTATTCTTATTGATTCTAAGTCTATTACTCGCATAATGTTTATTATTCGTTGGTTTGTTTTTTCTCTTTCACTTCCACGGCTAATCCCATGGATTTTAATTCTGCCACTAGTAAATTAAAGGAAGCCGGCACCCCCGGATTTCTAATCGGTTCTCCTTTTAAAATTGATTCATAGGTAGAAGCTCTCCCCTGCACATCGTCTGATTTAATAGTCAGCATTTCCTGCAAAGTATAAGCTGCGCCGTACCCTTCCAAGGCCCAAACTTCCATTTCTCCAAATCTCTGGCCGCCAAATTGCGCTTTTCCACCGAGTGGCTGCTGAGTGATTAAAGAATAGGGGCCTATGGATCTCATGTGAATTTTATCTTCAACCATATGGACTAATTTCATCATATAAGTATAACCTACTGTAATTTTTTGCGGCAAAGGCAAGCCGGTTCTGCCGTCAAACAAAATTATTTTGCCATCTTCGGGAAGGCCAGCTGCTTTTAACTCATTTTTAATATCCTCTTCCCCGGCTCCGGATAATGCCGGAGAAACGGCAATATACCCTAATTTTTTAGCTGCCCAGCCTAAGTGAGTTTCTAAAATCTGCCCTATATTCATTCTCGAAGCAACTCCCAAGGGATTCAAAATAATATCAACTGGCGTGCCGTCGGCCATAAATGGCATTTCCTCGGCAGGCAAAACTCTGGAAATCACGCCTTTATTGCCG
>JACPGX010000005.1 GCA_016188865.1 Candidatus Nealsoniibacteriota bacterium
ACTTCGGCTTTTTTGCGTCCTTGCTCTAAAATTTCTTTAACGTAAACTTCTCTTGTGAGATATTCATTTTTTTTCCGGCGGAATGGCTCCATTTTTAAAATTAAGAGATCTGCCAGATGTTTTTTGAAGTCGGCATAGCCTTTTTCCTTGAATCTTTTTTCGATTTCTTTTATTGATTCGCCGGAAAATAGAGAAAAAATAGTCAGAAGATTTGATATGCCTGGTTTTTTTTCAGGATCGTATTTTATAGTTTTTCCAAGGTCGGTAACGGCCGACATTATTTTTTTCTTAATTACTTCAGGTTCGTCAAAAATATAAAGACAAGTTTCAGGTTGCGATTTCGACATTTTTTTCTTTGGATCTGTCAGGGCCATAATTTTTGCTCCGATGGGTAAGGTAAGGGCCTCCGGCACTTTGAGTGTTTCCCCGTATTTTTGATTGAATTTTCTGGCAATAGTTTTAGTCAGTTCTAAATGCTGGACTTGATCTTTGCCCACAGGAATTGAATCTGCCTGATAAAGCAAGATATCCGCTGCCTGCAAAATTGGATAATTTAAAAGACCGGCATTGAGATTCGCCTTAAATTGTTTTGATTTTTCTTTATATTGGGTCATTCGTTCCAATTCGCCAACCGGAGTCAGGGTGCTTAAAATCCAAGCTAATTCGGTATGTTCTTTTACCTGTGATTGCATAAAAATAAGGCATTTTTCAGGGTCAAGGCCAGAAGCTAATAATTCTACAGCAGTTTCCAGCACTTTTTTAGAAAAAATTTTTGGGTCCTGAGGTACAGTCAGAGCGTGCAAATCGGCTATAAAGAAAATACACTCTCCCATTCTTTGGAGTTCCGTCCATTGCTGAATCGCTCCCAGATAAGCCCCTATGTGTATGGATCCTGTTGGTTGTATACCGCTTAATATTCTCATATTATTAGACTTCTATTACCACAGGCAGAATCATTGGTCTTCGTTGTGTTCTAAAATACAGGAAGTCGCCGATTTTATTTCTGATTTCATCTTTAACGTAAACCCAGTTAACGGCTCCGCCAGATCCTGTACTTCTTTCCACGATTTCAATTACTTTGCGCCTAGTATCTCTTAATAATTCCTTAGATTCTCTCAAATAAACGAACCCTCTAGATATTATATCAGGAGAACCCCCAACCTTTCCAGTTCGCCTGTCAATCACGACCACAACCACAAACATGCCGTCTTTGGAGAGGGTTTGACGGTCTCTTAAGACCACCTCTCCGACATCTCCCACGCCCAGGCCATCAACCATAACATAATTTGATTCGACCTCTTTTTTCTCTAAGTAAATTTTTTCCCGGCTTACATTTACGACCTGGCCGCTTTCGGCAACTACAATATTTTTTGTTGGAATTCCCTGCGACTCAGCTAATTCCGCATGATTTACCAGCATAGAATACTGGCCATGGATTGGCATAAAAAATTTAGGATTAATAATCTTCATTAATTCCCCAAGCTCTTCTCTTTGAGCGTGGCCTCCGGCGTGAATATCCATCATTTTGTAATGAAAAACCTTTACTCCGTTGCGATATAGCTGGTCTTTTAAAAATTGGACTGTTCTTTCATTGCCGGGAACCACCGAGGAAGAGAAGATGACAGTATCTTCTTTTTTTAATCTGACAAATCTGTGCTCCCCATTGGCAATTCTCATTAAAACAGCCTGCCCCTCTCCCTGGGCGCCTGTACCAACTAAAGTTATTTTTGAATCAGGATAATTTCCAATTTGATTTACACCTATTAAAGTATTTTTTTGCGATTTGATATAGCCTAATTTTTTACAAATTTCTACATTTGTTTTCATTGAATAACCGTCAACAGCTACTCTCCTGCCGTATTTTTCAGATAAGGCGATTAATTGTTGGATTCTATTAATTAAAGAGCCGAAAGTAGCAGCAATAACTCTGCCTTTCGCTGATTTAAATATTATTTCCAGATTTTCCATAATCGTTTTTTCCGAAAGCGAGTGGCTTTGTTCTTCAGCTCCGGTAGAGTCCGACATTAAAAGCAAAATATCCCTTTTGCCTATTTCCTCTAATTTTTTAAAATCGGTTGGCTTATCGTAAACAGGCGTAGAATCAAATTTGAAATCAGAAGTATGAATAATGTTTCCCACGGGAGTTTGGATAAACAGGCCCATGCTGTCGGAAATATTATGATTTTGCCTGAAAAATTCTATCATAAAAGGCTCAAGTTTAACTCTGTCGCCGCTTTGAATAGCGGTAATATTAAGTTTTGGCAAATGAGGAAAATCCTCCTGTCTTTTAAGAATAATTGCTTTAGTCAGTCCTCCGGCAAAAAAAGGAATCCTTGCGCCCAACTTGTCTATCAGGTAGGGGATAGCTCCGATATGGTCATAGTGGCCGTGAGTAAAAACTGCTCCTACGATATTTTTTTCTTTGCCTTTGAGATAGGCAATATTGGGGATAATAAAGTCGACTCCGGGCATATCTTCTTCAGGCATGCGAAACCCCATATCGATAATTAAAATCTTGCCTTGCACTTCAAGGCACATCATATTGCGGCCAACTTCTCCCAAGCCGCTAAGTGGGATAATTCTAAGATTATTTTGTTTTATCATAGTGCGGACGGAGAGACTTGAACTCTCACGGGCTTAACGCCCCTTGGCTTCTGAGACCAAGGTGTATGCCAATTCCACCACGTCCGCCTTCGCTAAAGCTTCGGCGGACAAGTCCGCCCAGCTATTATTCTATCAATCTTTTTTTAAATTCATCATTCAACCCCACCGGTGTCGGGTCAATTTTATATTGCAAAGCTAAATAATAAGAAACCCAGTCCGATAGGAGAATATTGTTGAATATCTTATATAATATATTTTTGCCGCTAATGTCAATAAATTGCGTTTGGATTTTTTTGAGTTTTAAAATTTCATAAAATATTTTCATTCTTTTTAAAATCCTTGGGTTATCAGTCCGATCTTTTAGAATTATCGCGGAGAACCGTTCTCCGAGAGAAGTGAAACCCACTAATTCGTTATGGTTCATTTCAGGGAAATAATTATGAAAAGCCGGGATTTTGGAATTTTCGTTAAATTTTATTTTCCAAATGCGGGCCAGATTTTTAAATTTTCTTGAGGCGTAAATTAAAGGAATTTTATTGCTTAATTTCTCGGCTATTTTTTTTCCTTGCATTTCCAATGAATGTGGTTTGAGCAAATTTTCCAAGGCAGAAATATCTTTTAAACTAACCCCCAGCAATCCGCATAAGGCTGCAAATTGGAAACCTAAAGCCATTCTTGGCTGATATCCTTTTGGTATTATGGCAACAGGGATGTTATATTTTTCGCAAAGTTCTGCCAGTTTGCCTCCGGAAGCGATCGCAGCGATTTTTAATCTTTTTTTCCTCGCTTCCTCAAATGCCGATAAAGTTTCTTCAGTGTTGCCGGAGTAAGAAATGCAAATTATTAATGTATTTTTTTCAACTTGACTTGGCAGGCCATAGTCGCGGTGAATGCTGATTTGACGGTTGGCCAGCAATATTTTTAAAATATCAGCCGGTAACGCCGATCCGCCCATGCCGCAAATGATTAAATTCGAAGCACGAAATTCGAAATTCAAAATCTTGCAGTCTTCCGCTGCCCTCAAGCCGACTCTGAACTGCTTGGGGAAGTCAAGGATTACCTGTCGCATATTTGATTTGTCGATTACTTCCATACTCTTTTGGTTTTTATGTGCCAGTTTTCTATATTCGATAATCTTTTTGATGGGTCAGCGATTATTTGCACACCAACGCCTTTTATTTTTTCAGCGATATAATAAATATAGTCAGGACTATATAGAAATACGGCCGGGGCATCTTTAATTAGTATTTCTTGGAATTGCTGATATTTTTTGGCGCGATCTTCAAAATTTTGGCTGGTTCTGGCAGATTCCAACAGTTTATCTGCTGATTTGTTTTCATACCTAGCTAAATTTAATCCGGGATCCTTAATTTGCGATGAATGCCAGAAAGGGTAGGGGTCGGGGATTATTTCCAAAACTTCTCCGAAAAGAAGCATTTCGTAATTTCTCGGTTTTATAATTTCTTGTTCAATTTGCGATATGGAGTAAGATTGAATGACTATTTCTATTCCTAATTTGCCCCATTGTTCTTTTAAATTTTCGGCTACTTTTTTTAGAGTCGGGTCTTCAACTGTTGTTAAAATAAATTTGAGGGCAGTTTCCTTGGGAGCTATGGAGCAAATTTCATTTAATTTGGTTCTGGTGCTTTTGCTAACAAGCCCTGTACCCTCTTTAAATCCTTGGGGCTCAAGAATATCTTTAGCATATTTTTCCTGAAATTTGATGACAGCAGTTTTTGTTTCTGCCCCAAAGTAACCGCTGATTTTTCCGGAAGAGTAAACCTCTTTATCTCTGGCCAGGCAAGTTTGAAGTTTGGTTACCTCGCTGCCCTGGCTGCCTTCCCGCAGATCGGTTTTGAATTCTACGGTCTCACCTTTTTCGGTTTTAATCCATTGGCCCGTATCTTTTTTAATAAAACCAGATTCTCCCAAAAGTTTTTCAGCATCTTCCAAATTAAACTCATAAATTTTAGATGGCAGACTAAATCCGAATATTTCGGGAAGTATAGGCGAATCAACAATTTCGGCCCTGTTCATTAAAATATTTTCTACGATATTTTTTTTATTGACTCCCAGATTGAGAGCTTTTCTTATTTTAACGTCGCTTAAAAATCTCGATTTATCCGGATTTAAAAATACAGTAAAATATCTGGGCAGCGATAAAGAATACTCGCGCATTTTTTTATTGGAAAACAAACCATAGCGCTCAGGGTTGCTGATGGAAAACCCGTTTATTTTTTTGGCTTTCGCCGCTTCAATCAGGTCTTCTTCGGTATCAAAAAATTTAAAAGCGACTTCGGCAATATTGGTTTTACCGAATCTTACCAGATTAATGGAGGTTATTTTACCAGAAGCATCTTGCTCAAGATTTTTAAATCGGTATGGTCCCGATCCGACAGGTTTGAGATTATAATTGGTCAAAAGAAAATTTTGCGGAGAAATATTTTCCCAAATATGTTTAGGCAGTATTTTGAATGTCAGTCTTTCCAAAAAGCCGGAATACCCTTCTTTTAATTTAAAACGAACGCCATTTTCATCAATTTTTTCAACTTCCACTCCAAGATAATTTCCCCTTAGCGGACTTTTATAGTCGGAGTTTTGGATGGTTTTTACGGTAAAAATAACATCGTCGACAGTAAGCCGTTCTCCATCATGCCAAGATAAATTATTTTTTAAATATACCTCATAAATTCTGCCGTCGTTTTTGATTTCTATATTATCAGCTAAATCCGTCACTATTTTTCCCTGTTCATCGTATTGCATTAAGCCCGAAAATATAATTTCCGCCAAACTTCTATCAACATCAGAACTTTGGCTGTAAAGAGGGTTTATAAACCTCGGCCTTCCAACCATTCCCTCCGCGTATGCGCCGCCGATGCCGGGTTGAATTTCAGTATTTTGCGCATAAAGAATAATTGACAAGGAAAACAGAGAGAAGAAAAACAATCCCAGAAAGACAAACAAAGATATTTTCTCTTTTTTGTTTAGAGTTTTAAATACTTGAGCCCACTGTTTTTTAGACGGCAATTGCATCTAAACTAGAAAATGAAATTTAATAAGGAGAGGATGATAAAGAAAGCTCCCGAAACGATTGCGCCCCAAAAGATTTTTTGCTGGATGCCCCGGCGTGTAGAATAAAATCCGCTTTCCTGGCCAAAAGCAGAACCCAAAGCTTGGCCTCTTTGCTGCAAAAGGATTAAAACAATAAGAATAATAGAAACAAATATTTGAATTATAGGTAAGAAATCAGACATTTTTTTTCTTCGAGAAAAATAAAGGCAATATAACCCCCAATCCCCAGATAATTAGAGTGGCCCAGAGCAGGGGAATAATGCCTTTTATGATAAGTTCGGTAAAATAAATGTCAATTGCCCAAACAGCCGCTATATTAATTATCAGTCCAAACAACCCTAAAGTCAAAAATCTGATGGGCAGAGTAATTAATTTTATAATTGGTTTAATGAAAAAATTAATCAGGCCCAAAATCAGTCCGGCCGCCAGCAGCGTTTTCCATGGACCGATAAATTCTACTCCCGGAACAAACTTATCAGCTAAAAAAATACCTAAAATTACAGAGGCAATAGTCAAGAGAAGTTTTAGCACAATTTTATTGTAGCACAAAGAGATCAATCCATCAAGAACTTAATAAATTTTAATGGTAAAGGAGCACGATCGTGCTCCTTTGGTTTATGTGCCCGGTTTTGAGACTTAGGCTGGTCTTGGGGATAGCGTAAAGCCAAGTTTCACCAAGGCTCGCGAGATCGTTTCGATCTGCTCACCGGTGACCCAGCTCATCTTCGGGTTTCCGAAAGTAAGCACTTGGCTTACGCTGAAACTCCGTCTGACGCACTCGCGAACGAAGTCCAGCGAGCTGACCCCATCGTTAAGAGGAATCTGCTCTCTCTCAAAAAGTTCTATGAACTTTTCGGAGTTAGCCAACCTCTCGCCAGCAGTCGCCCATCCATCGATGACGCCGCTGAAGATCTCCGTAACTTCGAGGAGTCTCCGGGATCTTAGCCCCTCCAGTTTCTTGCCCCCAAAGTACATCGTAACATCCTCCGTTTTTTTCTTTCTGTGTAAATTATACCATATATAGTGTATGTTTGTCAAGTCAGCAAGTTTTTGTCTCTCAAGATATGATGATAGGCCCGCGCGAATCGGTGGGCCTCGTCGCGCGCTCTTAAAATTAAATTATAAAATTCTTGCGGCAAATTTTTCAGCAAGATGGGTTTTTTTTGCCACTCGATATATAATTCGTTGTTTTTTTTCGCCAAAGCCATCAATTTAGTTTTTACCTGCCTGCCGGCAGGCAGGGTTTTATATTTTTTAGTTTCTAGAATTGCGGCGTTAAGCTGCGCTTTCCCGCCGTCAATGAGCATTAAATCGGGATACGGCCATTCTTTGTGTTTTAATCTGCGCGACAAAACCTCCTTGAGCATGGCCACATCGTTCGCTTTATTAACGGTTTTGATTTTAAATCTCCGATAAAAATTTTTATCATGTTTGCCATTTATGAAAGTCACCATGGCACCCGTGGCTTCTTTTCCTTGGATATTGGAAATGTCATAGGCCTCAAGATGCTGTCCGGAAAATATGCAGGGAGCGGGGCATTGATTTAAATGAAACCAAAGGCAGGGCTTCTTGGGCAGGGTTTTGCAAGTGCGGTAGGGGTGAATTTTCCTCAATGCTCTCAAAGATTGCTTTAAGGCCTTGCCGTTCGTAAACGGCCCAATATAATCAGTTCGAGAACGGTTCTCGAACTGATGAGTTACAAAAATTCTCGGAAATGTTTCTCTGGTGATGCCTACATAGAAATAATTTTTATCGTCTTTCCAGTCAACATTATACTTGGGCTGATATTTTTTAATCAGCTTAGCCTCCAAAAGCAAGGCCTCATCTTCCGACTTCGTTTCGATGTAGGCAATGTGTTTATCCCGACCCCGCGCAAAGTCTTCATTGTGGGAATTGACTCGATTAAGCAAGTTAACGGCTTTGCCGATGTACAAAAATTGCTTTTTCGATTTGAAAGCATAAACACCGGGACTTTTCGGAAGCTTAGACATCCTATCTTTGGGTAAATACTTGAATTTCATAACGATTTACTATATAATAGACCAAATTCTTATGCAAGGCGACGTTATTAAAATTCGCGGGGCTAGAGTGCATAATTTAAAGAATGTCAGCTTGGATATCCCAAAGAACAAACTGGTGGTCATCACCGGGCTTTCTGGTTCGGGAAAATCATCTTTGGCTTTTGATACTTTATATGCTGAAGGTCAAAGAAGATACGTTGAGTCATTATCTGCTTATGCCCGCCAATTTTTGGGAGTGATGGATAAGCCAGATGTTGATAAAATAGAGGGGATATCGCCGGCTATTTCCATTGACCAAAGAAAAGGCAGCCACAATCCTCGTTCTACTGTCGGCACAATTACCGAGATTTACGATTATCTCCGGCTTTTGTTCGGCAGAGTCGGCATTCCGCATTGTCCCAAATGCAGTAAGGTAATTTCCCGGCAGAGCCCGGACCAAATCGTAGAACAAATTCTCAAGCTGCCGAAAACCAGCGAGATTATCATTCTGGGGCCGGTAGTGCACGGCAAAAAAGGCGAACACCAAGGCATTTTGGAAGAAGTTCAGCGAGCCGGCTTTGTCAGGGTCAGAATCGACGGCGTTCTCCACCGGGTTGAAGAAGTGGTTGGTTTTGCTTTGGACAGAAAGAAAAAACACAATATCGAAGTGGTGGTAGATCGGCTGGTTATAGACAACAATCTTGATAAACCCAGATTGGTTGATTCCATTGAGACCGCTCTAAAACTGGGAAAGGGAATAGCCATAATCGCTCAAAGCAAAAATGACGTGATTTTTTCCGAGCATTTTGCCTGCGAGGAATGCGGTATTTCTTTGCCGGAAATCGAGCCGCGGCTTTTTTCTTTCAATAATCCCTACGGAGCCTGTCCGGCTTGTCATGGTTTGGGTTCCAGATTGGAAGTTGATCCGGACTTAGTTATTCCGAACAAAAATTTAACTATTTCAGAAGGCGCTATTTTTTCTTGGGCTCATGCTTCTCATAAAATAGGCAGACAGGGATATTTTTGGATGCAGCTGCAAGATTTGGCGGAAAAGCATAAATTTTCTTTGGATGACCCGGTAAAAGATTTACCCAAAAAAGTTATTGATGTAATTTTATATGGCGACGGTGGATTTGAGGGAGTAATTCCCAATATGGAAAGGCGCTATCATGAAACTGATTCTGACTATACAAGGCAGGAAATTGAAGGATATATGATTGAGAAAGAGTGTGAGGTGTGCCAGGGGAAAAGATTAAAACCGGAAGTTTTGGCAGTGACAGTGGAGGGATCATCAATAGATAAAGTTGTAGCCTTTAGCATTGACAAGGTTAAAGATTTCTTTGCAAAAAAAGAATGGAATAAAATTGCCCAGCCTATAGTTAAAGAAATTCTTAATCGTTTGCAGTTTTTAATTGACGTAGGTCTTGATTATTTGACTTTGGACAGAAGGGCCGGGACGCTGTCTGGGGGAGAAGAACAGAGAATAAGGTTGGCTACTCAAATTGGTTCAAAATTAACAGGGGTTTTATATATTCTTGACGAACCGTCGGTTGGCCTTCATCCTCGCGATCAGGGTAAATTGATTGAAACAATAAAAGAACTTAAAAATTTGGGGAACAGCGTTGTGGTCGTTGAGCATGATCCTCAAACGATTAAGTCAGCCGACTGGATTGTTGATGTAGGTCCCGGCGCAGGGAAGTACGGAGGCAACATTACTTTTGAGGGAACGCCGGCGCAGCTGATGAAAAGCCATACTCTTACCGGAGATTATTTGGCCGGTCGGAAGTCCGTTGAAGTCAAAACTACAAACTACAAACTAAAAACTAAAAACTACTTAACGATCAAGGGCGCCAAAGAGCATAATCTTAAAAATATTAATGTTAAAATTCCATTGCAGAAATTTGTTTGTATTACCGGAGTCTCGGGGTCTGGCAAGAGTTCTTTAATGAACGATATTTTAGCTAAAGCGCTTTTGAAGAAATTTTACAGAGCCAAGGAAGAGCCGGGAGAGCATCAAGCTATTTTGGGTACAGAAAAAATTAACAAAGTAGTTCTGGTTGATCAGTCGCCCATTGGCAGGACTCCCAGAAGCAATCCAGCCACTTACACCAGCGCTTATACATATATAAGAGATCTTTTTGCTAAAACCAAGGAAGCCAGGGCGAAAGGTTATCAAGCCGGCCGATTTTCTTTCAACGTTAAAGGCGGCAGATGCGAAACTTGCGAGGGGCAAGGCGTCAGAAAAATTGAAATGTATTTTTTGCCGGATATTTACGTTGAATGCGAAGAGTGCAAGGGCAAAAGATTTAATAAAGAAACCTTGGCAGTGGAGTATAAGGGAAAGAATATCGCAGATGTTTTAGGAATGACCCTGGAAGAAAGTCTTAAATTTTTTGAACACATTCCCGGACTTTATGAAAAATTAAAAACTTTAAACGATGTCGGTTTAGGCTATATGCAGCTGGGTCAGTCAGCTCCTTCGCTTTCTGGCGGAGAAGCCCAGCGGGTTAAGCTTGCTACCGAGCTGTCGCGTAAAGCTACCGGTAAAAGTTTATACATATTAGATGAGCCCACTACCGGCCTTCATTTCGATGATATTAAAAGGCTTGTGCAGGTTTTGCGCGGTTTGGTTGATAAAGGAAATACCGCGCTGGTCATTGAGCACAATTTAGATTTGGTTAAAAATTCCGATTGGATAATTGATTTGGGTCCAGAAGGCGGGGAGAAGGGCGGCTATCTCGTCGCCGAAGGCACCCCCAAAGAAATCGCCAAAGTAAAAAAATCCTACACTGGACAATATTTGAAGGGTGTGTGAACCTCCAGGAGGTTCACACTTAGAAATATGCCGTATAGAAATATTTTTGAAAAAGACATACCAGCTCATATAATTTCCCGATCCATAGAGGAAAGAAAAATTTTCAGTGATGAAGAAGATTGCTTTAGATTTATTTTTCAAGCTTATGCTGCCAATATTGGCAGCCCGGCTCGTACTCTTTGGCGACAAGATGTGATAAAGTTAGCCAAAGCTATTTTAGAAGGAGAAAGAATATCCTCCAGATTTATATTAAAAGAACATGATCCACTTGTTAATTTTCTAGATTTTTCTTTAGTTGTGACTCATTACCATTTTTATTTAACGCCAAACTCTGAAAATAGCATTCCGGCATTCATAAGGAATTTCAATAATGGGTTTGCTCAATTTTTTAATCAAAAACATAACCGTAAGGGCGTTTTATTTAATGGCCCCTATCGAGCCATAATAACAAAAACTCAACTTCAGGCAGATACCGTAAGTCGATATGTCAGCGTGATTAATACTTTAGATGTTTTTCAACCCAAATGGCGGGAGCAAGGTTTAAAAAATCCCAAAGAAGCTTTCGAATTTCTAAAAAGCTATCAATTTTCCAGTTTTCCCGACAAAATAGGGGAGCGAAAATCAAAAATTTTAGCCTCTGCGGAAATTTTAGAAAAATATCTCACCATTGGAGCTGACATAAAAACATATCAAGAATTCGTTAAAAATTTTTTGAATGAAAGGTCGGATCTTATTCGCGAATTTTTCCTCGAATAAAAGTGTGAACCTCCAGGAGGTTCACACACATCATGAAAATAGCCTTGCGGATTTCCGCAAGGCTATTTATGTTTGATTCTGTTCTGTTATTTTTCTTTAAGAAAATCAGTAATGTATCTCACGGGAACTGCAAAACCGAAACCGGATCCTTCAAACGATCCATTGACCATGCCGATCACTTCCCCTGCCCTGTTTAAAACAGCTCCGCCGGAGTTTCCTCTGTAAATCGAGGCGTCAAATTGAGTGAACTTGACCGAGGGGAAAAAACCGTCAAAGCTTCGGTTGAAGCCGCTTATAATTCCGGCGCTGATCGAACTTTCCAATCCGTTGGGAGTTCCTACTATTATCACGGGTTCGCCGACGGAAAGGTTTCTGGCATTCGCCGGCTTCAACGGTTCAGCCAGCGGTTCCTCTAGCTCGATTAGGGCTAAATCCCACTCCGGCTTCACTTTCACGATCTTGCCAGGAAGGCTTCTTGGCCAGAATACTCCGCCTACATTAGGCGGTTTGACCCAGACAATATCGCCAGGTTCTCCGTGCACGATATGATATGCGGTAACAACAAGATTGCCGCCTCCAAAGACGAAACCCGCTCCGGTTAAATCAGCATAGACGGTGACCAGAGCTTTGCTGGTTTTATTGTAGATTTCGCTAGGGTTAAAGAGGTTGTTTCCCAGTTTGGTCATATTTCCGGCAAGACCATCTTGGTCGGCCTGGAGCATACCGATTTTATTAGAGAGTTCTCTCAGAGCGCCAGAAAGTTCTGTCACATTGCCGGCCAAAGAGTTATAAGCCTTTTGCCTTAATCTGGTTTCTTCAAGGATGTCTTTTTGAGCCAGCAAAAGATCCTGCGTGAGCGCAGTTTTTTCTTCCGCTAGCGCAAAAAGCTTTTTCTCCAACAAGGAGTTTTCCCTGCCCAGATATTTTAGGGTCAGATTAGTATGGATTGATAAACCTGCCAAGGCAATAATCAAGACCATCGTTACTACAATTACCAGATTATTTTTCAACGTACTCCTCCTTTATTTTTATATTGTAATTATACATCGAAATTAAATTTTTGTCAATATGGACAATGTTTGGAAGGCATTTTAAACTAAAAAAGTTCCTTAATATCTAAAAGCGAGAGAGGAGGGGAAGTATGTATAGTTTTGCTGATTACAAGGCGCATTATGAAGATTGCGAGAAATCCCTGCGCATCATAAAAAGCATCATCAAGCAAAACAAATTAAAAGAAATTACGCTCTCCCCGGAAATAAAAAAATCGAGAGAATACTTAATTAGTCTTTTTGCTAAGCCGGAGCTTAATGGAATCTGTAAAAATTGCCGGGGAGATTGTTGCGTAACCAGCAATTTTTGCTTAAGGCCGTTTGAGCTTTTCTGTTTTTGTATCGAGAATCCAGATTTTGAATTTCCCCAGCCAGACTGGCGATTTCTAGATGAGGAGCTAAAGCGCAATAAACTGCTTATCAATAATCACTGTCTTTTTTTGGACAGCCATGGCTGCCTCTTGAATGAGCACAGGCCGGCAATTTGTTTGCTTTTTTATGATTGCGATCTTAGTTTTAGGCCGGATAATCTAAAGGCTAAATTGAAAGAAGTTCTTTCCGCGCAAGAAATGGAGAGAATATTTTTTCTGCAAACCAAGAAATATGTAATAGCAAGAGAATCCTTCTGCAACGACCTTCTTCGGTCGGCCGGTATATCAAAAAATTCCTTATTAGCTGTTGAAATAAAAGGAACCATTACCAGCGGCGTTATTGGCTACAAGACATCTCTTTCAAGTTTGGAAAAATTATCAGATCTTTATAAAAATAAAAGCCCTTGACAGGGCTTTTGGGTTGAGTAATATAACAATTAGCACTCGGAGGTCGCAATTGCTAATTATAATTATTAATTTATCAATATGCATATTAAACCACTATCAGATCATATTTTAATAGAACCGATAAAGGAAGAGGAAAAAACAAAATCCGGCATTTTGCTGCCAGAAACCGCGGAAAAAGAAAAGCCGGAACAGGGGAAAGTTATTTCCGTGGGCCCCGGGAAAAAAGATAAAACCGGCAAATTCATTACTCTGGAAGTAAAAGCGGGAGACAGGGTTTTATTTACCAAATACGGGCCAAACGAAATTAAAGTCGATGATAAAGAATATTTAATCGCTAAGGAAGAAGATATCTTAGCAATTTTAGAATAAAAAATAATTCATTCTAGTTCTGTCTTTTTCTCGCGCTTTGCCCCACGCGAGAGAATACCAGATTTTATGAGCTGCGTCGGAGCCCTTTAGGGTAAAGCGCGAATAAAATACGGTATTCTCGCGCGGGGCCCTACGCGCCTCGAAAAATCCAGAACTCTCACTATTATGGCAAAACAAATTTTATTCAGCGAAAATGCCAGAAAAAAATTATTGGCTGGCGTTGATAAATTAAACGATGCAATAAAAGTTACTTTAGGGCCAAAAGCCAGATTGGTCGTTTTGGATAAAGGTTTTGGCGCTCCCGAGATTTCCGACGACGGCGTCAGTATTGCCAAGGAAGTTGAATTGGAAGATAAAGTTGAGCAGCTTGGCGTTGAAATGTTAAAAGAGGTAGCCGAGAAAACCAGTGATGCCGCTGGAGATGGAACTACCACTTCCATGGTTTTGACTAAGGCCATTGTTACCGAAGGCATTAAAAACGTCGCGGCTGGAGCCGACCCTTTAGCTATAAAAAGAGGAATACAAAAAGGAGTGAAGGCGGTAATTGACCATTTGAAGAATAAATCAAAAATGATTTCCCAAAAAGAGGAAATTGCCCAAGTGGCGGCTATTGCCAGTCTTGACCCGGAAGTGGGAAATCTGATTGGCGAAGTTGTTTCAGAAGTTGGTAAAGACGGAGTAATAACCGTTGAAGAATCAAAAAAATTCGGCTTGGAAAAAGAAATAGTTAAGGGCCTTCAGTTTGACCGGGGATATGTTTCTCCCTATATGATTACCGACGCAGAAAGAATGGAAGCAGCTTTAGACGACACTTATATTTTAATTACCGACAAAAAGATTTCCTCTTTGCAAGATATTTTGCCAGCTCTTGAAAAAGTGGCTCAAACTGGCAAAAAAGAATTGGTGATTATTGCCGATGAAGTGGAAGGCGATGCATTGGCAACCTTGGTGGTTAACAAGCTTCGCGGCATATTTAACGCTTTAGCTATAAAATCACCCGGTTTTGGCGATAGGAAAAAAGAGATGCTGGAAGATATTGCCGCAGTTACCGGAGCCAAGGTTATTTCAGAAGAAGTCGGCTTGAAGCTTGATAAGGTTGAATTGGATATGCTTGGCCAAGCAAGGAGAGTTGTCGCTAAAAAAGAAACCACCACCATTGTTGAGGGTAAGGGAGAAAAATACGTGATTGATGCCAGAATCAAGCAAATTAAAAATGAAATTAAAACTGTTACTTCCGATTTTGATAAAGAAAAACTACAGGAGCGGCTGGCTAAATTATCCGGTGGCGTGGCTGTGATTAAAGTCGGAGCGGCTACGGAAATTGAGCAAAAAGCCAAACAAAAGAAAACAGAAAACGCTCTAAATGCTACTCGGGCTGCGGTTGAAGAAGGTATTTTACCAGGCGGCGGAACCGCTCTTTTGAGAGCTATTGCAGTTTTAGATAAAGTAGAATTATCGGGAGACGAGAAAACAGGTTTGAATATTTTAAAGAAAGCTCTTGAGGGGCCTGCCAGACAGATTGCTGTTAACGCCGGATTAGATGGCGCAGTGGTAGTAGCTAAAGTCCTGGAAATGGGAGAAACTTCCGGTTTTGATGCGCAAAAAATGGAATATAAAGATTTGATTGAGGCTGGCGTGATTGACCCGACTAAAGTTGTCAGAACTGCTCTGGAAAACGCATCTTCAGCTGCCTCCATGTTTTTAACGACAGAGGTGGTAGTCGCTGAAAAACCCGAGGAAAATCCGCCAATTGGCGGGAGAAAGGGAATGCCCGGCGGCATGGGCGGAATGGACATGGGGTACTAAACTGAAAACTCCCTCCTTGTTTTGGAGGGAGTTTTTTGTTATAATTAAAATATGAGCATAACTACAATCGTTTTAATAGTTCTTGTGGCAACAGTTCTTTGGTTAATTTTAACCTTTAATCGTTTTGTCGCCTTGCGCAACAGGGCAAAAGAAGCCTGGTCGGATATCGATGTTCAGTTAAAGAGGCGATATGATTTAATTCCTAATTTAGTGGAAACGGTTAAGGGATATGCCAGTCACGAGAGAGAACTTTTAGAGAAAGTTACTCGGGCAAGAACCGCGGCGATGGGGGCGCAAACCGTAGCCGAGCACGCTCAAGCTGAAAATATGCTTTCCGCGACCTTAAAATCGCTTTTCGCTGTTTCGGAAAATTATCCTGATTTAAAGGCTTCGGTTAATTTTCTTGAACTTCAGCGTGAGCTGAGAGATACCGAAGATAAAATTCAGGCAGCAAGAAGATTCTATAATATGAATGTCCGGGACTTGAATATTAAAACAGAAAGTTTTCCGGATAGTTTCATCGCTAAATCCTTCGGTTTTAAACCGATGGAATTTTTTGGAGCAGATAGCGATGCCAGGGAGCCGGTAGCCGTTAAGTTTTAATTTTCCAAATGAATATTTACGCTCAAGCCGATTCGAATATCCGCAAGACTTGGCTTTATCTGACATTTTTTTTCGTCTTGATAATTGCTCTCGGCTGGCTGGTTTCCTATTACGCAGAAAGTCCGGTTATTCTCTGGTTTGCCGTGATTTTCAGCTCTTTCACTAGTTTTTTGAGCTATTGGTTTTCCGATAAAGTCGTTTTAGCTTTGAACCATGCCAAGCCAGTTGAGAAAAAAGACAATCCCGAACTTTACAGGACAGTTGAAAATCTTTGCATTACGGCCGGACTTCCTTTGCCGAAAATTTACATTATCAATGAAGACCAGCCCAATGCTTTTGCCACCGGAAGAGATCCTAAACATGCGGTTGTGGCCGTTACCCGCGGTCTGCTTGGGAAATTGGAAAAAGTTGAGCTGGAGGGGGTTATTGCTCACGAGCTTTCCCACATTGGAAATAGGGACATGCTTTTGCAGGCAATGATAGTTGTTTTGGTGGGGATAGCGACAATTATGGTTGATTTCTTTTTTAGGGTAAGTTTTCACGGCGGGTTTAGGCGCCGCGATGATCGAGACGATGGGAAAGCGCAAATATTAACGTTGGCTCTGTCTATTGCGGCGGCTGTCTTGGCCCTAATATTTTCTCAGCTAATTAAATTTGCTATTTCCAGAAAACGGGAATTTTTGGCCGATGCTTCCGGCGCTCTTTTGACGAGGTATCCCGAAGGATTAGCTAGGGCCCTTGAAAAGATTTCAGCAGATCCGTGTGAGCTTAAGTCCGCTTCCGATGCCACCAGCCACCTTTATATTGCCAATCCCTTCCGCGGTAAAGAAAGCATTTCGTGGTTGCATAAATTATTTATGACCCACCCGCCGATTGGAGAAAGAGTAAAGGCGCTTAGAGATTTAAAAATTTAATATAATATATGCTTTGTCCCACTGATAAAATAAAATTAAATAAAGCAGTATTATCTGGCATTGAGGTGGATTACTGCCCAAAGTGCCTCGGGCTTTGGTTTGAAGAAGAAGAATTAAGATTAGCCAAAGATTATAAAGATAAAAATTTAAGCTGGCTGGATATTGATTTATGGGAAGACGAAAAAAAGTTTAAAATTTCCCCAAGCCGAAAACTATGTCCTTCCGATAGAATGCCTCTTTACGAGGTAGAATACGCCGATTCCGGTATTAGGGTTGATGTTTGCGGTCTTGACCATGGCATTTGGCTGGATAGGGGAGAGTTTAAGAAAATTATCCAGTATTTAAAGGAGAAAGCCGACGGGGAAGTTTTAAATAATTATTTAAAAAATCTTCGAGAAGAATTATGGGAAGTATTTTCCGGCCCTGAAGATTTGAAAGAAGAAATCGGCGACTTCCTTGCAATTTTAAAGCTTTTCGCTTATAAATTTACTGTCCAGCATCCGGCAATTGCCAAGATAATTTCCGGATTACCTCGCTAGGCCTTGACGCTAACCTTATATTTTACTAGAATGATTGTAATACAATTTATTACAAATATATGCGTACAATAATTAATATTTCTTTACCCGAGATGCTTAATCGGGAAATTGAAAAAGCAATGCGAAGGGGGAGATATTCCACTAAAAGCGAGTTTTTAAGAGAGCTTGTCCGAGAAAAGCTGGAAGAAGAGGATATCGCCGCGCAAATTAAAAAAAGCGAAGCAGAGTTTCGCGCTGGCAAAGGCAAAATACTTCATTCGCTGAAAGATTTGCGCTAATTTTTTATGCGGATTTTATATTCGCCAGAATTTGCGAGGAGGTATAAAAAGCTTTCCATTGAAGTTCAGAAAAAAACCGAAGACAAAGAGATTGTTTTTCGCAATAACCCTTTTGACTCGCGGCTTAACACTCATAAACTGCACGGCAACTTAAGTGATTTTTGGGCATTTTCAGTTGATCAGCGTTATAGGATTATTTTTGCATTTGCGGAAAGGGGGGTGGCAAAATTTTACGCCATTGGGGATCATTCTTTATATAACAAAACGTAATTGGAGGGGTCGCATAGTGGCCTAGTGCGTCCGCTTGGAGAGCGGATATACCGCAAGGTATCGCGAGTTCAAATCTCGCCCCCTCCGCCTTGACAAGAGAGTGAAACGTTTTAAGATAAAAATATTATGATTAAAAAAATAGTTTTGGCGGTTGTGGTTTTGGGCCTTTCAGCCGGAGGTTTTTTTTATTGGTGGAATAACCAAGCTGATGTAAGGGGGTTAAATAAGACTTTGCCCGATGGCGTGAGAGTTGTAAAAAGTTTATATGGCAACGAATATAAAGTCATCAACAAAATCGACGGCTACGAGTTTAAGGTGCCGCGGGAGTGGAGGGGAATAAATGAAGTTGCGTATATTCCAGAGAGGGGAGAAGAAGGGTACACATTGTCTAGTATTGAATTAGAAGGCAGAGAAGAAAGTAGCAGAATCGTAGTTATGAATCGTTTTGAAGGAAATGATGAAATTTTAAGGATTTGGGTAGAGAAAAACTTTAAAACTTTCGGTTTAGTCGGAAATTTTAATGAAGATAAGGTGGGAGAACTTGATATAGTAAAGATACAAGAGAACGTACATTTGGGTGGTATGTATGTATATTTTTTCAAAAAAGATTCGTCAATTTACTCCATAACTAACGGTTCAGAAGAATTTATTAAATATATTATTATTAATGGTAAATGGTAATTTTTCAACTGAATTTCTAAATAAAAAGTTGGGAACGTTTTTAGCAGTGATTACAATATTTGTAATCACTGTTTTGTTTACAGGCAATTCAGTTTTTGCGGCAAAAATGAAAATCAGCGAGCAGGAAGTTGAGAGAATCAAAACAGCCCTAGGCTTTGTTAGCACTGTTTCAAATATCGGAAGCATTATTCTTGATGGAGGAAATCTTACAACCATTTTAAATACAGCTATCAGCGGCGGGCGAACAGCTACTGATGCTACCTACGGCCTGCTTGTTTTGAGCGCGATTAATGAGATGGAATTTATGGATTTGGTGCTTTCGCAGGAATATAAAGATATAGCAATAAATTATTTCACAAAAGTTTTAGATGAAAGAACTAATTTACGTTCTTATTGGAAGGGAGTTGGTTTTGATATGCCGAGAGTAGTAGCGGGAACTATTAATAGTCCGATAGGAGCTCTAACTTTAAATACTTTTGAAATGACCGATAAGGTTATTTCAATACTTACAGCTTTTAATAATTTGCAAACAGGAATAAGATACGACGGCTTGTGGTATTATTTTGATTTTAGGAGGGGTGGCGATTCACACGAGGAAGCGTGGGCATTAGTGGAAGAGCAAATGGGCTGGGCGGCAAAGCCAAATCCTTTTATGCCTCAAAAATTAACAAAAAATAATTATCCTCAACTCGAGCAGCAATTTGCCGCTCTTTGGTATAAATATGGTCCCCACGTTACATCCCAAGGCCTTAGCCAAAAGTACAAAGAGCAAGTTAAAAGCGATTTGCGCCAAACTTTAGCCACCGCCATAGAAGAAAATACACGGGTGCAACCCGTGTATGTCAAGGAGGTGTCGGCTTGGGATAAGCTTTTGGCCCAGCTGGAAAAAATAAAAAATAATTTGATCAAACTAACTTCTCGGATTTGGTATTTTGCAGCCGGCCCCATAGTCAAGCTCGAAAAGAATATTGTTAACACTGACGCAACCTCCAAGGTTGATGAAGAAACCTCGGATATTGAAGCGCCAGAGATTAATGTGCCAGAGTTTATCCTTGAATCTACTGAAATCGCGGATAACGGACTCCCGCAAGCTCCGCAAGCTGAAGAGGCGGAGAAAATAATGGATATCGGATATCCATTAACTCATCCATTAATTGTAGAGGTTGAACCTCCCTCCGTTGTGGTTCAACCTTCTTTGCCTGAACTTCAGTTATGCGAGAGGGGACTAGCGGGTGCGGCTAGGCAATATCGCGCGCTTATTAACGAAGTAGCTTGGATGGGTGATAAAGAATCCACCAGCAACGAATGGATAGAGTTGAAAAATATCTTTGGCTTGCCATTAAATCTTCAGGGATGGCAGATGCAGGATAAAGATCAGCAGATTAAAAAAAATTTTAGCGCAGAAGATATTATTCCAGTTAATGGCTATATTCTTTTGCAACGCACTAAAGATTATTCGGGCGCTTTAAATAACACCGATGAAGCTCTTTATCTTTTTGACAATAACTGTCAATTAGAAGACGAAGTTTTAGCAAATTTTGATTGGCCAGCTGGCAACAACGTTGAGAAAAAACCAATGCAAAGATATGATGGTTTGTATTGGTACACCCAAGAAGCAACTCCCGGAGCAGAAAACCTTGCTCCTCTTTCGCCAATTTACAGCAGCGGCGCAACTCCCGCGTCAACTCCCGCACCCCAGCCCTCTGCACCTTCAAATTTGCCATCATTTACAGTATTAATTAACGAAATTGCTTGGTCGGGCACTAAAGCCAATTCAGCTGACGAATGGCTTGAGCTTTACAACACCACTAATTCAACCATTGATTTAGTCGGCTGGACATTAAAAGCCGCAGATGATGCTCCTTCCCTCACTTTTTCAACATCAAGTATTCCAGCCAAGGGATATTTTCTTTTGGAAAGAACCGATGATACAACGGTCAACGATATTTCAGCCGATTTTATTTATACTGGAGCTTTAGGCAATGATGGCGAGAAATTGGAATTAAGAGATGCTGGCGGAAATTTAATTGATTTTATTGATAATTCGTCCGGCTGGGCTGCCGGCCAAGCTTCGCCCAA
Source organism: Candidatus Nealsoniibacteriota bacterium (assembly GCA_016188865.1). GTDB lineage: Bacteria > Patescibacteriota > Minisyncoccia > Minisyncoccales > MHMH01 > JACPGX01. The sequence continues at coordinate 20,615 of JACPGX010000005.1, forward strand.
CTATATTTCCATGGAAAGAGTGAATTCTTCAACTTGGGCCGGCAATAATCGCATTAGCCGCAATGGCTTAGATGCTGACGGCAATCAAATCAATGGCACGCCAAGAGCAGAAAACAGCGTTTCTAAATCTTCCACGCAGATCCCTTCTAATTTTACCATTACCGAAGACTTAACCCTGACTTATTTGGGCAGTCCTTATTTAGTGGAAGGGTCTTTTTTTGTTTCGGGCGCTAAGCTGACAATTGAGCCCGGCGTAACAGTCAAATTCAAACACGTTGGCTCTAATAATCAAAATGCTTTGCTGAAAGTAGAAGATGGCACCTTAGAAGCTGTAGGAACAGCCAGCCAAAAAATTACTTTTACTTCTTCCATCACCCAACCAGCTGCTGGCGACTGGGACGGGCTTTATCTTAAAAATTCCAACTCGACTATAAATAATGCGGTTATCAACTACGGCGGCAAACTGCACCAGCCATGTTGTTATGAATGGACTCCTTACACTTTCGGAGCCGTTTACATAGACGGAGGCAACGCCCAAATTATCAATTCTTTAATTGAAAAGAGCGGTACTTTCGGCTTGTGGCTTAAAAATTCCACTACCACGCAAATTGCCAGCAGTGAATTTAAAGATAATCAAGGAGCCGACTATAACGGCAAGGCAGCAGCTGTGCTGATTGAAAATAGCAATCCCACCATTAAAGATTCGATCTTTTCAGGCAATACAGTCGGCATTTTGGCGGAGAATTATTCTTCCCCCGCCGTAAGAGACAACCAATTTATTCAAAATACCACGCCAATTCAAATTACCAGCCTTTTAACCGACATTAGCGGCAACACTTTTCAGAATAATAATATTGACGGAGTTTTGGTGGCTAGTTTTGGATTTTCAGGCGATAATCCCCAAGAAATAACTTGGAAAAAAATCAATGTGCCGTATTTTATTGACAGCCACGTAATCATTTCTTCCGGTTACAAGCTTATAGTTAATCCGGGAGTGGAAGTCAGATTAAAAAACAATGGCCGAGTAGACGTTGACGGTACACTGGAAGCCATTGGCACAGCTCAGGACAAAATAGTCTTTACCGGCGCCAGCCAAATTGCCGGCTCATGGAAGTACATTAAATTTTCTGCTTCCAGCGCCAGTTCTACTTTAGAAAATGTTACAGTCAGCTACGGCGGCTATTGGGATGAGTGGGGCGGAGCCAGGTACGGCGCAGTGAAGATTGATGGCTTAAGCCTTTCCATAAAAGATTCCACTTTTGAAAATAATCGCACAGGCATTGAATTCATCAACGGTAATTTGGCTAGCCAAAGCCAAAATATATCAGTCAAGAATAATGGGGTTGGCGTTTACGTGTCAGCCGGCAATTGTCCAAGTTTATCAGCTATTACTTTTGGCAGTGGTAATAACGCCAACACCACCTATAATGTCTTTCCCGAGAATTGCGGACCGCAGTAAAATTTGATATTATTTTAGTATGAACAATAATAAAATAATCAGTTTAGTTTTACGAATAGCGGTTGCCGGTGAATTTTTGGGGCATGGCGTTTTCGCGCTCCAAGGCAAGAAAGCGTGGGTTGAGTGGTTTTCTATTTTTGGCATTTCAGACCCAGGTGTGGCAACAAAGCTGTTATTCTTGCTCGGCATTCTTGATATAGCACTTGCCGCGCTGGTTTTGATTAAGCCTATTCGTATAGCGCTCCTTTGGATGGCTTTTTGGGGATTCTGGACAGCTCTGTTGCGTCCGATTGTTGGCGAGCCGATCTGGGACTTTGTTGAGCGCTGGGCAAATTGGGGCGCTCCCTTGGCTTTATTGCTGATAATTGGCTGGCCCAAGAACTGGAAAGAGTGGCTTTCGGGATAATATGGATTATAAAGACAAAAAAATTATAGTCCTTGGCGCAGGATTTGCCGGATTTCAATGCGCTAAATTTTTAAATAGGTTTTTTCCCGGGCAAATTACCTTGATCGATAAAAACGATTATCACCTTTATACGCCGCTTCTTTACGAATTAGACGAAGGGAAAGTAAAATTGCCCATTAAAACATCAGCTAAATTTATCCAGAAAGAAGTCAGTGATTTTCATGAATTGGATTATGATTATTTGGTTTTAGCCACTGGAGCCGAAGTAAACTATTACAATATCCCCGGGTTAAAAGAAAGCGCCATAACCTTTAAAAATTTAGAAGATATTAAAAAATTACAGAAAGTTCCAGCTGGTGAAATTTTAATTATCGGTGGAGGATTTACCGGCTGCGAGCTGGCTATGGAGTTGGCTATAAAATTGACGGGTGAACGATTAAAAATTGTTGATGCCAGTACTTGCATTTTGCCTAATTTGGACGAAGAATTAAGAAAAAAAGCCGAAAGACGATTAAGAAAGTGGGGAGTTGAAATTTTCTGCGGCTATAAATTAACGAAAGTAGAAAATCAGCAAGTTTTTTTTGAAAACGGAAAAGTTTTTAAGTTTGATAATTTGGTTTGGACGGGCGGGGTAAGGCTGGGGCGGCATAAAGTTGATGAATTTTTAAGGGTGAAAGAAGAAAAAAATGTTTTTGCCATCGGCGATTGCGCTTCAACTAGCCCGGGGCTTATCAGGCCGGCTCTTAATCAGGCAAAAATTGCGGCAGAAAACATCAAAAGAAGCATTGAAGGAAAAGCGCTGGCAGCTTATAAGCCGAAAGTTTGGGCCGTAGTTGTTCCTCTTGGCGGATATTATGCTGTAGCTAAAATTGGTAAGATAAAAATAGCTGGATTTATCGCATGGTTTATTAAAGAAATAATTAATTTTTGGTATACAAAAAATTATAGTCGTTAGATTATGTTAGGCTCTTCCATTGAAGAAATAAAAAATCGGCTGGATATCGTCGAAGTCATAGGTTCTTATATTAAATTAAGCAAGGCCGGAATCAATTTTCGCGCCCCCTGCCCTTTTCATTCAGAAAAAAAGCCTTCTTTTTTCGTTTCTCCTGTCCGTCAAATCTGGCATTGTTTTGGATGCAATTCCGGCGGAGACATTTTTAAGTTTGTGATGCAAATTGAAGGCGTGGAATTCGGCGATGCCCTGCGTCTTTTGGCTCAAAAGGCCGGCGTGGAACTAAAAAAACAATCTCCGGAATATGTTCAGTGGAAGAGCAATAGAGAAAGACTTTACGAAATTTGCGAGCTGGCTTGCCGTTTTTTTGAAAAACAACTGGAAGAAGGAACCACGGGAAAAGAAGCCAAGCAGTATCTTTTGGGTAGGGGCATAACGGAGGAAAGCCTTAAGAAATGGCGGGTGGGCTATGCCCCTGATGTTTGGCAGGGCTTGTCTGATTTTCTGAGTTCCAGAGGGTACAAGAAAGAAGAAATTGAGAAAGCAGGGCTTGCCCTGAGCTCGTCGAAGGGTTCTTTTTACGATAGGTTTCGGAGCAGAATTATTTTCCCGATTTTTGATTTAAACTCTCAAGTGGTCGGCTTTGGCGGCAGAATTTTTAAGTCTGACGATCCGGCTAAGTATGTTAATTCTCCCAGCACTTTGCTTTATGATAAAAGCAGAATTCTTTATGGTTTGAATAAAGCCAAGGTAGAAATTAGAAAGAAAAATTACTGTATTTTAGTAGAAGGCTACGTGGATTTGATTTTAGTTTCACAGGCAGGTTCAGAAAACGTAGTTGCTACTTCCGGCACAGCTCTTACTCCTTACCAATTGCAGATTATTAAAAGATATTCCGATAATTTATATACTGCTTTTGATATGGACGTGGGAGGAGATTCAGCTACCAAAAGAGGCATAGATTTGGCTCAAGCTCAGGGCTTTAACGTTAAAGTAATCACCATGCCCGAAGGCAAAGATCCGGCAGATGTTATTTCTCAAAATCCTCAAGACTGGGAGGGATTGGTGAAATCAGTTAAATCAATACTGGAATTTTATTTTGAAACAACTTTTTCCAGGTTTTCCAGCGGCACTGCTGATGGCAAGAGAGAGATATCAAAAATTCTTTTGCCCGTAATTAAAAGAATACCCAACAAAATTGAGCAATCGCACTGGCTGCAGGAATTGTCCAAAAAAATAAGCATAAGAGAAGATGTAATTACAGAAGAGCTCAAAAAAATAAACATTACAAATTTGCCAAATAATTTTATAATAGAAGATATGGAAAGCAAAGTTCCGGTTTCAGTAAAAACCAGAAAAGAATTATTGGAAGAAAGAATTGCTTCTTTAGCCATAAAATCTCCTCAGGACTCCTTATGCCTTATTACCGAAGATTGCACCCCCTTCTTTGGACAGAAAATTCAAACGGTCTTAGCCGATTTAAAAAATAAAATTTTGCCTCAGGACCAGGAATTTTTTAATTATTTGTCCTTGAAGGCCGAAGTTGAGGAAGAGGGGATTGACTGCGAAAAAGAGATTAAGACCTGCTTAAGGGAAATAAGTAATTTGGATACGAGAAAGCAGCTAGACGGACTATCTCAAGATATTAAAAAAGCCGAAGACGAGAAAGACCCTGCCAGAGTTTCCAGTTTAATACAAAAATTTAAAGAGTTAACAAGTAAATTAGTAAATATATGAAGAAGAAAAAGACCCGTCGAAAGCTAAAGCATTCAGGCGGGCGGAGAAAACACGTTAAGGGGCCAAAGAAGCGGATAATCAGGCGAGCAAAGAAACCCGCCAAAAGGCCGCGAATGCGGCCAATTAGGCGGGCAGGGGAAAAAATTGGAAAAATAGTGACGCCGGAAAAAATTCAGGAATTGATAGATAAAGCCAAAAATAGGGGATTTATCACCTACTCTGAAATTTTGTATTTATTTCCGGAAATAGAAAAAGACATAAAAGGCCTGGAACTTCTTTACGACGAGCTGGAAAAAAGAGGAATTGAAGTTAAGGAAACCAGGGAATTTTTAGAAGTCGGCCCTAAAACTAAAGAACCGTTTGGCGGAGGAGCAGAAACTGTTTTAGATCCTGTTCAAATATACTTAAAAGAAATTGGAACCGTTTCCTTTTTAACAGCAGATGAGGAAAAAGAATTGGCAAAGCGCATTGAAAAAGGCGATGACGAGGCGAAAAATAAATTGATGAGAGCCAATTTAAGATTGGTTGTTTCTATTGCCAAAAAATATATTGGCAGGTCTCCGAATTTAACTTTGCTTGATTTAATTCAGGAGGGGAATATCGGCTTAAGAAGAGCGGTTGAAAAATTCGATTGGAGAAGGGGTTATAAGTTTTCCACTTACGCCACTTGGTGGATAAGACAGGCAATTACCAGAGCCCTTGCTGATCAAGCCAGAACCATAAGGATTCCAGTGCACATGGTTGAAACTATCTCTAAATATACTCAAGTTAGGCGTCGTCTTTTGCAGGATTTGGGCAGAGAACCATTAGCCGAAGAAATTGCCGCTGAAATGGGCATTGATGTAGATAAAGTCCATCATATTCAGAAAATTTCCCAAGAGACAGTTTCCTTGGAAACTCCGGTTGGCGAAGGAGAGGAAGATTCTGTTTTGGCTGAGTTTATTGAAGATGAAAAAATTATCACTCCGTCTCAAGAAGCGGCAAGAACTTTACTGCGCGAAAGATTGTCGGAAATTTTGGTTGATTTAGCTCCCAGAGAGCAAAAAATTCTGGCAATGCGTTTTGGTTTGGAAGACGGCGTCACTCATACCCTTGAAGAGGTGGGCAAGGAATTTGGCGTCACTCGTGAAAGAATTCGCCAAATTGAAGCTAAGGCTCTTGATCGCATTCGCGACCACGCCGCTTTAAAAAAGTTGAAAGGATATTAGGGTTATACAGGGCCTTGAAAATAACCGTAAACAATGTTAATTTACATAGGAAAATAATGGGATGGATTGAAGGAGTCTTTAAGCAAAGTTAAAATAATTATTTTCGCCGTTGCGCTCCGCGGTGGCGCAATGGTAGCGCGGCTCGCTGTAGTAAATGCAGCTCCCTAAGGAAACTTAAGGATGAAATTTCTGGGATAACGGTGGAACCCTTATGGGGTAATACCGTGGGAACCCCCTCCTCCAGAGGAGGGGGGCACCGTAGAGACTAGATACCAGAACACCTAAAACAGAAACGTTATGGTGAAGATATAGTCCACTCCTAAAAGTAATTTTAGGGCATAGTGTAACGAGAAGGTTGCAGGTTCGAATCCTGCCCGCGGAGCGCAACGGCGAAAGAGCCGCCCGAATGGGCGGCTTTTTAGTCCTTGCCCTTGCCCCACCCGCCCGTGCGCGGGCAACAGATTTACTCCCATTGCCTCAAAGTTATCCACAGTTGACGCCCTTGTCTGTTCTATAAATGTTCTATATAATATAATAATATGCTTACCAAAAGACAAAAACAGATTTTTGAATACGTAAAAAAATATATTGAAAAAAAGGATTACGCCCCTTCTTTTGAAGACATAAGAAAGCATTTTAGATTAGCTTCGAGATCTACCGTTCATCACCACATAGAGGCCTTAGAAGAGAAAGGATATTTAAATAAATTTGGCAGCCGAGCCCGTGCTATAGAAATTATAAAAAATAAAGGATCTTCATTTTTGGTTAATGTTCCGCTACTTGGAACAATAGCCGCGGGTCAACCGATAGAGGCGATTGAAAATAAAGAAATAATTGCGGTGCCGAAAGATAAGATTCATTATTCGGAAGAAGTCTATGCTTTAAGGGTGGCCGGCAATAGTATGATTGACGAAAATATTAATAATGGAGATATTATTCTGGTGAGACACCAAGAAACTGCCGAAAATGGGCAAAAAATTGTTGCTTTGATAGATAATCACGAGGCGACACTTAAAAAATATTATCGAGAGGGAGGGCATATCCGTTTACAGCCGGCCAACAAGAGCATGGAACCGATTATTCTTCGAAATGGTCGTGATATTTCCATACAAGGAGTAGTTCTCGACGTTATCAGGGGTCTTGGCACGTTTCCTTCCGAAAATGTTTTACCGGATGAGTTAATAAAACAAGTAAAATCTAAAAATAGTGCTCCATATTTTAAAATGAATAACCTTGAAATATATAAAGAGGATATTCTTAAAATTAGTTCAATCCCCGATAATTCAGTTGATCTGATTGTTACTTCGCCGCCCTACAACGTAGATATTCATTACAATTCCCATGCAGATAATTTAACTTACGATGATTATCTAGAATTTACCAGAAAGTGGATTAAAAAGTGTTTTGATTTAGCAAAAAGTGAGGGACGATTTTTGCTGAATATCCCACTTGATAAAAATAAGGGTGGCCAAAAATCAGTTGGGGCAGATATTACTAAAATTGCAAAAGATATTGGCTGGAAATATCACTCAACAATTGTCTGGAATGAAGGAAATATATCTCGCCGCACCGCTTGGGGTTCGTTTATGTCCGCTTCCGCCCCATATGTTATTGCTCCGGTGGAATTGATTTTAGTTTTATACAAAGATAGTTGGAAAAAAACAGGCGGCAGTAGGAAAAACGATATCACAAAGCAAGAGTTTATGGACTGGACTAATGGAGTTTGGACTTTCAATGGCCAAAGCAAAAAGGGGGCAGGTGGCCACCCCGCGCCATTTCCGATTGAGTTGCCAAGGAGATGTATCAAATTATTCAGTTTCATTGGCGACACGGTTCTAGACCCATTTTTGGGCAGCGGTTCAACATTAATCGCTTCTTACCTGCACGATAGAAAAGGGATTGGCGTTGACATTGATGAAAAGTATTGTAAGATTGCTATAGAGCGGTTGCAACAGGAAGGTAAAATAAATCAAAAAAGTTTATTAAAATAACGCCATGAAAAAGGATAAAAGAAAAAATAATCACGTTCAAAAAGACCTCATTATTGAGTTCTTTAAGAAGAATCCAAGCCGAGACATAAAACATCCCGAAGTCGTTGATTGGGTAGTGGCGACCTACAAAAAGAGAACGGGAAATGTTTTTCGCGATCCCGACAGGTCAATTCGTCAATTGGCACAAAGTGGATTTTTAATAAAAATCGCTAAAGGAATTTATAAATATGATCCTCAAAAGGCCCATAAAAGAGAGTTGGAGGATTTTACCGCTGCGCAAAAAGAAGTAATTCTTAAAAGAGACGGCTATAAATGTGTTATTTGTGGTAGAGGTAAAAAAGACGGCGTTGATTTACATATTGACCATATAAAGCCAAAAGATTTTGGCGGCGAGGCCACAATTGAAAACGGCCAAACATTATGTTCACAGCATAATTTTATCAAAAAGAATTTAAAGCAAACCGAGACCGGGAAAAAGATGTTTATCCGTCTCTACGAATTAGCAAAGAGTGAGGGAAACGATGAATTAAAAAAGTTTTGCGCCGATATTCTGGAAACCTATGAGAAATATAATATAAATGGCCATATTATATGGAAAAGGTAGGGTAATTATTAAAGGCTTGATTTATAAATATGATAACTCAACTTCATCCATATCAAGTAAAGGACCTGGAAAAGGCCTACGAAGATATCGAGAAATTAAGAAAAAATACGCAAGGCATAAAAGTTGCTACTTGGGTAACGGCAATTTCCACATTAACTATAGCAATTGCTGGTATTGCAACCCTAATAATCCAAACATTAAAATAGTCTTAATATCGTCTATTATTTAAATTGGGAAATGCCTAAAATTTTTCTACACCATTTTATATTCTATGCGTTTGAATCCGATCGAAAAAGTAGAAAAAAATCAGTATATCCGGCTTATAGCGGTAATTGCCGTTGTTCTGGGAGCATTCATTACTATAGTAACTTTTTTTGGTAATATACAGGAGTATCTATACGATAACGTATTTACATCGAAAAACATCAGCGACAAAATGAATAGCTTGTCGGCAGGGCAGAGTATAAATTTTTTTAAGCAAGAACTTGGTGCCGAAAAGCTTCAGAGGACAGTTTCAGAAAAATATACCGAGTACATTTTTCAATACAAGTCATCTTTTATTCAGGCCCTAGTTAATAAAGAAAATAATGAAGTTATATACTGGGCTATAACATATTGTGGAAGCAATCCCGTAGTTATTATAAGAAAGGTTTTTTCGACGGCACAATTGTATACTGGGGAAAAAGATTTCTTTGGACGAGAAAGGTACGACTATGTTTTTGGTAAAAATATTCGGCTCAATGAATCAAGCTTTATTGATATATTCCAAAACGAGAAGGGTGATTTTAAATATTTTGTGTCTGGTGCAACCGCTAATTCATTTGCTTATGAATCATTATACGTGGGCAACCCAGGCGCCTATCAGACACTTATAATAGGAGTAAACGACATATGTTCCTCGATAGAGGATTTATATAAATATTTGAGCGTTATGAATAATTCGTCTCAAGAGCAAATACAAGAATTTAGGAGGGTGGGTAGGGTTAACACTTATGGCGAAACTGCACCTTTCGCTGGAGATGAAGTATTACAACTTCTAAATTCTCAACATAGTATAGGTGATCCTTATATAACTTTTGGCGTTGATAGGATTAAGGTCCGTTATTTTAATGATTAGTTAGTTTCTCGTATATTTAATAGACGAAAATTAAAAAGGTGTGAGCAATATCGTCTTAATTTAGTTTCGGTCTATTTTTTCCACGCCCCACGCGGAAAATTTTCCCCGGCTCGCCTCAACGCGGGCGGGCAAAAGGCCCGCCTTCGTTAAAACTACGGACGGGTAAAAAAGAGGGTTTTAGGGGAAGGGAATTTTTGCCCGCCTGGGGTGGCGGGTGGGTCTCGCCGAAGGCGAGATTTTTTTGTCCGCCGTGCGACGGACAAGGTCAGGCCAGATTTCGCTTTTTTGACTGGTGGATTAGATTGGGCAAAACGATGGTAAAAGTTTGAGGCCGAACGGAGGAGGGAGCCAGCATTTTTTCTTAATCTTACCTTAAAAATTCCGTTATTTTGACTTACCCAGGATAGGACTCGAACTTTTGCAAGAGGATTGTTTTTTTTGGCTAATTTGATAATGTTGCTTAGGCAGAACATTAACAAGGAGATTGATATCGTGATTCATGACCATGGCAATGCTACGGGAACGTCTTGTTGTCCGATATGTTGTGCAGCTTTTCTTCGTGAATACCCGAACCCAGAAAATGGTGTTGGTGATATTTGTAGAGCACATGATTACACGGTGAGACTTGCTATTGAGAATGCCAAAAGAGACAATTTTCAAAAAGCAGTTGAGGAAATGGCAAAATGCAAAAGAGATTGCCATACTGCTGGACACTATGAATGTTGGAGAGACAATTGTAATTGTATTTGTCATGCCGCTCGGCGAGTTCTTGGAATCGCTCTTCCAGAAAGCTACATCCCCGTTCCCAAGGAATAAAAGGAGGTAGGAGAAAATGAAAATTTGTAAAACTAAGCTAATTCCTTGTCCCGCCGTTTTAACGGAATGGTCTGAATTACCTTGCATGTGGTCGCAGGAACAATGCGATATCTGGTGCAAGAGAGTTCCAACGTTGCCGTTTGTAGACAAAGATGGCAATCACTTTAAGCCTGATTTGTGCGAGATTTCCCGAAAAGCTAAAGAGTTTTTTGATGCTGGTTATAAGGAAGTAAAATTAACTGACATTTTTCCAAGAAAATAAGAATATTGATAAGGGGGTTGTAAAATGCCATACTATAGTCCGACAGAATGCGTTACATGCGAGAAACTCGGCTGTCCCACCGAGGGATTCACAGCAATGTGTTCAAAGTGCGGAGGAATTTATTGTTTTGGGCACCTTGGTCGTCATCGTAAGGAAGAGCATAATCTTTGTTACCTTTGCGATGAGAAGTTGCCCTGCCCAGAGCATGGCGATAGTTAATACTATAATAAGGCGGTGAGGCAGAAGCCAATACCCGCTTTTTAATTTTTGGATTCATTATCAGAAACTATTTTACATTGTGTCTTGTGATGATAAAATAAATATATGAAAAGAAGAGATCTATTGAAATTAATTATTTCGGTTGCTATTTCAGAATTAGCCGGTATCGTGGGTTCATTTTTTACCGTTTCCGCTATTCCGAATTGGTATTCTGCGCTAGTTAAGCCGGCATTGAATCCGCCGGCGTGGGTATTCGGGCCGGTGTGGACCACGCTTTACGCATTGATGGGCATTGCCGCGTTTTTAATTTGGAGAGAATACTCCAAATTAACCCTGAGCGAAGTCGAAGGGCTGATCCCGCAACGCAAGAGACAAATTAAAATGGCGCTTGGAGTATTCGGCATCCAGCTTTTCTTGAATGCCATTTGGTCAATCATATTCTTTGGCCTGCAAAATCCCGGCTGGGCACTGGTTGACATCGTTCTTCTCTGGCTTGCAATTGCATGGACAATGGTTGTGTTCTACAAAATTTCTAAACCAGCGGCATATCTTCTCGTGCCGTATCTTCTCTGGGTAAGCTTTGCCGCCTATCTTAACTACTCGATTTGGATGTTCAACTGAAAATCTACCAGTAATTCACGGATCTTAAACGGAGAAATATTGCCGGGAATCTGTCAAATTGCGGTTCTAAATGCGTGAAGCGCGCGGAGCCCATTCGACTCGTTTTGCTTGCTCAGGGCAAGCAAGACCACATTTTTTATCGAGGACCGACTTGCCCGCCGAATCCGTCTAGGGCGGAGAAGGAGGGGACGCGCCACCTTAGGGGGAAAAAGTTCATGGTTCACAGTCTACTATGAACTTTTTTAGATTATGCTATAATGATTTTAGTATTGATAAAAACATGAAAACGTCCGATAAAATCATTCGATACATCAAGGAGGGGGGAGGGGTCAGCCCCAAGCAACTCTCCGATTATTTAGAAATAACGCCAAGAGCTGTTTTTAAGCACTTGCGTCGGCTTCTTGCCGACGGAAAAGTCTCCAAAATCGGTACGCCGCCGAAAGTTTTTTATAATTTTGTTGAAAAAGTTAAAGACGAGAAAGATTATCAAATTTCAAACAGCATTAAGAATTTAATAGAAAAACGATTTATTGAGATTAAACCTATCGGCGAGATCGAAGAAGGATGGAGCGCTTTTGCGAATTGGTGTGAAAAAAGAGGATTGGATGTTTTGAAATCAGCAGAAGATTACGCAAATATAATTAAAAAGTACGACGCCATTAGAAAGGATGGTTTACTCGATGGAATGGGAAAAATGAAAAAGACATTTTCTGAAGTATATCTGGATTATCTTTTTTACCTCGATTTTTATAGTATTGAAAGATTCGGGAAAACCAAATTGGGCAAAACCCTGCTTTATGCCAAACAAAGTCAGAATAAAATGATGATTAGGGGATTGGCGAAAGAAATCAAGCCGAATATCAAAAATTTGATTAAGAAATATAAGATAGATGCGGTTGGATTTATTCCTCCTACCGTTAAAAGGGAGGTACAACTCATGAAGGAATTGGAAAACGGTTTAGACCTTCAGATCAGTAAAATAAACATTACTAAAATTAAAACATCCGTCGTTGTTCCTCAAAAGACGCTCAGTAAATTGGATGACAGGATTGAAAATGCAAAAGCAACTTTCATTGTTGGTAAAAAGGCGTTTTATAAAAACGTTCTGCTTATTGATGATGCTGTTGGTTCTGGCGCTACGTTCAACGAAATTGCTTCGCAAATCAAGAAAAAAGGTGTCGCCAGTGGTAAGGTAATTGGAATAGCAATTACCGGTAGCATGAAAGGTTTTGATGTAATTAGTGAAGTTTAGCCCAATTCAAATCTTAAGCGGAAAGAGCCGACAATTGCCTCATCTCTCTTAAAGCCACCTCAATATCAGGGAACGCCTTATCTCAGTCAAATGCTCGAATGGTTCGATACTGCTCACCACAAGTCGGTTAATTGTTGAACTGGGGAGCCAGACGAGACTCTAACCGCCCAGTAATGGGCGTTTTTAGTAGATTTAGATAAAATATTGGTAGATATCGACAGATTTTGGTAGATTTGATGGTGCGTTTGAGACAAAAGATGATATAAAAGAAATATGCGCGGCACATTAGCAAAAATAATTTACTAACTATGCGAATAGAGCTTAAAAAGTTTGGGAAAGTGCTCACCTCGCGTCCCATGGGGAAGGAGGCGTTTGCGGCAATTCGTCCGATTCTTGACCCGGATGCCGATACGGTGGAAATTGATTTTACAGGTGTTCTTTCTCTTTCGCCGTCTTGGGCAGATGAATTTTTCACCGCGCTCAAAAATATGTATGGAAATCGAATAAAGTATCTGCCCACAGACAATCCGTCGGTAATAGAAACGCTTAAAATCTTGGAAGATATATGAATCAAAAAGCCATACCTGCCAGTAAGCAAGGATTTATCCCGCTCGTTATTGTCATTGCGGTATTGGGCGTAGCCGCCGGAGTCGGCGGGTTTTTGGCATTTCGAGGCGAGAAAGTAACCGCCGCTCCTCAATTTATTCAAGCCGATTTTATTGATTTGGCAAAAGTTTTTGCGATATCGAAATTTCGTTCAGGAAGCGGCCATGATTTTTCACAGGGATCAGGAGAAACGTGCCGCAGCATGAAACATTATTTTAACGTTTTAAGGCCGGAAGGAGTAGAGCAGTTAATCAACAAAAACAAAGGGATCCCGCCGGGGCCCGACGGGCAGACGGATATTCCTATTTACAGTCCGGTAGACGGGAAGATTATTGGCGTTGAATCGGAACGGATGCCGATCGGGGAGCAGATTTATATCAAGCCTGATTTCTATTCTGGTTTCACTGTTCGGCTATTCCATATTTATTTGCTTCCAGACATCAAAAAAGGCGCTAAGATTAAGGCCGGGCAGAAAATCGGCGTTATTGGACAATATCAAAATACCGATATTGCGATTATGCAAGGAAGAAAGTTTATTTCTTATTTTGAGGTTATGCCCGATAATATTTTTGCCAAATACCAAGCGTTGGGAGTCAAGAACCGCAGCGAGCTGATTATTTCAAAAGCCGAACGCGATGCCAATCCATTGCAGTGCAATGGAGAACAATTTGCGAAGAATTACGATAGCGATCCAAATTCTGGAAATTTCATTTATTTAAAGCACTCTGAAACGCCCGTGAGCAGGTCCATTGAAAAGCCAGCCGAAGCGCTACATAGTAAAACTTCTCCGCCGGTTATTATTGAGCCAAAACAGATTACTCCCCCTCCAATCAGTCAGACAGTCGATCAATCAAACAAATTGCCAGCCTGTAAAAGCAATCCATCCCCATCTTTTACCAATCATATCACTGATATAAGCAAGGTTAGATATATAGTTCCTCCGCCGACTATGGGCGCCGGCCCCAGCTTAAAACCACACAGCTATATTGGCACGGACGGCCAGAACGTGCCAGTTTATGCGCCCGCAGCGGCAACATTAAAAAGCGGCAGTCATTCTGTCGGCGGTCCATACCTGATAGAGTTTCTAATAAGCTGCGAAGTAACGGTTCGTTTTGGCCATATTACTAATCCTGTAGATGCCATTAAAAATCTTCTTCCCAAGGAACCACAGCAGGGGAGCCAAACGCAGGAATTGGAACCAATTAGTTTTTCCGCAGGAGAATTAATCGGATATACTACCGGTACTTCGCAGGCGGGCAATTGGGATTTCGGAGTTTATAATTCAACCATAAGCAACCGTTATGCCGACGATCCGAATTGGAACAGCAGCAGTGTTTACACGACTGCCGTTTGTCCGTTTGATTATTTTACTTCAAGCTTAAAATCAGCTTACCAGTCTAAATATAATTCTTATGCCCTAGGCGGCAATCCGCCTCACGGCGAGTCCTTTTGTCAGAAATAAAATAAGAACCCGATGTTAGACGTCCGACGTCTAACATGTCTAATAAATGGATAAGAAAATTTACTTTTTAATAATTATTACCCCCATTTTACTTGTTTTTGTTTTACTGGGGACTATGAGAAAAGGGGTCAGGTCCCTTTTATTTTTATTTTAGTCTAACCTTACCTTAAAAATTCCGGGAATTTTGTTTATTTAAATCACTAAGCAAGGCAAACATCTTGCATTAATATCGGTTTAGTGCATACTATAAACATAGCGCCCGCAACGATTTCCGAAGCGTTGCGATAAAATTATAATAGGAGGGAGGAGGAATGCCTAAGAAAGTATTGGTGGTAGACGATGAAGACAGAATAACTAATTATCTTAGAATTCGATTTAGGTCGGCGGGTTACGATGTTATTACTGCGGCTGACGGCATGGAGGCCCTAGAGCAGATGGCAAAGCATAATCCGGATATTATAATTCTCGATCTCATAATGCCCAAGATGGATGGTTGGGAATTTTTAAAGCAACTCCGCCTCAGTGGTTCAGCAGTACCCGTAATAATTTTGTCTGCTAAGGTAAGTAATTACGATAAAATCAAAGGACTTACTCTTGGCGCTGATGATTACGTGGAAAAGCCCTTTTCTCCCGATGAATTACTGGCCAGAGTCCAGGCTATCCTGAGGCGTTTAGAACTAACGCGTCAGGCGCAATAAAGAAAGAGCAAAATAAAATTTCGTAAAGCTGCTTAGCTGAGTTAAGCAGCTTTTCTTTTCTTATTTGACGTCAGTTATTTTATATTCCTGCGCTCCGTTAGGAGTATTAAAGGTTACGGTATCTCCGATTTTTTTGCCCAAAAGCGCTTGTCCTAAAGATGACTTAAGAGAGATTTTTCCTTCTGGTATGTCAGCTTCTTCGGGCTCAACGATTTGGAATTTATTTTTTCCGTTTTTTGATTCAAGCGAAACGGTCGAGCCTATTTGAACCTTGCCGTCAGTATTTTTTTCAATTACCTCGGCTTGGTTGATGAGTTCGGTCAAGCTTTTTATCTTCCCCTCGATGAATGATTGGTCTTCTTTGGCCGCGTGATAGCCGGCGTTTTCTTTCAAATCGCCGTGAGAAGCCGCATGGCTTATTCTTTTTATAACCTCTTTGCGCTCGACGTTTTTTAGATGTTCAAGTTCTTTTTTTAATTTTTCCAAACCATCTCGGGTCAAGTATTTTACCATATTCTTCATTTTACTGCGGCGACATCAGGAGTGCAAGCTGTTTTGGTTTGACTGCCCGACCTTTAAATGCTAGTATTGTTTACAGAAGATAGCTGCCTGATTAAAATTTCGTCGAGTTTATTCGGGGAACTAAACTTTAGGGTAAAACCTTAAAATATTAATTAAGTTAATTAGTCTTTAAAATTATGGAGGGAACAATCAAAACTCTTACAGAAAAGGGATTCGGATTCATTAACGTTGAAGGCGAGGAGAAAGATTTGTTTTTTCACAAGAACGAATTAAAAGGCACAACCTACGAAGAATTGAAAGTAGGCGATAAGGTTTCTTTTGAAAAAGCCGATTCTCCAAAGGGACCGAATGCGACTAACGTAACCCGTATTTAGGCATTAATCTGTTGGAATCAGATAAATGAAAATCAAGCCCGTAAAGGCTTGATTTTCATTTTGAGGTTAGTTGGAAACTGGGGCTTGAGGTGGTAAAATATATAAATGAAAGAAATAATGATTAAAAAGGCTTCTGGCGAGATGGAGCCATTTTCCGAAGACAAGCTTAGGGAATCGCTTAAAAAAGCGCAAGCATTGCCTGAAATTATTAACGAAATTGTTGAGCAAATAGTTTCCGGGCTTAAGGATGGCGCTTCGACTTCTGATATTTATCATCGCGCCTTTTCATTGCTGCGCAAAAAGCATCGTTTTGCCGCCGGCCGTTATCGCTTGAAAAATGCCATTATGGAATTGGGGCCGACCGGCTATCCTTTTGAAAGATTCGTAGCCGAAATTTTAAAATCGCAGGGATTTTCCGTTGAAGTTGGTAAAATCGTTCAAGGAGCTTGCGTTACCCACGAATTAGATATTATTGCCATGAAAAATAACCGGCACATTATGGTGGAGTGCAAATTTCATAACCAGGCAGGAATTAAGTCGGATGTCAAAACTGCTCTTTACGTGCAGGCGCGGTTTGAAGATTTAAAAAAGAGATGGCAAGTACAGCCCGGCCATGGAGAAAAATTACATCAAGCTTGGCTTGTTACTAATACAAAACTTACCTCTGATGCAATTAAATACGCCAATTGCGTTGGCATTAACGTAATTGGCTGGAGTCATCCTCCGGGAGAAAGTTTGCAGGATTTGATAGAAGAATCAGGGCTGCACCCCTTAACTTCGCTTACTGCATTAAGCTTATCGCAAAAGCGGCAATTATTAGAACGAGGACTTATACTTTGCAAAGACATTCTTGATAATAAGAATTTGCTTCCGGCGGTAGGCGTTAATGAAGCGAAAATATCTTTTGTTTTGAAAGAAATCGAAGAATTATGTAAGCTACAATAAATATGGGAATTATTTTAAAAGTTGAAAATTTAAGCGTGGAATTGTACGGGGAAACAATTTTGGAAAATTTGGCTTTTAAGGTTGAAGAGGGGGAGATTTTGACGATTTTAGGGCCCAACGGAGCGGGAAAAACGGTATTGCTTAAAGCTTTGCTGGGGATATTGCCCCATAAAGGTAAAATTGAATGGCGGCAGGGAGTTAAAATCGGCTATGTGCCCCAGAGACTGCCCTTTATAAAAGATATTCCAATGAGCGTTGGGGAATTTTTTAAATTAAAGAAAACTTCTGATAAAATAACGAGGGATATTTTAAAATCAATCGGTTTGGCGGAAGATATATTGAGAAAGAAAATCGGAAGTTTGTCTTCCGGCCAATTTCAGAGGATTTTAGTTGGCTGGGCGCTGGTTTCAAATCCGCAGATTTTGCTTTTTGATGAGCCGACTACCGGAGTTGATATTTCGGGGCAGGAATCAATTTATGAATTTTTGGAAAAACTGAAAGAAGAAAGAGGTTTGACTATTTTGCTGATAACCCACGATTTGAGCGTGGTTTACAAATTTGCCACGCGTTGCCTTTGTTTAAATAAAAAATTACTTTGTTATAGTCTTCCTAAGGAATTGACCCCCGAAAGCTTAGCCCAACTTTACGGTGGAGAAATTAAATTATATGAGCATAGCCATGGATAATCAATTTTTATTCATTTTAATAGCAGGAATTTTTATCGGAGGAGCGGCAGCTTATCTGGGTTCTTTAATGCTGGCAAAAAGAATGGCCTTAGTCGGCGATGCCTTGGGACACGTGGCTTTGCCCGGCATGGGGCTGGCTTTGCTTCTGGGCTTGGATGTGTCTTTGGGCGCTTTTTCCTTTTTACTTTTAGGAATTTTTTTAATTTGGCTGTTTGAAATAAAAACTTCTTTGCCTACGGAGGCATTAGTCGGAATTGCTTTTGTAGCTTCTTTGGCAGTCGGTTTTCTAATCGTGCCAGAGCCGGAATTATTGGAAGCTCTTTTTGGCGATATTTCAAAAATTTCTTTTGGAATGGCCGCAACTTCAGCTGTTTTTTCTATTTTAATATTTTTAATAGTAAAAAGTATTTATCCCAAGATGGTTTTAGCTAGTATCTCAAATGATTTAGCTAAAAGCGAAGGGATAGGCGTTAAAAAACAAAACTTTATTTACTTGCTATCCATTGCCCTAATTGTAGCCTTGGGAATAAAAATTGTTGGCTCTCTCTTGGTGGGCGCCTTGGTGATAGTCCCTGCGGCTGCGGCCAGAAATTTGAGCAGGAATTTAAAAGAATATTATTCGTTAAGCATAATTTTAGGAATTTTAAGCTGTTTTTTAGGCATTTTGCTTTTTGAATTCACCGGATTTTCCGCTGCCGCCATGATTATTCTCACTTCAACTTTCTTTTTTTTGGTATCATTAATTTTTAAAAGATAAATAAAATAATATGAAAACCACCATTAAAGCAACGAATTTAAAATTGACTCCGGAAATAGAAAAAGCAATTAAAGAAAAAATTTCTTCTCTGGATAAATTTATTCCGCACATCAATATGCCCCTTGAAGCTTTTGTTGAAGTAGCCTTAGAAACGCGCCATCATCAAAAGGGTAATATTTTTTATGCGGAAGCAAATATTAAAGTTCCCGGGAGAGTTATCCGCTCTGAAGCAAAAGACGAAGATATTTATAAAGCAATAAATGCCTTAAAAGACGAACTTAAATTGCTTTTAAATAAATACAAAGAAAAACAAATCGCATTGAGAAGAAGAGTAAAAAATGAATAAACAGGTTTGCAGGCTTGATTTTTGAAAGGAATGGGCGTATCATGAGTAGATGACAAAAAAACAGCAATTTTTATCTGAGCACAATAAGTTATCTCCCATGGCCCTGCAGGCTACAACAGCCTTGCTCTCGCGTTTTAGAATAGAGAAAACTTTGCTTTTTAAAGACGATAATTGGTCTTTAGACAGACTCCGGAGGCCATTTATTTTATGGCTCACTTCTTTGACTTCTCAAGAAAAAGATAATATTGAAAATAAAAATAAAACTTAGGACGTCCGGTGGCTGAAACCAAACTATTTTAGAGTTTGGCGGGAGGGGAGTAATGGATATAAATATTGATGAACTTTTACAAAAAAATCAAATGCTTCGACCGCTTGCTGAATTTGGCAAAAAAGAAGGTATTAAGTTTGATTGTTATATAAATAACGATGGAATATGGCTATTTTTTGCAAGGCTTAACAGTGAGCCTGTTATTATGATTCCGGTGAGCCAAAAACTCGACTGCATTCTTCCCATAATAGATTCTGAACCTTACGCAAAAAAATTCGTATTGGCGCATGAATTGGGCCATGCTAGAAATTATTGGGAAAGGAAAGGATGCCCGCATAGTGAATGTTTTAGCAAGAGAATAATTGGAGAGTCATGCTTTTATGAAGAAAGGCGCGCTTGGTTAAATGGCGCCGATATTCTTAAAGAAGTTTGTCAAATTTCGCCGGAAGAGAAAAAGAGATATTTTATGTTCGCTCTCCGCGTTATTAAAACACAGGCAAGGGTTTGCATCCGCCGCTTAGCAATAAATCCTGCGGAAATTTTTCAAGACGCCTAGTAAAAACAGGCCAAGTTAGCACTTGGCCGTTTGTTTTTTTATGCAAGTTTTTTATGGACTTTGGTCGTGGCTTTAAGAAATAGCAGAACACCGATAATCAATATCGAAGACGTTAAAACGAATTGGCTTTGTATGCCGAGGGTTGTGAGCAGGATGGCTGCCGCCAAAGGGCCCATAACTCTGCCTAAAGATTCAAAAGAAAAAGCCATGCCCATAGTAGCGCCTTGGCCTTCTTTCGCTTCTTTAGATAAAATTGCATTAATGGTCGGCCGGAAAAGAGAGCCTCCCAAGCTTGAGGTTAAAATAAAAGCAGTTAAAAATATTACGCTGGGAGCGGTTGGTATTAAAAATTGTCCGGCAGCCATGATGAATACGCCTATGGCAGCTGTTTTATGTTCGCCGATAATTTTTACGGCTTTAGGCAAAAGAACCCACTGGACAATGGCCCCGAGCGTTCCCATAAAAGCGAAAACAAAACCATTTTGAACGCCAGTGAAGGCAAATTTTTCTTCTGCAAACAAGGGAAAAGCCACTTGCATATTAGATATGGCAAATGCCCAGCCAGATAATAAAAAGAATAAAGTTCCGAATTCTCCCCGCAAGCCGTTTACCACCGCCTTTAAATTTATCAGTCCTTCCTTAATAGCGAGTTTTTCTGTTTTTTTGGTTAATGATTCTGAAAGCCAAAAAATAATAAAAAGAGAGTTTATCAGGGAAACGGCTGAAGCCGCAAAAAATGGCAAATTGATGCTAACACCCGACAACAATCCTGAAGCGGCTGGCCCCACGATAAATCCTAAAGATTGAGTAGCGGTAAGCCGCCCCATGTATTTAACGCGATTTTCTTTTGAGGTGACGTCTCCGATGTAGGCTGCGGCGATGGGAAAGGCTCCTGCGGAAAAAATGCCGTGCATAGTGCGCGCAAGAAATAGCCAAGCAAGAGAGGGGGATAAGCCAAATATTAAAAATGAAACGGCAGAACCGGCCAAAGAAATGGCTAAAATTGGTTTTCTGCCGAATCTATCAGAAAGCCTTCCAATAATTGGAGCTGAAATGAATTGAGCGATCGAGAAAGAAGCTGCCAAGAGTCCGATTTGAGCATTGGTCGCTCCGAAAGTTTGGGCGTAAAAAGGCAGCAGGGGGAAAACCATGGAAAAGCCCGCTAAAGTAATGAAAGAGGCCAAGTATAAAAAAAAGAGTTGCGACTTCATATTCGTTTATTGTATAATAAAGCAATAAGCATTAATAAATATAATAAACCTAAAACACATGAAAAACAAGAGAGTTATTGTCGCAAACTTATTAATAGTTTGTTTTCTAAGTTTTTACGGCTTTGTTTTAGCCGAAGTTGATACCGATGTTCAAGCGGAAGATTTAGGCGTAACTAAGGCAAAAATTCTTCCGGGTAATCCATTTTACGGTTTTAAAAATATTTTCAGAGGAGTGCAGGAGGGGCTTGCCCGCAATCCAATGAAAAAAGCCGAATTGCAATGGAAACATGCCAATGAAAAAGTTATTGAAGCAAAGCAATTAGTTGAAGAAAAAGGCACTCCTCAGGCTCAGGAAGACGCCGTAAGAATTCTTAAAAATGTTAATAATGATTTTGGAAAAATTGTCAGGCAAAGTGAAAATTTTTCCGGAGATGAAGAATTTCTCAGCAAAATTGCCGATCAGTCTTTAAAGCAGCAAGTTATCCTTCAAAAATTGCAAGAGCAGGTTCCTGAAGAAGTTTTTACCAAAATTGAGCAAAACCGGCAGGAGCACTTGGAAAAATTCGGCCAGGTGATGACCAGAGCCATAAAAACTCCGGAGCAAATGCGGAATTTTTTGCCGCAGGTTGTGGAAAATCAAAAAGGCAGTAATTTTAAAGAGCTAAAAGCAGTAGAAATTTTAAGGGATTTGGAAGATAAGGTGTCGCCAGAACAGAGGGAGGCCCTAAGAATGGCGCAGCAAGTAATGAGCCAGAAATTTGAACAGCGTTTTGCCAATATGCCTCAGGAAGCAAGGCAGGAGAATTTCCAAAATTATGTTGGATCTATGCCGGGCAATCCCGTTCGGCAATTTGAGGCATTTGAAACAATGAGGCAAAATTTCCAATCCCCTGAAATTATGCAGGAAATAGAGTTGGCGAAAGATAGGGCGGTGCAGAAATTTGAAAGCCGATTTAGCCAGTTTCAGGGGGAAGAAGCTCGTCAGGAATTTATGGCTCCTTGGCGCAATGGCGATCCGGAAGATTTGAGAACGATGACTGAAATGAAAATGCGTCTAGACCAGATTCCTCAAGGTTTTCAGCAATTTCAGCAAGAAACGCAGAATAATTTTCAAGAACGCTTTAGCAATAATCCTGAAGCCTTGAGGCAAAATCCGGTATTTCAAAGAATGGCGGAAAATCCCGATGTTGTTGATTTGAAAATGACGCAGGGATTGGGAGAAATTCCTGCTTTCAAACAATTTCAAAATCAGGCAACTGAAAAATTTATTGAAAATGTTCAACGGCCGGGGCAAGCAGCGGGCCAGCCAGTAATATTTGGCCCTCCGGTGCCAGGCGGCTTAAGAGTTTTAGAAGAGATCAGGGGACAACTTCCTATCCAAGCTCAGAGAGGAATGGACCAAGCTATACAAACTCAAACTAAGACAATGGAAAATTATTTGGGAAAAATCGAAGATTCCAGCACTTTCCAGAGATACAAGCAGCAAATTGAGGGCGATCAAATGATCAGGAATCAGGTACAGCAGTTTGCCCCGCGCATATTTCAGCAGCAGCCCAGCTCAGCTGGACAGCAGCCCAGCCCGTCGCCTCGACCTATTGTTCCCATGACTCCGGAAAGGGTTCAGCTTTTCGAGGAGAAGCAACCGATCCAGCAGCTGCAAGAATTTCAGCAATCTATCCAGCCGCAGCCCGTTCAACCTCAGCCAGCGCCTGCATTAGAGCCTGCTCCTCCCCCTGTTTTTCCTAACATTTTGAAGAATTTTTTGGGAGCAATATCAGAAATCGCTAAATAATGCCAACTATTCTCGTTATCTTTGGAGCAACCGGTGATTTAATGCGCAGGAAAATAGCGCCTGCTTTGTTTCATTTATTTGATAGGGGACAGCTTCCCGGTTTTTTTCATGTAATCGGATTTTCAAAAGATAATATCACTAAAGCCGAATTTGATAACTTAATTAAAACGGCGATTGTTAAGCACCTGAATTTTAAAGATATTGATAATGGAAAGATAGATAAATTTTTAAATTTGTTTTCTCACAATAAAGGATTATTTGAGAATCTCGGCGATTACCATGAATTAGAAAAAGCGGCTAAAGAAATTGACGATCAGTGGAAAATTTGCACTAATAAGCTTTTTTATCTTGCCGCTTCCCCGCAATTTTATGAGCCAATTTTTGAAAATCTTGCCAAGTCAGGCCTGACCCGTCCTTGCAGCGATGAAGAGGGTTGGACAAGAGTTATTGTGGAGAAACCTTTTGGCAAAGATTTAAAAACAGCAAACAAGCTGGAAGCTTTGCTTTGCAGGCTTTTTCGGGAAATTCAAATTTACCGCATTGATCACTACTTAGCCAAAGAAATGCTCCAAAATATTTTAGCGTTTCGTTTTTCCAATAATCTTTTTGAAAACAGCTGGAATAACAATTTAATTGAAAAAATTGAAATTCGTCTTTGGGAAAAAGCGGGCGCAGAAGACCGCGGAAGTTTTTATGATGGCTTGGGAGCCTTAAGAGATGTCGGCCAGAATCATCTTCTTCAAATGTTAGCTTTGGTTGCCATGGACAATCCCATTGATTTTTCAGCCGATGCGATTAGAGGAAAAAGAGAAGAAACTTTAAAAAGCCTTATTCTTCCCTTAAAGAAAGAAATAAAAGATTTCACTTTTAGAGCGCAATATGACGGCTATCGCAACATTGAAGGAGTGGCCAAAAATTCTGTCACAGAAACTTATTTTAAAATAAGGGCCTTTTTATCTCTTCCGAGGTGGCAGTCGGTTCCGATCATTATGGAGTCCGGCAAAAAACTCAAAGAGCAATGCAAAGAAATAGTGGTTACCTTTAAGCATCCAATTCCTTGCCTTTGCCAGACTGGTTTGGAGTACCACGGGAATAAAATAACCATACGCCTAGAACCGGAAGAAAAAATTACTTTGCAATTTTGGTCAAAAAAGCCGGGAGTTGGCTTTGAAACGGAAGAGCGCAGTTTCAATTTCTTTTTTAGAGAGTTAGACGGTCGTTTTCAATATACCGAAGAGTATGAGCGCCTTTTGATTGATTGCATTAATGGCAATCAAACTCTTTTTGTTTCAAGCAAGGAAGTAACGGCAATGTGGCGGTATACCGATTCTATTATAAAAGGCTGGAACAATAATATTGTTCCGCTTAAGATTTATAAATCAAACACCGATGAGCCGATTGTTGCTTCACAGCGTATTGATAAGTCTTCTATTGCCCTGAGCAATTTTAAAAAAGAAATGGGCATTGTTGGCTTGGGGAAGATGGGCAAGAATATGGCCGATCGTTTGTCGGAGATGGGATGGAAAATATCGGGCTTTGATAAAGATTATAATTTTGGGAAATTGGTCGAAGATTTGACTAAGCCGCGCATTGTTTGGCTGATGGTGCCCGCAGGCAAGCCCGTCGAGGAAGTAATTTTTGGTAAAAATGGTTTGGTTCATTTTTTAAGCAAGGGAGATATCATTATTGATGGAGGCAATTCTTTTTATAAAGATTCCATAAACAGATTCAAAAAATTAAAGAAAAAGGGGCTTTATTTTATCGATGTCGGGTTTTCCGGAGGTCCTGAAGGAGCAAGGCATGGAGCTTCTTTGATGATTGGCGGACAAGGGGATGTTTTTAAAAAATTAGAGCCGCTTTTCAGAGATATTGCTCAAACCAATGGTTATCAATTTTTTGAGAGAGCTGGCGCAGGCCATTTTGTCAAAATGGTGCACAACGGCATCGAATATGGCATGATGCAGGCAATTGCCGAGGGATTTACTATTTTGAAGAAGGCAAAATATAAGTTAAATCTTGCTAAGATAGCCGATGTTTATAACCACGGAAGTGTTATTGAATCTCGCTTAATCGGCTGGCTTCAAAAGTCTTTGGAATTGCACGGAGAGAATCTGGAGAGAATCACAGGCTCGGTTGCCCACACGGGCGAAGGAAAGTGGACGGTAGATACGGCAAAAGAATTGAGAGTTCAAGCAAAAATAATTGAATCTGCCATGCAATTTAGGATTCAATCGAAAAATAATCCAAGCTATGCCGGGAAAATTTTATCCGCCTTGCGCGAGCAATTCGGAGGTCATAAAGAAGTTGCAAAATGAAATAAAATAAAAAGGGAGGGGAAGTTTAAGGCGCGCCCAGTTTTTTTATTCCACGATTATTTTTCCGGTGGATTTTTGGACATTAGAGAGCGGCCACCAAGAAGTGAATTCAAATGATTTTTCTGCGGCGAATTCCACGGTAGCTGATGAGCCCGGTTTAATAGTCCCGGTTTTAAAGACATCGCTTTTTATTTCCAGCCCGCCGTAATACACGTTATTTTCCCTGACGAAGAAAGTCAGTCTTACTTTTGAGCCCCTCGCGGCTTTCACCGCGGAGTTAGGATAAAAACCAAAATCATCAGCCTCTAATTTTGTTTCCATAACTGCCGCGATATTGCTGGTTTCGAGATTTATTTGGATTGTTTCCGCAGGTTTTATAGCTTCTATTTTTGTTTCTGTCCTCGCTCCCGTCATTGTTTCTGCTTCCATTTTCGATTCTATTTGAGATTCTTTTTTACATTCTCCGCGGTAACTTACCGTCACGCCGGTAATCTTAGCAAAACAAGCATTAGAGTAAGTTTTGCCGTTAGCTCCGCAAACTGGATTATATTCCAAAGTGCAGGCTGCGGGTTTTTCCGGCAATTTTCCCTCTATTATTCGCGCAAGTTTGGTAAGAAAATCTCTTACATGGCCCATATGGAGTTTGGTATTTTCGAGATTTCCATTGGTAAAGGCTTCCTTGGCGTAACCTAGATGCAAAACTGCATTATCTAAAATTTCGAAGGCATCTTTATTTTGTTCTCTAGTAAAATTACGCTCGTTGAGCAATTTTTCGTAAGTGTTGATTTTTTCTGCAAGTTCTTTTAAATGCTGTTCAAAATTTCCACTTTGAGGTTTTTCGCGTTCAAAAGATTTAAAAGCATTTCTTGCCAAAACCTCGGCTGACCTTGCTTGCCCAAACGCCTCGCCGTATTTTTCCTCTTCAAAAGCTGCTTTCGCTTCCTTTAAATGTTCTCTTGCTTCACCGAGAAGTTCTGAAACAATAGCTTTCTGTTCGGCCTCGTTAATTATTTTTTCAGCTCGTTCAATTTGCTCTTTTGCTTTTTCGTTAATATCCATTTCCTTTTTAAGCAGTTCTTCGAGGGGCTTGCGCGCTTTTTCTAAAGCTTGCGCTAAACGTTCTTCAGCTCTTTTTTGTATTTCTTCAATGATAACCGATCTTTTAGCGAAGTCTCCGGGGGTATTGCCGATTTTTTCTTTAAGAATATCTTCGCCGCCTTTTTCCACTAATTCTTGAATATCTGTTTCCAATTTTTCAGAAAATTCTTCCCGCAATCTTTTGAGAGATTCTTTTACGGCCTCCGGAGTTTTATTGGAAAATCGGTCGATAATTTCTACCGATCTTGCATGTTTCAATTCCCCGCCCCTTTCTTCAAGAAGAACTTTTTCAAGTCTTGAGGCGAATTTCGCCGAGTCATCTTTCTTAGCAGCTTCGCCGACGAGGTTTTCACTGCCTTTTTTGACCCGGTTTATCTCTTTAGTAATTTGTTCTTTTTCACCAAACTTAAAAGAGATTTCATCAAATAATTTTTCATGCTTTACCGTTTTTTCAGTAAGTTTATTTAAAAGTTCGTCTATTTTTGGATTTTGAGAAGTTTCTTTTATAGCTTCGAATCTTTTTCTAAGATTTTCCTGGCTTTTTTGGTAGTTTTCCAGCGCTTTTTGAATGGCTTGGGTATTTTGCGGTTCAGTTTCGGTTATTTTTTTTGCTTCAGCTGCTTTTTCGTTGGTGAATTTCAGGTGCAATTCCGCCTTGGCGACGGGATTAAAAACAAAGAAGTCTTGCACGCCCCTGCCCAGTTCTTTAAAAAAATAAAGGGGACTCGTGGGTAAAACCCCCGGATTGGTAATTCCCAAGTCGCTTATGGTTACCGTCTCTTCTTCTGAGATTGAGGGAGGCCCTTGGACAATAATGCCGGCTTCTTCTTGGGCATTGGCTCCCGCAGATATTATCAGAAATAAAACGGAGAGAGATATGGACAAGATATATTTTTTCATGTATTATAATAAATTAATTATAATTAAATCATACTATTATTATATCAAACCCATATAATTTAGCAAAGTGTTTAGCGGAAGAGCCAAAGTATAGGCTCAAACAAGCAAAATCAGCTATTTTCCGAGATTTAATTCAAAACTGGGATGAGGCAAAAACTTTGCCTTTAGGATTGCGAGAAAAATTAAAAGAGAATTGTCCACTTGAAATTACGGCCGAGCTCTTCCCGTCGGCAAAGGGAGGCACCATAAAGGCCCGCCTTGTTTTGCGAGACAGATTGAAGATTGAGTCGGTTTTGCTCCGCCATAAAGACGATAGAAATACCGTTTGCGTTTCTTCTCAAGTCGGCTGCCCCTTGGGCTGCCAATTTTGCATTACAGGTACTTTGGGATTTAAGAGAAATCTGGAATCATTGGAAATTGTTGAGCAGGTGTTATTCTTTGCCAGACTTTTAAAAAAGCCCTTCGGCACGGCTCAGGGTAAAGTGACCAACGTTGTTTTTATGGGAATGGGGGAGCCGTTTTTGAATTACGATAACGTCATTGGGGCGATTAAAATTTTAAATGACAAAGACGGCTTTAATTTAGGCGCAAGGCATTTTTCCATTTCTACCGTCGGCATTATCGAGGGAATTGAAAAATTGGCAAAAGAAAATCTTCAGATAAATTTGGCAGTTTCTTTGCATGCGCCTGAAGACAGATTGCGCGAGAAAATAATGCCGATAAACAAAAAATATCCATTAGCCAAAATACTGGCAGCCGTGCGTAATTATATTAAAGAAACAAACAGAAGAGTTATGTTTGAATATATTATGATTAAAGATATGAATGATTCTGATGAGCAGGCAAAAGAGCTGGCAGAATTATTAAAAAATATTCCCCTTTCTTTTGTGAATTTGATTTCTTACAATCCAACTGGTATTTTCCGTCCGTCTGAACCTGTAACCATTAAAAAATTTAAAGAAATTTTGGAGAAAAACGGTATTTCGGTTACGCAAAGATATCGTTTTGGCGATGATATCCGCGCTGCCTGCGGCCAGCTCGGCATTTGTTAATTTTTAAAAGACATGATAGATTTATCAGGAGTTCCTTTAAAAATAAATTCTTCAAAACGGAGGCCTAAAATGAACTTTAAAGAAATAAAGAAGGTTTTGCTGTGGATTCTTGTTCTAAATTGGCTGGTGGCTTTCACTAAAATCTTTATCGGTTTTTCCACGGGGACTTTAAGCATTTTAACTGACGGACTGCATTCTCTTTTTGACGGAGTGACAAATATCGTTGGTATTTTTGGAATCAAGCTTGCCGAAAAACCGGCAGATAAAGACCACCCTTACGGTCACAGAAAATATGAGGCGATAGCTTCTATGGTGATACTATTTTTTCTAGCGATCACGGCTTACGAGGTTTCTAAAAATATTATCAATAGGCTGCTTCATTCTTCGATAATAGATATTGATTGGTTCGTTTTTGGAGTTTTGGCATTTTGTCTTGTTGCCGATTATTTTGTGGCAAGATACGAATACAGAAAAGGGCAAGAACTAAAAAGCGTTATTTTGAAAGCAGACTCTTCCCACACTAAATCCCATTACATAACCACCGGAGCAGTCATTTTGGGCGCGCTTTTGATGAAGCTAGGAGCTCCTTCGATGATCGATCCGATTATTGCCGTCTTCGTAGTAATGTTTGTTTTCAAGCTGGGTTACGATATTTTCAAAGAAACAACAGCTGTTTTATCTGACAAAGCTTTTATCGAAGAGGAAAGAATCAAAGAAATCGTTGAAAAAATATGCGGCTCCGGATCGTGCCATGAAATAAGAACTAGGGGAGATGAAAACCATATTTTTATGGATTTGCGCATTGTTTTTAATGAGCATATGACCCTGTCGGAAGTTCATAAAATCTGCGATCAATTAGAAGAAAGAATCAGGGCAGAAATCCCCGAAATTAAGGATATCACCGTTCATCCCGAGCCAGGCGAGGAGGCGGCCCATGATTGCTAAAGATTTTTATTCAAAGCTTTTAAGCTCCTTAAAAAACAGAAAAGATATAGTTATTAAAAAATATAAACTTCATTACAAAAAAGGCAAGTATGATTTTTTGAGAATTGCTTCAGAGGAAATTATGCCGATGGACAAAATAATTATGATTCGGGCGGGAATTCACGGCGATGAAATTGCCGGCCCCATAACTATTCTGGATCATGCTAATGAAATAATTGACCTGATTCACGATAATGGCTTGAAAATAATTCTTTACCCGCTGGGTAATCCATCTGGCTTTGAGATTCGCACAAGATACAATGCAGACTACAAAGACGGCGATTCGTGCAACAATGATTTTTTGCGCTATGAACTTGAACACGGCCTGCTAGTCGAAACAATTGGCGATAATGTTAGGTTTGAAAAATGGCATTGGCTTTCCGATGTCGCAGAAGAATTAAGGATTAAACTACCGGCAGAAACTAAGCTGATGCATAGGCTGCTGAAAAAAGATCCTTTGTCTCAAATTTCAGGTTTTGTTGATTTGCATCAAGATTTCAAAACTCCGGGTTTAGGGATGGCGGCTGCCTATCACTATTCTTTCGACGGCTTGGAGGCTTACGAGAATATAGTAAAGTGCATAGAAGAAATTGCGCCGCTTCTTAGCGATGAGATAGGCGCTGACGAGCGAGGATTTATTATTGAGCATGACGGCAGTTTGGACGATCTGATGCACAGGTTGGGAGTGAAATACTGCGTAACCTGCGAGACAACTGGAGCTACTCCCTTAGATATCGCCTGCCAGGTAAATTTAATTTGGATTAAAGGAATTGCAGATTTAGTAAAGGAGGTGAAATAATGCCAAAGTTCGCTCTTTCTGGGGCTGTTAGATCAATTGAGCCATCGCCGACTTTTGAGATAGAAGCCAAAGTGAAAGAAATGCAAAAAAATGGAGCGAAGGTTTTTAATCTTAATCTCGGCGAGCCGGATTTTTTTACATCCGATAATGTGAAGTCAGCAGCTCTCATAGCTATTGTGGAGAATAAAACAAGATATACCCAGGTTAAAGGAATGCCCAAGCTTCTTGAGGCAGTTTGCGAGAAATTCAAGAGTGATAACGGTTTGGTTTATACTCCAAAAGAAGTCATTGTCAGCAATGGGGCGAAACAGATTTTATATCTAGCCATCAGGACAGTTTGCGAGGTAGGCGACGAGGTTATTGTTTTGGCTCCTTACTGGGTAAGTTATCCTGAAATAACTAAGTTAGCCGGAGGTAAGCCAGTAATCGTCAAAACCGATGATTTCCGTTTTTCCGCAGAAGCTATTCGAAAGGCCATTACTCGAAAAACAAAAGCTATTGTTATCAATTCGCCGAACAATCCGACAAGCATTGTCTGGACCAAAGATGAACTGGAGGAGCTGGGAAAACTGGTTATGAAATACAGAATTTTGGTTATTTCCGATGAAATTTATGAAAGATTTCTTTTTGACGGGGCAAAACATTTTAGTTTTGCCGCAATGGCTCCGAAGCTGAAAAATTACACCATTACCGTTAACGGCGTAAGCAAAACTTACGCTATGACAGGCTTTAGGGTAGGTTATGCCGGCGGACCAGCTTACATAATTGAGAAAATGGCTGATTTGCAAAGCCATGTTTCTTCAAGCATCTGCTCAATTTCTCAAGAAGCTGCCGTGGAGGCGCTCTCGGGCGGGAAAGAGTTAGTCAACAAAATGGTGCGGGAGTTCGATGAAAGGCGCAAGCTTGTTTGCGATGATTTAAGAAATTTGGGAGTTGAATTTATTAAGCCAGAAGGCGCTTACTATGTATTTTTTAAAGTTGAGCCGCACTTTGACTCAATGCACTTTTGCGAAATATTGCTTCAGGATTTTAAAGTAGCTTTAAATCCGGGCGAGAGTTTCGGAACCCCGGGCTGGGTGAGGTTAAGCTACACCGTTAATCGCGATGATTTGAAAGAAGCAATGTACAGAATCGGGATGATGTTCAGAAGGGGATAGCTATGGAAAAGAAAATAATTATTACTGCGGCAGTTTGCGGCTCTAGGTCCATGAAGACGGACAATCCGGCAGTTCCCTATACGCCAAAAGAAATCATAGAAGCAGCCGTGGAATGCCACAAAGCAGGAGCTGCCATAGCCCATATTCATGTGAGGGATCCAGAAACAGGCAAGCCGTCTTTCAGGATTAGTTATTTTGAGAAAGTGCTGGAAGGCATCAGGGAAAAATGCGACATGATTGTCAACCTAAGTACCTCCGGCTTATTTCTCAATGAACATGACGCAATTCCGCGACGACTTCAAGTTATACGTTTAAAACCAGACATTTGTTCTTTAGATGTCGGTTCCATGAATTTTGCCGATGTTGCGTTCGTCAATCCTCCTCAATGGGGGCAAGCTGCAGCCGAATTGTCGCAATGCCTCGGAGTCAAGCCGGAAATTGAAGTATTCGATATCGGCCACATTGCGCAGGCAAATGACCTAATCGAAAACGAGTTGGTTGACAAGCCCTATTATTTCCAGCTTTGCATGGGCGCTGGCTGGGGGATTCCGGCTACCGAAGAAAATCTTTTATTTATGAAAAATAAATTACTGGAAGGCGTAATTTGGAGCGTTTTGGGAATCGGCAAATACCAGCGTCCCATGATTACTCTTGCCATGGAATTGGGAGGTCACGTCAGGGTCGGCTTCGAAGACAATCTTCTTATAGAAAAAGGGAAGCTGGCCAAGTCTAACGCAGAATTCGTGGAACTTGCTGTTAATCTTGCTTTAGTCAGGGACCGAGAGCCAGCCACTTCCGCAGAAGCCAGAGAGATCCTCGGCTTAAATAAATAAATTAAATGCCAGTCCTTAAAGGAACTGGCATTTTATGTTAGAATAGAATTACCATGTGCAAGACTTGCGCCAGACATAAAAAGAAGAAATAAAATGGGAAAAATAAAAAAAATTTATTTAGGCGCGGACCACGCTGGTTTTAAATTAAAAGAAAGAATTAAAAAGTACCTTGGGTTAAAGGGCATTGTTTATGAGGATTTGGGTACGCATTCCTTAGAATCGGTTGACTATCCCGATTATGCAATTGGGGTTGCAAAAAAAGTTGCTAAAAAAAACAATGCTAGAGGCATTTTAATTTGCGGCACGGGAACCGGCATGGCTATTGCCGCCAATAAAGTCAAAGGCATTAGGGCCGTGGCAGCTTATGATAGATATTCGGCTAAGATGTCCCGGCTTCATAATAATGCCAATATTTTAGCATTGCGCGGAAGATTTTTCCCTTTTGAAAAAATAAAAAAGATTGTTTCAGTTTGGCTGGCAACGCCTTTCAGCCAAAAAGCCAGGCATAAAAGGAGAATAAATAAAATTAAGCAGTTTGAGGAAAATGGAAGTTAAGATTATCCCAGCTATTATTGCCAAGTCGCAGAAAGACTTAGAAGAAAAAATAAATCGGGTTAAAGATTTTGTTGATCGTGTTCAGTTAGATATTATGGATGGAATTTTTGTCCCCAACGAATCTCTTAATTTTAATTTTAAATTGCCCGAAATAAATTGTCAGCTTGAAGCTCATTTAATGGTGGATAATCCAGACGGCTGGGTTCAGAAAAATTGGGAAAAAGTTGATACAATTTTAATACCGATTGAATCATGCGAGAAACCAAAAGAATTCATTAAATTTTTTAAAGGAAAGGAAAAAAAGATAGGATTTACCTTGAATCCGGAAACGCCGCTAGAGGCAGTAAAAGATTATTTAGGCGAAATTAATCAAGTTTTAATTATGACGGTTAGTCCCGGTTTTTACGGAGCAAAGTTTTTACCGGAAACATTGGAAAAAGTAAGGGAATTGAGAAAATTAAAATCTGAAATTGATATAGAAGTCGATGGGGGGATAACCCCTGATACCATAAAGATGGCGCGTGAAGCCGGAGCCAATTTATTCGTTTCCGGATCATATATTATGAATTCTCAGAACCCCCAAAAAGCAATCGAAACCCTGTCTCATTTCCGTGCTTAAATACAGGGAAGCTCCGCAAGGGCTTCCTTTTTTTTGTTTACACTTGGCTTATTGAGGTGGTAGAATGGGGAAAGACGATAATTTATGGAAAAAAAAGAAAATAACTACGCCTTTATTGACAGCCAAAATTTAAATTTAGGCGTAAAGAGTCGAGGTTGGAATTTAGATTTCGCAAGATTTAGACAATTCCTAAAAGATAAATACCGCGCTGGAAAAGCGTATCTTTTTATTGGCTTTGTGCCAGAAAATCAGGCACTATATACCGAATTACAGAAAGCAGGTTACATTTGCATTTTTAAGCCAACCTTAGAGATAAAAGAAGGTAATAAAATCAAGGTTAAGGGTAATGTTGATGCTGAACTGATTTTACATACGATGATTGAATACCCAAATTATGAAAAAGCAATTATTGTTTCCGGAGATGGAGATTTTTATTGTTTAATTGAATATTTAGTTAGACAGAATAAATTACGTAAAATAATCGTACCCAATATTCATTTTTCATCTTTACTTAGGGGGTTTAGTAATTTTGTCGTCAATATCCAGTTATTTAAAGAAAAACTAAAGAAATAAAAAAGAGAGGCATTCCCTCGGGACGAAACCCTTTGGTAGTCCTCTCATCGTGATATTTTAATGATATCAAACGGAAAATATATTGTCAATAGGCCCACTACAAAACAATTAGAGTTAATGGCTAATAAATTAAGGATTCACTCTTTGGAATCCACCACTGAGGCGGGCTCTGGTCACGCTACCTCTTGTTTGTCTTGCGCCGAGATAATGAGCTCTTTCTTTTTTTCGGTTTTAGGGAAAAATGACGAATTTATTCTTTCTAAAGGCCACGCTGCTCCGATTTTTTGGGCGGTTTTGGCTGAAGCCGGATGTTTTGCTAGAAAAGAATTAAAAAATTTGAGAAAAATCGGCAGCTTTCTAGAGGGCCATCCCACTGCCCGCATGCCTTGGGTGAGAGTGGCTACCGGCTCCTTGGGCCAAGGATTGTCAGCTGGAGTTGGCATGGCTTTGGCAAAAAAGTTAAAGGGCGGGGAAGGCAGAGTCTACGTTCTCTTGGGAGATGGCGAATGCGCAGAAGGTTCTGTTTGGGAAGCGGCCAATGCTGCCGCCCATCATTGTCTGAATAATATTTTAGCTATTGTAGATGTTAACAGGCTGGGCCAATCCGGCCAAACTATGCACGGTCATGACTTGGAAACGTACAAAAAGAAATTTGAAGCTTTTGGCTGGCAGGCGATTATTGTTGACGGCCATAATGTTCAGGAAATTTTATCGGCTTTTGAAAAAGCAAAAGAAAGCAAGTTTCCGTTTGTTATTATCGCTAAGACTTTTAAGGGCAAAGGGGTTTCATCTTTACAGGATAAAGATGGCTGGCATGGCAAGGCTTTAAAAAAAGAAGAATTAGAAAAAGCGCTTCAGGAAATTGGGCCTGCCGATATTGAACTTCCTTCAATGTTTGAGTGCCCCGAAAGATTAAGCCCTAAATTTATTGATTTTAAATTGAATAATTATAAATTGGGCGATTTGGTTTCTACCAGAGAAGCTTATGGCAGAGCTTTGGTGAATTTAGGTAAAATAAATAAAGATGTTGTAGTGATTGACGGAGATGTTAAGAATTCCACAATGACTGAATATTTTTTTGAGCAATTCCCCGGAAGAGCTTTCCAATCGTATATTGCCGAACAAAATATGGTGGGCATGGCAGTTGGTTTTTCAGCTATGGGGCTTTCTCCCTTCGTTGCCACCTTTTCCGCTTTTTTAAGCAGGGCGCATGATTTTATCAGAATGGCGCAGTATTCTTTTTCCAACATTAAATTTGCCGGCTCTCATTCCGGCGTGAGCATCGGGCAGGACGGCCCCTCGCAAATGGGCCTTGAAGATATACCGATATTTTTAAATATACCGGAAGCGCGGGTATTTTATCCGTCAGACGCTGTTTCTTCCGAGTATTTATTAAAAGAAACTGCCAGATTTAACGGCATTTCTTATTTAAGGACAACCCGAGAAAAAACAAAGGTAATTTATAAAAATGGGGAAAAGTTTCCGGTTGGCGGTTTTAAAGTTTGGAAAAGCGGCAAAAAGGATAAGGCCTTGGTAATCAGCGCGGGCATCACAGTCCACGAGGCCCTTAAAGCGCAAAATACTTTGCTAAAAGAAAAGAATATCCCGATTAGGGTTGTCGACCTTTATTCCTTGAAGCCATTGGATTCTAAGGCATTGAGTAAAGAGGCGGAAGAGTGCGATAATAATGTTGTCGTTGTTGAGGACCATTATTGTTCCGGTTTGGGTTTTGTTGTTTCTATGGCTTTGGGGAAAATTAAGACGCTTTGCGTAAGAGATGTCCCGCGTTCCGGCAAACCGGAAGAATTAATGAGAAAATATGGCATCGATTTTTCTGCTATAATAAAAGCAATAATATGAAGATTTTTATAGATTCCGCTAACTTAGAAGAAATAGAGAAAGCTTACAGCTCGGGTATTTTAGATGGAATCACCACCAATCCTTCTTTGATAAAAAAAGCCATGGAAGGCAAAAGCAATATTGATATGGAAAACCATATCAAAAGAATATTGCAAGTGGCTAAGGGAACGAGAGTTAGTTTGGAAGTGACAGAATTTACTTATGATAAAATGGTGGAACAGGGGAGAAAACTTTTTAAAATGTTTAATCCGGTTGCCAAGAATGTTTATATCAAAATTCCGGCAAATCCGTCTTTTGAGGGAGAGAAGAACAGAGAGTTTGAAGGCTTGAGGGCGATAAAAACATTATCCGGCGAGGGCATACCGATTAACTGCACCTTGATTTTTACTCCCGAGCAGGCTTTATTGGCAGCCAAGGCCGGAGCTAAGATAGTCAGCCCGTTTGCCGGCAGAGTTGACGATTATATCAGGACTCTAAGCAATATTTCTTTTAATAAATCGGATTATTTTACGGCCGAGGGCAGAGATAGTTTAAATGATAATGGCATTGTTTCCGGGATTGACTTGGTACGGCAAATTGTAGATATCTTTAAAAGATATAATATTAAAGCTGAAGTTTTGGCAGCCAGCATTAGAAATGCCCGGCAGGCAAGGGAAGCTGCTTTAGCCGGAGCCGATATTGTGACCCTGCCATTCGATGTGATAAAAGAATTGATGTCTCATTATAAAACTAAAGAAGGCATGAAAAGTTTCACAGACGATGCTATCCCGGAATATATTGAGTTAACCAAAAATTAAAGGTCGATACTATAAACTAAAAACTAATAAATCCCGATACCATCGAGGATCCTCGAAGAAGTCGGGACTATAAACTAAACTATGGCAGAAGCTTATTGCGTAAAGTGTAAATCAAAAAGAGAAATGTCTGGCGCCAAAGAGGTGGAAATGAAAGGCAAGGGTGGGACTACCAGGAAAGCCATGACCGGCTCTTGTCCTAAATGTTCAACCAAGATGTTTAGAATTATGGGCAAGGCATAGCATTAAAGATTTCCAGAAGTCTTTAAAAAGCCGTCCGACCCGAAAGGGTACGAGGCGGCTTTTGGATTGATGATAGGATGTCCGACATCCTATCAAATACATCGCTTTATTATAAGGGGGAAGTATAGGTTTTGAGAATAGCTATGGCCAAGATGACAATTCCCGCGAAAAGTCCCGCAAGAGTACTCCACTTGAAGATAGCGTTCTTAATGACAGATTTTAGGTCTTTGTACCCGAAGAAAACCGTAAGCACCAACAATATCGTTAAGCTTATTGTAGCAATGAACACAAAGACTGCTCCAATGTATGCAATCGTGACGCCGTATAAAAGAGGAATTACTGTTAAGAGTAAAGTATTAATCGATAAGAATATTCCAGTCGCAAATCCAACAAACACATAATTAAGTTTGTCTTTTCTGTTCTCTTTCCACATCGACAATTTCATTTTCCTTACCTCCTCGTTATAAATTTACTAAAGATAGTATACCACCCTTATTCATCCTGTCAAGTTTTTTTGCGGAACGAGTTTTCAAAACCTACAGACTCCCGATGTCTGTATGTTTTATTTTTTGATGTGGGACAGGGCGATGCGGCGTTGATGCAAGGTACGCCGCCAAAGACATCAGGTTTGAGGTGGCGATAACGCCAAAAATTAAAAGAGCTTCAGTTTTAGCTAAAGCCCTTTTGATTATTCGTTAACAGCTGTGTATTTCTTCTTTTGATAATTCTTTCAAACATCTTTCGCAGTGCACTACCGCGTAGTATATTGTAAGTACTTCTCTTCCAGCACTACGTTCTTCAACTTTTTTCTTTGCCTTTAATTGTGGATAGTGACCCAATGCCTCACAAATTTGTTTAGCTGTATGTGGTTGTTGTATTAACGCTTGTCCCATTTCGGACAAAATTGTGCTTCTCTCGCATCAGTAACGATTCCATGTTGACGACATACTCTTACATTCATGGTTTCCCTCCTGCAAAATACAGATTTTAAAGTCCTATCATGAAAATGCCATGGAAAGTTTAAGGGCGTCAAGTTTTTGCGGGGGCTCTAATTGTGCTAAACTTATTTTACAATATTTTGGATATCCGAAATCCGTCTGAATATTGCGGATTTCGGAAATCATTACCATGAAAAGAAATTACGTTTTTATTATTTTGGTAATTTTGGTGGGCTTGAATATCCTCGCTTGGATTGCGGTTTATGATTTACGGCCACAGGGGCTGGAGGTGACTTTTTTTGATGTGGGACAGGGGGATGCGGCGTTTATTGAAACGCCATCGCGTCAGCAGATTTTAATTGACGGAGGCCCGTCTTCCGCCATTCTTGAGAAACTTGGGCAGGAGATGCCTTTCTGGGACAGGACGATTGATTGGGTGATTTTAAGCCACCCGGAGAAAGATCATTTAGCCGGACTACTTGAGGTTCTGAAAAGTTATAAAGTGGAAAATATTTTGTGGACCGGCATTGTGCGCGATACGGCCGAATATAAAGAATGGCAAAGATTAATTAAAGAAGAAGGTGCCAATATTTTTATCGCTAAAACTAACCAGCAAATTATACTCGGAAAATCTTACGAGGCGAAGCCTCGTAAGATTGAGATATTGTATCCGTTTGAGAGTTTGGAGGGTAAAGAGCTAAAAGATAGCAATGATAGTTCTATTGTGGCCAGATTGGTTTTTGGTTCAACCTCGTTTTTGTTCACCGGCGACGCCACTAAATCCGTCGAAAAAGAGCTTGTGCTAGGCCCGACCCCGCACAACCTAAAGGCGGAGGTGTTGAAGGTGGGACATCATGGGAGCAAGACTTCCACATCTCGAGAGTTTGTTGAGGCAGTGTCGCCAGAAATTGCCGTGATTTCCGCAGGTAAAAATAATAAATATGGCCATCCCCATCAGGAAGTTCTGGACAATTTAGCTGGCGTAAAAATTTTGCGCACCGATATCGACGGCGATATTAAAATAATAAGCGACAGAATTAGTTATCAGTTAAAGTAAAATTAAAAATGTGCAACCTACGATGCCGCACATTTTATTTGGTTTTCCACCGCCATTTTTAACAAGATATATCTTTTTTTTACTGCGGAAGGCAAGCGTGAGCGTATTTTTTCGATATTTTTTACGATTTCTATTTTTGAGATAACGGTGCCATTCGGGAATTGCTCTTTTGTAAAATCTATTTCTCGGCTATCAGGAAGCAGATTCCAATAATGCGGCTCGATAACATGCAGAGGTTCTATATTAGCCCTTCCCATTATTATATCTCCGCCTAAAAGATCCTGAGCCACCAAAGCGCTTACTACGCATTGAGTCCAGGCGGGATTTTCCTGTTTCCACCCCCACGGGTCTCCAGCCGTTTCTTTTGACCAGCATTTTTTAAAAATTTCCAACAATTCTTCAGGCGTCATTTAACCTCCTTCTTGAATTATTAACGTGCGTGTGCTAATCTATAATAAATAATTTATAAAAATATTGCAATCATATGGCAAGCAAAAATCCGCAAGAGGAAAAAACAGTTTTAATTATTAAACCTGATGGCGTAAAAAGGGGATTGACCGGCGAGATTATTTCTCGCATAGAACAGAGAGGATTAAAAATTATCGCCCTGGAAATGGTGCAAGCCACCAGAGAACAGGTTGACGGACACTACCCAAAAGATCCGGCTTGGATTAAGAGATTAGGTGAAAAGTCCATCAATACATATAAAGAGCACGGCATGGATCCGAAAGAAGAGTTAGGCACAGATGATCCGGCTAAAATCGGCGAGTTTGTCAGGAGCTGGCTATTAGACTTTTTAACTTCAGGGCCGGTAGTTAAAATGATAGTTAAAGGAATTAGGGCTGTAGCCATGATAAGAAAAATAGCCGGCCAGACTATGCCGACTATGGCTGAAATGGGCACTATTCGCGGAGATTTTTCTGTAGACGATGCAGCAGCTGCCAACAGAGGCAAGAGGGCTGTCCACAATATTGTTCATGCTTCAGAAACTCCGGAAGAAGCGGAACATGAAATAGACTTTTGGTTCGCCGCAGATGATATTCATGATTACAAACGAGCGGAAGAAGATATAATGTTCTAAAACAAAACCAGCCCCGAGTGGGGCTGGTTTTTGGTTAACGACCGAATCTTGAATTTCTCCTCTTTTGCCAACAATCTCGGCAATAGATTGGTCTGTCAGCGGCTGGTTGGAATGGAAGCTCGGTTATTGGAGTTTCGCATTCAGAACATTTCCAGTCTCCTTTGACCATTTCTCTCGGAGGAAAATCTCTCCTCGGTTGATCACCGTCAAATTTCTTGAACATAATGATTTTGTTAAAAATAAAACGACCTTTTTGCCTAAGTCGCTTTATCTTTTGGGGATACCTCGACTTAAACGTTTCTAAGTAGTATTATACTCCTCTTGATTTTTTTGTCAATAGGCGTATAATAAAGCGTACCAAGAGTACTTTGTAAATTTTATTTTTGGGAGGAGAAAAATATGGAAAACGGAAAACCAGTTGTTGTTTCTTCTGCCTTCGAAGTAATGCTTGGCCAAAAATTTCACACTTACGCCGGCGGTTTGGGAGCAGTCCATGGCGCTATTTTAAAGTCAGCCGGCAGAAATGATTGGCCAGTTAATATGTATGGTTTGAGCATGCTTTGGAAAGATGGATACTATGATCAGAAAGTCGGGCCTAGCGGGATGATCACTGACGAGGATAAAATATATAAATCTCGCAGTTACGATTTTTTGGAAGACACGGGCGTTAGGGTCCGGGTTATTATTGACGGCCACTCTAATATTATCAAAGTTTGGCGCTTGCCGCCCGAAGTTTTTAAAACAGTGCCGATATTTTTTCTAGATACCGACATCAGCGGGAACGATCATCTGGCAAGGTCGATAACTCAAAGACTTTATACTGGCAATGAAAGGCAAAGATTAGCCCAAGAAATTGTTAAAGGCATTGGTGGAGTAAGGGCGCTGGAGGCTTTAGGCATTAAACCTGATTTATACCACGGCCACGAATGCCATTCTTTGCTTATTGCCGCAGAGATTTTAAGGCAGAATATGGCTTTGGGGATGTCTTTTGAGGAAGCGCAAGAAGCGACCAGGCAAAAATTTGTCTTTGCAACTCATACGCCCGAACTTGGCGGCAATGAGGAGCATGATATTGATTTAATGATTAAAATGGGCTGTTTCCCCGATATTCCTAGAGATAAACTCATAGGTTTAGGCGGTAATCCATTTAGTATGACGGTTGCCGGCTTACGGCTTGCTAAAAGAGCTAACGCTGTTTCAGAGCTTCATTGCCAAACGGCCAATGCCATGTGGCAGCATGTTGATGGCCGCTGTCAGATTGTTCCCGTAACCAACGGAGTTGATCTAGATTGGCAGTACCCGGAGTTTGCTAAAGCAGATTCGGCTGAGGCAATAATATTAGCTAAAGAAAAATACCAAACCATTCTCTTCAGGCATATTTTTAAGAGAACCGGTAAACAGCTCGACGAAAATATTTTAACCATAGTTTGGGCAAGAAGATTCGCTGAGTACAAAAGGCCATGGCTTATTTTTGACATGGATTGGCCTTGGATAGAAAAATTACTTAAAGAAAGAAAAATACAAATTATAATTGCTGGTAAGCCCCATCCTAACGATCAGAAGGCGGTCAATACCTTTAATTGGCTCTACCGTAGAAGCCTTGATACGCCCGGTTTGGTTGTTTTGGCAGGGTATGAATACTGGTTGAGCAAGATTCTTAAGGCAGGAGCTGATCTTTGGTTTCAGTGTCCTCGCCGGCCGCGCGAAGCTTGCGGCACTTCCTGGATATCAGCCAACTTTAACGGGACTTTGGTCCTCTTCAGTTTAGATGGCGGAATTTTACAAAGCGCCAACATGAAATACGGTTTTCCATTTGGCGTAGACTATAAATGCAGCTTCAGCGGTGAGCAGGATAAACTGGATTTTCAGGATTTAGTTAAGGTTCTGCCTAATCCCATAGATATGTTTTACAATGACAAGTCGCAATGGTATCAGTGGGTTTTGGCTGTTAAAAAAGATGCCGTGCAGAATTTCAATAGCGATAGGATGCTTAGAGATTATATTAATTCAATATATTTATCGTAAAGAGGCGAAAGCCTCTTTTTATTTGACATTGCTTGCCCTGAGCCTGTCGAAGGGGTATAATATAATAACCTGCTCGTTCTAGTAGATTCTGGGACAAACTTTCTTTCAGGGAGCCTTATATCTTGTCTCGCTTTGGCGGGGCATTGCGGGCACCCACTTGGATTATCATCCGGAAAGAATTCTCTAGTTGGGGCAGGTTTTTATATGCTTTCTTCTTTAATCATCATTCTCGGGCTAATTGTTTTTGAGGTAGTTAACAGCGTTGATAATGCGATTGTTAACGCCCATGTCCTCAAAACAATGTCGGTGAAGTGGCGCAAAATTTTCCTTCTCTGGGGCATTTTTACTGCCGTGTTTGTGGTGAGAGGATTATTGCCATTAACCATTGTTTGGCTTTCAATGCCAGAAATAGGTTTTTGGAGAGTATTAAAATCGGTTATCCAAAGTCCTCCGGAAATCGCCAGACTTTTTGAGGAAAGGGAAGGAATAATTTTAATTGGAGCCGGAGTATTCTTACTTTTACTGTATTTGCACTGGCTTTTTTTAGAGAAAAAAGACCCTTATTTCATTCCCGATAAATTGATAAAGCCTCATTACGGAATCTGGTTTTTCGCTTTAGCGGCAATAATTTTAGTGACATTGCTTTATTTAGCTCGCTCTTCTTTTCACATAATGCTGGCGGCCGCAATAGGCAACGCGGCTTTTTTCCTGCTTTACGGCTTCAAAGAGCAAGCGGCAAAACAGGAAGAAACAATAGGCCATGCCAAAACTCATCTTTCCGATTTTTCCAAATTAATGTTTCTGGAATTGCTCGATACTTCCTTCAGTTTTGACGGAGTAATGGGCGCTTTTGCTTTTACCACAAGCATACCTTTAATTTTTATTGGCAATGGCATTGGAGCTTTGGTGGTTAGGGAGCTGACGATTAAGGGAATTGATAGAGTAGCGAAATATCGCTGGCTTAAAAATGGTGCCATGACTTCTATCGGGCTTCTTGGATTATTTTTGATTTTGAAAAGTTTTGGTTTGCACATCCCCGAATATATCCCAACTTTCTCCACTATTTTTTTGGTCGGCCTAACCTTTTGGAAATCCCACAGAGATTTAAAGAATAATAAAACAGCATCTTTATAAAAAAGATGCTGTTTTACATTCGGGGCGCTGGGAGTTGAACCCAGGTCACAGGACCCCCAGCCCTGCATAATGGCCGTTATACTACGCCCCGCCTTCGCTCGCGAATGAGTATTATTTCTTTTTTGCCAGAGTTTTGATGCACTGAGTGCAAGCCTTAACTCTTTTACCGGATGCCAAAGCCATCCACTGAATGTTTGGGAATTTTCTTTTTTTAACGGTTGGATTGTATTTGCCGCGGAGTTTTTTTAGAGTCCAAGCCATTATTGATTTTTTTCCGCAAATTGCGCATTGTTTACTCATGGTATGCATGATATCATAAAAGAATTATGTTGACAATATTTGTCTTAATTATTTTATTTTTTTCAATTGTTATTCACGAGATAGCCCATGGCTCGGTAGCTTTGCATTTGGGCGATCCCACAGCGAAGAATGCAGGCCGCCTTACCCTGAATCCGTTAAAACACATTGATTTGTTCGGAACAATTGTTTTGCCTTTAATGCTTTTATTTTTCACGCAAGGCCAAGGCCCTATTATCGGGTGGGCTAAGCCGGTGCCGATAAATCCTTTTAATTTCAGAGATCAAAAGTGGGGCGGACTGAAAGTCGGAGTAGCCGGTTGCGTTATGAACTTTTTGGTAGCTGTAATTTTTGGCTTAGCTGTCAGATTTTTACCATTGCCAAGCACTCTAGTCATGCTTTTTTCCATAGTCGTCCTTTATAATTTCGCTTGGGGAATTTTTAATTTATTCCCAGTGCCGCCATTTGACGGCTCGCACATTCTTTTTGCCTTGATTCCTGAAAAGTTCAGCCAATTCAAATTATTCCTGCAAAAATACG
Source organism: Candidatus Nealsoniibacteriota bacterium (assembly GCA_016188865.1). Lineage (GTDB taxonomy): Bacteria > Patescibacteriota > Minisyncoccia > Minisyncoccales > MHMH01 > JACPGX01. Next base: position 64,336 of record JACPGX010000005.1, read on the forward strand.
GCCTCTTTATCATATTTTTATTTATCTTCTTCGGCTTGCAGTGGGTCTTCATCGCCGCCAATTTGCTAACCTCTCTCATTATCGGCCAGTAGGCGGTTCATTGACATATTTTTTGTTATTTGCTAAATTAAGAATCGATGCCTACAATACAGCAGTTAATTAAAAGAGGGAGAGTAAAGGGAAAAAAGAAAGACACAACGCCTGCCCTGACTTTTGGTTTTAATGTTTTGAAAAATAGGCCGACAGAATATTCTTCGCCTTTTAAAAGGGGAGTGTGCTTAAAAGTTTTTACTACCACTCCTAAAAAACCAAATTCTGCTTTGAGAAAAGTAGCGCGGGTTAGATTAACTAACGGCATGGAGGTGACAGCTTATATCCCCGGGGAAGGCCATAATTTGCAGGAGCACTCGGTGGTGGTGATCAGGGGAGGAAGAGTTAAGGATTTGCCCGGAGTCAGATACCATATAGTAAGAGGAATGCTGGATACTGCAGGCATTGAAGGGAGAAAGCAGGAAAGAAGCAAATATGGAACAAAACGCGCTAAATAATTATGAGCAGACGCAAAAAAAGAGAAAATAGAAATATTCAGCCCGATACCGTTTATAACAACGTGATGGTTTCCATATTGATGAACCATATCATGGAACGGGGCAAGAAAAATACAGCCAGGAAAATTGTCTACGGCGCTTTTGACATTATTAAAAAGACCAATCAAGATCCCCTGGATATTTTTAATAAAGCAATCCAAAATACTTCGCCTTTATTGGAAATAAAGCCCAAAAGAATCGGCGGAGCCACCTATCAGGTGCCTACGGAGGTTAGGGGGGACAGGAAAACAACCCTATCAATGAGGTGGATAATTAATGCTGCCAGATCCAAAAAAGGTAAACCGATGAAAAGTAAACTAGCTGAAGAATTGATGCTGGCCGCCAAAAATGAAGGGTCAGCAATTAAAAAGAGAGACGACGTCCACAGAATGGCCGAAGCAAATAGAGCATTTGCTCATTTTGCCTGGTAGGTGTTATGCCCAGACAGTACCCAATTGAAAAAATTCGTAATATTGGAATTATTGCCCATATTGACGCCGGTAAAACTACTACTACCGAGCGAGTTTTATTTTACACCGGCATCACCCACAAGATTGGCGACATTGATGAGGGAACAACCGTGATGGACTGGATGGAACAGGAGAGAGAAAGAGGAATTACCATTACTTCTGCAGCTATCACTTGTTTTTGGACTCCGTTGGGCCTTCCTAAAAATAAAGAGAATGAATATCGGTTTAACATAATTGATACTCCCGGCCACATTGATTTTACCGCTGAAGTGCAAAGATCTTTGAGGGTTTTGGACGGAGCTGTTGTTGTTTTTGATGGAGTAGCTGGCGTAGAACCCCAATCGGAAACAGTTTGGCGGCAGGCAGATAAATTTAAAGTTCCAAGAATATGTTTTATTAATAAATTAGATAGGATGGGGGCTGATTTTGAAAAAAGCTTGGAATCAATTTGGCAAAAACTCACCCAAGGAGCCGTAGCCATGCAAATTCCCATTGGTCTTGAGGGCGAACATAAAGGAGTAATTGATTTGCTGGCGATGAAAGCTATAAAATTTGAAGGAGATTTTGGCCAAATAGTGAAAGAAGAAGAAATTCCTCAAGATTTGCTGGCAAAAGCCAAAGAGTGGCGGGAGAAAATGGTGGAAAAAATCGCCGGCGAAGATGAGCAGCTCACCGAAAAATTTTTATCCGGGAAAGAAATTAACATTGATGATTTAAAGAGAGTTTTGAGAAAAGCAGTTTTGGAATATAGATTGGTGCCGGTGTTTTGCGGCTCTTCTTTGAAAAATAAAGGAGTTCAGCCTGTTTTGGATGCAGTGGTATATTATTTGCCAAATCCGCTTGATCTTCCGCCGGTAAAAGGCCAAGATCCTAGAACCGGCGAATCTCTTGAAAGAAAAGCTGATGACAAAGAACCTTTTTCCGCATTAGCTTTTAAAATAGCCACAGACCCCTATGTTGGAGCTTTAACTTTTTTCCGCGTTTATTCCGGAACGCTGCTAAGAGGTTCTTATGTTTTGAATACTGCCACTGGCGAGAAAGAAAGAATCAGCCGAATTTTAAGGATGCACGCCAATGAAAGAGAAGAGGTGGAAGAACTTTATGCCGGCGATATTGCAGCTACCGTAGGTTTAAAAAGTACTGGCACTGGCCACACTTTATGCGACGAAGCTCATCCCATTGTTTTAGAAAAGATTTCATTTCCAGAGCCTGTCATTTCTATCAAAATTGAACCTAAAACTAAAGCCGACCAGGAAAGAATGGGGCTATCCCTGAAGAGATTGTCAGAAGAAGACCCGACTTTTAAAATAAAAAGCGATTTAGAAACAGGAGAAACTCTTATTGCCGGCATGGGCGAACTTCATTTGGAGATTCTCGTTGATAGATTGAAGAGAGAATTTAAAGTTGAAGCAAATGTAGGCAGGCCTCAAGTCGCCTATAAAGAAACAATTAAGCAAGAAGCTGAAGCTGAAGGCAAATATATCAGGCAGTCGGGCGGCCGCGGGCAATACGGCCACGTTTGGCTGAGAGTTGTTCCTAAAAACCGCGGGGAAGGTTTTGAGTTTATAGATGAAGTCAAAGGAGGCACTATTCCGCATGAATTTATTCCAGCCGTAGAAAAAGGCATAAAAGAATCTCTGGACAAGGGAGTAGTTGCGGGCTATCCTATAGTTGATATGTCAGCCACTCTTTATGACGGTTCTTATCACGAGGTTGATTCTTCAGAGGTGGCTTTTAAAATCGCCGGCTCCATGGCTTTGCAGGCAGCTGTTAAAAAAGCAAAACCAATTTTATTGGAACCGATTATGAAAATAGAGGTAGTAATTCCCGAAGAATTTTTTGGAGATACCATTGGCGATTTGTCTGCCAGAAGGGGCAAGATCGAACAGACATCTGACAGAATCAACATGAAAGTAATTGACGCCAAAGTACCCTTATCAGAAATGTTCGGTTATGCCACCGTTTTGAGATCAATGACTGAAGGCCGAGGCACATTTACCATGGAGTTTGATAAATATGAGGAAGTGCCCGGAAATATCGCTCAGGAAATAATAGAAGGGAAACGACGGTAAAACGAATATTTGGGAGGTCCGACCTCCCGACAAATATGACGGGAGGTCGGACCTCCTAATATCGAGAAATCACTTGCTTATGGACATAAACGAAATCAAAAATTTAATAGAAATTGATGGGGGCAAATTTATCATTGTGGAAAACGGCAAGCCGACGATGGTAGTCACCAGCTTTGAAGACTATAAAAAGAAACTGGTTGAGAAAAGAAATAATCCTGTCAGCGCTAAAAGAGAAGAAAAACCCATTCCCAAGGAATTAGAATCAGAACCATTGAGGCTTGAAGACTTGCCATTGTAGTTTTTGACTATTGACAAATTTTTCAATTTGAATAAAATAGGAATTAGCGTTTATAAACTAAAATAATAATTAATAAATAATAAAAAATTATGGCGGAAAAAGAAAAATTCGAAAGGGGAAAGCCCCACGTTAATGTAGGCACGATCGGCCACGTCGACCACGGCAAAACTACGCTTACTGCCTCAATTCTTCATGTTTTAAACTTGAAGGGTTTTAGAGCTACCGAGAGAAGCGTTGACCAAATTGATTCTGCTCCCGAAGAAAAAGCTAGAGGTTTGACTATTTCTATTTCTCACTTGGAGTATGAGTCAGATAAAAGGCACTATGCTCATATCGATTGCCCGGGGCACGCTGATTATATTAAAAATATGATTACCGGAGCCGCCCAAATGGATGGAGCCATTTTGGTAGTTTCAGCTCCAGACGGCCCTATGCCTCAAACCAGAGAGCATATTCTTCTGGCCAGACAAGTGGGATTGCCTTCTATAGTTGTTTTCTTGAATAAATGCGATGCTGTTGACGATCCGGAAATTATCGACTTGGTTGAATCAGAAGTGAGAGAACTTTTGAATAAATATAAGTTCCCTGGAGATACCACGCCGATTATCAGGGGTTCGGCTTTGAAGGCCCTTGATGCAAAATCAGCTGACGATGAAGCGGCAAAGCCGATTCTCGAGTTAGTTAAAACTTTAGATGAATATATTCCAGAGCCAGTTAGAGAAATTGCCAAGCCGTTTTTAATGGCCATTGAAGACGTTTTTTCAATAGAAGGCCGCGGCACAGTTGCCACGGGCAGAATTGAAAGAGGCGTTATAAAACCGAACGAAGAAGTTGAGTTAGTCGGCATTAAACCGACCGGCAAAACAGCCGCAGTAAGCATTGAAATGTTCCAAAGGATATTAGATGAGGGAAGGGCAGGCGATAATGTTGGCATTCTTTTAAGAGGATTGAAGAAAGAAGATGTTGAGAGAGGGCAGGTTTTAGCAAAGCCGAGCTCTATCACTCCGCACACTGAATTTGATGGTGAGGTTTATATCCTAGCTAAAGAAGAAGGCGGCCGTCATACTCCATTCTTCCCCGGATACAAACCGCAGTTTTACATTAGAACGACCGATGTGACAGGAGAAGTAACTTTGCCGGAGGGTACGGAAATGGTTATGCCGGGAGACACCGTTAATCTGAAAATCAAGCTTATTGCCCCGGTAGCTCTGGAAGAGCAGCAAAGATTCGCTATCAGGGAAGGCGGCAAAACCGTTGGCGCAGGCGTTGTTACCAAAATATTAAAATAAATGGCCAAACCAGAAGCAGCACCAGAAATAAAGTCCAAGCTTCGCATTAAGCTTAGGGCTTACGATCACAAAGTTATTGATAAGTCGGCTCGCGAGATTTGCGAGACTGCCTTGCGCTATGGTGCTGAAGTTTCTGGTCCCGTGCCATTGCCTACAGAAACCAACAAGTACACGGTTAACAGGTCAAGCTTCATTCATAAGGACGCCAGAGAACAATTTGAAATGAGAGTTCACAAGCGTTTGATTGATATTTTGAATCCCAACCCCAGAGTGATCGATGCTTTAATGAGTCTTACTCTTCCGTCGGGCGTTGACATCGAAATAAAAATGTAACTCATCAAAGACTCCCGCAAGGGAGTTTTTGATTATAGGTGTTGACACAAAATTTAGCATGTGTATAATGGAGACTATGAGTAGTATACTATCTATTTGGTACGTCTTATGACGGAAAAATAGAACAAGTACTAACCAATCATTCGCGGGGTTAGTGCCCCGTCTTTTTATGAAATTTATTTTGGGACAAAAATTAAAAATGTCGCAGATATTCGATGAAAAGGGGAATGTGGTCCCCGTAACTTTAGTTGAGGCAGGTCCTTGTTCTGTTACGCAAGTAAAGACCAAAGAAAAAGATGGTTATGAGGCTATGCAGATTGAGTATAAAAAGAAAAGAAGAGAAAGCCCGGCTTGGGGAGGAAATGTTGGCGACATTATTGACGTTTCTATTTTCCATGAAGGCGACAAGGTTAAAGTTTCTGGAATTTCTAAGGGTAAGGGTTTTACGGGCGCAGTAAAAAAATGGGGGTTTAAGGGCAGGTTGTCTGCAACCCACGGAACCAAGCACGAGCTTCGAACGCTTGGTTCAACCGGCAGTTCCCAGCCCGATAGATTAAGAAAAGGCAGAAAAATGGCTGGCCGCATGGGAGCAGAAAGAGTGACGGTTAAGAATTTAAAAATCGCTAAAGTTGATAAGGAGAAAAATTTATTGATGTTAAAAGGAGCAGTTCCCGGCCCCAGAGGAACTTTGCTGGAGATACGAGGGTAATTATGTTAATTAAAACTTACGATCAAACAGGCAAGGAGTTAAGTCAAACGCGTTTGCCCGCAGAAGTTTTTGGAATAGAAATAAATCAGGATTTAGTATATCAGGTAGTTGTATCGCAGGCTGCTAATCGCAGGCAGGTTTCAGCTCATACCAAGCAAAGAGGAGAGGTTTCTGGGGGAGGTAAAAAACCCTGGCGCCAGAAAGGCACGGGCAGGGCAAGGCATGGTTCTATTAGGTCTCCTTTGTGGCGAGGCGGCGGAGTGGTTTTTGGCCCGAGAAAAGAAGAAGTTTATAAAAGGAAAATTAATCAAAAAATGAGAAGAAAAGCCTTATTTATGGTTTTGTCGGAAAAGGCAAAAAATAATTCGTTAATAATTTTAGATGAATTAAAATTAGAAACAGTCAAGACTAAGTTTTTAGCTAAATTAATTGAAAATTGGAAATTGAAAATTGAAAATTTTAAGGACGGGTCTTTATTGATTGCTTTGCCGGTAATTGATAAAAATGTGATTTTAGCTGCCAGAAATTTACCCAGAATTGAAGTTATGCAGGCAAAAGACTTGAATGTTTTAGATTTACTGAATTTTAAATACTTGTTAATGCCGAAAGATTCTATCAAAGTAATAAAAGAAACTTTCATTAATTAATATTATGGCAATATTGGATATTTTTAAGAAAAAACCCTTCGACGCGGCTCAGGGCAAGCCCGCTAAAAAGATAGAAAAAGTTCCCAAAAAAGAGGAGCCCATTATTTCTAAGACCAAAAAAGTTTTGGGTCAGGCTTATAGAGTGCTAAGGAAACCGCACGTTACGGAAAAGGCCACCGATCTTACCAGCGTAAATCAATATGTTTTTGAAATTTTTCCGGGAGTCAATAAGAACCAAGTCAAAAAGGCAGTGGAAGATGCGTACGGCGTTGATGTGGTTGGCGTCAGAATGATTAATATTCCGCGAAAAAGAAGAAGGCTGGGGAGGATTGAGGGGTGGCAAGGCGCTTATAAAAAAGCCGTAGTTAGAATAAAAGAAGGTCAAAAGATAGAAGTTTTACCGAGATAATATGTTAAAAAATTACGCTACAAAAGAAGACTTCAGTTTGTTAGCTAAAAAAGAGCCGGAAAAAAGGCTGCTTTTGGCTTTGCCTAAAAAAGCAGGAAGGGGCCAGGGCGGGAGAATCACCGTCAGGCATCAGGGGGGAGGGGCTAAGCAGCTATATAGAATTATTGATTTTGGCCAGGAAAAAATTAATATAAAAGGCAAGGTTCAAGCCTTAGAATACGATCCGTTCAGGACCGCTTTTATAGCATTGATTCAATATGCAGATGGCGATAAGAGATATATTCTTGCTCCTAGCGGATTAAAGATTGGAGATGAGATAATCTGTCAGGATTTGGCCGAACTTAGCTCGGGCAATAGAATGAAATTAAAAAATATACAAGTAGGTTCTCTTGTGTATAATATTGAGATTGATCCGGGCCGCGGGGGAAAGCTGGTGAAATCCGCGGGAACTGCCGCTAAGGTTTTGGCTCACGAAGGTAAATACACTCATTTAGAAATGCCGTCCGGTGAAATCAGGAAGTCTCTCCAAGAATGTTTTGCCAGTCTTGGAACAATTTCCAGGCCCGAGCACAAATACATGAAATTGGGCAAAGCCGGCAAGTCTCGTTATAGGGGAATAAGGCCATCTATCAGAGGAACCGCCATGAATGCGGTTGATCATCCGCACGGCGGAGGAGAGGGCAAGACGTCGACTGGTTTAAAGTACCCCAAGACTCCGTGGGGAAAGCCGGCTCGGGGCGTTTTCACTAGAAAAAGAAGGTGGACGAATAAATTTATTATTCAAAGAAGAAAGAAAAAATAGTTATGTCAAGATCAATAAAAAAAGGCCCTTATGTGTTAGACAATTTGCTGAAGAAGACATCTTTGTTAAAGCAGGGCGCTAAGGCCATAATTAAAACTTGGTGCCGCTCTTGCAGCATTACTCCAGAAATGATTGGTTTTACTTTTGGGGTTCATAATGGCAGAGAGCATGTGGCGGTTTATGTAACAGAAGACATGGTTGGCCATAAATTAGGAGAATTTTCTCCCACTACTAGATTTGGCAAGCACGGTGGAAGGATGCAGCGCGAATTGGAGGCAGCGGTCGTAGAAAAAGAAGCGGCAAAAGTCGAAGCAGCTAAGGCCCCAGCGCCAGAAACCAAATCTAAATCTAAATAAGATATGATGCGAGTTGCAGCAAAATTAAGATATTTAAGAATAGCACCCAGAAAGGTTCGCCTTGTTGCGGATTTAATCAGGGGTAAAACAATTGAGGAAGCTCAAGCTGCTTTAAATTTTACCGTAAAAAAGGCGGCCAAACCATTGTTAAGGCTTTTGAATTCGGCCATAGCCAATGCTAAAAATAATTTTCAACTGGACCCAGCTAATTTATATATTTTAAGCTTAAGTGTAGATGAGGGCCCAAAGACTAAAAGATGGATGCCCAGAGCCAGGGGTTCAGCTTATGAAATACAAAAAAAAGTTTCCCATGTGAATTTAGTTTTAGAAGAAATAAAAAAATCTAAAGGAGTAAAAACAAAAATAGTTGAGGAGAAGAAAGTGTCGCCGACAGTAACGGAGCAAGTTGAAAAACCCCAAAAAACAGAAAAACCCAAATTAAAGCCCCGCCTCCGTCAAGGCAGGCAAGCGGGAAAAGCCGAAGGGGCCATAAGAAAAATTTTCAGAAGACAAGTATTTTAATATGAGCCATAAAGTTCATCCAAAATCTTTTAGATTGAGAGGACTAAGCGATTGGGAATCAAGATGGTTTAATGCAAAAAGACTTCGAGAATATCTGGAAGAGGATTTTATAATCAGAAAATTTTTGGAGAAGCGCCTTAAAGATTCAAGCATTCAAAATATTGAAATCGAACGTTCTCCGGGAAAAGTTGCCGTCATTATCAATTCAGCCAGGCCAGGCTTCATTATCGGCCGCGGCGGCAAGGGAGCAGAAGATTTGAAGAAAGAAGTAGAAAAGAAACTTCCTGCTCCGAAAGAAGGCAAAAGGGAACTAAAGATTGAGATTAGAGAAGTGAGAAACCCCTGGGCTTCAGCTTCATTGGCTGGCCAATGGATTGCTCAACAAATAGAAAAGAGAGTTGCCCATCGCAGGGCAATAAAGCAGGCTCTGGAAAAAATTATGGCAAATAAAGAGGTTAAAGGCGCTAGGATTGAAATATCGGGAAGGCTGGGAGGAAATGAAATTGCCAGAAGAGAATGGCTGAAAAAAGGCCGCATGCCTCGCCAAACATTAAGAGCTGTGATTGATTATGAACTTACGGAAGCCCATTGCACATACGGCATAATTGGCATAAAAGTTTGGATATATAAAGGTGAAAAGTTCGAGTAATAATGCGGATAAATTCATATGTTAATGCCTAAAAAAGTAAAACATAGAAAATGGAGAAAAGGAATAGTGAGGGCTGAACTTGAGATTCGCGGAACAGAACTGGCTTTCGGCAGTTTTGGTTTAAAAGCCATGGAGGGCGAGTGGATTTCAGCTAGACAGATTGAAGCAGCAAGAAGAACCATTATCAGATATTTAAAAAAAGGCGGAAAATTTTGGATTAGAATTTTTCCGGATAAGCCAGTTACTAAAAAGGGAACAGAAGTGCCAATGGGCGGCGGCAAGGGAGGCGTTGACCATTATGTTTTTCCAATAAAGCCCGGTCGGGTTATGTTTGAACTTGAAGGCGTAAAAGAGGAGGTGGCTCGGGAGGCGTTTGGCATGGCCGCTGATAAATTGCCAATTAAAACTAAGTTTATAAAACGATGAAAATACAGGAATTAAAACAAAAATCAAAAGACGAATTAAGCAAATTATTGCAGGATAATCGTGAGAAACTAAGGCAATTAAGGTTTGATTTAGCTTCCGGCAAAGCTAAGAATATCAGAGAGATAAGACAAATAAAAAAAGATATCGCCAGGATATTAACTATTTCTAAATAAATATTATGCCAAAACATCAATTACAGGGTATAATCGTTTCTAATAAAATGCAAAAGACTGTAGTGGTTGAGGTAGAAAGCGTTAAAGAGCACCCCAAATACAGAAAGAGGTTTAAGGTGCATAAAAAATACAAGGCCCATGCAGATGAAGTTTTCCAAATAGGCGATAAAGTTATTATTGAAGAATGCAGGCCGATAAGTAAAGATAAAAAATGGAAAGTAATTAAAAAGATATGATTCAACTGCGGACAATGTTAAACGTTGCGGATAATACTGGAGCAAAAGTGCTTCAGTGTATTCAGATTATGGTGGGGTTTAAGCATAAATTTGGCCACATTGGCGATGTTATCGTAGGAGTAGTGAAGGAAGCAGATCCCAGAAGAATTGTTAAAAAGCATGACGTGGTTAGAGCAGTGATTATTAGGCAGAGAAAAGCATTTCGGCGCAAAGATGGCTCTTATATCCGTTTTGATGATAATGCTTGCGTTGTTTTGGAAGGTAAGACGCTTGAGCCCAAGGGCGGCAGGATATTGGGGCCCGTGCCAAGGGAAATTAAAGAAAAAGGTTTTGAAAAAATTGCAGCCTTAGCCGAAGAAATAGTATAGTATGAAAATAAAAAAAGGCGACACAGTTTTAATAATTTCAGGGAAAGACCGCGGAAAGCGCGGCAAGGTTTTAGATATATTTCCCAAAGAAGCCAAATTAGTGGTAGAAAATACTAATTTTAGAAAAAAACATCAAAAAGCAAAAAAACAAGGAGAAAAAGGCCAAATTGTTGAGCTTCCTTCGCCATTTTCTATTTCCAATGTAGAATTGATTTGCCCGAAATGCGACAAACCCACAAGAGTAGGGCATAAAACAATAGATAATAAGAAATACCGTATTTGTAAAAAGTGCGGTCAAGAATTATGATGAAGCTAAGTGACAAATATATAAAAGAAGCAGTACCGGAAATGATGAAAAAGTTCGGATACAAAAGCATCATGGCCGTACCGCGCATTGAAAAGGTATCGGTCAATACCGGTTTTGGTAGAGAAATCGTGGCAAAGACAGGCGATGAACAGAAAAAATTTCAAGAAACAATTTTAGAGCAGCTTTCTTTAATTTGCGGGCAGAGAGCAGTTTTGACGCAAGCTAAGAAATCGATTGCAAGTTTTAAAATAAGACAAGGCCTTCCCATTGGCGCTAGGGTCACCTTAAGGAGTAAAAGAATGTACGATTTTCTGGAAAGAGTTATTAATATTGTTTTACCCAGGTCGCGCGATTTTCAAGGGATTAATTTTAAATCTCTCGATAAGAGCGGGAATTTAACTTTTGCCATAAAGGAGCACATCGTTTTCCCTGAGATTTCGCAGGAAAAAGTAAGGCAAATTTTCGGTTTGGAAATCACGGTTGTTATTAATGCGGGGAATAGGGAAGAAAATCTTGAATTATTAAAATTAATGGGGTTTCCCATCAAGTAATATGGCCACAGAAGCGCAAAAAGCCAAATCAAGAAAAAAGCCAAAATATAAGAGCAGAATAACTCGGCGTTGTTTTCGTTGCGGCAGGAAAAGGGGATACATGAGGAAATTCGGCCTTTGCAGAATTTGTTTCAGAGAAATGGCCAATAAAGGTTTAATACCCGGAATAAAAAAATCAAGCTGGTAACCCGTTCGATAAACTCAGGGTTATCCTGAGCTTGTCGAAGGATAAAAATATGACAGATCCAATATCGGACATGCTTAATATAATAATGAATGCTCAGAGGGTTGGCAAACCAGAGGTTTCTGTTTCTCTTTCAAACCTCAAATTTAATATTGCTCAAATTTTAGAAAAAAATAAATTTATTGAAAAAGCCGAGAAAAAAGGAAGGAGTGATCGCAAGTTTATAATTATTACTTTGAAGTATGACAATAAAATACCGAGTATTTCCGGCATAAAAAGAGTTTCAAGGCCAGGGCAGAAAATTTACGCTTCTTTTAGCGAGCTTAGGTCAGTTAAAAGCGGGTATGGAATAGCGATTATTTCTACTTCAAAAGGATTGATGACCAATAAAGAGGCAAGAAAAAATAAGCTTGGTGGGGAAATAATTTGTGAAATTTGGTAAACATATGAGTCGCATAGGCAAAAAACCAATTTTAATACTTCAGGGGGTTGATGTAAAAATAGATGGGCAGAGAGTAACCGTCAAGGGACCCAGGGGCGAACTTTTCAAAGAAGTTCCGCCAGAAATTGGGGTTGCTTTGGAAGATGGCAAGCTCGTTGTTAGGATCGGAAAAGAAACCAAAAAAATCAAAGCTCTTTGGGGGTTGGTCCGCGCTTTATTGGCGGGCATGATTAAAGGAGTTACCGAGGGTTATGAAAAAAAATTAGAGATAGAGGGAGTAGGTTTCAGGGCCAGTGTTGAAGGCGATAGTTTGGTTTTGAATGTAGGTTTTTTTAATCCGGTAAAAATAAAGGCTCCTGAAGGAGTAAAATTTTCAGTTGAGAAAAATATCATTATAGTTTCCGGAATAAACAAAGAATCAGTAGGACAAACAGCGGCAAAAATAAGAGCTGCCAAGCCGGCAGAGCCGTATAAGGGCAAGGGCATAAAATATTTAGGAGAACAAATCAGAAGAAAATTGGGCAAAAAAGCAGTAGCTACTGCGAAATAATATGCAAACTAACAGCGAAAAAAGACAAAGACGTCACAAGAGAATCCGGGCAAAAATATGCGGCACGGCCGAGAGACCGAGGCTTTGCATTTTTCGTTCTAATCAATATATTTACGCCCAATTGGTTGACGATAATAAGGGCAGAACACTTATTGCGGCTAAAGGGAAAGCTAATATCGATTCAGCAAAAAAAGTCGGTAAATTAATAGCTAAAACAGCCCTAGAAAACAAGATTGAAAAAATTGTATTTGACAGAGGAGGATATAAGTATCATGGTGTGGTAAAAGCTCTGGCCGAAGAAGCAAGGGGGGGAGGGCTTAAGTTTTAATTTTTAATTTTTAAACATTAAATGATGAGAATTCAAAATAGAAGAGAAGGGGAAAGAAGATTTGAAAAGCCCAAGGACGAATTTGAGTCCAAGCTTTTGGATTTATCCAGAGTATCCCATACCAGGGCTGGAGGAAAAAAGATGAGATTCAGAGCGGTGATAATAACAGGCAACAAGAATGGCAAGGTTGGATTAGGCATTGCCAAGGGCGCAGATGTCCAGCTTGCCGTAGAAAAAGCCACTCGTCTTTCTAAGAAATATTTGATAGAAGTTCCCACCATTAGAGATACCATTCCCCACGAAGTTCAGGCAAAATTTGGAGCAGCTAAAGTTCTCTTGAGGCCCCAAGGAAAAGGCAGGGGATTGGTGGCGGGCGGCACAGTTAGAATAGTGTGCGTCTTAGCCGGAATTAAAAATATTTCTTCTAAAATTTTAGGCAATACCGGCAATAAAATAAATAATGCGAAAGCTACGATTATAGCTTTAAAAAAATTGAGATTGAGAACTTCCATAAAATAAATTTATGCAATTACACGAATTAAAGCCAAGATACAAATTGAAACACAGCAGACGCGTTGGCCGCGGCGGCAAGCGCGGCACTTACTCCGGCAAGGGAGTTAAGGGCCAGTCAGCAAGAGCCGGCAGGAAAATGAAGCCGTATATTAGAGAGTTAATAAAGAGATATCCCAAATTAAGAGGTTATAGATTCAAAATTAAAAGTACAAAATCTAAAATTGTGAATTTAGATATTTTGGAAAAGCATTTTGAAGCAGGGCAAACTGTGAATCCTCAAGTATTGTTAGAAAAGAAAATAATCCGTAAAATAGAGGGGAAGATGCCGGAAGTTAAGATTCTGGGAGAGGGAAAAATAACTAAATCTTTGGCAATTGAGGATTGTTTAGTTTCAAAACAAGCTAAAGAAAAAATAGAAAAAGCAAATGGAGTGGTTAAATAAAGTTATCCAAATTTTTAAGATAAAAGAGCTTCGGAACAAGATATTGTTCGTTCTGGGGGTTTTTGTTATTTTCAGATTAATGTCTAATATACCCATACCCGGCATTGATATCGCGAATTTAAAATCATTTTTTAATCAGTTTCAGGTGTTCGGCCTTCTAAACGTTTTTACGGGTGGCGCCCTGGACAATCTTTCAATAGTTTTGCTTGGCTTGGGGCCGTATATTACAGCTACTATAATTTTACAGTTGTTGACTATGATTTTCCCGCAGTTGGAACAGATATATAAGGAGGAAGGCGAAGCTGGCCGCCAAAAATTTAATCAGTACGGCAGAATTTTGACAGTTCCCTTAGCTTTGCTGCAGGGTTACGCTATGCTTAATTTGCTGCAAAGGCAGGGAGCCATAGGTTATATTACAAACGAGGTCATGTTGAGCTCAATTATTACCATTACCGCCGGCTGCCTTTTGTTAATGTGGCTGGGCGAGCTGGTTTCAGAAAAAGGGATTGGAAACGGCGTTTCTCTTTTGATTTTTGCCGGTATTGTGGCAGACGTGCCAAATAGCCTTAGGCAGATTTTCCTGAAATGGGATCCGACCCAGCTGCCTGCTTATTTATTTTTCTTTGGCATGTCTGTACTGATTATTGCCGGCGTTGTTTTGGTGAATGAAGCCCGCAGAAATATTCCTGTTTCTTACGCTAAAAGAGTGAGGGGCAATAAAATGTACGGGGGAGTATCTACTTACCTGCCGTTAAATATCAACCCGGCAGGAGTAATCCCAATTATTTTTGCTTTATCAATTTTGCTTTTTCCCGGCATGATTGCCAATTTTTTATCTGGGTCTGGCGGGATAATTGGCAATATCGCTCAAAATGTCGGTGTTTTATTCCAAAATCCTTGGGTTTACGGCATTTTATATTTTGTCTTAGTTTGTCTCTTTACTTATTTTTATACTGCGGTCACTTTCGATCCAAAAGCCATTTCTTCCAATCTTCAGAAAATGGGAGGATTTATCCCGGGCATCAGGCCGGGACAATCAACCGCCAATTTTCTTTATTATATTTTAAACCGAATTTTATTAATCGGAGCCTTGTTTTTGGGAGGCATTGCTGTTATGCCCTCAATTATTCAAGGGTTAACAGGCGTGACAGCTTTTACATTTTTGGTTGGAGGGACTTCTTTGCTGATCGTAGTTTCAGTTGTCTTGGAAACTATGCGCCAAATCAATTCCCAGCTTCAAATGAGAGAATACGACACTTTTTAAATTATGGAAAAACCGTTAAATTTTGTTTTGATAGGAAGATCGGGTTCTGGCAAGGGGACGCAAGCCGAGCTTTTGATGAAGCATTTCGGCGATTTTTTGCATGTCATCACCGGCGACCTATTCAGGAGCCTGGCTAAAGCCGATAGCCACGTGGGCGAAATCATCAGGAAAATTCTTCAGGAAGGCGGCTTGCCTTACGATGATTTGGCCACCACCCTTTGGATGCATGAGATTGCCTTTAATCTTAAGAGTAGCCAGGGGTTAATGGCCGACGGATTCCCGCGCAGGTTACCCGAAGCTAAAAATTTAGATAGATTTTTAGAGTTTTTAAGCAGAAAAGAAAACACTTTTTATTTACTGATTGACATATCCAGAGAGGAAGCGTTTAGCCGCCTTACTAAAAGAAGAATTTGTAAAAAATGCGGAAAATTAATTCCTTGGGTTGGGGTGTTCAGAGAATTAAAAGTTTGCGATAACTGTGGCGGAGAATTAATGACAAGAGCTGATGACAAGCCGGAAGCCATTAATAATCGTTTAGATTATTACGAAAAAAGCGTTGTACCGGTAGTCGAATATTATAAAGAACAGGGAAAATTGATAAATATCAACGGCGAGCAGCCGATAGAAAATGTTTTTAAGGATATTCTTAAAGCCATAAAATGATTGCAATCAAGACCTCGGAAGAGATGAAAATAATGGCTGAAGGGGGGAAAATTCTGGCGCGCGTTATGGGAGAGTTAGAAAAAAAAGTAAGGCCGGGGGTTACCACTAAAGAATTAGACAGGCTCGCAGAAAGCCTTATTTTTAAATATGGCGGAAAGTGTTCTTTTAAGGGATATAGCGGGTATCCTGCTTGTTTGTGTACTTCAATAAATGAGGAAATCGTTCACGCCGTTCCTTCAGATAGAATTTTAAAAAATGGCGATATTATTTCTCTTGATTTAGGCGTTTTTTATAAAGGATACCATTCTGATATGGCGATAACCTTGGCTGTCGGCAAAATAAGTTCTGAGGTTAAAAAATTAATGGAAGTGACGGAAAAAGCGTTGGAGGTTGGGATTAAAGAGGTCGAGTCCGGCAAGAGATTTGGCGATATAAGCTATGCCATCCAAAATTATGTTGAATCGCAGGGGTTTAGTGTAGTTAGGGATCTTTGCGGCCATGGCATTGGGAGAAATCTTCACGAAGATCCGGAGATCTTAAATTATGGCAAAAAAGGAACTGGCCCTAAGCTTGCCGAAGGAATGGTTTTTTGTTTGGAACCCATGGTTACCAAGGGCGATTGGCGCATTAAAAAATCTCAAGATGGCTTCGGCTTTTCCA
Organism: Candidatus Nealsoniibacteriota bacterium; assembly: GCA_016188865.1. GTDB lineage: Bacteria > Patescibacteriota > Minisyncoccia > Minisyncoccales > MHMH01 > JACPGX01. The sequence continues at coordinate 80,586 of JACPGX010000005.1, forward strand.
CCCAAGACGGCTCTTTATCCGCCCATTTTGAATACACTCTCGCCATCATCCAAAATAGAGTAAAAATTTTAACTGTGCTATAGTTATAATACGAATGTTAAATTTTTTTCAAAATTTATCGCCCGAACTAATTATCGCCTCTTTGAGCGCACTCCCTTTTACAGAGCTTCGCGGGTCAATTCCCATAGCTTTGGGCGTTTACAAATTGCCGGTCGTTACCGCTTTTTTTCTTGCTGTTTTGGGAAATATTGCAGCAGCTGTGCTTGTACTTTTGGGATTGGAATTTTTTTCCGGATACTTAATGCGCAAATTTTCTTTGGCAAATCGTTTTTTGAATTGGCTTTTTAAAAGAACCAGAGAAAGCCATCAAAAGAAATTTGAAGGCTGGAAAGAGCTGGCTTTAATGCTTTTTGTGGCAGTACCTTTGCCTTTGACCGGCGCTTGGAGTGGAGCCTTGTGCTCTTTTATTTTTGGCATCCCGGTAAAAAGGGCAATTATCGCAATATCGCTCGGCGTGGTTATCGCCGGATTATTAGTAACTTTAATCAGCTATGGCGCCATTAATTGTTGCTAACTGGAAAATGAACCCCGCCACACTAAAAGAGGCAGTAACCTTGTTTAGTGCCGTAAAAGAAGCCGGCGCCGTTATCTGTCCGCCGTTTGTTTATTTGTCCGCATTGAAGGCTAACGGAGCCCAAGATTGTTTTTGGGAGAATCCGCCGGCTGGCGGAGGCGCTTATACCGGCGAAGTTTCTCCGCAGATGCTGAAAAATTTGGGAGTAGAGTATGTTCTTATCGGCCATTCCGAGAGGAGAAAATATCAAGGAGAAACCAATGAGGTGGCAGAAAAAAAACTTAAAGCTGCTTTAGCGGCAGGCTTAAAGCCGATTTTGTGCATTGATAAAATTTCTCAATTGCCCAAGGATATCAAAGAAGGTTTTATTGTGGCTTACGAACCTTTGTTCGCTATCGGTACGGGAAAGCCCTGCAGTTTTGAGATGGCAGATGAAATGATAGTTGCTATAAAAAATAAAGTAAAGGTTACCGTGCTTTACGGGGGGAGCGTTAATTCCCAAAATGCTGCAGACTATATTAAAAAAGCGCATTGCGACGGCTTACTGGTTGGCGGGGCTTCCTTAAAGCCGGCGGAATTCATTGACATAGTTAAAAATGCATGTTAGATATTATAGGATGATGGAGAATATTTTTAACGGTTATTTCTATAATCCCACTAAGGGAAATTTAACTCTTGACGAGGTAATTGCCGAGCTTTATTCTTATATGGGCGAAAAGCCGGAAAAGTCTTACGAGGTTATCGTGGGATGCGATTCTCCTTCGGAAGAAGAGCCGCATTTTCCGCTTGTGCTGTTGGCCTTAAGAAAAGGCGAGGGCGGCAGATTTTTTATTAAAAAAGTCAGCTATCCTTTAGGCGAGAAGAAATTCTATAACTGGAAGCAGCGCATTTTAGAAGAAGTGATGCTTTCCTGTCAGTTTGCTTTAGGCTTGAGAGAGAGAATAGGCAAAGAAGTCCGCTATATTCATGCTGATGTTGGAGAACATGGTCAAACAAGGGATATGGTCAAAGAAGTAGTCGGCCTCATTAGGGGCAACGGTTTCGAGCCAAGAATTAAGCCCGAATCTTTTGTCGCATCGGTCGTAGCCGATAGGTACACATAGGGCATCGTACTTTGAAAAATTAATAGGAGGTAGTTATCGTGTACGGATTTCATAGAGTAATTGTCCCTAAGGGGGTAGTCCCACAGGCAGCAAAAATAGTGGATAGCACTCCGAAAATTTTGCATCCGAGCGAGATGTTGTTGACCGTATACAAGCTGAATCTTGATTCAACCAGCATGAGGCAGCTTAGAGAAAGCAGTGACGATGTGCCGGGGCGCATCAGAGAAATTGTCCGTACGAGAGGAAAGATGCATAATCCAATAACTAATTCAGGCGGAGTGATGATCGGCAAGGTAAGGGAACTTGGCGATTGTTGGAAATCCCGCGGCTTAAAGAAGGGAGAGTGGTTAATTCCGCTTGTTTCGCTCTCTGCCATTCCAATGAGTCTTTCGTCAATCAGCGAGATACGCGGCGACATGGTGGCAGCCAAGGGGGGGGGCTATTATTTTCGATAACTATCCCTACGCGGTTGCTCCTGGCGATATGCCGTTGGAGGTGGCACTATCGGCCATCGATATTTCTAGCCTAGTTCCGCAAGTAGAGCGACTGATAGAAGATAAAGACAGGATATTTATTATGGGGTGCGGTAAAGCAGGCATTACCGCCATGGCGGTTATTCGGCAAATTTCTCCAGAGAGCATAATTTACGGTATTGATTTTTCGGAAGAGCATATTGAAATAGCTAGGAATTTAGGCTACGTCGATAATATACAGAAAGTTGACGCGCAAAATGCTGAGGCAGTTAATGATTTTGTGACCATTTCCATGGACGGCCGAGGAGCAGATTTGGTTTTAAATTGCGTGAACGTCCCTAATACTGAAACGAGCGCCATTCTTGCGGCTCGGGATCGCGGCACAGTTGTATTTTTTTCAATGGCGACAAAATTCGACCAAGCAGCGCTAGGCACCGATGCGACCGGCAAGGACGTAACAATGATTATAGGCAACGGAGTTGCAGAAGGCCAGTCAGAAAAAATGTTCAATCTTTTAAGGCAGGATTTGAAGCTGCGAAGATATTTCGAAAATTTACATAAGTAACCAGTGAACCAGTGGGCTCCCCATGGAGCCCATTTTTATTTGATGAAAAATGGGGACAGGCACCATTTTTAACTCAGATTCTTTTGTCGCATCGGTCGTGGCCGACAGGTTTACGTAAATTAAATTCTCTAATTTTTAATATTTAATTTTTAAAAACTGCCCTTGACAGTTTTGTTTTTTTTTGATAGGATACGCTATGGCCTTGAGCTGGTATTCTAAAATGAGCTGGTATTCTAAAACGTGCGGATGGGAGTGCGTTTAGAAAGTAAGCCTTGGTCAAAATAAAAAAGGAGGTATGCAGCCATGCCATTACCGACAGAAAGGCAGACTAGAGAATTCTTCCGTCTGTGGGCGGAAGGAAAAATTACCGGAGATGTGCTCCAGGAAGTTATAGAAAAAGCTGGCAAACTCGGCTTTAATCAGTTTTTTAAAAAAATAATTCAGCAGGCCCGCAAAACAGCAGTCGCAATCACCAATGCTTATTTGCAGGCCGAAGCCTACGCAGCCATTGCCGGAGCTTTAGCTGAAGCCAAAGATTTCGAACAGGCCCGCAAAACAGCAGCCGCAATCACCGATGCTTATTCGCAGGCCAAAGCCTACGCAGCCATTGCCAGTGTCAGCCATGAAGCCAAGGATTTCGAACAGGCCCGCAAAACAGCAGCCGCAATCACCGATGCTTATTCGCAGGCCGAAGCCTACGCAGCCATTGCCAGTGTCAGCCATGAAGCCAAGGATTTCGAACAGGCCCGCAAAACAGCAGCCGCAATCGCCGATGCTTGTTTGCAGGCCAAAGCCTACGCAGCCATTGCCGGAGCTTTAGCTGAAGCCAAGGATTTCGAACAGGCCCGCAAAACAGCAGCCGCAATCACCGATGCTTATTCGCAGGCCGAAGCCTACGCAGCCATTGCCAGTGTCAGCCATGAAGCCTACGCAGCCATTGCCAGTGTCAGCCATGAAGCCAAAGATTTCGAACAGGCCCGCAAAACAGCAGCCGCAATCACCGATGCTTATTCGCAGGCCGAAGCCTACGCAGCCATTGCCGGAGCTTTAGCTGAAGCGATGAAATAAATAATTAATTAATATCGGAAGAATAAACCTATCCCATCTTATTCTTCCGATTTTTATTTGAAAAATATGACATATTGTGGCAAACTAATAAAATTAGCATGATAAAAAATAAAGAGAAGATTAAAGTTATTGTGGCGATGTCCGGCGGAGTGGATAGTTCGGTCGCGGCGGCTCTCTTAAATAGGGCTGGTTTTAATGTTGTAGGAGTTTTCATGAAGTTCTGGGTCAATCCCCAGAATAGATGCTGTTCGCCGGAGGCCCAAGAGAGAGCGAGGCGGGTAGCAGCCAAATTGAAAATTCCTTTTTATGTTTTTAATTTTGAAAAAGAATTCAAAAAAAGAATCGTTGATTATTTTTTAAGAGAATACAAGGCCGGTAGAACGCCCAATCCCTGCATTGTCTGCAACAAAGAAATTAAATTCGGACTCTTATTGGAAAAAGCCCTAAGTTTAGGTGTTGATCGCATTGCTACTGGTCATTACGCTAGAATTGTTAGACATTCAATGTCTAACAAATTATTAATGGCCAAAGATAAAAAGAAAGACCAAAGTTATTTTCTTTGGCAGCTTAACCAGAAACAGTTAAGCCGTGTTTTATTTCCGCTTGCCAATTACACTAAGCCTGAAGTCAGGAAAATGGCTGAAAAGTTCGATTTACCGAATTATGCCACGCCAGATTCACAGGAAATTTGTTTTGTGCCAAATACTGTAAATGATTTTTTAGCAAAGCATATTAAACAAAAAAAAGGCGAAATAGTTAATGTTAATGGAAGGGTTCTGGGCGAGCATAACGGTTTGGAGTTTTATACTATTGGCCAGAGGAGGGGGATTGGTTTATCCGGCGGCCCTTATTGGGTGGCGGACAAGGATTTAGATAAAAATGTTTTAATCGTTACCAAAAAAGAAAAAGATTTGTTAAAGAAAAAATTAACTTTCAAAAATGCAAATTGGATTTCGGGCGTCGAAACAAGGTTCCCCATAAAAGTTAAAGCTAAAATTAGGTATCGTTCTAATTTGGTTTCGGCTGCGCTTTCAAAAAATAAAGTTATTTTTGATAAGCCGCAAAGAGCAATTACACCCGGTCAATCGGCCGTATTTTACAGTGGACGAGAATTGCTTGGCGGCGGAACTATTGACAAGATTTTATAGACATGCTATATTGTTCATGCAAATCAAAATCGGCGTTAATACAAAAGCCGGAAGGAGGCAAACCCCGTACACATATAAGTCCTTAGCGGAAAGCTCATAATATATTTGAGCTAAAGCACTAAGGGAAGGTCCTGGCGTCACATGGACCGTCAGGCGGAAAGCAGTGACCATAAAAAAACCATGCTTCCGCTCCAAATTCCAAGACCCGCATTTTGCTAAAAGTGCGGGCTTTTGTTAATATTGAATTGATGAATTCAGATAAATTAAGGCAGGAATTTTTTAATTTTTTTGAGAAAAAGAAGCATAAAATCGTGCCTTCTAGTTCGCTTTTACCATCTGACCCGAGCGTGCTTTTTACTACGGCAGGCATGCAGCAATTCAAGCCGTATTTTCTGGGAGAAAAGTCGCCGCACGGTAATAAAGCAGTGTCTTCTCAAAAATGCTTCAGGACTTCGGATATTGAAGAAGTCGGAGATGAAAGGCATCTCACCTTCTTTGAAATGTTAGGTAATTTTAGTTTTGGCGGGTACGGCAAGGAAGAAGCGATAAAGCTTGCCAAAGATTTTTTAGATTCAATAAAAGTCAAAATAGATTATGTGACTGTTTTTTGCGGGAATAAAGATATTAAGAAAGATGAAGAATCGGCGAATATTTGGGAAAAATTCGGTTTTTCCGAAGAAAAAGGAAACCTTAAATTTTGCGGCATTGATGATAATTTCTGGGGTCCAACAGGCGATGAGGGCCCTTGCGGTCCCACTACGGAAATATATTCTCAAGGAGTAGAAATTTGGAACGTTGTTTTTAATCAGTATTATTGCGAGAAAAACAAAACCTTGAGGCCCTTGCCCTTGTTTGGCGTAGATACCGGCATGGGCTTGGAGCGATTGGCTAAGGTTTCTCAGGATGTGCCCACTATTTTTGAAACCGATTTATTTTTGCCGATTATTTCTCAAATTACGGGAGGCGATGAGAAAGCCAGAAGAATCATCGCTGATCATGTAAGGGGAGCGGTTTTTTTGGCGGCCGAAGGCATTTTACCCTCCAATGTGGAGAGGGGATATATTTTAAGGCGCCTTTTAAGGAGAGCGATCAGATACGGCAAGTTGTCCGCCTTAGGCGGGCAGTTCTTAATTCCCTTAGCAGAAAGCGTTATTGAGATTTATAAGGGCGCGTATCCGGAAATTTCAGCTAAAAAAGACGATATTTTAACCGTTATTAAAAATGAAGAAGAAAAGTTTGAGAAAACTTTGGATAGGGGATTAAAAGAAATTCAAAAAGTTCCGAATCTTACGGGAGAAGTCGCCTTCCGCATTTACGAAACATATGGTTTCCCCCTAGAGCTGACAGAGGAGATAAGAAAGGTGGAGAACAGAGAAGCATTTTTTTTGATGCAAAAAAAGCATCAGGAAATTTCGCGGACGGGGGCCCAGAGCAAATTCGGAGGCGGGGGAGAGTTTTCGCCAAAACTCCATACGGCTACTCATTTGCTTCACGCAGCCCTAAGAGATATTTTGGGTAAGCATGTCCAGCAAATGGGCTCTGATATCACATCGGAGAGAACAAGATTTGATTTTTCCCATCAGCAAAAAATGACGGAAGATGAGATTAAAAAAGTTGAAGAATTGGTAAATCAAAAAATAAAAGATGACTTAGAGGTGGATAAAAGAGAAATGACCCATGGCGAAGCTCTGAAATCAGGCGCTTTAGCCTTTTTCAAGGAAAAATATCCGGAAAGAGTTACCGTTTATTCCATTAATGGTTTTTCTAAGGAAATTTGCGCCGGCCCCCATGTTAAAAGAACCGGCGAGCTGGGTCATTTTAAGATTGTCAAAGAAGAATCTTCCGGCGCCGGCATCCGCCGCCTCCGCGCAGTTTTAGAATAATTCTGCTATAATGAAAATATGGGCAGGATCAATGAGTCTTTTTTAGCTTTAGATATAGGCACCGAGGCCGTAAAAGTTTTGGTTTTTGAGAGAGATAATCAAACGTATCATATTTGGGGAGCAGCTTTGGAGTACTTTGACGAATCAAATCCATTTAATAATGACAAGGTCATGGTTAAAATGAAAGAAGCGATAAAACAGGCAGGGAAAACTCCCAAAGATATACTGCTGGTTCCGCCGGCTAATATTTTAAAAAACAGGATTCATTTTCAAAGCATTGTCCGGGATAATCCCCAAAAAATTATCAGCAAGAAGGAAGAGCAAGATATTATTGATTGTATTAGGAAACAGGACGCTGAAGTTATAGAATTCGAAATTTTAGATATAAAAATTGATGGCTATGAAATTCCCAAACTTATAGGGTATGCCGGTAAAAATATTGAATTCAGAATTTTGGTTAGCTTTTTGCCAGAAAATTATTTAGATAATTTAGGATTAAAATTTCAAAAGATTATTAATCCCGTTAAGAAATTGGCCGGAATTTTTGTAATAGGGGAGGGAGTTTTTCTTGATATCGGCGGTAAAATTACCCAGATTTATTTGGTTAGAAATGCTAAGATAGAAATGATTGATGACTTTGAAGGAGGCGGCATGGATTTTACCCGGGCGATATCTCAAACTTTGGGAATGTCTGGAAGAGGCGCAAGAGATTTTAAGGAAAGGTACTCCAGAGGCGAATTAACCCAATTAGCCGAGAAAAAAACAAAAGAAATTCTAGCCATTCCGGCGAAAGAATGGTCATTAAAACTAAAGTCAAAACTTCAGTCCATGAGAGGCCTTATTCCTTCCAATTTTTTTATTTTCGGCGGTGGCAGCCAGCTGCCAGAGATAAAAGAATTAATCGTCAGCGATAAGGCGAAAGTAAAATTTATTTATCCGAAAGATTTTAAAAATATAATTGACAATACAGGCTGCGTAGACAACCCGCAGTATACTAATTTAATTTTATCAATTTATAATGACTATTAAAAAAATTTCTGATATTGCTTCCTCGCATCGGCCGGCAGCAAAAAAAGATAACCTTGGGGTCAGGATGCCGTTAAGCATAACTTCACCGATTAAAAAATTTTCACCTCTTTTTACAGTAGCAAGTTTACTATTGGCGGCAGTTTTAAGTTATTTTCTGATTCCACCCAAGGTTTCTATAGAAATTTGGCCGGCAAAAGAAAATATGTCAGAAGCTCTGACCATAACAGTTTCTTCTGTTCCGCAGGGGAAAAATTCTATTTTAGGCGAGATTTTAGAGATAGAAAAAACATTTTCTCAGAATTTTTCAGTTCAGGGCACTGCCGTAAAGGAAGTTAAAGCTAAGGGAGTTATCCGCGTGTATAACAATTATTCGACTGCTCCTCAGCCTTTGCTGGCTACCACCCGTTTTATTTCAAATGACGGCAAATTATTCAGGACGCCGCAGAGGGTGGTAATCCCCGGCGGACAATACGAGGGAGCGAAACTTACCCCCGGCTCTATTGATATAGAGGTTGTAGCCGATCAAGCCGGCGAAGAATACAATATTAATCCTTCTACCTTTTCCATTCCCGGTTTTGCCGGTACTCCCAAATATACGGCCTTTTATGCTAAATCTTTTGAGCAGATGGCTGGCGGCATGAGAAAGGAGGTTCCTCGCGTTAGCCAAAAAGAAATAGATAAAGCCAAAGAAATTTTATCTCAAAAAGCTCTAGCAGAGACGCTTGCCGTCATTAAAGAATCACTTCCTTCAAATGATTATTCAATTATTGATAAAGCGATTTCTGGCGAAATAGTAAATTTTCAATCATCGGCAAAAGCCAACGACGAGTCAATTAATTTTTCCGCCCAAGTCAAATTAATGACTAAGGCGTTGGTTTTCAAAAATTCTGATTTAAAAAACTTTGCATTAAATTACCTCACAGAAAAAATCACCTTAGGGCAAAAATTAATAGAATCATCTTTCAAAATAGATTATTCGCCGGAGACGATCGATTTAAAAAATAATAAGCTTGTTTTAAAATTGGCAATTTTTTCTCAAAGCCACTCTCTTCCAGAAGAGAACGAGATTAAAAATATGATAAAGGGGAAAAGTCTAAAGGACATAGAAACCATTCTTAATGAATTCAATTCCATCAAAAACGCTAAAGTTGAATTTTGGCCATTTTGGGTTAATTTAGCTCCGCAAGACCTAAGAAGCATTAAAGTCGTTTTGCATCTTGACTGATTTTGTCGTTTTTGGTATCATACATACTTGTATTCAATGGAAAATCAAAATAAGAAGATTCTTAGAAAAACAGGCCAAGTTTTGGAAGCTCTCCCTAGCACTCATTTTAAGGTGTTGCTTGATGAAGGGGGAGAGGTGATTGCTCATCTGGCTGGAAAGCTTAGAATATTTAAAATTAAGATTTTGCCGGGCGACAGAGTAACCGTGGAAATGAGCCCCTACGACCAAAGGCGGGGGAGGATTGTTTATAGGGGAAAATAAAAATTATGAAGGTTCAAACATCGGTTAAAGTAATTTGTAAAGATTGTAAAATTGTACGCCGCAAGGGTGTTGTTTTTGTAATTTGCAAGAATCCTAAACATAAACAAAGACAGGGTTAAACTTTATCACCATGCCACGCATTGCGGGAGTTATTATTCCCGATAACAAACAAATATGGGTAGCTCTGGCCTATATCCACGGGATAGGCCGATCTTTGAGCGAAAAAATTCTAGCTGAAGCCGGGATTAATCCCATAACCCAAGCTGCAAAATTGACTTCGGAAGAAATCGGCAGATTGAAGGAAATAATTGAAAAAAAATATAAAATTGAAGGAGACTTGCGGAGAGAGAAAATGATGTCCATAAAACGCTTAAAAGATATAGGCTCTTGGCGCGGCTTAAGGCATATTAAGGGACTGCCGGTTAGGGGCCAGCGAACTAAGACTAACACCAGAACGGTTAGAGGTAATGTCAGAAAAACAGTTGGCTCTGGCCGTAAGCCGGCTTCTGAGCCGACATAGTAAATAAATTATGGGAAAGAAAAAAGTTATCAAACAAACCGAAGAAGAGTTGCTCAAAGAGGGGGAAAAAGCAGGAACAGCTGTTAAAAAAGAGCCCAAATCAGAACCCGTAGTCAGCAAAATCAACGAAGGAAAAGTTTACATTGCTTCTTCTTACAATAATACGATTATCACCCTCACCGATTTACGAGGCAATGTTTTAGCTTGGGCATCAGCCGGCTCCATTGGTTTTAAGGGCACAAAAAAAGCCACGCCATTTGCCGCTTCAAAAGTTGCCGAAATGATTTTTCAGACAATTCAAAAATTAGGCATAGAGAAATTATCAATATTAGTAAAAGGCATAGGCGGAGGCAGGGAATCTGCCATAAGGTCATTTGCGGCCAAGGGTTTGGATATTGTTTCTATAACCGATGTGACGCCGGTGCCTCACGATGGCACTCGTCCGCCAAAGGTGCGCAGGGTATAATTTTTTATGAAAAACGATAATTGCACAATTTGTCGAAGGCAGGGCATGAAGTTGTTTCTTAAGGGAGAAAAATGCTTATCCCAAAAATGTCCCGTGATTAGGCGGGCTTATCCGCCGGGCAAAAAGGGGAAAAGGCGTCCTTCTCAGCTTTCTGAATTTGGAAAAGAGTTGAGAGAGAAACAAAAATTAAAAAATTGGTATAATTTAGGCGAACGCCAATTCGGAAATTATGCCAAAGAAATCTTAAGGAAAGGCAATACAGTTGGAGATGCTTCTTTGGCATTTATTCAAAAATTAGAAATGCGCTTGGATAATGCAGTTTTCAGATTGGGCTTTGCATCTTCCCATGCTCAGGCCAGGCAGTTAATAACCCATGGCCACATTTCAATTAATGGCCGTTTTGTTAATATCCCTTCCTGCCAATTGAAAAAAGGCGATAAAGTCAGCATTCGTCCCTCTTCCAGCAAGAAGAAAATTTTTGAAAATTTGCCAGCAACTTTAAAGAAACATAAGCCAGTATCTTGGCTTAAATTGGATGCCGAAAAATTAGAAGGAGAAATTGTCGGTTTGCCAAGTATGGAAGATGCCAATCCAATATCAGAAATTTCCTCTATTTTCGAGTACTATTCAAGATAAAACACTTTAAAATTAAAAATTAATAATTAAAAATTAAACAAAACATGATACCACTTCCGTCGCAGCCGAAAATCATCGAGAAAAAAGATAATTTAGTTATTTTTGAGATTGAAGGACTTTGGCCAGGATATGGAGTAACCGTAGGTAATTCTCTCCGCAGGGTTTTGCTTTCTTCTTTGCCCGGAGCCGCTATTACCCAAGTTAAAATTAAGGGAGTTCAGCATGAGTTTTCTACGATCCCCGGAGTTTTAGAGGATGTAATTACCATCATTTTGAATTTAAAACAATTAAGATTTAAGCTTTACGGCGATGAGCCTCAGAAAGCAACTTTAATGGTAAAGGGCGAGAAAAAAGTTGTTGGTTCCAATTTTGAATTGCCCTCTCAAGTTGAATTAATGAATAAGGATGCTGAAATCGCTACCCTAACTGCCAAATCGGCAGAGCTTGATATGGAAATTTTGATCGAAAAAGGCATGAGTTACGAGCCGGTTGAGGCGCGCAAAAAAGGCAAATCGGAAATTGGCACTATTGCTATTGACGCTATTTTTACTCCCATAAGAAAAGTTAGCTACAGAGTGGAAAACATGAGAGTGGGTGAAAGAACTGATTTTGACCGTTTAGTTATAGAATTAGAAACAGACGGCACGCTTACTCCCGAAGAAGCGATAAATCAGTCATCGGAGATTTTAGTAAGCCATTTTGCCTTAATCGGCGGAACATTTTTGCCGGAACCCGTAAAGAAATCTTTTGCAGAAGAAAAAACAATCGGTAAAGAAACCAAAAAGAAGCATGCAAAAAAAAGGAAGAAAACTAAGTAGAAAAAAGGACCAAAGAAAGGCCTTATTGAGGGCGCTGGTTAGCGCGCTTGTTTTGCATGAGAAGATTAAAACCACTGAAACTAAAGCTAAAGAAGCGCGATCTTCGGCTGAAAAATCAATAACTTTGGCCAAAAGGAGTACTTTGTTATCCAGGAGATTATTGGCTAGATTTTTTTCTCCAAAGATAGTAAAAAAAATGATTGAAGAATTGGGGCCAAGATATAAAGATAGGCCGGGCGGTTACACCAGGATTATTAAATTAGGGCCAAGGCTAACTGACGGAGCCAAGATGGCAATAATTGAGTTAGTTAAATAAATGGAACGAAAAACATATACAATTGACGCTGCCGGGAAAGTCTTAGGGAGACTGGCTGTTGAAATTTCTTTATTATTACGCGGGAAAAATAAACCAAATTTTGTTCATTATATGGATATGGGTGATTTCGTCATCATTAAAAATGCTGCTAAAATAGTTGTTTCAGGCAAGAAAATGGAGCAGAAAAAATATTATCACCATACGAGCTACCCCAGAGGTTTCAGGGAAATTCCCATGAAAAGAATTTTTGAAAAAAACCCAGGGCAAGTATTAAGAAAAGCTGTTCTTGGGATGTTGCCGAAAAATAAGCTAAGAGCCCAGCAAATAAAAAGATTAAAATTTGAGTAATTTATATTTATGCCTCAAGTTAAGAAAACAGTAATTAAAAAGCGAGCGGCAATTACCAGGACCGAGAAAATGCCCGAAGAAAAGCCTCTAGAAAAAACAGAGCATTATTTTGAAGCTTTGGGAAGAAGGAAGACGTCAGCGGCTAGAATAAGAATTTCCGCTAAAGGTGAAAAGGGTATATTTGTTAACGATAAACCATACCAAGTTTATTTCCCTAGCCTAGAATTGCAAGAGATTATTTTATCTCCGTTAAAGATGATGAGCTGTTTGGATTCATTTATGATTTTGGTCAAAGTAAGCGGGGGAGGAATGCATTCTCAAGCCGAAGCCGTAAGGCACGGAATAGCCAGAGCATTGGTTCTTTCTAATGCAGATTTTAGAAAACGCCTCAAGAAGGCAGGCTATTTGACCAGAGATTCCAGAATGAGGGAAAGAAAGAAATTCGGCCTAAAGAGGGCCCGCAGGGCTCCGCAATGGAGGAAACGTTAACGATGTCTGGAGGTCCGACCTCCCGATATTATGCTTAAAGAACTCATCGATCAATTTTACTTGGATAAACAGAGAGACAAAGAGCAAACGCACTTTTATGTTACCGATGCCGGTAAATGTGCGAGGGCTCTTTTTTTTAAATTTAAAAATGCCCCCCGCAAGGAAATAGAAGCTAATATTTTAAGATTGTTTGACCATGGCGACCATATGCACCAACTCATTATGAAGCCTTTGCTGGGCATTAGAGATATTCATGTGGTAGCTTCCGAAGTTAACATCCCTCCCCAGGAAATAATTTCCGGGAGATGCGATGCCATAGTCAGCGATGGAAAAAGTTTGTATGTTCTGGACATTAAAAGCATGAACAGCATGATTTTCGATAAATTGTCAGAGCCCAAAGAAGAGAACGTTGACCAACTCCAGCTTTATTTGCACTACTTTAAAGTGCCGAAGGGGATTCTTCTTTACGTTAATAAAAATACCTTGAACTTAAAGGAATTTTTAGTTAGCTATGACCAAGGGAGGGCCTTTTCTCTTCTTAATGATTTAGCCGAAACAAAAAAGCAGATTGATTCCGGGAAAATGCCTCCTCGGCTTTCTGATTATCCCGGAAATTGGCAATGCAGGTATTGCCAATTCCGGGAAATTTGCGGTATGGCTGGCGCCGGCCAAATTCAGTGGGAAGCTTTTAAGAACAAAGTAGAATTCATCGCTAAATGAAATTAGCAAAAGCTTTTTTTATCAGGCCAACCCTGACCGTAGCCAAAGAGCTTTTAGGGAAGTATTTGGTTCGCAGGAATGGTGGCAAAAGTATTTCTCTAATGATTACCGAAGTGGAAGCCTATATTGGTCTAAAAGATAAGGCTTGCCATGCCAGTTGCGGAAAAACTGAAAGGAATAAAATAATGTTTGAGGAAGGCGGCAGATGGTATGTTTATTTTACCTATGGAATGCATTGGATGCTGAATATTGTTACCGGTTTCAAGGAATACCCGGCAGCTGTTTTAATACGAGGAACAGATAAGGTTTCAGGCCCTGCCCGGTTAACCAAATATTTAAAGATAGACAAAAGATTGAACGGTCTTTTGGCCGATAAAAAAAGCGGCCTTTGGGTTGAAGACCGCGGCTGCAAGATTAAATCTTCAGAAATTTTAAAAACTCCGAGGATCGGAGTGGATTATGCGGGATCCGTCTGGGCTAAAAAGCTATGGAGGTTTTATATAAAATCCCCTCGCTAGAAATGTATAATTCTTTAGTATTTTTATCCCAGACTATTCTGGGGTTTTTAAATTCCGCAAAATCAATGATATTTAATCCGTCTCTGTTGTCTATTTCAGCAATTTTTATTTTATCGCCAACGTTAAATATCAAGTAATAATCATTTAGCCAGAAAATATTTACTATTTTTTCCGAGAAGCGGGTTAAAAATATTCTCTCATCTTTTTTGGCAAAATAAACCCAGATTTCGTAATTATTTGATTCAAGAACTTTCTCCTTATCGGTGGAAGTGGCAGAGTTGATAATTTTCGTCGGCATTTTATCGGCGATAGAAAATTGGGGATTTTTCGGAAAAAGAATAATATTTTTAGCTTCAGTCACTTCTTTTTCTTTGACCTCCAAAGTTTTTATCCAAGCATGATAGCCATCTTTTTTTATTTCAACTTTGTATGTTTTGGGCAGCAGATTTTCGATATAAAAAGTATTAGTTATTAGGGAAGTATTTTTTTTAAATTTTCCATTAATATGCACCTCAACCTTGCTTGGGGAAACTTTAAAATATAATCCGCCAGTCTGGACTATTTTTTTTTCGCCAAAATCCACTCTGTATCCTTGGGAATAAAAAATCGCCGAAGGAGCGGCCACCGCAAACAAAAAAACTAAAATCACAAAAATAATCGTCCTGACTCTCTTTGTCATGCCGATTCCATCTTAGTCTATTGACGATCCAAAATCAAATTGCTAAACTGTCTTTAGTTCGTTGGAAAATAGGGAGGTATAAAATGGCGGAAAAATCGGAACTCGAGGTTCTACTGGAAAAGAATGCTTATGGGGAAGGTCTGAATAAAGAAGAATATGGAAAAGCATTGGTACTCATTAGAGATGCAGAGCCGGGGGAAGAAGTTTGTTGGGTATGCAAGATGAATAATCAAGACGATAGATCAATCCACGATACCGGCCTGTGTAAGGGTCATGCCAGATATGCCTTGGCAACAAGAAAATAAAAATGTAAAGCGTTCGTTTTGACGGACGCTTTTTCAATTTGCCAAAAAGGCAAATTTTGCTTAATATGGAATAAACATGGAAGAGAAATTTGTCATTAACGGCGGCAGGGCGCTGCGGGGAGAGATTGAGGTAAGGGGAGCGAAGAATGCTGCTTTTCCGATTTTGGCTGCCACTCTTTTGACTAAAAAAGAATGCCTAATTGAAAATATTCCTTTGATTGAGGATGGTTTTAGGATGCTCGAGATTTTAAAGGGCATGGGTTCGAAAATTTCTTGGGTTGGAGAAAGGGCTATAAAAATTAAGAATGACCAAGTTAACCCGGCCAATCTTAGGGGTGATGTTATTAAGCGCTTGCGCGGTTCAGTTCTTTTTCAGGGCCCTTTATTGGCAAGATTTGGCAAAGTGGAATTTCCGCAGCCCGGCGGCTGCATTATCGGAGCAAGGCCGATAGACGCCCATTTGAATGGTTTCAGCCAGTTGGGAGTAAAAATATGCAAGAATGGGAAAAATTATACTTTAGAAAATAAGAGTAAGGGAGGTAAGGCAATTCTTGACGAGTTTTCAGTTACCGCAACGGAAAACTTGATGCTTTTTGCCAGTCTGACTGCCGCAAAAACAATTATTAAAACAGCTGATCAGGATTATCAGGTGCAAGAATTGGCTAAGTTTCTTAAAAAAATGGGGGTAAAAATTCAAGGAAGCGGCACCCATCAAATGGCAATTGAAGGATCGAAAAACCTTAAAGGAGTTCGCCATAAATTAATTAACGATCCAATTGAAGCCGGCACTTTTATATTGACGGCAGCAGCTACTAAAGGCAATGTTTTAGTAAAAAATGTAGAGATTGATTTTTTAGAGCTGCCTCTTAAAAAATTAAAAGATTTCGGTGTGCCGTGGCAAATAGCAGGTCCAAAAGCAATTAGAGTTTTACCATGGAAAAGGCTGTCTATTGATAAAGTGCAGAGCTTGATTTATCCGGGAATTCCATCAGATTTGCAGTCAGCTTTCGGTGTTTTAGCGACTCAATCTCCCGGGTCAACCCTAATACACGATCCGCTTTACGAAGGCCGCTTGAAATATCTTGAAGAATTGAATAAGATGGGAGCAGAAATATATTTTGCCGATCCGCATCGGGCAATCATCAACGGCCCAACCAAGCTTTATGGCAGAGAATTGGAATCTTTGGATTTAAGGGGGGGAGCTGCCTTGATTATTGCGGGGCTTATCGCTAAAGGCAAAACTGTGATAAATAATATTTATCAGATAGATCGAGGATACGAGAAAATAGAAGAGCGGCTTCAGAAGTTAGGAGCAGATATTAAAAGAATAAGAAATTAAATTTTACTCGAACTCTGTCTTTTCTTCGCGCTTTACCCCGTCTTGGCGGGGCCTTACGCGACTCAGAAAATCCAGAGTTCTCGCAATTTATTATGTTTGTTAGAAAAATTGGCATAGATTTGGGGACTTGCAACTCATTGGTATTCGTGCCTAAAAAAGGCGTGGTTTTGCAGGAGCCGTCTGTGGTAGCCGTTTCCCTTAATGAGAATAGAATTCTTGCCGTAGGCCAAGCAGCTAAGGACATGACCGGCCGCACCCCAGACACAATTAGGGTTTATAGGCCGCTCAAAGACGGCGTGATTGCTGACTTTAGAGTTACCCAAGCCATGCTTAGATATTTCATCGATAAAGTAATGGGCGGTTTTAGATTTTTGAAGCCCGAATTAATGATCGCAGTGCCAGCTGGTATTACTTCTACCGAAAGAAGGGCGGTAATTGAAGCTGCCATGAACGCCGGGGCTAAAGAGGCTTTTGTGGCAAAAGAGCCGATTTTAGCAGCCATTGGAGCGGGAATTCCCATCAATGCCTGCTCCGGGCATTTGATTGTTGATATCGGCGGCGGAACTGCCGAGGTTGCAGTGATTTCTTTAGGAGGAATTGTCACCTGCAGTTCTATTAGAATGGCTGGCGACAAAATGAATTTGGCCATAGCCGATTTTATTAAAAGGAAATACAATTTAGCTATAGGCGATCAAACAGCCGAGGAGATCAAAATTAAAATCGGCACTGCTCTGCCGGAAAAAGAAGAAAAAAAGCTGGAAATTCGTGGCAGAGATTTAGTTCTTGGTCTTCCCAGGAATATTAAAGTTTCTTCCAATGAAGTTTGCGCTGCCATCTCGGAAGTTTTAACTGAAATTACCCAAGTTATAAAGCAGGTTTTAAGAGATACTCCGCCCGAACTTTCAGCAGATATTATGGACAAAGGCATGGTGCTTTCGGGCGGCGGCGCTCTTTTGCGCAATATTGACCAATTAATATCCCAATCGATTGGCATTCCGTGTTTTGTAGCCGAAGAGCCTTTGCTTTGCGTAGCCAAAGGCACGGGCGTAGTTTTGGAAAATTTGGATATTTATAAAAAAAGCCTAATGAGCAAAAAATGACCCTGACTCCCTTGCAACTTTTAAAAAAAGCCGCAGAGCTGGGCAGAATACCCCATGCTCTCTTATTTTACGGCCAAAATAATGAGGAAAAAATGGCCGTGGCTTTGGAATTCGTCAAAATAGTTAATGGCGTAAAGGCCTTGAATAAGGCAAACCCCGATTTAGTTTTAATTGAACCAGATCAGGAAAAAGAAATTGAAATTTCTAAAATCAGAGAATTGCAGTCGAAACTTTCTTTGAAATCTTATTCTTCACCCTTTAAAGCAGTGATTATTAATCAGGCTCATTATTTGAATCAGGAAGCCCAGTCAGCTTTTTTAAAACTGCTTGAAGAGCCAAAAGGCGAAACAATTTTTATTTTAATCACTGAATATCCGGAACAACTTTTGCCGACTATTCTATCCAGGACGGAGCGTTTGAGGTTTTATTCTGGCCAAAGGCATAATCTTTCCAAAGAAGAAGCGGAAAATATTTCAAAGATTGCCGGGAGCGACCTGAATAAGCGTTTTCAATATGTCAAAAGCCTAGCTGACGATTCGCAAAACTTAAAAAAAGTTTTGGAAAAGTGGCTTAATTATTATAGGGAAGCAATTCTGACCAATCCCAATCAGCCTAAAATTTTAAAACTATTGAAAACTCTCCAAAATATCCACCACTTAATTTCCACTACCAACGTTAGCCCTCGCTTGGCCCTAGAGATTCTAATGCTTGAAATATAGCGTTGTCCGTGCTAGATTAAGGCGGGAAAATAATAAAAAGGAGGCACCTTGATAAAAAAACCTTACGTTGGAATCACAGGTTTCATGAGGCGGCAAGAAGTTTCCGCAGTTTTGGAGCAAGCTAATCTGCGGGTTAGAATGCTAATGGTCGGGGTCTTAGTCAGCTCGAAAACGCTTTCTGGCAGGCAGAATAAATGGCCCAATCGGTATCCGAAAATTAAAGAGATGGCCGATATATTTCCAGAAGATCCGAATGCCCTCAATTTAATCCATTATAATACGGATGAGCCCGAGACTCTGGCAAATCAGCTACTTGAATTAACCGACCGCGGTGGCCACAATTTGCGCGGTTTTCAGCTGAATATCGCTTGGCCGTTCCCCATAGAACTTTTTGCCTATCGTTTTTTTTTACCCCGATAAGGTTATAGTGCTTCAAGTCGGCGACAGATCTTTCCAAATGATTGATTATTCCCCGGAAAAGCTGGCCAAGAAAGTCAAAGACGAATATGCCGACATCATTGATTATATTCTCCTGGATACGAGCGGCGGTCTGGGGAAGCCCTTTGAGCCGGAACTTATGAAGGAATATTTGCTGGTTTTGAAAGAAAAAAATCCGGAGATTGGTCTGGGTGTCGCTGGCGGCCTGAGTTCGACAACTCTTGGAATATTGGGGCCGTTGGTAGCAGATTTCCCGGATTTAAGTATTGATGCCGAAGGCCGTCTTCGCGACCAGAATGATTGCCTGGATATTTACTTGGCCGGGCAGTATCTTTTGAAGTCCTTAGAAATTTTTAAAGGGCAAAGTGTTTAACTTTGCCCTTTTCTTTTGGCGGAAAATCGCTTAAAATAACTAAATTATGGAGAATATGCGTAATTTCGTGGTGATGGCACACGTGGACCATGGAAAGTCGACTTTGGCCGACAGGTTTTTGGAATTAACTAGTCAAGTGCCTTCGGGCAAAATGAGGCCGCAGTTTTTGGATTCTATGGACCTAGAACAGGAGAGGGGAATAACCATAAAAATGCATCCAGTTCGTATGGAATATAAAGGTTATATCCTGAATTTGATAGATACTCCGGGACATGTGGATTTTAACTACGAAGTTTCAAGAAGTTTGGCTGCGGTGGAAGGAGCTGTTTTGTTGGTGGACGCCACAAAGGGGATACAAGCCCAAACTATTGGAAATTTAGAATTAGCTAGGCAGCAGGGTTTGGCTATTATACCTGTGATTAATAAAATTGATATGCCGCAAGCAAGAGTTGAGGAAACAGCCAAGGAAATAGCCGATTTATTAAAAATTGACTCATCAGAAGTATTGAGAGTTTCGGGCAAAGAAGGCACGAATGTGGAGCAGGTTTTGGAAGCGGTGATTCGAGAGGTCAGACCTCCCGCGGGAGGTCTGACCTCAAACGGCAACTTGCGGGCGCTGATTTTTGATTCAAAATTCGATGCCTTTAAGGGAGTAATCGCTTACGTAAGAATTTTTGAAGGTGAAGTTAAGCGGGGAGACAATATTTATTTAATCCAAGGGCAGACTTCAAGCGAAGTTAAAGAAGTGGGGATTTTCAAACCAGACTTGACCGCTGCCGATTCGCTGGCGCCCGGTGAAATAGGGTATATAGCAACTGGAATCAAAGAATCTGATAGGGTTAGAGTTGGCGATACAATTACTAATTACCAAGCTGCAGAGCCCTTGCCGGGGTATATAGAACCCCAGCCGAAAGTTTTTTTAAGCATTTACCCTGAAGATTCAAATAATTTTGAATTATTAAAAACAGGTTTAGAAAAATTAAAATTAAACGATGCAGCTTTAGTCTTTAAGCCAGAATTAAAAGAAGGGTTGGGCAGGGGATTTCAGTGCGGTTTTCTGGGGCTGCTGCACGCAGAAATTGTTTCAGAACGCCTGAAAAGAGAATTTGACCTCGACCTTGTGTTGTCTTCGCCGTCGGTGTTGTATAAAATAGCCGTACAAGACGGCAAAGAAAAGTTTGTTTATACTTCTGCTGACTGGCCAGAGCAGGGTATCGTAAGTTCTCAAGAACTTTGGACGAAACTTCAAATTATAACGCCGATAAATTATTTGGGCCAAGTAATGGATTTAATTAAAACCATGGAAGCCAATTACCAGAAAACTGATTATTTGGGCATGGAAAAAGCAGAATTGATTTACGAAACGCCATTGAGAGAAATCATTACTAAAAATTTTTATGATAAACTAAAAGGAGCTACGCAGGGCTTTGCTTCCATGGGCTATGAAATTTTGGACTGGCGGCCGGCTGAATTGGCTAAATTAGATATTCTTATTTTGGGCAGGAAAGAAGAGGCATTATCTCGCATTGTGCCGGAGAGAGAAGTTTTTCAGGAAGGGAGAAAAACAGTTGAAAAGTTAAAAGACGTCTTGCCGTCTCAATTGTTTTCAGTGCCCTTGCAGGCGGCAGTTGGCGGAAAGATTGTTGCCAGAGAAACCATTAAAGCTAAAAGGCGCGATGTGATCGCCCCGCTTTACGGAGGAGATTATACGAGAAAGAGAAAACTTTTGGAAATACAAAAAAAAGGCAAAAAAGAATTGGCCGAAAAGGGAAAAATCCGAATTACTTCCCAGGTGTTTATAAAAATGCTACAATAACGGAGCTACGGTAAATATAATCATGCTGATAACAACCAGACTTATCAGCGTAATCCAGATTATTTTAGCAATTTTTTGCATTTTCATATTAATTTATGATACCAAAATATAAGCAAATAAAAAAGCAGTCTTTCCAGAATATCTTTTTTATTGTCTTAATATCTTTCTTAATTCTTATCGTCGTCGGATTTTTAGTTGTTTCTAATTTCAGAATTAACCAAAAAAGAGCCAAATTAAATGCTCAAATAGAACAATTGAAAGAAGAAATTAGAATGGCCCAAGAAAAGAAGCAGCAGCTGCAGGCTCAGCTTTACCAATCTGCGCAAGGAGAGTATTTAGAGAAAGAAGCCAGAGAAAATTTTAATCTTCAGAAGCCCGGTGAAGAAGTTGTGGCAATTTTACCTCAAGAAGAGGAATCCCAACAAAAAGAAAAAACCAAACAGTGGTGGAATCCATTAACGTGGTAATTTTGCGGGATTAGTTGAGCGGTTCAACGTAACCTTCCCAAGGTTAAAAGACGGGTTCGACTCCCGTATCCCGCTCCATGGTATTTAATGTCGGCAAAGGCGGGAAAATTCAATCCAGTTCTTGGCTGACTAAAAAATACAGTCAACTTTTAAAAGTACTAGTCGGTGACCAAGCGGCCGATGAGGCCTCGTTTTTTAGCTACCCTGATCATCCAGTAAAAAAACATAATGCCTAGGGTGAAATAAACGAGGTTTAACGAAACTGCCCACAAGAGATGGGGTAAGGATATGGTTCCGTTTGCCAAGACGAATCTCATGCCCTCAAAAAGATGCATGGTCGGTATGAGGATGGCAATTTTCTGCAAAAAGACAGGTAAAACACTTAGGGGGTAAAAAACTGCCGATAGCGGATAAAAGAGCATAGGCATAGAGAAGGCCAAGATATCCAGCGAGGGGCCGAAGCGTATGATTAATCCTATGGTAAATAGCCCTAAGGTCCAGCCGAAGATGAAAATGTTGATTAAAAAGGGTATCAAGTAAATGCCCAACTGAAAGGCAGGGAAAGCATAAAGGAGGGAGGCCAGCAAAATCATGGTGGCAAAAGTCAAAAAACCTTGGAATATGCTTATTAATGCCAAGCCGGAAACTAATTCTTTTATGCTTATAGGAGCTATGAAAATATTAATTAGGTTTCTCGACCAGACGTCTTCCATGAAGGAAACGGCAATGCTTTGCTGGGCACGGTTGAACAAGTCCCAGAAAATCAAAGCTCCAAGGAGTATGACTGTGAAATTTACGGTGCGTCCCGCTGAAATTCCTTCAAGCCATTTAGTGATGAAGCCCCATAAAAACAGTTCTAAAGTCGTCCAATAAAAAATACTGAAGATTCTGTGCCACGATCTTTTGAGCAGGAAAATATTGCGCAGAAATATTCCTTGAATCTTTAAATAGTTCATATTTTATTGTTTTGGCCGGCTAAATGTATAAAGACCTCTTCTAAATCCGGTTTGTTGAATTTTTCCATTAACTCGCGGGGCGTGCCTTGGGTGATGATTTTACCCTTAAAAAGGAAAAGAATCCTGTCGCATATTTTTTCAATCTCTTTCATGTTGTGAGAAGTCCAAAGAATGGCGCCGTTCGTTTCTTTCATTTTTTGGCAAATTCGTTCGCGCATTTCTTTAGCCGCCGAAGGGTCCAAGAATGCCGTCGGTTCGTCTAAAAGTAAGAGCTTCGGGTTATTCAAAAATGCCTTTGCTAAAGACAGCCGCATTTGTTCGCCAGAAGAAAGGGAGCCGGATTTTCGCTTTCTGAATTTGGTCAATTGGAACTCTTCAAGCAAAGCTTCGCTTCTTGCTTTGGCATCTTTGAAGCCGTAAAGCAGTGAAAAGATGAGTAAGTTTTCTTCGGGAGTAAGGTTATAGGGCAAAGAAGAATATGGGCCGGCAAAGTTTAATTTGCTCAAAATCTCATCTTCGTTTTTGGCGAAATTTTTTCCAAAAATTTTAACTTGGCCCTCGTCGGGATTAAGCAGAGAAAGAAGTATGTGAATTATCGTAGTTTTTCCGGCTCCGTTCGGCCCCACCAGACCGACCACTTCTCCTTTTTTAATTTCAAAACTGACATGGTCTACGGCCGTAAAGCCATTGTATTTTTTAGTTAAATTTTCGACTCTAAGCATAGATTCTGCCATATTGCAGTTATTTTACCATACATGTTAATATGTTGGTATTAGCGCCACCTTAGCTCAGCTGGTAGAGCAGCACTTTCGTAAAGTGAAGGTCCGCGGTTCGAATCCGCGAGGTGGCTCCAGTATAAATTTTCAAAAATCTCTGATAGAATAAGTTCAAGCGAATTCGTAAACATACTTCAATGTTTAATTTACCAAAAGAAATCATCGTTTGGGATAGTCGGCCACATTCGGCCATAAACGATGTCCAGACTATTATTGATGGTTTAAGGGCCTTGAATAAAACTAAGATTACTACACGGCATTGACTTTTAAGTTTATTAGTGCTAAGCTATAAAAGTTAAAAAATGAGAGGAGGTTATGAATGCCAGACGAGAAAAAGGGTGTTTTATGGGAGAACGAAGAGATGTCTCTGCAGTCAGCTTTTAAGCCGGCGATTCCCCGGACGGAAGGATTCCATTTAGTCCTTCTTCAAAAAAAGGATGTTCCTTCTCCATGGAGCAATCCCGAGCTTTACGCTAGAATGTCCAGAGTAGCCGCAATAACAAGCGGAGCGTTGATAGAACTAGGAATGGCGGATTGGGCTAATATCCAGTACAATGGCAACCTTGATGCGGGTAGAAAACCCAAGATGCACATTCACATTTTTGCCCGGCTTAAGACTGGTGATGACTGGGGTGGACCGCTCAAACTTCCTAGGAGCGAAGGACCTTACGGAAACGATCCGCTGACTGATGAGGAAGTAGCACGTTTGCGTTCAGCTCTTGTTAATCGTTTATAACTCTAATATCAAAAAGTGCGGCGCAGTGGTATAACCACCTCGCCGCTCTTTATTTTTTTTGAAAATGTGATAATATCAATAAAGAAATGAATAATTCACAGGAAAAAACAGAAGATTTGCAAGTTAAAATCCGTCAGCTGGCGGACCGTCTTTGACATTGCCGGAAAACGGGATAAAATCAAAGAGCTGGAAAAAGAAATTGCTAACCCCGATTTATGGAAGGACCAGGCAAGAGCGGTAGAGGTTACCAAAGAATTGTCAAACCTTCAGCAAGAAATAGCCGAATTTGAGGCTATTAAAACCGAGGAGGATTTAAGAAAGATGGAGTTTCGGGTTTTTCTCTCGGGCAAGTATGACAGGGGTTCGGCTTTGCTGTCGATTTATGCTGGCGCCGGCGGTCAGGACGCGCAAGATTGGGCGGCCATGCTTTTAAGAATGTATTTAAGATATTCCGACAGAAAAGGCTGGAAAACGAGAATTATTGAGCAATCTTTCGGAGATCCCGGGCCCGAAGGAAGGATCGGCATAAAGTCAGTTGCTTTAACGGTGGAAGGTACTCATGCCTTCGGATTTTTGAAAAAAGAAACCGGAGTGCACAGGCTGGTCAGAATATCTCCGTTTTCGGCGCAATCTTTGCGCCATACTTCATTCGCTTTGGTGGAAGTTTTGCCGGAAATTTCTGCGCAAGACGAGCAGAAATTGGAAATAAAGCCCAGCGAACTGGAGGTTGAATCTTACAAGTCATCGGGGCCGGGCGGCCAGAACGTTAATAAAAGAATGACGGCCGTGCGGATCGTTCATTTACCGACCAAACTTACGGTTACCGCCCAATCGGAAAGATCTCTGGCGCAAAATAAAGAACAGGCCTTGAAACTGCTTTATGCTAAGTTGTACCAGTTAAAAGAGCAGGAGAAAGTTAAAACGCTGGCCGAATTGAAGGGCAAAGCCGTATCCATTGAATGGGGCAACCAAATCAGGTCTTATGTTTTACATCCCTATAAAATGGTAAAAGATCTAAGGACGGAAGTTGAAACATCGAATACGGAAGGCGTGCTGGATGGAGATATTGACCAATTTGTAGAAGTCGAGTTAAAAGTATGATTAGTTTTCAACAAGTAAGCAAAATTTATCAAGCAGATGGCAGAACGATTACAGCTCTAAAAGATGTTTCTTTTGAAGTTCAACCCAAAGAATTTGTTTCTATTGTAGGCAGGTCAGGGGCCGGTAAAACAACCTTATTCAAGTTGCTAATGGCTGAAGAAAAGCCCACTTCAGGTTCAATTTTTTTTGAAGGGCAGGATGTCCATCAAACTTCCCCCAATAAACTGCCTTTTTTGCGCAGAAAAATGGGAGCGATTTTTCAAGACTATAGATTGCTTCCATCTAAAACTGCTTATAATAATATTTCTTATATTATGGAAGTCATGGGGGCGCCGGAGGAACAAATTAGTGAAGACGTGCCCAAGGTTTTAGAAATAGTAGGGCTTGGAGAAAGATCCGCTAATTTACCGGAAGAACTTTCAGGCGGTGAACGCCAAAGGCTGGCCATTGCCAGGGCTTTGGTTCATCAGCCGGACATTATTTTAGCCGATGAGCCGACTGGCAACCTCGATCCGTTCCATACGCAGGAGATAATCAGATTGCTGCTGAAAATCAATGAGATGGGTACCACCGTCGTTTTAGCTACGCATAATAGAGAAATTATAAATAATATATCTAAAAGAGTGATCACTCTGGACAGGGGAGAGGTTATCAGAGACGAGGCGGAAGGAAAATTCATTCTATAAGATTATGTTTATTTCATTAAATAGGATTATAAAATCAGGTTGGGTTGATTTTAAGCGCAACAGCGGATTGTCTCTTGCCACTATTTTTATTATGGTTTTAGCTATTTCTTTAGCTACTTCGCTTTTCCTTTTTCAGAAAACATCGCAAGTTCTTACTAAAACCATAGCTGAAAAAGTAGATATGTATATTTATTTTAATACCGATTTGTCTTCCGACGATATTTTGGTGATACAACAAGAGCTTGCTGGCTTGGCCCTGATTAGGGATATTGAATACGTCTCCAGCGACGAAGCCCTTAAAAGATTTGTTTCCAGGCATAAAAACGATCAAGCTCTTATGGAATCTTTGGAGGAGTTGGGGGCGAACCCTCTTTTACCGTCATTAAATATCCAAGCTTGGGAGGCCTCGCAATACGCAGCCATATCCAGTTTTTTAAATAATTCCTCTTTTAATAATCTTATTGCCAAAATAGATTACCAGCAGAAAAAGCCAGTTATTGAAAAATTATCTTCTATCGCTTCCAGCATTAATGCGGCCGGTATTTTCTCAAGCATAATCCTAGCCCTCATAGCTATTTTGGTCGCTTTTAACACAGTAAGGCTGGCAATTTATAATTCGCGAGAAGAAATTGAAACGATGAGACTAGTGGGAGCTTCCAATGGGTTTGTCCGCGGACCGTTTTTAGTCCAAGGAGTTATTAGCGGATTTTTAGCAGCTGTAATCACGCTTATAGTTATTGGAGTTTCGCTTTTCTTCTTAAGCCCGGCCTTGAAATTTATATTGTCAGGGTTTAATATATTCAGTTATTTTGTCACTAATCTTTTTTTGATTTTTTTATCCCAAATATCAGTAGGCATCAGTTTGGGGTTCGTTTCCAGCTGGTTGGCAATAAGAAAATATTTGAAAATTTAATTTTCCGGGTTCGGCTAATGGTAGGCCAATAGCCTCTGGAGCTATGAATCCTCGTTCGAATCGAGGACCCGGAACCATCACATGCTGAGTCAGGTGACCGAGAGGCATTAGAGGGCTTTACAAAAGTTTAATTTAGGTGTAATATAACATTACAAAACAAAGGAGGTAAGGAGAAGCGATGGAAGCCTACAAAACTATCTGCCCGGACTGTGGCCATGTTAGGTTTTGGGTCGGTTATAAGACAGGGATCGGCAAAACGCCAGAGCAACTACAGGCGATGCACGACGCTCGAATTACGTGTGTTAAATGTGGTTCCAAGAAAGCAAATACTGAATTAGACCGCGAATCAGAAGCTGGTCAAGTGTATGGCGAAAGCTATAAATATGCCGCTGGGATGATTGCGGATATTCTAAAGCAAAAGTTAAAAAAATAATCAAAACGATCTATATTTAAGTGCCCATTTAATCGAATGCGACACTTTTTTAAAAATATAATTTCCCGAACAAAATGCCCGACCGAGACGCCTCGGCGGGGGAGCCGAAAATAGGCCGAATTTCTCTCTAATAACTAGGTTCTAGACCGGGGATCACAGCACCAGTCAGCGCAGTATCGTGGCCGACCGAGAGGCGTTAAAAGATGGGCGCATTGACATTAAATTGAATTTTGTTAAATTTAAATTAGATATTTGAAAATTTGAAAGGAGGTAAGATGATGAAAGACATCCGAATCGAATTACGTAATTTATTGAATACTTTTTTGACAAATCATCCTGGCAGCGAACCCGAACTTGCTCGTGAGTTGAGAGTATCAGTACCTACAATCAAGCGTTGGGCCAAAGGAGAGAGTGCCCCTCATCCCTTCGGATGCAAACCAGTCATTGAGTACCTAAAAAAGAAATTATCCGCAGGGCCGTAAAAAGCCCTGCTTTTTTATTTCTTAATTTTTACCCCCCCGACAGACGCCTAAATGGAACACGACCAAAATCGCCAAAATCCCCCTTAAAATCTTGGTTCTAGACCGAGTATGCCAGCCGTTAGTCAACACAGTATCAATAGAAAATAATGGTGCCTGTCCCCATTATCATTATCTCACTTGTTAGTTTGTTTGACTTTTGATAGCATATAAAAGTAGTTATTCGGAAGGGGGTAGTAATGTCTGAGGAAAAAGCTAAAAAGTTGGCAGAAGCCCGCAAGTATGCGGATAAATATTTTCAACCGACTCTAAAAAAGATTTTGAAAAGAATCAAGAAAGCGTCTTCGAGAGGGTATTTCCATAACGAAATTCATCTGGGCATTGAGATAGAGTCTTTGGTTGCGACAGGAGAATGGACAGAGAAAGAATTTAGAAAAAAGTTATTGGCCGATAAGATAATCGCGGCTCTCAAAGAGAGGGGGTACGCGGTAATACCTAGTACTGCATCGGGTCATGGTCTTTTGATCAATGGGCCAGAAGTGTTACTTGGAGACGATCCAAAAATAATTCCTACCATAATTACTACCTGGACCATTAAATGGTAAATTTGAAAGGCATCATTCGATGCCTTTTTTATCTCCGACCGAGACGCGTCGGTGGGACAAGCCCCCGCCTACCGGTAGGCAGGCAAAAGCCCTAAAATACCCCTTGCTAAATTTATATTAATTTGGTAAGATTGAAGTATGAGAAAACATAAAGAGAAAATCTATCAATACGAAGTAGTTTTTGATTCTAACGGAGAAGGGTATACAGTTACAGTACCCAAACTCCCTGGCTTAGTTACCGAAGGGGACAATTTAAAAGAAGCTCGCGAGATGGCTAAGGACGCTATCCGCTGTTATCTTGAGGCATTGCTTAAGGACAAAATGTTGCGCCGGCTATCTGAGACAAAAAGAGAGAAGGTTGAGGTATGCGTATAGTTTTATTATGACCAAACTCCCCAGAATACCGTCTGTGTTAGCGATTAGGGCTCTGAAGAGAGCTCATTTTTATGAATATCACCGTTCGGGTAGTCACATTCAATTACGTCATTTGAATAACTCCAGTTCAAGGATAACTATCCCTTTTCAGAAAAAAGATTTAAGTCCAAAAACACTAAAATCAATCCTAAAACAGGCCGGACTGAGTATCGATGAATTTATAACTTTAATATAGCGGTTTTCTTTTTTCCTATCCCTGACCGAGACCCTTCTTCTCCGCCTTGAGCGGATTCGAAAGGGCACAGCGGGTCAATGTAACACGGCCAAAATCGCCAAAATTTTCCTTGACAAAATATTGGTTTTGGAGTATACTGTTAAGGTAATTGGATATGAGACCAATCGGTCTCTTTTATTTTATAACAATGAAAAGTTTTAACAGCGGTAGGCCGAAAAAATATTTCTATCAATCTCACTATAAAAGTGCGGGTTTTTCTGGTTTGGGACGCAGAAGGCCCATGGGCAGGCCAGTTCAAAAGATAGATCCAGCCAGATTTATCAACAAGGCGATTCAGGACGAGGGAGTTGAAAATTATACGCCGCAGCACGAATTTCAAGATTTTAAGATTGACCAGCAATTAATCGCGGCCGTTGCCGCTAAGGGCTACAAAATACCTACGCCGATTCAAGATCAGGTTATACCGCAAATTGTCGATGGCTTGGATGTAGTGGGCATTGCCGATACCGGCACAGGTAAAACAGCTGCTTTTCTTTTGCCTCTCATCAATAAAGTTTTCATAAATCCGGAGGAGCAGATTCTGATTGTCGCTCCGACCAGGGAGCTGGCTATTCAAATTGATCAGGAGTTTAAATCGTTCGTCAGGGGAATGGGAATGTTTTCAGTTTCCTGCGTAGGGGGCATGGGCATAGGCAGGCAAATTTCGGAGCTTCGCTACCGCTACAGTTTTATTATCGGCACGCCGGGAAGATTAAAGGATTTAATACAAAGAAAAATGATTAATCTGTCCCAGTTCAATACTGTCGTTTTGGACGAAGCGGACAGAATGTTTGACATGGGGTTCATCAACGACACGCGTTTTATAATTAACGGCATGCCCAAGAGCCGCCAGACGCTTTTTTTCTCCGCAACCATTTCAAATGAAATAGAAAGAATGATTAGGGAATTCACCAAAAATCCAGTCAGGGTTTCGGTGAAAACCAGAGATACTTCAAAAAATGTTGAGCAGGATATCATTAAGGTGGGGGAAGGGAGAACAAAATTGGACGTTCTCAATAATCTTTTAAGCCAAAAAGAATTCAATAAGGTGCTCATTTTTGGAAGAACTAAGTATGGGGTGGAAAAACTTTCGCGAATTCTTCTTCGCGAGGGCTTTAGCGTGGAATCAATACATGGAGATAAAAATAATTCCCAGCGCCAGAAGGCGCTAAGCATGTTTAAGGATAACCGCGTGCAGGTTTTAGTTGCTACCGATGTGGCTGCCCGCGGCCTTGATATTGCCGATATCAGCCATGTTATTAACTATGATATGCCCTCGACTTACGATGATTATATCCATCGCATCGGGCGGACAGGGCGATATAACAAACGCGGTATGGCTCTCACTTTTGTTGATTAGAATAATCAATGGTATAATTAAAATACAAATAATCGAATTAATTATATAAAATTATGGGTATAGGATGGCGAAATAGAAAAAGACTTGAGAAAAAAATAAGAAAAAGGAAAAGAGGCAAGCTTGCCAAAAAATAATAGTTATCCACAGGGATGGCTTTTTGAGTGTTGATTTTACTGGTATAATATATCAAAAGGTCGAAGGATGATATTAAATAACAAACGATAATCAATATGACAATTGCAGATTGGTATTCAGTAACAGTGGGAGCCTTACAGGGCCTTTGGCAGGGATTTTTAAATTTTATTCCTGCTTTAATCGGAGCTATCGTAGTTTTCGTAATTGGTTGGTTTATTTCGACGGGAGTAGGCAAGTTAGTTGCCGGCATCTTGAAGAAATTAAGATTCAACCAAATTTTCAACAAGGGCAATTGGGACGAAGCTTTAGCCAAAGCTGATATTAAAGCAGACGCTTCAGCTTTTGTCGGCGCTATCATCAAGTGGGTTTTAGTGATTGTTTTCCTAATGGCCTCCGTAGAAATTTTAGGCTTGCCTGGTTTTGCCGGATTTTTGGACAAAATCATCGGATATTTGCCTAACGTAGTCGTAGCTGCTTTCATTTTTGTTGCGGCTGTAATAGTCGCTGATCTAACGGAAAAAGTAGTTAGAGTGTCAGTAGAATCAATGAAAATAGGTTACGGCCACATAGTGGGAGTGATTGTCAGATGGTCAATTTGGGTTTTTGCCTTTCTCGCTATTTTGCTTCAATTGAGGATTACCCCGACACTGATTAATACCCTTTTTATGGGTTTTGTGGCCTTGATAGTCATAGCTGGCGGCGTTGCCTTCGGCTTGGGAGGAAAGGATGTAGCTGGTGAAATTCTGCGAGATTTATATAAGAAATTGAAAGGGTAAAATTTCGGTTCCAGAATTCTGATTTACCCTCCCACCAATTTGGTGGGAGGGTTGTTTTTAGAGTTAAATTTGATAAAATTAGAGTATGGATTCGGGCACTTAGCGCAGTGGTAGCGCGCTTCGTTCACATCGAAGAGGTCACAGGTTCGAATCCTGTAGTGCCCACATCATGAATAATATTTTTTTTCAATATTTAGAGTGGCATTTTATTGATAGTCCGAAGGGTATTTTAAAGGGGTGGAGAAACTGCCTCAAGTTTAATTTGAATTATTGGTCGGTGGTTACTCTTTTGAAAACTTTTTTTAGCCACTGGCGCAGATATCGTTATGCGTACGGCAAGGGTTTTGATTTTAAAAGATATTTCGAAGTCTTCACTTTTAATATGATTTCCCGGGTTATTGGGGCGATATTGAGAAGCTTTTTGATTGCTTTCGGCATTTTAACTGAAATTTTCGTAATTTTTTCCGGATTAATCATATTTTTATTTTGGATATCTCTGCCATTCATTGCAATTTTAGGATTTATCTATGGAATCAAGCTTTTATTTTAACCTAAAGGAAGCCGGCATCTACAAGGCCTTAAAATGGGCTTGGGTGTTCAGGTGGTCAAAAATCAGTCAAAAAATATATTTTATTTTATTTATCTTTTTTTCTTTGCTGTTTTTGTACGAATTTTTTGGTGAGAATTTCTCCGAGAAATCCAGTTCTTCTTTGCTGGGCACGACGTTTATTTTTTTCTCACTTTTTATCAGTCGAAGTTTAAGAGTAGCTTTTTTTAATCATAAACTTAAAAGACCCAAAATTATAAACGAAAATAATTTAGCTGAATTTTTGGATTTTGAGGCGGCTAAGGCAATTTATGCGGCGGATAAATTTGCCGAATCGTCTAAACTCCCCCTAACTAATTCGACGGTCTTATTTTATTTTCTTATTAAAAAAACAACTGATTTGGAATTTATTTTCTCTAGAGATCTTTTAGACATAAGGCAAGTCAGATCGATATTGGAAGATAAAATAAAAGAATATAAGGAGGAAGAAAAGTTGGCTGTTGGTTACTCTCAGGATTATCAAGATACGGTTAGGGAATCGCTGAAAATATCTCAAAATAGAAATCATAAGCAGGTTTTAACCGGAGATATTTTAACGGCTTTAGCGATTTATAATCAAGTTTTTCAAAAGATTTTGCTTGATGCTAATTTGAAGAAAGAAGACATAGATAATTTAACTTGGTGGCAGGATGCTTTTAGGAAAAAAATTGAAGAAAGAAAGAAATGGTGGGAATATGAAAATTTAATTAGAAGAGGGACCTTAGCTAAAGAATGGACTGCCGGCTATACTATTAATTTAGACAGATATTCCGTTGACTGGACGGAAATAGCTAAAAAACACGGTTTCCCTGAAATTATCGGCCATAAAGAAGAGATTGAACAAGTGGAGAGAGTTTTAGCCAGACGAGAATACAATAACGTCTTGCTTGTGGGAGAGCCCGGAGTGGGCCGCAGGGGAATTATCCAAGGATTGGTTGAAAAATCATCTTTTGGCCAAAGTTTGCCTACTGTTAATTACAAAAGAGTGGTAGAACTTGATCTGCCTTCGCTTTTGGCTGGGATTTCCGATCCGGAGGAAGTAGAGAGCACTTTAGATATTATTTTTCAGGAAGCGATTGGGGCGGGCAATATTATTTTAGTCATTAATGAATTTCATAATTTTATTGGAGTAAAATCTGAACCGGGTAGAATGGATATTTCGGGAGTCATTTCCCCTTATTTGAATTTGCCGGAATTCCAAGTGGTGGCTGTTACGACTTTTGCCGGGCTTCACAAAAATATTGAGCAAAACCCCTCTATTCTGAATCTTTTTGAGAAAGTGGAGGTCAAGGAAATATCGGACAGAGAAACTCTGCTGATTCTTGAAAATTTAATACCAGTCTTGGAAGCAAAATATAGATTATTTGTCAGCTACCCGGCACTCCGAGAAATAATTTTCTTATCCAGGAGATTTATGTCGTCTTTGCCTTTTCCCAAAAAAGCCATTGATCTCTTAGATGAAGCAATGATTTATGTTAAAAAATCTGCAAAAGAAAGAATTGTTTTGCCAAAGCATATAGCTAAAATTATTAAAGACAAAACGCAGGTGCCCGTAGGTGAAATGGAAGACAAAGAAAAGACTACTTTATTAAATTTGGAAGATTTAATTCATCAGAGAATTATTAATCAAGAAGAGGCAGTGAAAGATGTTTCTTCGGCCCTAAGGCGTGCCCGGGCTGAGATTCAAGTGAGATCAGCTCCTATGGGAAATTTTCTTTTCCTGGGGCCGACTGGCGTCGGGAAAACAGAGACTTCCAAAGCTTTGGCAGCTATTTATTTCGGCTCGGAAACAAAGATGATAAGATTAGATATGTCGGAATTCCAAGATACAAAAGATATCCCAAGGCTAATCGGTTCTCCCGGCGAAGAGGGTTTATTAACTACCCAGGTAAGGGAAAATCCATTTTCTATAATTCTTTTAGATGAAATAGAAAAAGCCCATCCCAATATTCATAATTTATTTTTGCAAGTTTTAGACGAGGGCTCTTTGACGGATGGTCTGGGCAGAAAGGTTGATTTTAAAAATTCCATTATCATTGCTACTTCTAACGCCGGCTACCAAATAATTCTGAAGGCCCTTGAAGAAAAAGCAGAGTGGGGGACAGTTAAAGCAAATCTTTTGGATTATATTTTTGAAAATGCTATTTTTAGGCCGGAATTTATCAATCGTTTTGATGCAGTGGTAGTTTTTTCGCCCCTATCAAAAGATCATCTTTTGCAAATTGCCGAATTGATGCTGCGAAAATTAAAAAAGAATTTGGAGGAAAAGGGGATTGAGTTTGTAATTACCGCTCCCCTTAAAGAAAAAATCGTTGAATTAGGCTACGATGTCACTTTCGGCGCTAGAGAAATGAAAAGAGTGATTCAAGATAGGGTGGAAAATGTTTTGGCTCAAGCCCTGCTCTCAGATCAATTAAAAAGAGGGGATATGGTTGAGGTGGAGCCCGATGAGTTTAAATTGAAAATTTCATGAAGTTATCAATAGCTTTAATGGCTATGGCCATTTTTGCCTCTGTTGCCGGAGGAGTTTTTATTTTAAAACAAGAAAAAGAGATAGTTATTGAAAATAATGGGAGTCCGACTCCCATTATTGCGGCGACTTCGACGATATTAGGAGGTTCGATCTCCGAAACATTAAATCAGGAGGTCGAACCTCAAAACATCTCGACGTCGACAGAAGACGTCATCAAGCAGGTGCAGGCTCTAATCCTCGAGACTCAAAAATTCATTGAAAAAGAAAATGAGAAAAAAATACTGGTCGAGGAAGCTCGAGAGAAATCCAGCAAGATTAGGGGGATATATGCTGGGACAGCGAGAAACCAAGGTTATTTTAAGAATTTTCTTTCGGAAACAGATTTGAATGGGGTGGTTATTGATATTAAAGAAAGTTATGGAATTAATCTGCCCATATCTTTGCGGAGTTTTATTTCAGAGCTGCATAAAGAAAGCAATTGGGTAATAGCTAGAATTGTGCTTTTTCGCGATTCCTCTTTAATCGAAGAGAAACCAGAGTGGTATTTATTTGCCACGAGTTCTCCTTGGCGGGACGGCAGCTCGCAATACTGGTTTGATCCCAGCAATAAAGAAGTTCAGGATTATTTGATTGAGTTTTCAAAGAAAGCGATTGATTACGGCTTTGACGAATTGCAGTTTGATTATATACGCTACCCCGATGATTACACTTATATTCCAGGCGAAGAGAAAGTAAAAATAATGGGTGAATTTTTTTCTGACATTTCCAAAGCTCTTAAGGAATACAAGCCGTCAATTATTCTTTCTGCCGACCTTTTCGGCTATGTGGCCACTCAATTTAACAGTTATGGCACGGGCCAAAGATTATTTGATGCAGGAAAATATTTTGATTATTTGTCTTTCATGCTGTATCCAAGTCATTTTTACGGCGGTTTTAATTATCAGGAAATTTATTATTCTTATCCAGATGTGGTTGAACATCCTTACGATGTTGTTTATTATTCTATCGCTTCAGCCAGAGATTATCTTGCCTTATTCGGTTCGGAAGCAAAAATTCGGCCATGGTTGCAGGATTTTGATTTAGCTATAGATTCCAGCAGGGGAGTATTTTACGATGCGGAAAAAATAGGTTTTGAAATTGAGGCTAGTCAGAACGCCACCTCTTCCGGCTGGCTTTTGTGGAATCCTTCATATATTTATACTAAAGAAGCCTTAAAATAGCTCTATTGTGAACAAGGTGTGGAAAAGTGGGCCATAAAACGGGCCTTTTTCGCGTTTTTGGGCTATTTTTAGTGGTTTTAAGTGGGTTGACTAGGTTGCATAAGTGGGCAATAATGGAAGTGTAGTGGATAATTGTGGATAACTATGGGGATAACCAAGAAAACGGTGGATAAGTGAACGGACGGATATTGAGGAGGTTCGACCTCCCGTCATATCTGTCGGGAGGTCGAACCTCCAGATATCTATGCTCATCGGAGAATACAAACATACAATTGATAGCAAAAAAAGATTAGCCGTACCGGCGAAGTTTCGGTCTGATTTAGGCGAGAGCGCGGTAATCACAAAAGGATTAGAAAATTGTTTAGTGATTTACACTTTACGAGAGTGGGAAAGATTAGCAAAAAAGTTAGAAGAATTGCCAAGCTCCCAGGCTGATGCCAGGAATTTTGCAAGAATAATGCTATCGGGGGCTTCCGACGTAGAGCTTGATAAACTTGGCAGAATTTTGATCCCTGATTATTTAAAAAATTATGCTTGTTTGAAAAAGAATGTAGCCATCTTGGGCTTATCTAATAAAATAGAAATTTGGGACGGCGATCAATGGGAAGAGCATAAAAAGAAAACTGAAAACGAAGCGGGTAATATAGCCGAAAGATTGAAAGAGCTTGGCATTTAATATGCATATCCCGGTTCTTCAAAAAGAAGTTATTGAGTATTTAGACCCCAAGCCGAATGAAAATTTTATAGATTGCACGATAGGAGAGGGGGGCCACAGCGCAGCTATTTTGGAAAGAATCGCTCCTCGCGGGAAAGTCTTGGGGATTGATCGGCAGTTGCGCTTAAAACAAAAAGAAAGATTGATTTTAGCGGAGGATAATTTTGCAAATTTAAAAAATATTATTGAGCAGTACAAATTTCATCCAGTGAACGGAATTCTTTTTGATTTAGGCATGTCGTCCTGGCATTTAGAAGAATCTGGCAGAGGATTTTCTTTCAAGAAAAAAGAACCCCTCGACATGAGATACGACCCTAAGGAAGGGCTTACTGCTCAAAAAATTATTAATTATTGGTCAAAAGCGGAAATAGAAAGAATTTTACGCGAATACGGCGAAGAACGCCGAGCTAGCCAAATTGCAGAAAGAATAATTGAAACTAGGAAGGTGAGATCAATTGAAAATACCCCACAATTGAGAGCTATTATCGAAGGGGCGAGAGGAAATTTGGCACAAACCTTCCAAGCTTTAAGAGTTGCCGTCAATGATGAGCTGAATAATTTGGATAAAGCGCTGCCCCAGGCCGTTGAGATTTTAGAACCGGGCGGCAGATTGGCAGTAATTTCTTTTCATTCCTTGGAAGACAGGATGGTTAAAAATTTTTTTAAGAATCCATCTTTTGAAATATTAACTAAAAAGCCAGTTACTCCAAGCCGGGCAGAAATAGAAATCAATCCTCGTTCGAGGTCGGCCAAACTAAGAGTAATTAGAAAATAACCATGCAAGTTTTGACTCAATCTATAGTTTCAGTAGTTTTTCCCAGAATCAACCTGCAGAAAATTTGGGTTGCCTCATTCATTTTAATCACTTCGCTTATTATTTTTTACATTTTTCAAATTAGTGAAATTGCCAGCAGTACTTTCCACATTTCCAGCTACGAACAAAGCATTGCTCAACTGTCTCAAAATAATAAAGACTTGGAAATTAAGCTTTCCCAGCTGAATTACCTGACTAATTTAGAGAGTATTTTGCAAAATTTTAATTACGAGAAAGTCGGCAAGGTGTACTATATTAGAATCATAGATGGCCAGATGGCTGCTAAGCCTTAATAATATTTAATGCGCAATTGGCGGATTAATTTAGTCTTAATATTTATTTTTTTATTCGGAGCGGCTATTATCAGCCGCTTAGTTTTTTTGCAAATTATTCAAAATGACTTTTATTTGGCTTTGGCAAAAGGACAGCAGAAATTTTTCACAGACAACCGCGGAGAAAGGGGCAGGATTTTCCTTCAAAACCATGAATTTCCCGTAGCAACAGAAAAGATTAATTATTTTATTTATGCTTCTCCATTAGAAATCGGTCCAGAGGAAAAAGAAAAAATATCTGAAATCTTAAATCAGACTTTCGGATTGGAGAAGGGACCGGTTTTTAAAAAATTGCAGAATGATTCTCTTTATGAACTGCTTAAAGACAGACTCACGGAAAAAGAAGTGAGTGATTTTGACGGTCTTTCCCTAAAAGGCATTTATCTTGGCCAGGAAAAACAGCGAGATTATCCTTATGGCCGTTTTGCATCTCATCTTTTAGGTTTCGTCAACAAAGACCTGGAGGGACAATACGGCATAGAAGAGTATTGGAATGATTATTTAGCCGGGAAGGAGAAAAGCGGTTCAGACTTGATATTGACAATTGATTATAATATTCAGTATTTTGCAGAAAAATTATTGTCTGACGCCAGGAAAAATTTAGATTTTGAAGGAGGGACCATTATTGTAATCAAACCGCAATCCGGAGAGATTTTAGCTTTAGCGGATTTTCCCAATTTCGATCCAAATAAATATTATGAGCAAAGTAATTTTTTGGTTTTTCAGGCAGATGCCATTCAAAAAATATATGAGCCGGGTTCTGTTTTTAAGCCAATTACAATGGCCGGCGCTCTAAACGATTCTAAAATTACTCCCTCCACCACTTACCAAGACCCCGGGGTTATTCAAATCGGCGGCTGGCCTATTTATAATTACGATCAGAGAGTTTATCCGGGCGAGATAACCATGACAGAGGTTTTGGAAAAATCAATCAATACCGGCGCTGTTTTTACAGAGTCGCAGTTAGGCAATAGCAGATTTTTAGATTATATTGAAAAGTTCGGCATTTTTGATAAAACCGGGATTGATCTCCCGGGAGAAGCCCTTTCTTCCAATAAAGAATTTAAAAAAGGATATGAAATCAATTTCGCAACAGCTTCTTTCGGACAAGGCATAGAGATGACCCCCATTCAACTGGCGAGAGCATTTTCTGTTATTGCTAACGGCGGAAAATTGATTAAGCCATTTATAGTTAAAGAAATTCATAACGATAATAAAATAATTGAAGTTCAGCCGGAAATAAGCGATAATAATGTAATTTCTGAAGAAACTTCTTCGAAATTAACTGCTATGCTGACTAGCGTTGTTGAAAATGGTTTTGGCAAGGCAGCCAGAATCCCCGGTTATTATATTGCCGGCAAAACAGGCACTGCCCAAGTTTCTCTTTCGGCTTTAGGTCTTAATAAAACAGGCTATTCAGAAAAAACTTGGCAGAGCTTTATTGGTTTTGCGCCGGCTTTTGACCCTAAATTCCTAATTCTGGTAAAATTAAATAATCCAAAAACCAAAACTGCAGAATACTCTGCTGTGCCGATTTTCAGAGAATTAGCAAAATATATTATTGATTATTGGCGAATTCCGCCAGATTATGAAAATTTTTAAAGAAATTGAATTTTTTTTTCAACGGCCGAAAGTGATTCTTGTAGCCGGCAATGGCAAAAAGACAGCCAAAGAAGCGATTTCAAAGGTTCTCAATCGTTATTTTAAAATTGGCAAAGAAATCGTAATTTTAGATACAGACGCTAAAGACGCCGAACTTTTTTTAAAAAGATCGCGGCTGCCAATTCTGGTGGCAACGCATATTGGGGAATATCACCCAGATCGCGAATTTTTCGCTGGCGAAATGGACCAGGCGTTGGAAATAGAAAAACTGGCGGAAGCAATTCCGGCGCATGGTTTTTTAGTTTTGAATTTTGACGATGAAACCATCCGGGATATTAAAAATAAAAGCATAGCCCACCCCTTAACTTTTGGTTTTGGCTCTAGAGCCAATGTTAGCGGCACAGATATCGTGCTTACCCAGTTTCCCAGTTTGGGGACAAACTTCAAAATCAATAATGACGGCAATATTGTTCCATGTTGGCTTGAAAATCTTTTCGGGAAAGAGAATATCTATGCGGCCTTAGCGGCTGCAGCTGTCGGCTTAGCTTTGGATTTGAATTTGGTGGAAATTTCAGAGGCTCTTAAGGGCTATGGGGGTTTGCTCGGCAGAATGAAGCTCGCCAAGGGTATTAAGAAGTCTTTAATTTTGGATGATGCCGAAAGCGCTTCATCTTTATCTATGTTGGAATCGTTGAGAATTTTAAAACAGATTGGAGAGACTTGCCCTGAGCCGTGCCGAAGGGTTGCCGTTTTGGGCGATATTGTGGGCATTGGTAAATATGCTATTGAAGCGCACGAGGCGCTGGGAGAAGAAATAAAGAATTCAGCTGATTTGCTCGTGACTGTTGGCGAGAGGGCTAAATTTTTTAGCGAAGGCGCCAAATCCAAGGGAATGGCAGAAGATAAAATTTTTCAATTTAGCGATGTTGTCTCCGCAAGTAAATTTTTGCAAAGCGAAATTAAAGAAGGCGATCTTATTCTTGTTGACGGTTCCAAGGAAATGAGTATGATTGATATAGTCAAAGAGATAGAAATTGGCCCTATCGTCTAGCCCGGTTCAGGACGCAGGGTTCTCATCCCTGTAACTCGGGTTCAAATCCCGATGGGGCCGCAGTTTGACAATAATAGTTTTCAGGTGTAAGATAATTTGTTCTTTTAAAATAGTTGTTTTTAGGAGGATCGTTGATGGGGAATAAAAATACTGCAGCGTTGTGGTTATTGTATGTTGTAGTTCTTTCGGGTTTTAGTATTTGGTTTTTTTTAACTGGGGGATTAAATGAACCGACAAGTCAGTTGATTTCCTTCTTCAAAGAAACGAGAGTAAACCGTCAAAGTATTTCTTTGGCTAACCTAAACGTACTGATCGGTTTTGTATTCATAAATTATTGCGTTTCGTTTGCAGCAATAATTTTTGCGTCGATAATAAAAAAAAGAGGACCCAAAATGCAGCCGATAGATGCGTCCCTAAAATTACCTTTTTGGTTAATGAATTTTATTTTACTGGGCGTGGTAACGATGGAAGAAGTAATTTTTAGATGGCTTCCCCTAGGTTTTTTACTGCCCATTTTCGATACGAGATCCGCACTCTGGATATTAATTATCGTAAGCAGTTTAGCATTTGGTTTAGTCCATATCGGAAACCAAAAACTGTATAGGAAGAGTATAATTTTTACTCTTCCTCAAATGCTAGGAGGCATAATCCTTTGCTATGTTTTTCTTGCATTCGGTTTTCTGGGGGCGCTATT
Source organism: Candidatus Nealsoniibacteriota bacterium (assembly GCA_016188865.1). Taxonomy (GTDB): domain Bacteria; phylum Patescibacteriota; class Minisyncoccia; order Minisyncoccales; family MHMH01; genus JACPGX01. The sequence goes on from JACPGX010000005.1 coordinate 121,074, forward strand.
AGTGCATTTTATTTTTAACGCAATTTTATTCATCCCACTTTGGCTTGCATACCGCGTTGATGGAAATAACCAATCAAATAACCAATTATTGTAATTTAATCCATAATGGCGCGCCCGATCGCGCCATTTTTATTTGACTTTTTGGTGAGACTTGGTATGAGTTTATTAGTACCTTTAGAGGAGAATAAAATGGTTGAACACTCGAAAATTTTGATTATCTACGGGTACCATCCCAAAGAAATTTTTGCCATAAGAGTCGGAGAGAGCGTTCTCAAAGAGTTTTTAACTCCTTTCGTAAAAGTTGTGGAATATGCTGGCAAACAAGACGAGAAGTCTACATGCCATTTAAGACATTTTATTGCTAAATTTGGACCATTGATTTTGCCAATCGTTCTTCACAGTGATGAAAATTTTGATATTAAAATAGCGGATATTAATGCCAACGCAGTAATCATTTATTATGCCAGATCAATGCAAGAGAAAGAAAAAATACTGAAATTTCTATTTGATTTCATCTTCAGGTATAACAAAAGCAGAGTGTCGGTTATTTTTGATATTGTTTTAACCCGCAATGCCAAACACAGTTTGGTCGAGATAGAATTTAATCCAAAAATGGAGCTTAAAAAAGCCGTGAAATTGGTGGAAGATTTTTCCAAATATGTGCCCAATATATAAGCTTTAGCGTTTCGCTAAGGCTTTTTTATGCTAAAATAAAATAATGTCTGAGAAAATACTATGGCATGGCATCGGCTGGCAAGATGCTGTAATACAATTAGATTCCAACGCCGAACAGGGCCTTCCAGAGAAAGAGGCTGTTTTAAGGCAGAAGAAATTCGGGCCCAATCAGCTTCCCGAAGAAGAGCCGGCGTCAAGGGTGAGAATTTTACTTGACCAGATAAAAACCCCTTTAATTTATATTTTAATAATAGCTGGCATCATTACCTTAATTTTTCAAAAATGGGCTGATTCTATTGTTATTTTCGGAGCCGTGGCTCTTAATGCTTTTATGGGTTTTTACCAAGAAAATAAAGCCAATCAAGCTCTAAGAGCTTTAAAGAAAATGGTAAAGATTGAAGCGCAGGTTATAAGAGAGGGCAGAGAAAGAAACATTGACGCGGCAGATTTGGTGCCGGGAGATATAGTTGTCCTTACCTCGGGTAATAAAATTCCGGCTGACGGAAGATTAATAATGGCTCATCACTTGATGGCTCAGGAAGCTTCTTTAACCGGAGAATGGCTGGCATCGCCTAAAAATATTGATGTTTTACCTCAAGAAACTTTTCTAGCCGATAGAGAAAATATGGTTTATATGGGCTGCACCGTTGAAAACGGCAAGGGCATGGCAATAGTTACGGCCATAGGCAAAGACAGTAAGATAGGGGAAGTAGCTGCTTTAGTCGGCCAGACAAAAGAAGAGAAAACACCGCTGCAAAATAAAATAATTCATTTTAGCAAAATAGTTACGGCAGTAATTGCTTTTTTAGCTGTTTTTATTTTTTTAGAGGGAGTATTCAGGGGAAGAGATTTTTTGGAAATGTTCATGACCTCGATTGCCGTAGCTGTAGCTGCCATTCCTGAAGGATTGCCCGTAGCTTTAACTGTTATTCTAGCCATAGGCATGCAGAGAATTTTGAAAAGGCATGGCTTGGTAAGAAAATTAATAGCAGCAGAAATTTTGGGCGGCACTTCGGTGATAGCTTCCGACAAAACCCTTACTTTAACCCAAGGCAAAATGCGGGTTGCTGAAATCGCAGGCGATGACCCGGCCTTATTGCTTCAGATAGCAGTTCTGACTAGCGAGGGGTTTATTGAAAATCCCGGAGACCCTTATCATTCTTGGATTATTAAAGGCAGGCCGACCGACAAAGCTTTAATTTTAGCTGGAGCGGAAGCGGGATTCGAAAAACCGATTTTAGATAAAGCCTATGCTAAGATTGATGAAATACCGTTTAACCATGAAAATAAGTTTATAGCCGCCTTAGTGCAAGCCAAACCTTTAATAGATGGATTTGAGCCGATTATCAACGGGAGCGATCAAGCGATATTGGTTTCCGGAGCTCCGGAAAAAATTCTCAATCATTCCTACCTTCAGGAAAGCGATCTTTCAAAGCTAAAAGACGAATTAAAAGAGCTTACCGGCAAAGGATTAAGAGTAGTTGCCTCAGCTTACAAAAAAATCGCAAACCATAAAACCGAGATTACTAACTTAAAAGATGAAATAGACGGTTTAACTTTTGTCGGATTCATTGGATTGGCTGACCCCTTAAGGCCGGAGGCCAAAGAAGCAATTTCGTCCTGCAAAGAAGCCGGCCTTAAGCCGATTATTGTTACAGGCGATCATCTTTTTACGGCTAAAGCTGTAGCGTCAGAGCTTGGCCTCAAAATAGAAGCAGAGAATATTATTGAAGGAGGGGAGCTGGATAAAATTTCAGACGAAGAATTTCAAAAAAGAATTAGAAGTATTGATGTTTATGCCAGAGTAGAGCCGCACCATAAATTAAGAATCGTTGAAGCATGGCAAAAACAAGGCGACGTTGTGGCCATGACCGGAGACGGGATTAACGATACGCCAGCTCTTAAAAAAGCAGATATTGGCATCGCCCTGGGATCGGGAACTGATGCAGCTAAAGAAGTTTCGGATTTAGTTTTGCTTACCGACAACTTCAATGTTATTTTAGCTGCTGTGGAAGAGGGCAGAATTATTATTGATAATATCCGGAAAATTATCACTTATTTGCTTTCCGATTCTTTTACCGAAACTATCTTAATCGGAATGAGTATTTTTTTGGGATGGCCTTTGCCAATTTCAGCCGTTCAGATTTTATGGATTAATTTGATTGAAGATGGATTTCCTAATATGGCTTTAGCTTTTGAGCCAAAAGAAGAAGATGTTTTGAAGAGAAAACCGGAAGGTAAAGAGGTAAAACTCTTGACTCCTACAATGAAAACAATAATTTTTATCATCGGAATTATTACTGATTTTCTTTTGCTTGGGATTTTTTGGTGGTTTCTTGGCGGGAATTATGATATTCAATATATAAGGACGATTATTTTCACCGCCCTAGGGATTGATTCGCTTTTTTACGTTTTTTCCTGCAAGAGTTTAAGGAAAAATCTTTGGCGCACTAATTTATTTTCAAATAAATTTTTAATAATTTCTGTAATATTCGGTTTTGCCATGCTTTTTGCGGCGCTTTACGTTCCTGTTTTCCAGGCACTGTTAAAAACCACGCCTTTGGGGGTTAAGGAATGGCTAATTGTTTTAGGTTTGGGGATTGTTAATGTTTTATTGATTGAATTAGTCAAATATATTTTTATTATTAGGCATAAGGCAAAAGCATGATTCTTTTATACATTTTAATTTTTATTACAGCTATTTTACTTTTGACAAGATCGGGCGCTTGGGCTGTCCAGGACCTTTCGAGAATTGCCAGATATTTAGGCTGGTCTGAATTTGTGGTTGCTTTTATTTTGATGGCTTTTGTTTCCTCTATCCCGGAATTTTTTATCGGTATTTCATCGGTGATACATAAAGTTCCGGAAGTTTCTTTCGGCAATATTATAGGAGCTAATGTTATTAATTTGACCCTAGCTGTTGGTTTGGCGGTTGTATTCATAGGCGGCCTCAGCGTGGACAGAAAAATAGTTCAAAAAGATTCCACCTTAACTGCCATTTCGGCTTTTTTGCCTTTGATTTTAATTTTAGATAAAGAGCTTTCCAGAATCGACGGCATAATTTTACTTTTAGGATTTTTAGCTTACATTTTTTGGCTTTTTTCCCAGAAAGACAGATTTTCCAGAATTTATAATAATTCAAAAGAAGGACTTAAGCAGTTTATAAAAAATATTTTTGCCTTGTTGGGCAGTGTTTTTTTGCTTTTTTTGAGTGCCGAGGCGGTTATCAGGTCTTCGACTATTTTAGCCAAGGAATTTGGGATACCTCATATACTTATCGGAATTTTAATTATAGGAACAGGCACGGCTTTGCCAGAAACCTATTTTGTGGTAAGAGCAGCTTTGAAGCATAAAAAAGAAATGATTTTAGGCAACCTGATGGGCTGCGTAGTTGTAACTTCTTTATTTGTTCTTGGATTTGTTGCCCTGCTTTCTCCGATAAAAATTAATGACTTTAGCCCATATTTTTCTGCCAGAATTTTTCTTTTAATTTCTATTGTATCTTTTTTGATTATTCTCAGAACTGGGAACAAAATTACCAGAAAAGAATCTCTGTTGTTAATCTCCATTTATCTTGCTTTCGTTGCCGCAGAAATATTGTTTAAATAAGGTTTAATGTTAATATAAATCAATGCAAAATCAGTTTCTCGCTTTGATAGTTTTCTTTATTGTCGCGATAGCTGTTGGAGTGTTTTATTTTTTAATTAAGAAATCAAAAACTGACAGCAACCAAACCGAAGCCATAAAAGATTTGGAAAGGCGAATGACCGATTTAATGATGGGCCAGTCCAGAAACATGAACGACCAGATTCGTTCTTTTACGCAAGAAGCGACTAAAATCAGGGAAGATTTGAAGCAAGTGCAAGACAGCGTTAAAGATGTTTCTACTTTTCAGGACATTTTTAGGTCGCCAAAATTAAGGGGTCAATGGGGCGAAGCTTCGTTGGAACATATTTTATCTCAACATTTTCCGGCAGAGCTTTTTAAAATTCAGCATTTATTTTCCTCGGGAGAGCAGGTGGACGCTGTCTTGAAGCTGCCCAATGGCAGAATTCTGCCCATTGACGCCAAGTTTCCTTCGGAAAATTTTGAAAAGATGATAAATACCGCCTCTGAAACAGAAAAGAATTTTTATAAAAAGACTTTTTTGGAAGACGTAAAATTTAAAATAAACGATATTGCCGCCAAATACATATTGCCATCGGAAGGCACGGTTGACTTTGCTTTAATGTATATCCCCGCAGAAGCTATTTATTACGAAATTATCAACAATATCGGCAAAGAGGTTGATATGGCTTCTTTTGCCTGGTCAAAGAAAATCATTTTAACTTCGCCCAATACCATATATTTAGCTTTAAGGACTATTGAGCATTGGTTTAAAGATACGCAAATTTCAAAGCAAACACAGGAAATTTTAAAGAAATTAGGCAGAGTTCATCAAGACGCCCAAAAACTTATGGATGACTTCAGGAAATTGGGCAGTCATTTATCTAACGCTAAGTCTGCTTTCGACTCTTCAGAAAAACGCTTGATTATGCTGGACGATAAGGTAGAAAAGCTAGAAGAAGTAGGGGAGACCAAGAAACTTGAGTGACGATATTCGGGAGGAGGTCCGACCTCCCGACAAATATGACGGGAGGTCGGACCTCCAGATATTAAGGTATTGCATTTTTTTAGCAAAGTAGTAGTATAAACGATATGTTGGCGGTCATTAAAACCGGAGGGAAACAATATATTGTTGCTCCCGGACAAAAAATTAAAGTTGAGAAATTAGATAAAAAAGAAGGCTCGGAAATAGCCTTTAATGAGGTTTTATTATTGGAGAAAAGCAACTACCTTGAGATTGGTTCTCCTTTCGTTCAAGACGCAAAAGTTACGGCTAAGGTCTTAAGCCACGGCAAAGGAGAAAAAGTGATTGCTTATAAATACAAAGCCAAAAAGCGCTATCATCGCAAAAAAGGCCACCGCCAATCTTTCACCGAAGTGGAAATTACCAGCCTCGAAACTAAATAAAATGTGCGCTCCCCGAGAGTGCACATTTTTATTATTTTCTATTATAGCGACACGTTGTTAGACACTCGGTGTTGGACACCGAGTGTCTAACAATCTTCAATCAAGTAATTGTTTTTCATCTAGTATTTTGGATAAATCTTTAGCTCCGCTTGTTTCCACGAATAATTTATACTTTTCACTGCTAGAAAATTGTTTGGTGACAATGCCAGTTTCTAAAAGATTTCCCCACCGATTTTTATTTATACAATCCTGGTAACTAGAATAAGGGAAGAGGTGTTCTCTGTCGGCCCATTCCTTGATTTCTCTTGGATTGCGGTGAATATAAGCGGAGAGATAAAGAAGCTGGTCGTCATTTTTAATATGGACAATTTGAAATGGGCCCTGAAAAAGATGCCCCGAGATTTTATATTTTGTATTGAAGTATTTTGTATAAGCGTTTAAAACTCTTTGCATATATTGGGAAATACCGTTTTCTTTTAATCCGTGGATAATTAAATGGAAATGATTTGGCATCAGCGTGAAATTAATCAATTCTATGCTTCGATTTTTTATTATTTCCTCTACAACCTCCCGCGAGATGTTAAACACCGAGTGTCTAACAAAGCAGGCAACTTGTCTGCCGAGATTATAGAAAGTCAAATGAGATTGGCAGTGAGTGATTAAGAAAAGAAATCTTATCCAATCTTTTTCATCACGAAAAACTGGTTGTTTATTATTACCCCTATTGTAGATGTGATAATATTCTCCGGAAACAATTTTAACTTTTCTCATACGTTCTTATTCTAGCATGTTAGACACTCGGTGTCCAACACCGAGTGTCTAACATGGCAGGATTATTCAACATAGTGCCCAACATTTACTAGTGGGACTTAAACAAAATGACCCCCGTTGAATACAGGGATCATTTGCTGGCATTAAATGCCTAAAACGTGCTTTTTTATTCGTGTCCACTAAACGGGGTACACTTCACACCCGTGTATTTTTTTATTTCCTATTGTCAAGGGCGGAGGAGAGGGTTTCGTCGTCGGCGTATTCGAGTTCGGAGCCGACGGGCAGGCCGCGGCCGAGCTTGGTAACTTTTTTGCCAAGAGGCGCAAGGGTTCTTTCTAAGTATAGGGAAGTGGCTTCGCCTTCAGTAGTAGGATTAGTGGCTATAATAATTTCTTGAATTTCAGGCAATTTAGTAATTTCCAGCAGTTCTTTTACCCTTAGTTTTTCTATATCTTCTTTTCTTAGTTTGGAAACAGTGCCCCCCAAAATAAAATACCTCCCGTGGTATTTTTTTGTTTTTTCAATGGTTTCTAGGTCGGTTTCTTTTTCCACAACACAGAGCAACGTTTTATCTCGGCCATTATCAGAGCAAATTGCGCAGAGTTCTATCTCTCCCTCAAATGGTTTGAAACAAAAAGAACATAGTTTTACTTTGTTTTTTAAATCAGCGATAGATTCAATGGCTTCTTTTACCTCGCTTTTGGGAAGTTTTAGCAAATAAAAAACAAAACGGGCGGCTGTTCTGGGGCCTACCGTGGGAAACTTGGAAAATATTGCGATTAGCCTTTCAATGGAAGGGGAGTAAGCCATTTTAAAAATCTTCGTTTACGTGGGTTTTGTCTAAATTTCTGAATGTTACTCTTTGGTCATCAAAAAACAGTTTTACGCTGCCGGTTGGTCCGTTTCTGTGTTTGGCAACAATAATTTCAGCCACATTGCTGGGCACGGTTTCACCTCTTTCTTTTTCGCGGTAGATGAAAAGTACGACGTCAGCATCTTGCTCCAGCGATCCGGACTGTCTAAGGTCGGCTAGTTTTGGTCGGGGAGGGATTCTTGCTTCTACGGCTCTAGATAGCTGAGAAAGAGCCAAAACAGGCACTTCTAATTCTCTAGCTAAACTTTTTAATGACCTCGATATTTCTGTAACCTGCTGGACTTCGCCGACATTGGTATTTCTTGGTTCCATTAATTGCAGATAATCTATCACAATCAAACCTAAACCTTTTTCTGCCTGGAGGCGTCTAGCCATAGCTCTCATTTGAAGAATATTTGATGTGGCGGCATCATCAATATAAATTGGAGCACCGGAAAGATCTGCCATAGCTTGCTGAATTTTCGTGAAGTCATTTTCTTCGCCTGTACTTGAAAGTTTTCCAGTCCTTATCCGCCAAGCATCTACGCCAGATTGTGCAGAAATGAGCCTGTCAACGATTTGATCTTTCGACATTTCCAAACTGAATATCCCTACGGGAATTTTTTGCTGATTGGCAATATTTCTGGCTATATCTACTGCCAAAGCCGATTTTCCCATGGAAGGCCGGGCGGCTAAAATAATCAAATCAGATTTTTGCAGGCCAGCTAGTTTGTTGTCTAAGTCCGCAAAGCCGGTAGGCAGGCCGCGCAGCGCTCCCTCATATTTTGAAAGCTTGTCCAGTCTTTCAAAAGCATCTTCCAGCGTGTCTTTTACTGCTATAAAATTTTGGTTAAGAGATTTTTGGGTGATGCTGAAAATTTTCTTTTCAGCTTGGTCCAGCAATTCATCAACTTCTTCAGTCTCGTTATAGCCCATTAGCCCAATATCATAAGAAGCTTCTATTAAATCGCGCAAGATTCTTTTCTTTTGGACGATTTTAGCATAGTTCAAAACATGAGCGGCCGTAGGCACGGTATTAATGAGTTCGGTTAAATAGGCGCTTCCGCCGATTTCTGGCAAAGTATTCTTTTCTTTAAGCCGGGCTGAAACCGACAATAAATCAATGGGTTCGTTTCTTTCAAAAAGATCCTGCGTAGCAGAATAAATCTCCTGATGAATGCCCCTATAAAAGTCTTTCGGCTGCAAAAAATCCACCACTTTTATAATAGCGTTTTTATCGAGCATCAAGCAGCCCAAAAGTGATTTTTCTGCTTCAATATTTTGCGGAGGAATTTTATCGGGTGTTTCCATACTTGATTAGTATACTAAAGTTTCTTGAATAGTTCAAATTTTAGGAGGTCGAACCTCTAAATATTATCGTTGAATTTTTTTTAATTTCGAGCCTTGCTTGGTATCTTCAACCTGCCAGTCGAGCTTTATTATCTCATTTCTTATTTCATCGGCTTTTTGCCAGTCGCTTTTTTTTCGATATTCTTGGCGTTGCCTGACTAAGTCAAGCAACGCTTTCGGGGGCTTTTTTTGGTGTTTTGGCCAGAAGATAAAGTTTAAAAATTCGTCAATCTGTTTTAGAAATTTTAAAGTATCTTTAGCATCTAAAGTATTTTTTTGGCGCATTAGGTCAAATATCACGGCAATGGCTTTCGGCGTGTTAAAGTCGTCTTCCATGGCTTTTTCGAAGTTGGTTTCCAATTTTTTGATTTCCGAAATCCTCTCAAATTTGAGTGGATTTCGGAAATCTTTTAATCTGTCGACGAATTCATCAATCTTTTCCAATTCTCTTTCGGCCTGCGCGACAGATTCTTCGGTATAATCAATAGGCGAACGGTAATGATTTTTTAGTATCAAAAATCTTAATAAGCGGGGGGAGTATTTTTCTGTAAAGTCTTTAATGGTTATAAAATTGCCTAGCGATTTAGACATTTTTTGCCCATTGACTTTTAAAAAGCCGGGATGCAGCCAGTATTTTACCATCGGCCTTTTACTGGAGATAGCTTCCATTTGAGCTATTTCAGCCTCGTGGTGGGGGAACATTAAATCAACCGCTCCTCCGTGCATATCATACTGGGAGCCGAAGAATTTTTCGGTAATGGCCGTATCCTCTATGTGCCAGCCTGGTCTGCCAAAACCCCACGGGCTAGGCCATTTGGGTTCTCCGGGTTTGGAGATTTTCCATAAAGCAAAGTCCCCTTTATTTTTTTTGCTTACAGCTTCATCGATTCTGGAAACCGCATCTTCTGCCTGCAGGGCGGTTCTTCCCGATAATTTTCCGTAATTTTTAAACTTTGAAATATCGTAATAAATACCGTCTTCTATCTGATAGGCATACTTTTTATCCAGCAGTTTTTTCACTTGGCCGATTATTTCTTTTATGTAATCTGTAGCTCTTGCGTATTTTGTAACAGCATTAACCTTCAAATTCTTCATATCTTCCGAATATTTTTTTTCAAAATTTCGGGCTAGTTTTAAAGGAGAAATTCCTTTTTCTTTTGCTCGGTTTATAATTTTGTCGTCGATGTCAGTAATATTCTGCAAATAAAAAATATTAAAGCCTCTTTGCTTTAAATATTTTGCAATCATGTCAAAAGCCAGATATGTTCTAGCGTGCCCGATATGGGCTGAATCGTAAACCGTCGGCCCGCAAACAAAAAGTTTTATTTTTTTGCCATGGGCTGGCTTGAATATTTCTTTTTTCCGCGTTAAGGTACTATAAAGCTTTAGCATGATTTTATTATGACAAATCTAGTGCTCTATCGCAAATATCGGCCTAAGACTTTTAGTGAGGTTGTCGGGCAAGAGCATGTGGTACAGACTTTGACTAACGCCATAACTATGGGAATTATTTCCCATGCCTATTTATTTACAGGGCCCAGGGGCTCCGGTAAAACTACCATTGCCAGACTCTTGGCAAAATCTCTTAATTGCGAAAACAGAAAAGATGGTTTTGAGCCCTGTAATGAGTGTTCTTCCTGCAACGAAGTTAATGAAGCTAGGGCCATTGATTTAATTGAGGTAGATGCGGCTTCCAATAGGGGCATTGATGAAATCAGAGAATTGAGAGACGGCATCAGATTCGCGCCCACTAAGTCAAAATATAAAGTTTTTATTATTGACGAAGCCCATCAACTTTCCAAAGACGCGGCAAATGCCTTATTAAAAACCCTTGAAGAGCCGCCTTCCCACGCCATATTTATTTTGGCTACCACGGAAATTCATAAAATGATTCCCACTATAATTTCCCGCTGCCAAAGATTTGATTTCAGGAAGCTTAGTTTTCCCGAAATTATCAGCCGCCTTGAGTGGATCATTAATAAGGAAAAAGTTCAGATTGATAGAACAGCTTTAGAGCTTATCGCCTTAAATTCCAGCGGTTCCGTCAGAGATGCCGAAGCTTTATTGGACCAGGTTTTGGCTTTTGGCGGAAAGACCGCTCAAGATATCAAGGAATTATTGGGAATGGTTGATAATACTGTAGTCGGTCAGTTCGTCGATTATCTCTGCCAAGGGCAAGTAGGGCCGGCAATCGAGTTTTTGAATAAAACCATGGAAAAGGGCAAAGATCCTCAAGAATTTTCTAAAACTTTAGTTAATTATTTGAGGCAGGGGATGATTTTGAAAATGGGGCCGGAGTTGGCCAATCCGATTCTTACCGGCTTAACCGGAGAAGAGAAATCAAAACTATGTTCTCAAGTCGCTAATTTCCAAGACAACGAATTACGCCGCATTTTAAAGCTTTTCCTCGAAGCCGAAAACAAAATAAAATATTCTCCCATACCTCAGCTGCCCATAGAGCTGGCAATCATTGAATCATTGCAAAATGAAGAAAAATAGGTATAATTTAAGCGATTATTATTCCGGGGTCGTCTAATGGTAGGACAAGGCCCTTTGAAGGCCTATATTGGGGTCCGAATCCCTACCCCGGAACATAACATCTTGTGAAAATCCTGCTTTTATATCCTAGGTTTCCCAGGACTTTCTGGGGATTTAAATACGCTTTACCCTTTATCGGAAAAAAGGCGACTTTTCCGCCCCTAGGATTATTAACGGTAGCGACTTTGCTGCCTCAAGATTGGGAAAAAAGAATAATTGATCTAAATATTGGAGATTTTAGTGGAAAAGATCTTCAATGGGCAGATTTGATTTTTATTTCAGCCATGGCCCTGCAGAAAGAATCGGTCTGGGAGATTATATATCATGCTAAAAAATTAGGAAAAAAAATTGTTGCCGGCGGGCCGCTTTTTACCACCGGTTACGAAGAATTTTTTAATAATATCGATCATTTTGTTTTGGGCGAAGCGGAAGATGTCATGCCTCTTTTGGTCCAGGATTTAGAAAGGGGCAGTTTGCAGAAAATTTATCAATCCAACCAGCGGCCAGAGGCTGATAAAATTCCTCTGCCTTCGTGGGAATTAATTGATATGAACAAATACGCCTCGATGAGCATCCAGTTTTCCAGAGGCTGTCCTTTTAATTGCGAATTTTGCGACATAGTTTATTTAAATGGCAGAGTTCCAAGAGTAAAAAATAAAGAACAGGTTTTGGCCGAGCTCGATGCTTTATACTTCAACGGTTGGCGTGGTAATGTATTTTTCGTAGACGATAATTTTATTGGGAATAAAATAAAGTTAAAAAGAGAAATTTTGCCAGCTATTATTGGATGGATGGGAGCCAAAAGGCATCCTTTCTCTTTTCATACGCAAGTTTCTATTAATCTTGCCGACGACCTAGAACTGATAAAATTGATGACCATGGCCGGTTTCGATACTGTTTTTATCGGCATAGAGAGCCCCAAAGAAGAGAGCCTTAAGGGCTGCGGAAAAGTGCAGAATATTAACCGTGATTTATTGAACTCGATAAGAATTTTTCAAAATAATGGCTTGCAAGTTCAGGCAGGATTTATCATTGGCTTCGACCAGGATACGCCTTCGATTTTCGACCGCATGACGCTTTTTATCCAAAAAAGCGGCATAGCCATCGCTATGGTCGGGCTCTTGCAGGCGCCGCCAAAAACTAGATTGTGGGACAGAATGAAGAAAGAGGGAAGATTGGTTTCGCAAGCTAGTGGCGACAATACCAATTGCACTATTAATTTTGTCCCTAAAATGAATCGTGAGATTTTGCTTGCTGGCTATAAAAAACTCACCGCTCATATTTATTCGTCTAAATATTACTATCAAAGATTGAAAACTTTTTTGAAAGAATATAAGCCCGAAAGGAAGAAGATATCCCGTCGGATTAGCTTTAGCCGGCTTCTGGCTTTTCCTAAATCGCTTTGGTTTTTAGGGTTCATGCATAAGGAGAGAATTTATTACTGGGAGCTTCTTTTTTGGTGTTTTTTTAGAAAGCCTAAATTTTTTCCGATGGTTATTGATATGGCGATTAAGGGATTCCATTTCCGTAAAATTTCAGAAAACCACCTATGTTAACTATCCGGTTCGGATTTCTGTCCCGCAACCGTCTAGTGCATCGTTCTCGGTGATCGAGGTGCGTCGAAAATCATCAAGTGGGGAATTTTTGCACACCAAAATTTGACAAAAAAGTTTAGAATGCTATATTGCTTGTAGCAAATTTAAATGTATATTTGTTGCAAGGAGGTAGTTAAATGACAATATATCATGATAATGAAAAAAGATTATTTAAAATTCGCGAGCGCCTGGAGGAATATCGAAAACATAAGAATGACCCTTATGTCTATTATTTAGACGTTGAACGTCTAACATTGAGACCAAAATAATGGTGCCTGTCCCCATTTTCATTTTTGCTATGGGTGTAGGGCGACTGAAACGCATTGCGTAAGCTCCCCCCTTTACAAAAATTTGGTTTAGGCGTATAATGCAATATTCCAGTTAGATGGAAAGAGATTTGGTGTAAGGAGGGTATAGAATGGAGAAAAAAAGAAAAAGGGAAACTTTCTTCTGTCCTCAATCTATAAATGAGGTTGAAAAGCAGAAAAAGAGGACGGGAATTCCTAGCACTTGTTCTTTGGATGAAATGGTCAAAATATTGAAGGATAATAGCAAGGAGCCAGTTTTCGTTACTATAGCTCAATTACGAGGATATCCGGCATATGGTATATACGATGAAGCTGGACAAAAAAATCCACCGTATGGTTTCCATTTTGATGCTCAGATAATGGTGCCAGGAGGTGGTGTTACTACACACACTAGTCTTCTAGTGAGTGGTGAATTTCTTGAAGAAACGGGAGCAAAAGATCGCGACGAAGTGATAATTATCATAGCCAAAAGAGAAAAGTAAGAATAGTGAAGGCCTAGAGGGTAACAAACTCTCTGGCCTTTTTATTTTTTACCCCGACCGAGACGCACCGGTGGAAGAGCTCAAAATAGCCTAATTTTTCCTCTGATAACTTGGTTCTAGACCGGGGCACACAGCAAACTGAAATTTCCCCGAACAGGGGAAATTGAAGTTTGCTTGTGGGGTTTTCGGTGAGAATCAAGTCCCTGAATTCCGAGCCCACAGGCGAGGGAATGCCTTCGGGCAACTCTTCGAATTCAAGTCCCGCAGCCATCATATGCTAAGTCAGGTGACTGAGATGCATGTCTAAAATCGTAACGAAAAATCACCGTAATGGTAAATGGGGACAGGCACCATTTCTAATCTATTTGTAATGGTGCCCGCCCCCATTTTCATCATTTTCACGAGGTTAAAAAAGAACGCGGAAAGGAATATTACAAATACACCAAAATAATGATGTTGCAAAAATTCAGCTTCGAAGGGTTTTTAAAGGCGCTGGAGGAGGGGAAAGTCCTCGTGGATTTTGATGCGCGCACCGGTCATAACCACGGAACAAAATTTAGAATGCGACAGGATTGCTTACCGATGCTTTATAAAAAGGCCACGAAGGTTCTTCCTTAAAATATAACCGGCCATATAATCAATAGCTAAATAAATTAAATACAGTGCCAATTTAGGCGTTTTTGCTTGATTTTGGTGTTCGATTTCGTAAATCGAACATTTTCTTTATCTCCTTAATTTGAGAATCAATGGAGAGCGCTTCATCCCTTTCAGTTGACTTCCTGGCGTAGAGGCAATAACGGAGAGGGGCGAGAATTGGCTGCTGCTCTCGAGCCGTTTCGATTGTTGTTTGTTGTTCCATAAAAGTCCCTTAAAATACTTGTTTTTTACCTTCGACCTTTCAAGACAAGGGATGACGCAACCCTCCTAGGGAGTCCAGTCCTGTTATCCCTAGTCAAGTCTTGCTGGGGATAAACGGCGTTCCGCGCCGAAGGACCGCATAAATGCGCGAAAGGAGTTTTCGTGTCGTGGCAACGGTCGCCACGGTATAGCATTTCCCTTCACTTCGTTTCTTTTCGTAATATGCTTTGAGTTCCGGATCAAACATACGCGCGACATTCGCCGCGATAAAGAGCGCTCTCCGGAGATAGGGCGATCCCCGTTTCGTAAGTTTGCCGTAGCTATTCAATGCGTGGCCGCTTCGGCGAATTATGGTTTGGAGAAGCGCGACTTCCGGCTCACGCTGTGATCGAGCGAAGAGTTCTCGTTCATGAGTGCGGATGGCATCTGCCAATGCTTCGCCACTCTGCTCTAATCGATTGCGGAGAGCCTCGAGTGACGGCGTGGAGCTTTGAAAATCAATGCTTTGCTGTGATCTGTACCCCGAAAAGTGGACACATTTGATCTGTACCCAGAAAAGTGGACACATTGTGTCCCTTTTTTGTAGTTTTGGTAAGATGTAAAGGTAAAATTAAGCATAAAAAATATGAACAGAAAAATATTTACAGAGGAGCAGATAAAAGAGCTATCCAGGAACAAAAACGTGCGCCGCTGCGGCGCCAAGTCCGTGAGATACAAAAGGAGCTTCAAGGAATCAGCCCTCAGGCGGTACCATGAGGAAGGATTGAGCGCGGTTGAAATATTCAAGGCAGCCGGCTTTAATCTGAACATCATCGGCATCAGGAAGCCTAACAAGCTGATGCACCAGTGGAGCAGGGCTCCCTGCAATAAATGGGGACAGGCACCATTTCCAATCTATAGTCCTTATGTTATTGTCTAAGCGGGACACAATGGGTTTTGTTTGATTTCGTAAATCAAACAAATCAAACAATTTTTGACGGGAAGTTCTGAGAGAGCTTCCCTTTGTGTTAGTCTGTGAAATAAACTCAACCGAGATGCTTAGTTTTTGGAATCCCAAACCAGCCAAATTTGTTCCTGAATTTCTGGTTCTAGACCGAGGATGCCAGCAGTCTAGTGCTGAGTATCGAGGACCGAGAGGGATCATTATAGTTAATGAGATAAAAGAAAAGCAGGATTAGTTATCCTGCTTTTGCAATAGTTTTTTTAGATGAGGTATTACTATTTTTTTAGCTATGAAATCTACGGGGCAAGTTATTCCATGAGCCCAACGCGTAATTGTCGGACGCGATACATCGAATTCTCTAGCGAGTTGTTGTTCACTTCCCGGGTTCTTAGACAGAAAAGCGTTTAGTAAGTCATACATTTCTGGCTGTCCGTAATTTTTGAGTGTGACGCAAGGATAGAATCCGCCATCTGCGCCTTTTTGACGTTCGATTCCAGCGATTACTACGGCTACTAGTTTGTCGTCTTCATAGACCAATACGCGAGCGGGGCGTTCTGAAGTTGCGACTTCAGATTCCGTTTCAACTCTTATCATTTCGCTCATAACTTTTCCTCCACACATCAGTTTTTAAGGTTCCTTTCCAAACAGTAGCATATTCTTTAGTTATCCACAAGACAGTATTGACAGGGTTTGGTATAATAAAGGCATGAGAAATATTATTATTTTTATTATCGTTTTAGTGTTAGCTGCAGCCGGAGCTTATTATTTCGGCTATCAGCAGGGTTTTTCCAAAGGGAAAGAAATGGGGAAGGCCGCGGCTGAAGTTGGCGCTGGCGCTGCGGTGGAAAATCCGCTAGAGGAAATGCCGTCAACCAATCCTTTCGAGGAGGCGGTAAATCCATTTAAGGATTTATATAAGAATCCATTTAAATAATATTATTTAAATGGATTTTAAATTTATGAAGAAATATTATTTTTTATTAATTTTTATTTTTGTATTATTTTCCGGAGTTTTAGTTTTTGCTACCTCCAAAGAAGATATTACTTATCCTGTAGCTTCGTTGGGAAATTGCAAAAACGAAGCGGATTGTCTAGCTTACTGCGACAAGCCGGAAAATATGGAGCCCTGTCTTAATTTTGCCGAAAAGCATAATTTAATTACCGATAAAGAGATTGCTATAGCCAGAAAAATGCTGGCTGCAGGAAAAACTTCGGGACCCGGAGGCTGTAAAGGACAAGTTGAGTGCGGAAATTATTGTGATGACATGAGTCATATAAAAGAATGCGTTGCTTTTGCGGAAGAAAATGATTTGATGATGCCGGAAGAATTAGCAGAGGCAAAAAAAGTTGCCGCGGCCCTAGAAAGGGGGGTTCAACCTCCGCCGTGCAGCAGTAAAACAGAGTGCGATAGCGTTTGCACTCTTCCCGAAAACATGAGAACCTGCATTATTTTTGCTAAAGAAGCCGGTTTAATGCCTCCGGAAGAACTGGAAGAAGTTGAAAAAGTTTTAGCAGCGCTTGATAAAGGAATAACGCCTCCGCCTTGCGGAGGTAGGGATAAATGCGATGAGTATTGTTCTTTGCCAGAAAATTTTGAAACCTGCATTACTTTTGCCGAAGCAGCTGGCTTTATGTCGGCAGAAGAAGCAGCTATGGTCAGGCGTACTGGGGGCAAGGGTCCGGGTGATTGTCGCGGCAAAGAAGCATGCGAAGCGTTTTGTGAAGACCCGGCTAATATGGAGCCATGTATAAATTTTGCTATTGAAAATGGTTTTATGTCCCCCGAAGAGGCGGAGCAAGCTAGAAAAATGCTAGCTGCCGGGTTTACTTCGGGCCCGGGTGGATGCAAGGGGCAGGGAGAATGCGAAGCTTATTGCGATGATATGACTCATATGACAGAATGCGTTGATTTTGCTGAAAAAGCCGGCTTTATGACTGCAGAAGATGCTGCTCGAGCCAGAAAAATGGCAGAAATGGGCATGACTGGCGGTCCGGGAGGTTGCAAGGGCGAAGAAGAATGCCGGTCATTCTGCGAAGACCCTGCCAATATGAATACTTGCATTGATTTTGCAGTTCAAATTGGCGATATGAGCCCCGAAGAAGCTGATCAAGCCCGCCAAAGAATGGGGCAGATGCAAGAGATGGAGGGCCGGATGAAAGAATGTTTAGTAATGCCCTGTCCGGATGCTCTTGCTTGTTTCCAAAGTATTCAAGGTGAACAAGGCGGCTCACCAGAAGAAGGTGAAGCAGGCGAGGGCGGCGGCGCTATGGGTTCCAGCGCAGAAATTCAGACTAAGATAGAATCCTGCATACAGGAAATGCAGCAGCAAGGTGGCGGGGAAGGAGCAGGTTTTGGTCCGGGTTCGGAAATGATGCCGCCTGAAGGGTTTGAAGGAGAAATGCCGCCGTTTAATCAAGGAGAATTTCATGAAGGCCAAATACCAGAAGGTTTTGTACCATCGGAAGGTATGAGCCAACCTCCTTCCCAAGAAGAAATGGAGAGAATAATTCAAGAAGAAACTCAAAGAAGAATTCAGGAGGAAACTCAAAGAATGATGGAGCAATTTGTTCCGCCTCCATCTACCGAACCTCCGCCGCAGTCTTTTTTAAACCAAGTCAAAAATTTCTTAGCAGGCTTAATGGTAAGATAAAAAATAAATAAAAACATACGAGAACGGTTCTCGTATGTTTTTATGTCCCAGCAAGTCTATAAGCCGAATTCTGTTCCGCCTCGTCGGCGGATGGTAATTATCTATCTAGGTCCGACATCGCTGTCGAGACTCTGTGCGAGTTACTTTTAACGAAAGTTCCAAGATGAATCCCAGAACTTCCGGTTTACTCTTGCTCTTGGGTAAGAATTTAGCCGTTTCACCCTTCGACAAGCTCAGGGCAAGCCCCAAACTAGTGAAGACTCGTCTCTGTTCGCATCTCTGCCTCGCCCAAAATTTTGGGCGGGCGGCAGGTGTTACCTGCTACCTTTTTAACCCCCGTTAAACGGGGAGTAAGAGTTCGGACTTTCCTCCAGGCACAGTCTTGTGCCTGGCAATCACCCGACTTACTGGGACAAAGATATTGTAGCAGATTTTAAGTAGTCTGTCAAATTTTTTTGTATTAGAATACGGATATTAGGAAGTCGGACTTCGCGAAATCGAAAAACCCGTTCGTTGGAACGGGTTTTGCTTTTATTTCAAAATCATTTTTAAGAGGGCCATTCTGACGTAAAGGCCGTTTTCCGCTTGGCGGAAGTAAACAGCTCGAGGGTCTTTATCGACTTCTGGAGCAATTTCTTCCAAATGCGGCAGGGGGTGCATAACGATGGCGTCTTTTTTCATCAGGTTGAGAATCTCCTGATTGACCTCCCAGGAATATTCAAGATCGGGACTGGGCTTATAATGCAAAAGAATATCTCCGCCTCTTTCCCTTTGGATCCTGGTACTATAGATAATATCAACTTTTGAAGCAACTTCCTTTAAATTATAAAGTTCTTCAAAATCGACGTTATGTTTCTTCAAATAATCTTTGATATTCTGCGGTATTCTGCCCATTTCCGGAGAAACAAAAGATATTTTCACATTAGGAAATTTAGCGTAGAGATACGCTAACGAGTGGACCGTTCTGCCTCTAGCAAGGTCGCCGGCCACAGCCATCCAAGTGCCGGAAATTCTCCCCATTTTTTCTTGAATAGTGTAAAGATCAGGCAATGTTTGAGTCGGGTGTTGGCCGGTACCGTCTCCTGCGTTGATAACCGGCACCGGGCTAAGCTCAGCGGCTTTTTCTGCCATTCCCTCCTCACTAGTCCGAAGAACTACAACATCGGGATGGTATCCGCAAATCACCCTTATAGTATCTTCAATTTTTTCGCCTTTAGCTGCAGATGAGAATTCTTTGGCATTTTCTGTAGAGACTACTCCGCCTCCCAATTTTTGCATTGCCATTTCAAAAGATAATCTTGTCCTTGTGCTTGGTTCATAAAAAAGAGTGACCATTATTTTACCAGTCAGCATTGTCTTCTTTTTCTTTGCTTTGACTATTTTTTCCATTTCTTTTGCTAATGGGAAAAGTTCGCCTTCTAACAATTCTTTGCTGAACTGCTGCGATTTAAGAATGTGATGCAGTTTTGTCATTTTCTACCTCCTCTCGATTAAGTTACAATCTTATCCAAAAGGTCGTGTTTGATGGCTCTGCGGATTTCGAAAGCGATTCTTCGACCAGTGGACATTCTTTCGCCCCACAAGGAGTTTAAATACGGATGTCCGGAAAAGGTGGTTATATTGTCGCCGCCCGGAATTCTGAAAGCCACGTCATAACAAGTTGGCTTCATGTCATCTTCAATGATGCATTGAAGGCCGAAAGGCCCAATCATGCCCGGCGGATAAAGCTCTTTCATGGTTTTGACGAATTTTTCGCCCATTTCATAAAGATATCTTAAAAGCGATTCTCGCACCGTCATTGCAGCATGCCCCACAACGATATAGGTTTCCGGGGTTTTTTCCAACAGGGCTAATTGTTGATGAGCCGGCAATCTTACCATGCCGTCCAGATTGGATTCAAATCGCCATTCGGTTGACATTAATTCGAGAGGCTCGCCTTCCCAAATTTCTCTAGAGATAGGCGAATAAAAGAAATTAACATTGCAGACAGGCCCTATGGCGAATCTTTCGATTCTTATTTCTTCCCGCCAATTATTTTTGGAAATGATATTTTTGGCTATTCTTTTATCTAGCTCCTCATGGAATTTTTCCGTGGTGGGAGCCATAAAAAATCCTCTTTCCAGCCTGTGGACTGCGTGAGGTATTTTAACCATGGCCGGGCCTAATCTATCAATATCTTCGGGAGAATTGTATTTTTCAGGGGCTCGAATTCCTGCTTTCATCAAGACATCATAATAATTGAATGATTCTTTTTCCCTGTCTTCCAAATGCAATGCTTGTCTTGAGCCGAAAATCGGCACTCGGAATTTTTCTTGGATTTCTTTTTCTCCGCAGTAAACCCAGAAAGAACGGTTGGGAATCCAGACGACCGACTCATCGCATAGGAAGGTCTGGCATGTTAAAATATCTTTAAAATTATCTAGGACAATTGGCCGGTCTACGACGCCACGGATTCTTTTTCCGCCGTCAAAAATAGATCGAAAATATCTGGAATAGGGATACTCTCTGCCTTTTTCGCAAAATACTATCGTATGAAACCTTTCGCTGATTGCCCCTTCGCAAACATCTAAAGCCGAATGGCTGCCAAGACATCCGATGGCAATTTTTTTCTTATTATAGTTTTTCAGCGTTTCCTGTATTTCTTTTTGAGTGATCATTTTCCTCCTTTTCAATTTGTCAAAGTCCTGGTGTCATAGTAAGATGATATTGGTTTTTTGACAAGGAGGTGTAAAATGCCGGTTACAGTAGTTCTAGGAGCACAATGGGGAGACGAGGGCAAAGGAAAGATAACCGATTTTTTAGCCAAAAAAGCCGATGTTTGCGTTAGATTCAGCGGCGGCGATAATGCCGGACACACGGTAATAAACAAGCGGGGCGAGTTTAAGCTTCATTTGATACCTTGCGGAATCTTCAATCCGGAAACCTTGTGTATTATCGGAAACGGAGTAGCGGTCAATCCTAATGTTTTGATTGGGGAAATGGCTGCCTTGGAGCAGAGAGGCGTTAGCTGTAAAAATTTGAGAATAAGCAGTAAGGCTCATTTAATTATGCCATGGCATTTGGCCCTTGACGGCCTGCAGGAAGAAGAAAGAGGCGAAGGAAAAATCGGCACAACCAAGCGCGGCATAGGCCCGGTATTTTCAGATAAAATAGGCAGATTCGGATTGAGGGTAGAAGATCTTTTTGCGGAAAACATGGAGCAAAAATTAAGAAAACTTCGAGAGCGGTCAGCCACTTTGCTTTTGATGGTTTATGGCTACAAGAGCTATGATTTAATGTACGATGTTATTTTGAAAAACCTGCTAGACTTTAAAAATCGCATTTCTCCGTTTGTCACCGAAACCGAACCGGTTCTTTGGGAAGCTTGCGATCAAAAGAAAAGAATTTTAATGGAAGGGGCTCAGGGGATTATGCTTGATCCTGATTTTGGAACTTACCCCGAAACCACTTCTTCGCCATGCACCTTAGCTAGCGCTTTGCAGGGTTCCGGAATTTCCTGGATGGAGATTAAGGAAGTAATCGGCGTGGTTAAGGCTTATACGACAAGGGTTTGCGAAAAAAATATCCCCTTTAAAACTGAAATGCCAAGCGCAATAGCCGATCCCTTCAGGGAGCACACCAAAGAGTATGGCGCAACTACCAACAGGCCGAGAAGAATCGGCTGGCTGGATGCTTCCTATTTAAGATACGCTGCGAGAATAAATGGTTTTACCGGTTTGGCGGTTACTCGGATGGACAGCTTGGGCACATTTCACTTTTCTGGAGGAAAAGTGAAAATTTGGGACGGCAATAAATATCTTGAGATGCCGGGCAAGTGGGGCAGAGATATTAAACACCTCAATGCCATACTGTTTTTGCAAGCTGTTGAAAAACTGGCAGGGGTTAGGGTCAAATACATTTCTTACGGGCCGGAAAGAGAACAGGTGGCGATTGTAAAAAACAGATTTTTATTTTAAAATAAAAGCGCCCGCCAATGGCGAGGTAAATCCTCATGAGGGCGCTTTTCAATTCTCAAGCAAAAACAATCGGCGGAGCAACCGCCGTATTGATAGTTTTCTCTGTAATCAGCGGCTTCTTCGGTTTGCTGTCGGATCGGCTTTTGGCTGCCCGGTTTGGAGCTGGCATCGAAGCCAGTATTTATTTCGCAGCCTTTAAAATACCCGACGTAGTTTATAATATTTTGATTTTAGGAGGCATTTTGGTTGCATTTTTGCCGATTTTTGCCGAGTACTTTGCCAAAAGTCAGGAAGGGGCTTGGCAAATGGCAAACCATGTTTTAAGCGTCTTTTTCTTTTTATTGGCGATTTCAGCTATAATCCTCTTTATCTTAAGCCCGTGGCTGGTAAAATTAATGGCGCCCGGTTTTACTGAAAGCGCCCAATCAATGCTCTTAATTTTAGTCAGAATTTTATTAGTGCAGCCGATTATTTTAGGGATATCCAATATTTTTTCCGGAGTTTTGCATTATTTTTCAAGATTCTTGGCTTATTCTTTAGCTCCCATTTTATATAATTTTGGAATTATTTTTGGCATTTTATTTTTAACTCCTCGCTTCGGAATTTACGGAGTCGGCATCGGCGTTATTTTGGGAGCTTTTTTGCATTTGTTAATTCAAATTATAGCGGCTGTAAACTGCGGTTTCAAATTTCATTTTTCGTTTGATTTAGAATATCTGGCAATCAAAAGAATCTTTATTCTAATGATTCCCCGGATTTTTGGCATAGCGGCAAATCAGATTAATCTGATTGTTATAACAGCCATTGCTTCAACCATAGCTTCCAGCTCCATAGCTGTTTTTAATTTTGCTAACAATCTTCAAGGAATGCTTACCGGCGTTTTGGGAATATCTTTAGCTACAGCCGCTTTCCCTGCTTTTTCCAAGCTTTGGGTAAACGGTCAAAAAAAAGAGTTTAGCGATAAGCTGTCTATAATTTTGCGCCAGATTTTTTTCCTGGTGATACCCGCCAGTATTTTATTATTTCTTTTAAGGGCTCAACTGGTCAGAATTGTTTTGGGCACGGGAAATTTTGGCTGGCAGGAAACAAGATTGACTGCAGCTTCTCTTGGATTGTTTGCTTTCAGCATTTTTGCTTCAACCCTAGTTCCTCTTTTGACCAGAACATTCTTTTCATTTCAGGATACTAAAACTCCCACTATAGTAAGTTTAATTTCCGTGTCAGTGAATATCGGCTTCAGCTTTCTTTTTATTTCACTATTTAAGTCGTCTATTTTATTCGCTGATTTTTTTCAAAAAACCTTAAAACTTCAGGGAATTTCTGATATAGCTGTTGTTGCTCTTCCTTTGGCTTTTTCCATTTCCGCCATATTGCAATTCGTTTTATTATCGATATTTTTGTACAAAAAAATCGGTGGTTTTAAAATTAAGAAAGTTATATATTCTTTAAAAAATATCTTAATCGCCAGTACTTTAATGGCAGTTGCCGTTTATTTCGTGTTGCGTTTTTCAGCCAATTTTGTAAATATGTCTACTTTTGGCGGAGTTTTTCTCCAGGCAGTCCTCGCCGTTTTATCCGGCGCCTTCGTTTATATTTTTACAGCCTATTATCTTAGCTTCCCCGAACTTAAAACTATTTTATCATTGCGGTCTTTACGGAAATAAATTATTTTGCTATATCTTGTTAACTGCTCTTTGAATAATTGAGGAGGGACCGTTGAATGAATGGGTTGCGGCGGCCGCTGGTTGAGGGAGAAAATTACATTTTTACTGTAAACAAAAAGAAAATTTGCATTAATTACTGCAAAATAAAAGACTTAACCGGTCTTTTAGTGCCCATATTTGATTTTCATTCTTTTGATTTGCATGGCGTAGCGTATAAGCCGGAAAAGAGCGACGAGGTAGCTTGGGTGGCCCTAAATTTTAAAAGTCTTGCCGGGTCAAAGGCAAATCATATTATTCAAAAAAGAGTTGTGGCTGTTTTAGCTCATGAAATAAGGCATTTATTCCAAACTAAATCAAAAAATCGGTTTGCCGGATTTTTAAAAAGATGGCAGGCAACAATGTACCGTTATTATTTGCCCGCCATTGCCATATCTATAGTTATTTTGTTTCTGGTTGCTATTTTCCGCTTGCCGGATCCTTGGTTGTTAATGGCGAACCTAATCCCATTTTTTCTTTTTATTTTATGGGTGATATTATCGGTGGCAAATGCGCTATTTTATTATTTCTTTAGTGAAGACGAAAAAGATGCCAGGAAATTTGAAAAAGAGGCCTTAAAAGACTCAAGGTGGCTTAATGCAGTTAAGATTGAAGATATCCCAAACTAAAAATAAAGAACGCTCCAAAAGAGCGCTTTTCTTTTTGATTCAATTTTGATATAGTAAAAATAATATGGAATATAAAGAAATTATTGATAAAGTTAAGCCGGAGATGGATAGGGTCGCGGCGTTTTTGGATGGAGAATTGGCAAAGATCAGGACCGGCAGGGCCAATCCTTCTTTGGTTGAAGACGTGGTCTGCGATTGTTTTGGGCAGAAGTTTCCCTTAAAGCAGTTAGCTGCTATTTCCATACCCGAACCCAAACAAATTTTGATTCAGCCGTGGGATAAGTCTTACGTTGAAGGGATTGTTTCTGCTTTGCAAAAAACTGGCACTGGAGCCAATCCGATAGTTGACAGGGATGCCATTAGAATAAATTTGCCTCCCATGACTGAAGAATACAGAAAGGATTTGTCCCGCCTTATTTCCGAAAAACAAGAGCAGTCTCGCCAGTCAATTAGGCGTTGGCGAGAGCAGGCTTGGGAAGAAATTCAGGAGCAGACCAAAGCTAGTAAGATCAGGGAAGACGATAAATTTAAGGCGAAAGAAGAGTTGCAGGGAATAGTTGACGAGTACAATAAAAAAATCGATGATTTGGGAGAAAAAAAGAAAAAAGAAATTTCAGAATAACATTACGCTCGTAGCAGGGTTTCTAAAGTACCGGTTGTTCTCGGCTCCAGCGAGCCGAGTCAACCTGCATTCTCGCCTCGCCATCCCGCTTCGCGGGAACCATGCTGGCGAGGTTGCGAAAGCTACTTTATGAAACCCAGCTACTTCGCTTATTTATGATTCTTACTATTTTAATCGCTTTTATCAGTCTTATCGGCTTAATGGTTATTCATGAATTGGGCCATTTTGTTTTAGCTAAAAAATTTGGCACTGAAGTCGAAGAATTCGGCGTAGGATATCCTCCGAGAATTTTTGGGAAAAAAATAGGTGAAACGATTTATTCCCTGAATCTCATTCCCTTCGGAGCTTTTGTCAAAGTGAAAGGCGAAATGGGCGGGATAGAGGATTATCACAGTTTTTCGAGCAAGCCGATGTGGCAGAGATTTTCCATTGTTTTGGGCGGGGTAGTTTCTTTTTGGGTAGTTTCATTCATTATTTTAAGCGTAGTGGCTGGAGTTTGGGGGCTTCCGACAGAAGTTAAAGATACCGATAAGTCAGTGGCCAGCCCGAAAGTTTATATAGCCGCCATATCGTCCGATTCGCCGGCTAAAGAAGCTGATTTAAGGCTGGGAGACATTGTACTGGGTTTTAGCAAAATTAAAGAAGTCCAGGAATTCATTGATTTAAATAGAGGCAAAGAACTTATTTTTACAGTTAAAAGAGGCAGTGAGGTTGTGGAAAAAAAAATGATTCCAAGAGTGCTGCCGCCCGAAGGCCAAGGCCCCTTGGGAGTGGGATTGGCTAGAAGCGGATTGAAAATATATCCCTGGTATCAAGCTCCTTTGCAAGGGGCAGTTGCCACGGGCAGTCTGACGGCGAATATTTTTTCTGGCTGGCAACTGGGATTAAAAAGCCTTTTGGGCATAACTGAACTTCCCGAAGGGTTAAAGATGGAATTAATGGGCCCCTTGGGCATATTTGATTTGCTAAGGCAGCATTTTGAAATGGGAGTAAATTATTTCCTTTTTTTGATTGCTGTAATTTCTATAGCTTTGGCCCTGGCAAATATCTTGCCCATACCAGCCCTGGACGGCGGGAAATTGGTATTTTTAAGCATTGAAGCGATAAGGGGAAAACCAATTAACCATAAATTAGAGCAAAGAATTTCTTCAACTTTTTTCGCTCTGCTGATTATTTTAATGATTTTCGTTACTATTAAATTCGATATTCCAAGAGTATTTTAAAATTATGAAACAATCGGAATTATTTACTAAAGTTTTAAGGGAAACGCCTAGGGAAGCGACCTTTGTCAGCCATCAATTACTATTGAGGGGAGGTTTTATTTATCGCTTTGCTTCCGGCATGTATGCTCTTTTGCCCCTGGGTTTTCTAGTTTTCAAAAAAATTGAAAATATTATCAGGGAAGAATTCAATAAAGCCGGAATTCAGGAATTATTGATGTCTCTTTTGCATCCGGCTGAACTCTGGAAAAAAACTGGAAGATTTGAAACTGCTGGCAAGGAATTATGGAAAATAAAAAGCCGAACTGGCGAAGAGATGGTTTTGGCAATGACTCACGAAGAAACCATAGCTGCCATAGCCGCAGATACCGTAAGGTCGGAGTCGGAACTGCCTTTCATTGTTAATCAGTTTCAAACTAAGGTTAGAGACGAGGAAAGGCCAAGAGGAGGATTATTGCGCCTTAGAGAATTTATTATGCAAGACGCTTATTCTTTTGATAAAGATGAAGAGGGATTGAGTAGAAGTTTTCAGAAAATGATCGGAATTTATCAAAAAATATTCAAAAACATAGGCTTGCCGGCAATTCCAGTCAAAGCTTCGGCCGGCCTTATGGGCGGCGAAGACTCTTATGAATTTATGGTATTGGCGGATAGCGGAGAAGACGAAGTCGTGATTTGCCGGAAATGCGGATTTGCGGCTAACACAGAGATCGCAAAGGACAAAAAAGAATGCCCTCAATGCGGAGGAGAGATGGTGATTAAGAATTCAATTGAGGTTGCTCACGCTTTTAAATTAGGCACCAAATACAGCAAGGCAATGAATATTTTTTGGAATGACAAAAAAGGTGAAAAACATTTGGTTCAAATGGGCTGTTACGGCATAGGATTGGAGAGGGCAATGGCTACCATTATTGAGATTTCTCATGACGATCATGGAATAATTTGGCCGCTCAAAGTCGGTCCTTTTAGGGTTCATTTGCTGGCCTTAGGAAGCAGCAAGAAAGCAGTGTGGAAAAAAATAAAGAAAATTAGCGAGAAATTATACCAAGATTTGAAAAAATCCGGAACAGATGTATTATATGACGATAGGGAAGGCAGGTCTGCGGGCGAGAAATTCGCCGAAGCCGACCTTATCGGAATTCCGATTAGAGTTGTGGTCAGCGAAAGAACTTTGGAGAAAAACTCTGTGGAAATAAAAAAACGCAAAGAAGATAAAGTAAAATTATGTTTAATAAAATTCTTTCCTTCTTATCTCAAGACATTGCTATAGACTTGGGCACTGCCACTACCTTGGTTTACGCCCGAGGCCGGGGAATTATTATTTTTGAGCCGTCAGTAGTGGCGGTAAACCAGAAAACTGGCCAGATTTTAGCTATTGGCCAGGAAGCCAAAAAGATGGTGGGCCGCACGCCAGCTCATATTGTTGCTACCCGTCCTTTGGTTAAAGGAGTAATTTCTGATTTTGAGGTGACAGAGCAAATGCTGAGATATTTTGTAGAGAAAGTCCAAAAAAGAAAGATGCTGCTCGCTTCGCGGCCGAGAGTTATTATCGGCGTGCCTTGCGAGGTCACTGAAGTTGAGAAGAAATCTGTCAGAGATGCTGCCTTATCAGCCGGCGCAAGGGAGGTTTATTTAATCGAACAGCCAATGGCAGCAGCCATAGGCGCCAGACTTCCGGTACAAGAAGCCGGAGGAAATTTAATAGTGGACATTGGCGGAGGCACTGCCCAAGTCGTAGTTATTTCTTTGGGAGGAATAGTTTTGGCTAAAAGCTTGCGGATTGCCGGAGATAAATTAAATGAAGACATAATTCATTTTGCTCAAGAAGAATATAAGCTTCTTATTGGCGAGCGGACTGCTGAAGAAATAAAAATTGGCATAGGTTCGGCCTCTCCCATGAAAGAACGCAAACATATGGCAATGAGGGGGAGAAATTTAGTGACCGGTCTTCCCGAAGAAATTTTAGTTTCAGATGAAGACATTAGAAGGGCCCTAGAAAAATCAGTGGGCCAAATTGTAAATACAATTAAAAGCGCAGTCGAAGAAACTCCGCCCGAGCTTCTTGCCGACGTGATGCGCCGAGGCATTTATCTTACTGGTGGTGGCAGTCTTTTGCACGGCTTAGACTCGCTTGTTGCCAAAGAAACAAAAATTCATACTCAAATCATAGAAGATCCAGTGACAGCCGTAGCTAGGGGAGCCGGCTTAGTTTTAGAAAATTTAGATGAGTTGAGAGAAGTCCTTTCGAAAACAGAGGACCTAGAACCACCCAGATGATGAATAAAAAAGAAGTGAAACATATTGCTCAATTGGCTAGGCTTGGAATGACGCCGCGTGAAGAAGAAAGGTTTGCCAAAGAACTTTCTTCTGTTTTGAAATATGTGGGAAAACTCAAGGAGGTTGATGTTTCTAAAACCGAAGCTGTCAGCCATCCCTTTAAAGTTGAGAATGTAATGAGAGTTGATGAAGCGACAAAAGACAAAAAAAAATTAATTGAGGGATTTTTGCAGGTAAAATCAGTTTTTTAACGATTAAAGATTCGATACATCATGAATTTAGCCAGCTTAACTATTACCCAAGCTCACGATGGCTTGGTGAAAAAAGAATTTTCCGCCCTAGAGCTAGCCCGGGCTTTTTTAGATGAGATAGAAAAATCAGATAAAAGTATATTTGCTTTTTTAACCTTAACTCCAGACTTAGCGCTTTTCCAAGCTAAAAAGATTGATGATTTAATTTCCCAAGGAAACAGCATACCGCTTTTAGCCGGTATTCCAGCGGCAATAAAAGATAATATATTGGTCGAGAACATGAGATGCACAGCTGCCTCAAAAATTTTGGAAAATTATACAGCTCCCTACAGCGCAACCGTCATTAAGAAACTCGAGAAACATGGATCAATAATTTTGGGAAAAACTAACCTTGATGAGTTTGCCATGGGGGCTTCAACTGAAAATTCAGCATTTGGCCCGACTAAAAATCCCCGCAATTTAAGCAGGGTTCCCGGCGGTTCATCGGGAGGGTCGGCAGCAGCGGTAGCGGGCAATCTTGCGGTTTATGCCTTGGGGTCAGATACCGGCGGCTCCATAAGGCAGCCAGCTTCTTTTTGCGGAGTGGTCGGCTTGAAGCCGACCTATGGGGCAGTTTCCAGATACGGTCTAATTGCCATGGCTTCTTCGTTGGACCAAATAGGGCCGCTCGCTAAGACAGTCGAAGATGCAAGAATAGTTTTCGATGCTATTCGCGGCAGAGATCATTTTGACTCAACATCAATCGAACCGGAAGTTAAAAATTTAAAATTTAAAATTAAAAATTTAAGGGTTGGCGTGCCGAAGGAATATTTCATTAAAGGAATGGAGAAAGGCGTGGAGAAAGCTGTTAAAAATGCTATAAATAAATTAGAGGAAGCCGGAGCTAAAATTGTAGAAGTGAGCTTGCCTCATTGCACTGATTACGCTTTAGCGGCTTATTATATCCTTATGTCATCGGAGGTTTCAGCCAATTTAGCCAGATATGACGGCATAAAATACGGATACTCCGAAGCACGAAATCCGAAGCACGAAATCCGAAACCTTATAGACGTTTATTTGCAAAGCAGAAAAAATGGATTAGGCCACGAAGTGCGCCGGCGAATAATGTTAGGAACTTATGCCTTATCGTCGGGTTATTATGAAGCTTATTATTTACGGGCTCAAAAAGTAAGGGCTAAAATTATTGAAGATTTTGCCAATGCTTTCAAGAAGGCAGACGTCATTGCTACTCCGGTTGCTCCCACTACAGCTTTTAAGCTCGGCGATAAAACAAAAGACCCATTAAGCATGTATTTAGCGGATATTTTTGTTACGGCCGTTAATTTAGCAGGGCTCCCCGGACTTTCCCTGCCCTGCGGCAAATCTAGTGATTTGCCTGTTGGACTGCAATTTATCGGCAAACACTTCGAAGATAATTTTATTTTAGAATTAGGAGAATTTTTCGAGAAATTGTAAATGAATCCCTTTAAATTTATCAGCAATATTAATATTGATTTCAATGAAATTATTTTACGTCTTATTTTATATTTAACTTCGAATGAACTTCAAGATAAGCTTCTTGTCTTGAAGATAGTTTTTCTCGCAATAATCGCCGCGCTTCTTGGGTTGATAATATTCACCATAAGCAGAACTCATTATCTGCAGTGGTGGTTTATACAGGACGTTTCTCAATTTCTTACCAGGAGGCCGTACGGCGCAAAAAAAATAAATAGACAATGGAATAAGATTTTGGAGCGCCTGGAAACAGGAATTGAATCGGATTATAAATTGGCGATTATTGAGGCGAATGATATGCTGGATGCCTCCTTAAAGAGACTGGGGTTTGACGGGCAGACTCTTGAGGATAAATTAAAAAATTTGACTTCAGCTACTTTGCCTAATATTCTGCAACTTTTTGAAATTTATCGTCTTAGAAATAATATTGTTCACGATCCCGATTACAGGCTGGCCTTAAATGAGGCTAAAGCAGCTTTGGATGTTTATGCTCAAGCTTTTCGCGACTTGCAAATCTTGGGAGAATAGTATAAAATTACCTCGCGGGGTGGACTAGCAGTAGGTCGTCTGGCTCATAACCAGAAAATCGCCGGTGCAATTCCGGCCCCCGCAACACTTCGACTCCAAGAGCCGGCGTAGCTCAGTGGTAGAGCAATGCCTTCATAAGGCAGTGGTCGTCAGTTCGAATCTGACCGTCGGCACCACGTAAAAAAATTTTATTGCGTAAAATTTTCACGTGGTAGCCTCGCGGGAAATTCAACAAAATTTTCTTTACGGAGGCATATGGGCTCATGGCGTAGCCCGGTCTGACCCCGTACAAATCCTGCGGGATTATACGGGGCAAGCACGCCTCTCGAAAAATGAATTTGCGCAAAGCGGGCTCATGGTGTAGCCCGGTCTAACACGCCTCCCTGTCACGGAGGAGATCAGGGGTTCAAATCCCCTTGGGCCCGCTTTGCGCAGGGAAGTCACGCTTGCCCGCCGAAGCCGAAGGCGTAGGCGGGGAGGAGATCAGGGGTTCAAATCCCCTTGGGCCCGCCCAATAGTTTACGAGGCTTCGCCTCGTAAGTTTTATTTTTCCACAGGTAAGGTATTGACAAGCAGTTATGCGTGAAATATAATTCACATAATGAGGGATAAGTGCCATTTATTTTTTGAAACTCTGGGGACGGGCCTGAAAATAGATCTGATTTTTCAGCTCAAAAAAAGACCCTTGAGTGTTAAGCAGCTGTCGGAAAACCTTAAAGAAGAGAGAAGTAAGGTTTCTCACGCCTTGATTTCTCTTTTGGAATGCGGTTTAGTAAGAGTGAAGAAAGAGGGCAAGAGCAGAATTTACTTTTTGAATAAAGATACTATTTTGCCCTTGCTGAATTTAGTTGAGAAACATATTAAAAAATATTGTAAAATATGCAAAAAATAACAAAAGATATGACGCTCGGCGAAATAGCCGAGAAATATTCAAAAGCGGTCGACATACTTATGAAATACGGCCTGCACTGCATAGGCTGTTCGGTTGCTGTCTGGGAAACCTTAGAGCAGGGAGCAGCAGCTCACGGCATAACAGGCAAGAAATTAGACGAAATATTGAAAGAATTGAACGAGGAGGCGTAGATAGATGATTGATAAGTGTCCGGGGCAGAGCAATATTGTCAGGGGCCCTCAGGATGTCGAGTTTAAGTGTTCCAAGTGCGGCAAGATAGTTGAGGTTTGGCCGCCGGCTCTCGGAGTTAAATGTCCGAATTGCGGAACTTGGGTGAGCAGAGGAGAGTCCTGCGCTGATTGGTGCCCCGGCGGTGAAGAAATGGTTAAGCAATGTTTGGGTGAGGAGAAATATAAGGAGTGGAAAAAATCAAAAGCTATGGCAGAGTGTTGTCATCACAATTGCATAGAGGAACTCCGGTCAGACCACGAAAAGATTTTGGCCGAGCTGGATAAATTAGAAGCAGATCCTGCGGGTTATGCCAAGGAGTTTTTGAAATTCACCGAGGAGTTCGCCGAACCTCACCATCACAAAGAGGAAGAAGTGTTGTTTCCGGCTTTGGAGAAAAAAGGCATACCCAATGAGGGCGGTCCTATTGGCATGATGTTAATGGAGCACGAGATGAAGAGGGGATACGTCAAAGAACTGGCAGCCGGGAAAATAGAAGCGGCAATGAAGATAGTTTCTCTCTTGAGGGATCATATTAATAAAGAAAATAATATTCTGTATCCTATGGCTGAACAGGTTTTGACTGAAGAAGAATTAGCGGAAATGGGTCATAGGTGTGAAAAGTTGAAAGATAAAAAGTAGGAATACAAAAGAGTCGAGCAAATGCTTGACTCTTTTTTGTTTTTGGCTTAAACTTTTTTTGGTACTTTAAATTAAAGGAGGAGAACTATTGCCGGAAAGAAATTTCAATGAGATGATCCAGAGGAAATGGAATGAGGGTAAGTCCATCTGCGTCGGCTTAGACAGCGATCCCGATAAAATTCCTGCGATAATTCGCAGCGGCCAAGATTATGGCGTAGGGCTTTTTAACTTCGCAATTATTGATGCTACATATGATTTAGTCTGCGCCTATAAACCCAATCTTGCTTTCTATGAAAGCTTGGGAGAATTTGGGCCTATCGCTCTCAAAGCAACCATAAATCGTATAAGATTTATGGACCCGGAACTGCCCGTAATCGGCGACATGAAGGCAGGCGATATTGGCAATACCAATTGGAAATATGTTAGAAAAGCTTTTGAGTATTTTGGTTTTGACGCTATCACAATAAATCCGTATCCCGGCAGGGAGGCGTTGCAGCCATTTTTAGACCAGAAAAATAAGGGGATTTTTGTTCTTTGCCGGACCTCTAACGAAGGTTCTGATGAATTTCAGGGCCGGAATGTTATTGTTTTAGACAGGCATGTTCCTCTTTATCGGTATGTTGCTCACAGGGTGGCAAATTTCTGGAATCAGAATGGAAATTGCGGTTTGGTGGTTGGGGCGACTTGTCCGGAAGAACTGTCCGAGGTTAGAATGATTGCCGGCGACAATATGCCGATTCTTATTCCCGGCATTGGCGAGCAGGGCGGAGATCTTAAAGCTGTATTGAAAGCCGGTAGAAACAGCGATGGTCAGGGCATGATTATTAATTCTTCTCGAAAGATTATTTTCGCTTCTTCCGGTCCGGATTTTGCTGAAGCTGCCAGAAAGGAAGTTATTAAACTTTTAAAGGCCGTAAATCAATGTTTCTGATGAGAGGGTAAATGGATAAAAAACACTGGGTTGAAGAGAAATTTGAAGAATGCGGGGCAATTTTAGACGGGCATTTTGTTTTAGCTTCCGAAAGGCACAGTAAGACATATTTGGAAAAAGCCTTAGTTTACGTTAACCCGGAAATAGTCTCAGAGCTATGCTATCAGATGGCTATAAATGTCGGCCTATCTTCAAAAGTAAGCGTTTCAAATATCGAATGCGTTGTTGGTCCATCTTTGGGCGGTATTATTTTATCTCAATTTACCGCCTATCATTTAAGCTCTATGTTTTCGAAAAATGTATTATCGCTATTCACAGAAAAAGATGCCGCCGGGAAACAAGTTCTTAAGAGAGGATATCAGAAACTCATTGCTGGTAAAAGAGTATTAATTGTTGACGATATTTTAACCACTGGGGAATCGATTAAGCAAGTAGCTCAAGCAGTTGAGCAAGCCGGAGGAATAATTGTGGCTGTAGCTGTGATATGTAACCGCGAAGATGTAACTTCAGCAAAGCTCGGCTATCCGCTTTTCTGTCTGTGGAGAACAAATATCGAAAGCTGGCCGGCAAAAGAGTGCCCCCTATGTCAGCGAGGCATTCCCATCACAATGTAACTGGTACGACCCGTTACATATTAAAAAGAGCTTTGTAAAAAGCTCTTTTATGTTTGCGTTATTCTTGATTTGTATCTTTCCTTAATCTATAATAATGTAACGGGTACGACCCGTTACATGCATAATATGCCGGGGAAAAGAAAGGTACAATTTGTTAATGGGGGAATATATCATATCGTAACGAGAGCCGTTGATGGCACGGAACTTTTTCGTGAACAAGGCGATAATCTTCGGATGACTCATGATATTTTTGAATTTAATGATTTAACGCCACTTTCATCAGCGTTGCGAATTGTTCATTGTCGAAATAAAAATAACACCATTCCTCTTACTACGGAACGCAGAGAAAGGAAATTATTAGTGGAAATCTTGGCATTTTGTTTTATGCCTAACCATGTTCATTTATTACTTAGACAACTTCAAGACAGGGGAGTTCAAAAATTTATGCAAAAATTAGGTGGTTACACCACTTATTATAATAAAAAATATCAGAGGCAGGGTTATCTTTTTCAGGGCAGATATCGAGCAGTTCACATTAAAGATGATAAACAATTAATGACGGTATTTGTTTATATTCATACTAATCCAGTGGCCCTTCTTTACCCGGGCTGGAAAGAAAGAGGTATTAAAGATATTAAAAAGGCCATAGAATTTATTAATCAATATAGATGGTCAAGCTATTTGGATTATCTGGGAATTAAGAATTTTCCGTCTTTGACCAGTAGAGAATTTTTAATAAAAACAATAGGTGGAATGGAAGAGTGCCAAAGATTAGTAGAAGATTGGCTTTATCAAAAACGTGTACTATTTGACCTTGATAAGGTCGCACTGGAATAATGTAACGGGTACGACCCGTTACATTTAGTTTTCCACAATTGGGGGCTTGATTTTGACTTAATTTTAGGGTAAAATAGAGTAATGGCAAAGACGAAAATTAGCTTAAAATTGCTCAAAAATAAGGCGCAAAAAGAGATGCTTCAGGCGAAAGACCTGAAGGATTTAGACATTGTTTTTAAGAAGTACCTAGGTGACGAGGGAGAGGTTACTTTGGTATTACGTTCCTTAAAAAAATTACCGAAAACAAAGAAAGCCAAGATCGGCAAAGAGGCAAATGAGCTTAAAAATTTCTTAAAAATTAAGTTTGCCGAGGCAGCCGCTGCCTTGAAAGAGAAAGCTCAAAAAGAGGCTGAATTAAAAGAGTGGTTTGACATTACTGTCCCTGGAGAGAAAGTTGCCTTTGGGCATTTGCATCCGTTAACTTTAGTGCAGAGAAAATGCGAAGAGATTTTCCAATTTATGGGTTTTTCAATAATTGAAGGGCCTGAAATGGAAGAAGAATGGTATAATTTCGACGCTTTAAACATCCCCAAAAATCACCCGGCGCGGGACCTTTGGGATACTTTTTATTTAAAAAACGGTTTGCTTTTGCGTACTCATACCAGCCCTGTCCAGATTCGCTATATGGAGAAAAATCAGCCGCCCCTCAGGATTATAGCCCCGGGTCGTGTTTTCCGCCACGAGGCCACTGATTCATCGCATGAAGTTAATTTTTATCAGGTCGAAGGATTAATGATTGGCAGAGATATTTCCGTTGCTAATTTTAAAGCCATAATTCAGGAATTTTTCAGAAGATTTTTTTCCAAGGACGTAGAAATTAGGCTTAGGCCAAGTTATTTTCCATTTGTGGAGCCGGGCTTCGAAATAGACATAAAATGGGGAGACCAATGGATGGAAATAATGGGGGCTGGAATGGTTCATCCCAATGTATTGAAAAATGCCGGGCTGAATCCTAGTGACTGGCAAGGTTTTGCTTTTGGCATGGGTTTGGATAGATTAGCAATGATAAAGTATAAAGTTGACGATGTTAGATTATTTTATTCGGGAGATTTAAGATTTTTGAATCAGTTTTAAGTTATTCATATTTTGTCTTTTCTTCGCGCTTTACCCTAAAGGGCTCCGACGCGACTCAGAAAATCCAAAATATTAATTTTTTTATGATATTTTCATATAATTGGCTGCAATCTTTTTTCACGAGAAAATTGCCCAAGCCGGAAAAATTGGCAGAGCTTTTGACTATGCATAGTTTTGAAGTAGGGGAAGTTAAAAAAGCCGGTAGCGATTGGACACTAGATATCGATGTCTTGCCAAACAGGGCGGGAGATTGTTTTTCGCATTTCGGAATAGCCAGAGAAATAGCCGCTATTATAAATTCGAAATTCGAAATTCGAAATTCGAAACAAATTATAAATTCTAAATTACAAACGAAAGATTTTGTTTCGGTGGACGTTAGGGCTAAACAGGCGTGTTTAAGATATACGGCCAAAGTGATTACAGACGTTAAGGTGGGGCCATCCCCAAAGTGGTTGAAAGATAAGCTGGAAGTTTGCGGCTTGAATTCCATTAATAATGTGGTAGATGCCGCCAATTACGTGATGCTAGAGACTGGTCAGCCAATGCATGCCTTTGATTTAGAGAAATTAGAAGATCAAAAAATTATTGTTAGATTTGCCAAAGAAGACGAGAAAATTACGACTTTAGACAATCAGGTATTCAATCTAAACCCAGCAATACTGGTTATTGCCGATGTTAAAAAACCGGTAGCTATAGCCGGAATTAAGGGGGGCACATCTCCGGAGATCAGTGAAGCGACAAAAACCATAGTTTTGGAGTCGGCCAATTTCGATCCGACTATTACCCGTAGAGCATCAAAAGAGTTAAATCTTAAAACAGACGCATCCTTGAGATTTGAACACGGAATTGATCCCAATTTATCCGAAATAGCAATCGATAGGGCAGCCGAGATTATTTCACGAGTTGCTGGCGGTCAAATTGCTTCAGGATTAGTTGATTTTTATTCCAAGAAAGTTTTGCCCAAAAGAATTAAATTGGATTTGGATTATTTAAAAAGCTTGTTAGGCATTGAAATTTCAGCTGCTGAAGTAAAAGTGATTTTAAACAGCTTAGGTTTTAAAATAATCGGAGTCCGACTCCCATTATTGGTTGAAATTCCGACATTCAGGTTAGATATTTCTCTGCAGGAAGATTTGATTGAAGAAGTTGGCCGGATTTATGGTTATGATAAAATACCGGTTGTTTTTCCTCTGGCTTCTTTGATCCCGCCCGTCAGAAACGATAATTTATTTTGGACCAGCATAGTAAAAGATATTTTTAGAGGAGTCGGTTTTACAGAAATATATAACTATTCTTTTCAAAAAGAAGCAGGAGAAGTAGAAGTAGAAAATCCCCAAAGTTTGGAATATCGATATTTAAGGCCAAGTTTGATTCCTAATTTATTGAAAAACGTTGAAAAGAACAGCGTCAATTTTAAAAAGATAAAAATTTTTGAGTTGGGGAAGGTATTCGAAGATAAGACAGAGAAGAGAATGCTTACCGGGATGCTTGTTGGAGAAGATTTCTATCGGTTGAAAGGAGTGATAGATTCGCTTTTCAATAAATTGGGCATAGTTAAAGTTTGGTATGACGATTATCAGGCTAGCCCGGAAGATAGTCCAAAATCTTTGTGGCATCATAAAAAATCCGCAGAAATTAAAGTTAGAGACATTGAGCTGGGTTTTTTGGGTGAACTAAAAGATAAGCCCAATATAGTGGCTTTCGATTTAGATTTTGATAAATTAACGGCTCTGGCTTCAGAAGAGCACGAATACAGGCAAATTTCTAAATACCCTGCGACAATAAGAGATTTAGCAGTTTTGGTGCCCGCATTAACCAGAGTGGAAGAAGTGCTGAATGTTATAGAAACGGCAGGCGGCAGTATTTTAAAAGATGTTGATTTATTTGATATTTATGAAGGAGAAGGCATTGGAGATGGGAAGAAAAATTTAGCTTTTCATTTTGTTTATCAGGCAGAGGACAGAACTTTAACCTCGATTGAAGTTTATAAAATTCATCAAAAAATAATTGAAGCTCTGGAGGAAAATCCAGAGTGGGAAGTGAGACGATAATATGACGAAAAAAACACCAAAAAAAGAATCAAATTATACGGCAAAAGATATTTATGTTTTAGAGGGGCTGGAGCCTGTTAGGAAAAGGCCCGGAATGTATATTGGGTCTACCGGTCCCGACGGGCTTCACCATTTAATTTGGGAAGTAGCCGATAACTCTTTAGATGAAGCTATGGGCGGTTATGCTAAGAATATTACGGTTATTCTTCTTCCTCAAAGCAGAATAGAAATAACTGACGATGGTCGGGGAATTCCCGTGGAAAAGCATCCGCAAACCAAAAAATCAACTTTGGAAACAGTCATGACCACATTGCATGCGGGCGGTAAATTCGGAGGCGAGGCTTACAAGGTTTCTGGCGGACTGCACGGCGTGGGGGTTTCTGTTGTCTGCGCTCTTTCCAAGTGGATGAAAGCTGAAGTTTGCCGCGATGGCTCAAAATATGCTCAAGAGTATGTCAGGGGCAAGCCTCAGGGAGCAGTTAAGAAAATAGGCCCATGCCGGCAGACGGGGACCACCGTATCTTTTGAGCCTGATCCGGAAATTTTTAAAGAAATTAAGTTTGATATCAAAAAGATTTTGAACCATTTGCGCCAGCAGGCTTATCTAACTCAAGGCGTAAGGATTAACGTTATAGACAGAA
Source organism: Candidatus Nealsoniibacteriota bacterium (assembly GCA_016188865.1). Classification (GTDB taxonomy): domain Bacteria; phylum Patescibacteriota; class Minisyncoccia; order Minisyncoccales; family MHMH01; genus JACPGX01. The sequence goes on from JACPGX010000005.1 coordinate 159,698, forward strand.
CTTTAACGGGCCAGATTTTTAATTATACTTTTTATTTTGAAGGCGGGGTAAAATCTTACGTGAAATATTTAGTAAGAGGCCAGGAGTTAAGCCATCAGACTATTTTTTATGCCGTAGGCGAAAAAGACGGAATCGCAGTAGATACGGCCTTTCAATATACTAATGAGATAGAAGGTTATGAAGAAGGCTTTGCCAATAATATTCATACAGGAGAAGGCGGAACGCATATTACCGGCTTTAGGGCCGGCTTGACTAGGTCGCTTAATGACTATGCCAAGAAAAATAATTACCTTAAAGGAGAAGGCGAGAATAGTTTAGCAGGCGAGGATGTGAGAGAGGGTTTGACAGCTGTTGTGTCGGTTAAAATAAGGGAGCCGCAATTTGAGGGACAGACTAAAGCAAAATTAGGCAATCCTGAAGCTAAAGTAGCTGTGGAGACAGTAGTTTCCGACGGTTTGGCTGATTTTTTGGAAAGAAATCCATCGGATGCCAGGGCCATAATTGAAAAATGCCTTTTAGTAGCAAAAGCCAGAAAAGCTGCCAAGGCTGCCCGCCAGACTGTTTTGAGAAAAGGAGCCTTGGATGGGTTAGCTTTGCCGGGAAAACTAGCTGACTGCAGTTCCAGGAATCCGGAAGAATCAGAATTGTATATCGTCGAAGGCGAGAGCGCCGGCGGAAGTTCTAGGCAGGCGAGAGATCGCCATTTTCAGGCGATACTGCCCTTGAGAGGTAAAATTCTGAACGTTGAAAAAGCCAGACTGGATAAAATGCTGGACTCCAAAGAAATTAAATCTCTCATTATCGCTTTGGGCACCGCTATTGCCGATGACTTCGATTTAACTAAATTGAGATACCACAGAATTATTATTATGACCGATGCCGACGTTGACGGCTCGCATATCAGAACTTTGCTTTTGACTCTTTTTTACCGGCATTTTAAACAAATGGTTGAGCAAGGCCATATTTATATCGCTCAGCCGCCGCTTTACAGGATTCAGGCCGGGAAAAGAATTGACTATGCTTATACTGACGCTGACAAGGAAGGGGTTCTAAAAAGCATGGCGAAAGAAGTAAAAATAGCTCCCTCGATTCAGCGATATAAAGGCTTGGGAGAAATGAATCCGGATCAGTTGTGGGAAACAACTATGAACCCTCAAAATAGAGTACTCTTGCAGGTTACCGTTGAGGATGCTAAGGAAGCTGACAGGATTTTTGATATTTTAATGGGCGATGAAGTATTGCCGCGCAAAAAATTTATTCAAGCTCATGCCAAAAGCGTGAAGAATCTTGACATTTAAATCTTGATATTTAATATGTCAGAAAATTTCGATAAAAAGGGAACAATTAAAGCAATGGGGATTGCTTTAATTGTAGCTATTTTGGGAATAGTGGTTTTGGGCTGGCAGTATAATCGGTTAGAAAAACAGCAACTGCCGGCCCTAGAAGAAAAAATAGAGCAGAATTCTGCCCGGGATGTTTTAAGAAGGTATTTAGAAACGAGAGCAGATATTCTTTTGACGGAAAGGGCGATGGAGCAAAAAGTTAGGGGAGAGTTTGTTTTGGAGGATATTAAATCTTACGAAATTTTAAAAGTTGAAAAGGTAGCCGATGAGCAATATAAATTTCACGTTAAAGTCGGAGATTTTACTGAGATAATTACTCTGATTAAGGTTCTGAGCAGTTATTATATAGACGCCATTGACACAGCTGGTTAATTTTGCTAATATCAAAATTGAGCCCGCAAGGGCTTTTTAAAAACCTTATGTTATTAAAAATCGCCGCTTTTCTTAAAGAAGTAAATATGGAAATAAAAAAAGTAAACTGGCCCACAAAACACCAGCTTTTAAGATACACCATGATTGTCCTTGGTATTTCTGGAGCCGTAGCGTTATTTTTAGGCAGTTTAGACTTCCTTTTTACCACTATATTGAATAAATTCGTACTCTAATATGCCAAAACAGCAGGTAGAACAAGCGAAAAATTGGTATGTTATACATACTTACTCGGGATATGAAGATGCAGTAGCCGCAGCCCTTAAGCAGCGGGTTGAGTCTTTGGGCATGGAAGACAGAATTTTTAATGTAATAGTGCCCAAAGAAAAAAAGATAAAAATTAAAGAAGGCAAGAGAAGAGTAGTTGAAGAAAAAATTTATCCGGGGTATGTTTTAGTTGAGATGGTAGTTACCGACGACAGCTGGTATGTGGTGAGAAATACGCCCAATGTTACGGGTTTTGTCGGGGCTGGCACCACTCCTGTGCCAGTTTCTCAACAGGAAATGGATACTTTAAAGAAGAAAATGGGGGTTGATGTTCCGCAGTATAAAATCGATGTCCAAATTGGCGAGGCTGTTAAAATTACCGATGGCCCATTTAAGGATTTTGACGGCAAGGTTTCAGAGATTGATGAGCAAAGAGGCAAAGTTAAAGTGTTGGTCAACATGTTCGGTAGAGATACGCCCGTCGAATTAGATTCATTACAAATCAAAAAGATTTAATTATGGCAAAGAAAATTAAAGCTATTGTAAAACTTCAGATTCAAGCAGGAGCAGCTACCCCGGCGCCGCCGGTGGGGCCGGCTTTGGCTCAGCACGGTTTGAACATTATGGAGTTTTGCCAAAAATTCAATGAAGCCACTAAAGCTAACGCCGGTTTTAAAATTCCTGTGGAAATTACGATTTTTGAGGACAGAACTTATACTTTCAAACTAAAACAGCCGCCTGCCTCCGAGCTTTTAAAGAAAATAGCTGGCATTGAAAAAGGCTCCGGTGTGCCAAACAAAACAAAGGTTGCTAAAATTACTAGAGATCAGCTTAAAAAGGTGGCCGAACAGAAAATGCAGGATTTGAATGCCAATGATATTGAAGCAGCTATGAGAATTATTGAGGGTACAGCCCGCAACATGGGGATTGAAATAACCGGTTAAATATTTGGGATGTCCGAAACCGCGCGTCAACACCCGGTGTTGACGAAGAAACACCGGGTGTTTAATCGGTTTCGGACATCCAGACATAAAAACATGGAATCAACAAATTCTCAAAATCAGAGGCCTTCATGGGATGAGTTTTGGTTCACTTTGGCGCTTTTTTATTCTACTCGTGGAACTTGCGACAGGTTGAAAGCAGCCTGTCTTTTAATTGATAAAAATAATAGGCTGGTTGGAGCCGGTTATAACGGTTCTCTGCCCGGGCATCCGCATTGCGACGAGGCAGGGCATTTGATGGTTGACGGCCATTGTTTGAGGACTTTGCATGCTGAAGTTAATGCCATTATGCACAGCGTGGGAGATTTGGAGGGAGCTACTGCTTATGTTTTGGGGACTCCCTGCATTGACTGCGTCAAAAAACTTCTTGCTAAAAAAGTGAAAAAGATTTTTTTTACCAGGGATTACGATAATCAGGCCCGCGGGGGAGAATATATTTTTGATTTAGCCAAAACATCGGGAGCGGAAATGAGGAGAGTTGATGTGGATTTTACGGAAGTTTTAAGTAAGGAAATGACAATTCTTACCGGAACAGGTGGCGCTTTCTTCGGCCAAAATTATGGGTTTACGAAACCCACTCAAATTTGAGAGGGTTTCGTAAACCCCAAATATAATGGAAATACGAATTCAAAAAATAGATCCCTCGGCTAAGGTTCCCGTTTTCGCTTACGAGGGCGACGCTGGAATGGATATTTTTTCCTGCGAAGATTGCAAAATAGAGCCCTTTGAAAAGAAGGCCATAAGCACTGGTTTGAAAATAGCGGTGCCTGCTGGTTTTGCCGGTTTTATTTGGGACAAATCCGGTTTAGCTCTTAATAATTCATTAAAAACTATGGCCGGAGTTTTAGATTCAGGCTATAGGGGAGAGTTGAAAATAATTTTAATGAATTTAGGCAAAGAGCCTTACGAGGTTAAAAAAGGCCAGAAAGTTGCCCAGCTTATAATCAAAAAAATAGAAAAACCGGAAATTATTGAAGATGTTTTGGATGATACCGAGCGCGGCGAAAGGGGGTTTGGCAGTTCGGGGCTAACTTAAATTTTATGGAAAAAAATCCATATCTTGGCAAATTTATCGTTTTTGAGGGGTTGGATGGCTCCGGGCAATCAACTCAGGCAGCTCTTTTAAAAGATTTTTTGGTTCAGAGTGGCCATGGTGTTATTTTAACAAAAGAGCCGACTATGGATTCCGGAGCCGGCAGGCAAATCCGCCAAGTTTTGAACAAAAATACAGGGGTGCAACCCCTGTATCTGCAGGAGTTGTTTGCCGAGGATAGAAGAGAGCATTTGGCTAATGTCATCGCTCCAGCTTTAAAAGACGGAAAAATAGCGATATCTGATCGGTATTTTTTTTCCTCCTTTGCTTATGGAGCAGCTTCGGGAGTAGACTTAGAAGAGCTTATTAAATTAAACCAAGGTTTTTTGACACCCGATTTAACTATAATTTTAAAAGTAAGGCCGGAAGTTTGTATGGAAAGAATAGGGAAAAGAGGAGAACCGCAAACTCTTTTTGAGGAAGCAGAAAGACTTGGGATGGTATGGCAGACCTATCAGGCATTGCCGGAACGTTTCGAAAATGTTTATATTATAAATGGTGAAAGGCAAATTAAAGAAGTTTTTTCAGAAGTCAAAGAAATAGTACGTTCAAAATTGAATTTATAAGGAGGTTAAATTGGTGAAAAAATTTTTGGATGTAGTTTCTCTTGAAGCGAGGGATTTACCCGAAGCTTGGCGGTCTTGCGTGAGAGAGCTTTTCGATAAGGGCCATAAATATAAGATTGACAGGGGCAGCTTTGCCGGACAGCATAGACTGGAATTTGATTTTATCACCGTCAGAGTCAAGTATCCCGGTACCAGACCCATAGTTCCGGTGCTTGATGTGCCTCAAGGCGTGCCGCCGCCTTCAACGATGGATTATGTTGAATCTTACCTGCCTTATTTAATGACTTCTGAAAGAAAAGAAGGCGAGCAATATACTTACGGCCAATATCTTGAACCGCAGATTGCCAAAGCGATCAAAATGTACAAAGAAGACGGACACGGCACCAATCAGGCGTACATGGCCGTGGGCGATAAAAACTCCATTGATCTTTCCGATCCTCCTTGTTTGAGAGGCATTGATACCAGAATAAGGTACGGAAAACTCCACTTTATGGTCTATTTTCGCTCTTGGGACCTTTGGGCCGGCTTTCCTTCTAATTTGGCGGCTATACAGCTTTTGAAAGAATATATGGGCTCCGAAATCGGCGTGGAGGACGGAGAACTGATAGCTTGCAGCAAGGGCCTGCACCTTTACGAATATATTTGGGATATGGCCAAAGTGATGTGCGGAATAAAATAGAATAATAAAGCTCTCGACTTTCGAGGGCTTTTCATTTTGTATTTATTAATCCATATGTTATATTAAAGTAGCGGGAACATTTCCCGTTACTTTAATTATGCCGAGTAAAAAAAGGCCGCCATTAGTTAATAGCGAGATATATCATATAGTAATAAGGACAGTAGAGGATCTTAAACTTTTTCGTGATGACCACGATTTTTTAAGAATGATACATGATTTATTCGCTTTTAATGACACAGTGCCAGTTTCCTCATATTTTCGTAGGGATAAAGTAACGGGAACGTTTCCCGCTACTTTTATGAAGAGAAAAAGAGAAGTATTGGTTGAAATTTTAGCCTTTTGCTTGATGTCGAATCATGTTCATTTATTAGTACGTCAATTAAAAGACGATGGAATAAGTAATTTTATGAGAAAAATTGGAGCCGGTTACAGCGCTTATTATAATCAGAAATATAAGAGAGCTGGTCATGTTTTTCAGGGAAGATATAAAATAGTTCATATAACCAATGATAATCAGCTAAAAACTATTTTTGTATATATTCACACTAATCCAGTGGCAATTATTTATCCCCACTGGAAGGAGGAAGGGATCGGAATTAAATATTTAGGCAAAGTTATTCAATTTATAGAAGAATACCGTTGGTCAAGTTATTCAGATTATCTTGGAAATAAAAATTTTCCATCTCTGACTTTCAGAGAATGGTTGATGGGAGAGATTGGCGGGATCAACGAGTGCCGAAGATTTATTAATGATTGGCTGGAAACAAAAAAAGATTTAGCTGATTTGGATAAAATTGCTATCAATTAATTTTAAAGTAACGGGAAATGTTCCCGCTACTTTGCAGTTTGAGTTGTTTGTGCTATTTTGGTTATAGAAGATTATTATGCCATACATAAAACAAGAAGTTCGCAAGGAACTTGATTCCGGTATTAAAAGCCTTGCAGATAAAATTAACGATTTGGCTAAAAAAGAGGGAGATGAGGCGGCTTTTGCCGGGCTTTTGAATTATACTTGCACAAAATTAACATTAAAAACAATTCCCGCTAGGCGCTACAAATGGATTGCAATGGTTTGCGGAGTTTTTTCAAATATAATTCATGAGTTCTATCGCCGCTATGCCGCCCCCTACGAAGAAGAGAAAATCAAAGAGAGCGGTGATGTTTATCCAGAAAGCAGAGATAATTAGGGAAGCTTGAAATGGTTTTTGAAGGGACGGTAGTTTTTCTTTAAGAAATTAAAGAACTCCCTTTCGTTATTGAAGACCTTGTCGCAGAAATAAGTGATAAATGGAGAGCCTTCGCCGCCCGGGTGTATCACCCAGACGGTTTTATTTGTTTCATGAGCTTCTCTAAGTTCGTTTATAACTCCGGGAGAAGAAACGACTTTCGGGAAAAAGGCTACCACTTTTTTGCTTTGCCTGACTAGCCAATAAAGGTCTCTGTTAACTATTTGCGTGTAAAAAACTGGATTTTTCTGTCCGGTTTTTTTATTAAATTTGACTATGCCGGGGCCAGAGGTGGCTTCAACGCTTCTTGGGTCGAAAACAACGAAATATTTATTTAATTCCCCAACAAATTTATCAACTCTTGATTGCAATTTTTTATCTCTAAGGTGGGTTATTGGCATGCTGACATAAACCGGCTCCTGCCTTTGGTCAAAAAGCAGGCGATAGAGCCCTGAAAACGGGTGTTTGGCAGGGATTACGTAGAATGGCTTTAAATTTATATCCGCCCAGGAAGAAGTTACCTCTACTTCAACATTTTGCCAGAGCAGTATTTCTTCGAGTGTTAATTTTTCCGGCTTCCATTGCGGCCTTGCATCAAGATTTTTTTTGATTACAGTAGCATCATCGATAAAAGTTAAAAATACATCTGCGTTAAATTGAGTAGGATAAAATCTGTCATAGGCTTTGGTAAATATTTTTTTCCATAAAAAGAAAGCGTGAATATTGATAAATACGGCATCGTATTTTTTTAAATCATGCTTAAGAGTGCTTAGGATATTCTCGAAAATAGCGCTTCTCAGGGAGTTTATTACGTGAGGATTAGCATTGAGCACATTTTCCGGAGTAAGGGTGATGCCTATTTTTTCTGCCTGTTCGAAAATCATTTGGCCGACATTATGAATTTTGACCAATTTTTTGTGGCTTTTGGCAAATTTTTCAAGCTGGGCCAAAAATTCTTTTCCCCCGCAGCCTGAAATACCAGTAGTAATAATTAGCATATCCATTGATTTTAACACTATTTTGGATTAAAATCAAAGAATATGGCCTATAAAACAACCATCGGTTTGGAAATACATGTTGAGCTCAAGACAAAGAGCAAAATGTTTTGTGATTCATCTAACGATCCCTTGGAAAGGCACCCCAATGTTAATATTTGCCCCATTTGCTTGGGGCATCCGGGAGTGTTGCCGGTTATCAATGAAGAAGCGGTGAGGAAAGTTATTAAAACCGGCTTGGCTTTGGGTTGTCAGATTCAGGAACACTCCAAGTTTGACAGGAAAAATTATTTCTATCCAGATTTGCCTAAGGGCTACCAAATTTCCCAGTACGATATGCCGCTTTGTAAAAATGGGTATCTGGGGAAAATTCGTATTCGGCGCGTGCACCTTGAAGAAGATACGGGCAGATTAATCCACCCCAAAGGGGCAGACTATTCTTTGGTTGATTTTAATCGGGCGGGCATCCCCTTGATGGAATTAGTTACAGAGCCCGATATCAGTTCGGCTAAAGAGGCTCGTCAATTTGCCGAAGAATTGCAGTTAATTTTGAGATATATCGGAGTTTCTGACGCTGACATGGAAAAAGGGCAAATGCGGGTGGAAGTTAACATTTCTTTGGGGAAAAACAATAAATTAGGCACGAAGGCAGAAATTAAAAATTTAAATTCCTTTAAAGCCGTGCAAGACGCTTTAGATTATGAGATTGCCAGACAATCTGAAATTTTGGAATCTGGCCAGAAGCTTGTTCAGGAGACCAGAGGCTGGGATGACATTAGAGGTAAAACTTATAGCCAAAGAATCAAAGAGGAAGCACAGGATTACAGGTATTTTCCGGAGCCGGATTTGCCGCCTTTGCATTTTACTAAGGAGCAAATTAAGAAAATCTCTGCGGAGATTGCCGAACTTCCCCAACAGAGGAGAGAACGTTTTAAAAAAGAATACGGCTTAGGAGAAAAAGAGGTTGAAGTTTTGGTGCGTGATAAGGACCTGGGAGAATACTTTGAGAAAGCGGCTTCCGAGCTGGGCGATATTAAACTTATTAAACTTTGCGTTAATTACATTCTTACCGATCTTCATGGCTTATTGAAAAGAGCCTCAATTACCGATGAAAATTTCAGGATTACTCCAGAGAATTTCGCCGACTTTATTAGATTCATCGGAAACGGAAAATTATCCAGCAAATTGGCCAAGGAAGTTTTGGCCGAGATGTTTTCCAGCGGAGCAGAACCATCGCATATTATTCAGGAAAGAGGGCTGGTTCAGATTAGCGATGAGTCAGAACTGGGTAAAATAGTGGAAGAAATTATTTCTCAAAATCCAAATCCTGTGGAAGATTTTAAAAAAGGCAAAGAAAACGCCTTGCAATTCTTAGTCGGTCAAGCAATGGCTAAAACCCGCGGCAAAGCCAACCCGGAGAAAGTCCGCCAAATACTCTTGACAAAACTGAAATAATGCTGTATAATTTAAGTATAAAATAAAAAGGAGGCGTTATGAAAATCCGAGAAAACTTTCCCGTCCAAGCCTTGGACAGACTACGGAGGATCCGCATGAGCCGCCTGGCGTTCGTTTGCAACGCCAGTGGTTCGACCACGACCCCGACCATTGAGATCAAATCCAATCAGTAGGGTCGGCGAACAAAAAGGGGAGAGATCGCTAAGATCTTCTCCCCTTATTTGTTTATAAATTTTTGAGCTAAACTTTTAGCTTCTTTGTAGTTTTTCACCCAATAAATGCGATTATCTCTTTTGAACCAAGTCATTTGGCGTTTGGCAAAATGCTCAATATCTTTTTGCAATAAACTAACGAGAACCGTTCTCGTCAGTTTTGATTGCAAATATCGCGCGAGCCAGCGGTATTCTAAGCCGAATTCTTCCAGCTGTTTCCAAGAAACGCCCGACTGGCGCAGTTTTTTAACTTCGGCAATCATGCCTTGTTTAAGCCTTTTAAGCAGGCGTTTTTTTATTAATTTTTTTAACTCTTCAGGAGATTTTTTAATTCCAATCATTAATACGGGATAGGGCAGTGGATTTTTCTGCAAAACAGGGACAACTCCTATTTTTTTTGCAATTTCTATGGCCCTGATTAGCCTTCTGCGGTTATATCTATCAATAGTGTTAGCCCTTCTCGGATCAAGCTTTTTTATCTTTTCAAATAACGCTTCAGTGTTTAAACTATTGAGGCCCGACCTCAATAGTAAATCAGGTTTTACTTCGGGGATTGCGATGCCATCTACCACTGCTTGGATATAAAAACCAGTTCCGCCGCAAAGAATGGGAATTTTGTTTTTTTTGAATATTTTATTTATTGCCGCCAGCGCCATTTTTTTATATTCAGCTACTGTAAATCTTCTTTTAGGAGAAGCGACGTCTAAAAGATGGTGAAGGATGCCTTGCTTTTCTCTTTTGCTGATTTTGCCTGTGCCGATATCCATGCCTTTGTAAACCTGCCTTGAATCAGCTGAAATAATCTCGCCATTGAATTTTTTAGCGAGCTTGACGGCTAATCCAGATTTTCCGGAAGCTGTTTGCCCTAAAATAACGATGATTTTTTGAGCTATTGACATTTTTATATAAATTGTTTAATATATATATTAGAAACAAAGTTTTAAGGAGGATAGATGGGAAGGTGTTATTTCAGCGTAGAGTACAATCATCCGGAGCACCCCGATAATATCTGCGCAGTGGACTGGGATTGTTGGGCTAAGGGCCGCTGGGTAAGATCGTGGAGGAGCGATTTCCAGTGGCACAAAGAAGACGAAGACGGAGGTCATGTGGGAAAACTCGGGTTCCAGGCTATAGTCGATAAATTTGGACTAAATGGCTTGGATCACGAATTAACCCCAGAAAATATTGAGTTTATGAGTCCGGCACGATTGATGGCGTTCAGAAGGCAAAAGGGTTTGCCGTATAGAACAATACTGAGCGATACATTGGGCGATCCTAGTCCGGCTGAAGAATACGACTAAAAGAAATTACAAAGGCTGAGAAATCAGCCTTTTTGCTTGCCCTGAGGACCTTCGGCTGAGCTCAGTCGAAGACCCGCGTCGAAGGGCTTAACCATACTCATTAAAACCATTTCTCTTCGTTTTTTTTCCTTGAAAGGAACGTCGTCTTTTATAAGAAATGCGGCGGTGCCGGTCCTTGGAGAGTATTTGGAGATATAAGCTATGTTAAAACAAAGTTCCTTGAATAATTTAACGGTATTTCCGAATTGCTTTTTTGTTTCTCCGGGGAATCCGACTATTGCATCAGTAGATAGGTTTATATCGGGCATTTTGTCTTGTATTTTCTTAATTAAATCCTTGTACTGCTTAATGGTGTAGCGCCTGTTCATTTTTTTTAAGATTTCGTTATCCCCTGACTGTACCGGCAAATTAAGAAATTTTGCCACCTTCCTGCATTTCGCCATAGTTTCAATTAATTCATCCGTAAAATCTGCAGGATTCGGGCTGGTAAATCTTATTTGAAAATCTCCAGGAATTTTGTTAATCATATTCAGCAGTTTTGCAAAGTTAATCCGGTCTGATTTGTAGTCGTTGACGTTTTGTCCTAATAGCCATATTTCTTTAATGCCGTTTTTAACCGCGTTTTTTACTTCGTTTAAGATTTCTTTGTGGTTGCGGCAAACCAAAGGCCCACGAGTATGGGGAACTACGCAATAAGTGCAAAAGTTATTGCAACCGTTAGATATGGGAATATATTTTGACTTGACGTAAGATTGAGACCATGGTTTGAATTGTACGTCGTCAAAGATTTTTTGGAATTTCCCCCTGTCTTTTTTTAAAATACAGCCGGTTAAAATTTTCTTAGCTTTTAAATTTTTGAATTTTGGCGTCAAGCCGATAACCCGATCAACGGCAGATTGCCTTACCGAGCACATATTAACCATGACCAAATCGGCCTCGCTTATTTTTAATGTTAATTTATAGCCCTTGTATTCCAAATCGGCAGCAATTTTCTCTGAATCAGATTTATTCATCTGGCAGCCGAATGTAATGATATGATATTTCTTCATATCAAGCATTTTACAATAAAAAAGCGGCTTTTTCAAGGCCGCAGTTTAGTGTATTTCTTCTTTCTTTTCCCTTAAAAACGATCTCCATTGTTCTAGAAATTCCAAAAATACCTGAAATGGCATATCGAGCAGGGAATTTAACAAAACAGCTACCGCGTTATATTTCTGCCATTGGCTGGAAAGCCATTTGCCGACCTGGATTATCGGCAAAGAGAAAAGATCAATAAAGGTTTGCAGGAAGCTCTCTTTATCTTTTTCCATCTTAAGCTCTCTCGCCCTTTGGCGGATTTTTATACCGGCAAAAGATATTAAAGAAGTGAACATTAGAAAAATAATAATAGAAATCGGGCTGAAATTTAATTTTCGCAAGCCCCAGACGATCAAACCGAAAGAGGCGATAAAGCTAAGGAGGTAAATAAGCACCATAATTGAATTTAAAATAAGTCCTCTTTTGGGCGCTGTTCTGATTTCATAAATATCTTTCCCTTCTCTTTCATAGGCTATTTTCATTATTTCCATTACAACCAATTGTTCATTTTGCCTTGAAGGGGGTTTAATGGAAATAACCAAAAAAACCATCAGAAGCGGAGGAATCAAGATATTTATTCCCATATTGAAATAATCAAAGGCGCCCGTGACATATTTATCGAAAGGCACTTCAATCGCAAAAGCTATCAGCATTTTAGATAATAATATGGAAAGAGTGCTGTAAAAAGCAGCTCTTTTCAAACTGCCCTTAACTTTTTTTAATCTTTCTTTATAAACAGCTTTGATTTTGTTTTCTAAAACTTCGGGATTACTTAAAATATTTTCTATTTCCGATGGTTCTGCAGAAATAATATCGCCCAATATTAAGTAAGCCGTATCGTATCTTTCGCAAATAGCATAGAATTTTTCAGTAAGAGGGTGGCGAAGGCTGTTTTCCACCTTTTCCCAAGTAAAATAAATATTTTTTGCTATTTGTTCAAATTTTTCTGAAGGAAGGTTGCGCCAATCGGGCAGCCAAGTCTTTAAAAGGTTATAACTTATAAGCGGAACATCAAACTTAAAAAGAGCTTTTTGAATTGCAATGTAAATTTGAGTATTTTTTTCTTCCTGGCTGATTTTTGATTCGATTCTTTCCCGCATCAGTTCGAGCATAAAACCCATTAAAGCAGTTTCTCTGATAGGCGGAGCTAAAATTTCTTCTATTTCGCAAGCAGCAATTCCTAAAACCCAGTCATGAAGCTGCATATGCCCCTTTTTATTTGACGAAGACGGAATACTGTCTAGATTATCTAAAATATAAGTGTACTTATCGATTGACTTTTGAATTTCGGCTATTTTTGTTTCAGGAATGGCATCATTAAGAAAGTGTCCGCCTCTGATTAATTCATTGACAAATGGTTCTGAAATCTCTTTGCCTTTTCTTCTTAAAAATAACCGCCTTTTTAAAACCCTTTCTATGGCAGTTTTTCTCAAGAGGTGCTCTTCCCGCCAGTCAACAATACCTCGCATTTTTTCATAAAAAGTGGCAACCCTGCTCACCACTTCATCGACGTGGATTGTGGGAATTCCTTCCTTAATTCTGGAGGAGCTGTACCAATTTTTATAGCCGGATATGAGTTTTTTTGTTGCTTGAGATATTTCAGGCATCTTTTTCCATTTTAACTTTTTCTGTGAATTTACTCAACTCCATAGCTCCAATATCGCCCCTTCCCCTTTCTCTAACGCTTATTTTGCCAGATTCAGCTTCCTTGTCGCCCACGACTATGAGGTAGGGGACTTTTTGAAGTTCGCCTTCTCTGATTCTTTTAGAAACAGTTTCATTTCCATTATTTATCTCAATTCTAAGGAAGTTAAGCTCATCTCTAATTTTTTCCGCATATTGATTATGTCTGTCGGCTATGGGAATGATCATGCATTGAACCGGTGATAGCCATAAAGGTAAGGCTCCCGCATAGTGTTCCAGAAGAAAAGCCATGGTTCTTTCTATGGCGCCGATTGAAGAGCGGTGTATGACAATCGGCTCTTTTTCCTTGCCATCTTGATCAATATAGCTAAGTTTGAATCTTTTGGGCATAACAAAATCGTACTGTATGGTAAAGGCAGTGTCTTCTTTCCCGGCGAAGTTTTTCATTTGAATGTCGATTTTCGGGCCGTAAAAAGCAGCCTCTTTTTGAGCTTCAAAAAAGTTATCTTTGCCTCTTTTGGTAAGAACGTTTCTTAAAACTCCCTCGGCAAAATTCCAGGCCTCGTTATCTTTAAAATATTTTTTAGAGTCTTTTCTGTCGCCTAAGGATAATCTATAGCGATAATTTACGCCGGCTTTCAGCCCTAATTTTAAAGCCATATATTCGATTAAATCTAAAACTCCATTGATTTCGTCCATAGCCTTTTCTTTTTGGCAGATAATATGGGCATCGGCTAAACAGAAAGATCGTACCCTGATTAGGCCGGTCAATTCGCCCGATTTTTCGTATCGAAATTGCTTGGCTAATTCGGCAATCCTAAAGGGCAATTCTTTATATGACCTTGGTTTTGAAGCATACAGCTGAAAATGATGAGGGCAGGTCATAGGTCTTAAAATCAGCTCTTCCTCGTCAATTTTCATGACAGGATACATTGAATCTTTGTAATACGGATAATGCCCCGACGTTTTATACAGTTCCACTTTGGCTAATTCTGGAGTATAAACGTGCTTATAGCCTCTTTTTATTTCTTCATCGACTACAAAACGTTCCAGTTCCCTTCTAATGATAGATCCCTTTTCGGTAAACAAGGGGAGGCCCTTGCCGACTAAATCGGAAAAAACAAATAAATCTAAATTTTTTCCTATAATCCTATGGTCTCTTTTTTCAGCTTCTTCCTGTATTTTGAGAAAATCCTCCAGTTCTTTTTTTATTGCAAAAGCTACCCCGTATATTCTGGTCAGCATTTTATTTTTTTCAGAGCCCTTCCAATAAGCTCCGGCAATTTTCGTCAGCTTAAAAGCATCGGGGGTTATCTCTTTTGTTGATTTAACATGCGGCCCCGAACACAAATCAACAAACGTTCCTGATTCGTATATAGTCGGCTGCTTAATTTCCTTTAGCAGCTCTAGCTTATACGGTTGTTTTTTGAACATCCTGACGAGAACGGTTCTCGTCAGTTTTTGTTTTTTGAAAACAATGTTTTGCGCCAGCAGTTCGCGCATTTTTTTCTCTATTTTCAGCAGGTCTTCCGGCGCTAGGGGAACGGATAATTCGAAATCGTAATAAAAGCCGTTTTCAATGGCGGGCCCAATGCCAAATTTGGCGCCGGGATATAACTCCTGCACTGCGTAAGCCATTATATGGGCCAAAGAATGGCGGATAGTTTCGATTTTAGCAGACATCAACTTTTATTATACCAGTTCTTGGGATTGTTAACAACTATTGACAAATTTATAAAAATATGCTACGGTATAAGTGTAAGAGAAGAGTATAGGGAAAAAAATAAAAAAGGAGAGAAAAATGATTATCATGGTTATTCTTACGGGGGTATGCCTAAACGCTATGATCATTCTTCATAACATTCGTATGACGAGGCTGACGAGGCGCATCAACAAAGAACTAAGGGAGAGGAGAGAAATAAACGCAGCCCTGAACCAGTTAATCATAGGGCTTTCTGAGCTGATAGGTGAGTTGCTCATAAAGTTCTACGGAAAGGAGGTTGGTATCAAGTCATAACTCCAACCTCCTCCCCTTGAGAGATTGTTAAGCAATTAATGATTTCTCAAGGGGAAAATAGCTGTATTTGAAAAATAAGCAAATGGAGGCGACTAGATGGAGCTGAAGTTTTGCCCAAGGTGCGGGGGTGAGTTAAACTGGTTAATGCGGTGGAGGCAATTAGTCTGACCCTCCCTTGAGTGCAGTTGGCACTCTTCAGGAGCCTCATCTCGCCGTACTCTCTATTCATTTTTAATGCGACGAAGAAGGGGGAAGACGTAAGTCTTGCCCCTCTGCCAGAGATTATTAATTAGTAATCTCTGGCGGGGAATGTAGCTTTCATGGCGGCGAAATGGACATCGATTTAGTGTCTGATAACCAAAAATTAACTGATTAAGAACTAATAATGGTGTTCATTTCGCCGCGATGAAACATGATAGGATGTCCGACTTCCTATCATAAGCGAGGCTGGAAGCGCTTTCGTCCCGTCATTGTCCTCTTTTTTAAGGAATACAAAAGCGGGATGGGAGCACTTCCAGTCTTGACAGAAAATAAAAAAATAAAAAGGAGGAGCCATGTCAACTGCCACCGTGATTAAACCGAGTGATCAGCCAACCCAACCAGCATATTGCACGTTTTCCCTGTGCCCCAGGATCCAGCAGTTCGGCGCTATTGCCTGCGAGAAATGCCCCCGTGGCGACAATAAGAAATAGCGCCGTCCCGGTTCCCCCTCCAAGCTCGTCAGTTCGAATCTGGCGAGTTCTTGTTTTTTTATTCCTCCACGATTTCTTCTATGGTGTTGCAGATGATTTTTGGGACATTGTCGCGCATATCAACTTTGCCGGAAACAAAGACGATTTTGTTTTCCTGAAATACAGCAGGATAATTTTCTAAAGTTGACGGGAATACGACTAACTCGATGCGGCTGGCTTCATCTTCCAAATTAACAAAAAGCATAGGCTGGCCTTTTTTGGTGATAATTTTTTTAATAGTGGAAATAATGCCGCCTATTCTGACCACTCTTCCTGCCAAGTCTTGGGAAACATCAATGATTGGCAGGCATTTTTGTTCAAAAAGTTTTCTATAATTTCTAAGAGGATGCCCGGAGACGTAAAGTCCGAGCAGTTCTTTTTCCCATTTTAGTTTTTCTAATTCCAGCGAGGGAGCTGCCGCCAGCAGTTTTATCCCGCGTATGGTTTGAGGAGCCGAGTCAAATAAACCCTTTTGGCCGTTTGTTTTATTTTTCTGCGACTGTCTGGCGTGCTCTAAAAGTGTTTCCATATTTTGTAAAAGCTGGTTTCTTTCAGCTAACTTATCGAAAGCTCCGGCTTTGATTAAGCTTTCCAGCGATTTTTTATTTAAATCTTTAGAATTAACCCTGGAAACAAAGTTATCAATAGAAAGGTATGCCCCTCCAGTTTTTCTTTCCGTTAAAATAGCTTCCACGACTTTTTCGCCAACATTTTTAATAGCCAAAAGTCCGAACCTTATTTGGTTTTTTTGCGGCACTACGCTGAAATTCATAAAGCTTTCATTGATATCCGGAGGCAAAACTTCAATTTTCATTTTTTTGCACTCTTCTATCAAGACGGCAATTCTTTCGATATCAGCTTTTTCTGAAGTTAAAACAGCTGACATAAATTCAACAGGATAATGTGTTTTTAGCCAAGCGGTCTGGTAGGCAATAGTGGCGTAAGAAGCGGAGTGCGACCTGTTGAAACCATAATGAGCGAATGGCAAAATCCATTCCCAAATTTCCTCGGCGATTGCCTTATCAATGCCATTCTTAATCATTCCTTGAATCAGTTTTTCTTTTTGGGCCATCAATAAAGATTCTATTTTTTTACCCACAGCTTTCCTTAAGAAATCCGCTTCTCCCATAGTAAAGCCGGCCATATCTCTGGCAATTTGCATGAGCTGCTCCTGATATATGCAAATGCCTTGCGTTTTTTCCAGAATCGGCTTTAACTTTGGATGCAAATATTCAATTTTTTCCTTGCCGTGTTTTCTGGCGATATAGTCGGGTATAAATTCCATGGGCCCCGGCCTGTATAAAGCAACCATAGCAATAATGTCTTCAAACTCCGTGGGTTTTAATTGTTTTAAATACCTTTGCATTCCTCCGGATTCTAACTGGAAAACCGATACCGTATCGCCGCGCTGTAAAATTTTGTAAACCTCCTTATCGTCCATGGGAAGATGTTCTATGTCAATTGATTTATTATGAACTTTATAGATTCGCGCTAAAGTATCTTCGATAATCGTTAAATTTTTTAATCCTAGAAAATCCATTTTTAAAAGACCAAGATCTTCGATGGCGTGCATTTCATATTGAGTAACGATAGCTTTGTCGTCCTGTGTGGGGTGCTGCAGGGGCACAATATTCTCCAAAGGTTCTTTTGAAATAACTACTCCGCAGGCATGAGTGGAGGCATGGCGGGCAACGCCTTCCAGTTTTTTTGCCAAATCAATCAATTTTTGCGCTTGCGCATCAGATTCGTATAATGCGCGGAATTCGGTAATTTGGCCGATGGTTTGATCCAAAGTAAAACCAAAGGGGATCATTTTGGCCATTTGGTCGCAGTAGCTGTAGGTATAGCCAAGAGCTCTTCCGACATCTCTGATAACAGCTCTGGCAGCCATAGTCCCGAAAGTGATTATTTGAGCAACTTTATCTCTGCCGTATTTTTGGGCAACATACTCTATAACTTCGTTTCTTCTCCTGTCGGCGAAATCAAGGTCAATATCGGGAAGGCCGGCTGCCCTTTCGGGATTTAAAAATCTTTCAAACAAAAGATCGTATTTTAAAGGGTCAACGTTGGTAATATTTAAAACATAAGAAACGAGGGAGCCCGCGGCCGAGCCCCTGCCCGGGCCAACAACGATCCTGTTTTCTTTTGCCCAATTGACAAAATCCTGAACAATTAAAAAATAAGGAGCAAAGCCGGTTTGTTTTATTATTTGGAGTTCGTATTCCAGCCGTTTCATAATTCCTTCAGTCGGTTTTGGATATTTATTTTCCAATCTTTGCAAGCAAAGATTCTTGATATAATCGTCCGGTGTTTTGTTTTCGGGCAAATCGAAAGAGGGGAGCTTGGCTTTTCCTAATTCAAAACCAAAATTGCACATTTCTTTTATTTTTTGAGTGTTTTCGATGGCTTCGGGAACATCCTTGAAAGCCTCCGCCATAGCGTCTGGCGATTTCAGGGAAAAGTCTTCGTTTTTCATGCTTAATCTTTCCGGATCGTTGGGATCGGCGCCGGTATTTATAAGCATTAAAATATCCTGGGCATCGGTATCCTCCGGCCTTAAGTAGTGTGAGTCGCAGGTCGCCACTAAGGGAATGTCCAATTTTTTGGAAAAAGCGATTAGAGTATCATTAACTTTCTGCTGTTCGGGAATTTTCGGATGATGCTGGAGTTCCAGATAAAAATTATCTTTGCCGAAAATTTGCTGATATTTTAAACAAAGTTCCTCGGCTTCTTTTATTTTCTTTGCCATAATTAACCGGGGAATTCTTCCCTGCAGGCAAGCGGACATGGCAATTAACCCTTGGCTGTGTTTTGCCAAAAGCTCTTCATCAATCCGTGGTTTATAGTAAAATCCTTCAAGGTGGGCTTTGGTAATAAGTTTTACCAAATTCTTATAGCCCTCTTCATTTTTTACCAAAAGAATTAGGTGATATTTTTTGTCGTCAATGCCCGGTCTTTCTTGATGCATTCCTTCAAAAGCCAAGTAAAGTTCCGCGCCGATTATCGGTTTTATTCCCAACTCTTTTGCTTTTTTGTAAAATTCCACAGCGCCGTATAAAACTCCGTGATCGGTTAAAGCCACAGAATCCATTCCCAATTCTTTTACGTAATTTAAAAGCTCGTCGATCTTCGGCAGACCGTCGAGCAAACTGTAATGGCTATGCACGTGTAAGTGCGTAAATTTCATATTAGTATTAGAATACTATAATATGTTGCGACCGACACTTCAAGTGGAAAAGAAGTTATGGAAAAAAGGATTTAAAAGAGTGGTGGGTTTAGACGAGGCTGGCCGCGGGCCGCTTTGCGGTCCGGTGGTGGCCGGCGCGGTGATAATAAATGACTGGAGAACGTTTCTCCGCAGGAGAAGCGTTCTCCCAAATATCCGAGACTCTAAACAGCTTTCAGCAAAACAAAGAGAATATTTTTATAAAATTTTAACAAAACATCCGGCCATAAAATGGGGGATTGGAATTGTTTCTGAAAAAATTATAGATAAAATTAATATTTTGGAAGCAACAAAACTGGCGATGGTAAAAGCTCTCAAAAAAATAAAAGCTGATTTTCTTATTTTAGACGGGAAGATGGAGCTAGATTTGCCGATTCCTCAAAAATCAATTATTAAAGCCGATGAAAAAGTTTTTTCCTGCGCTGCGGCTTCGATTATTGCTAAAGTAACTAGAGACAGAATAATGATGCGCTATCATAAAAAATACCCCGAGTATAGACTTGACTTGCATAAGGGCTACGGCACAAAATTGCATTATGAGATGTTGAAGTTGTACGGCCCTTGCCAAATCCACAGGAAAAGCTTTAATATATAAACATATGGGTGGAGTGCCAAAACAGCGTAAAACTAAATCTCGCCAGGCAAATAGAAGAATGCATCTTTTTATAAAAGGAGCGGCTTTAACTAAGTGTCCAAAATGCGCGAAACCAGTCTTGCCGCACACTGTTTGCCAAAATTGCGGCTATTACAAGGGAACTTTGATAATTGATGTGATGAAAAAATTGACTAAGAAAGAAAGAAAACAAAAAGAAAAGGAGATTAAACCTCATGGCGAGTAGACATCTTTCAAGATCAATCGTAATGCAATCTTTATATGAATGGGACTTTAACGGCAAGAAGCCCGATTCTTTGGATAAAATTGTGGAAAAGAATATCCAAGAATTTGGTCCCGGCCTGGAAGACCTCACTTTTGTTTGGCAAATAATTAAAGGGGTCATGGAGCATATGCCGCAGATCGATAAAATTATTGAGAAATCTGCTCCGGAGTGGCCTTTGGAACAAATAACTATTGTTGATAGAAATGTTTTAAGAATAGGCCTTTATGAACTTTTATATGCCAACAAAGAAGAGGTTCCTCCAAAGGTGGCCATTAACGAAGCCATTGAATTGGCTAAGACATTCGGCGGAGAGAGCTCTGGAAAATTCATAAATGGCGTTTTAGGTACGGTTTATAAAGAAGTTAATCCCGAAGCCGCGTCAACGCCTGGTGTTGACGGAGAAACACCGGGCGTTAAAGATAAATGAAAAATTTCGAACTTTTAGAAAAAAAATTCAAGATTAAGTTTAAAAATAAGGGATTATTGACTCAAGCTTTCACCCACAGGTCTTATCTGAATGAGAATCCGAAGTTTGCGTATTTCCACAATGAGAGATTGGAGTTTCTCGGCGATGCTGTTATAGAGCTTGCCGTAACAGAATATCTTTTTAAAGAATATCCCAAAAAACCAGAAGGAGAGCTGACGTCGTGGCGCGCGGCCTTAGTTAATGCTAAAATTCTTTCTAGAATCGCCCAAGATTTAGAATTTAATGATTTCCTTTTATTAAGCAGAGGCGAAGCTAAAGAAACAGGAAAAGCCCGCCAGTTTATTTTAGCCAATACTTTTGAGGCGTTTGTGGGCAGTTTATATCTTGATCAGGGCTATTCAGTTTGTCAGAAATTTATTAAAAAGTATGTGATAAGTGAGTTGCCATCGATTATTGAGAGTCAGGTATATAAAGATGCAAAATCGCGTTTTCAGGAAGAAGCCCAGGAAAAAGTCGGCATTACCCCAACTTACAAAGTTTTAAAAGAGTGGGGGCCCGATCACGCCAGACATTTTACTATCGGTGTTTTTTTGGGACAAGAGCTGGTGGCAGACGGAGAAGGTTCTTCCAAGCAAGAAGCAGAAGAAGATGCGGCAAAAAGAGCCCTTGAAATAAAAAAGTGGTAGGTGTATAATATTCTATATTATTATGTTGATAATAAGATTTTTTAGAGTAGGCAAAAAAAATCAGCCGTCTTTTAAGATAGTTGTCACGGATAAAAGAAGACCGCCCAGAGCCGGCCGTTTTACGGAGCAGGTTGGTTTTTATAATCCAGTAACCAAAGAGAGGAATTTAAATAAAGAAAGAATACAATACTGGGTGTCCAAAGGAGCTCAGCCGTCTCTCACGGCTTATAACCTATTCGTAAAAGAAGGGATTTTACAAGGCAAAAAAATCGCTGTCCATAAAAAGTCAAAAAAGCCGACAGAGGCCCCTGCTTCTGCTGTTTCTGTCGCAGCCGTCGCTCCTGCAACTCCAGCGGCGACTTCTCCAGCCGAACAACCAGCCGCCGCAGCATCAACCGCTCCAATTACTGAAACTCCAAAAGAAGGGCCCGTAGCTTAGCTGGTAGAGCGCTTCATTTGTTCCGATTCCGACTTCGGTCGGAATCGAGAATCCTCGATAATTTTGGTGGGCCAATAGCTCAGCGGCAGAGCACCTCATTTGCAATGAGGGGGTCGTGGGTTCGAATCCCGCTTGGTCCACCAAAAATATCGGGACAATGAAGAGGTCAGCGGTCCGAATCCGCTCGGGTCCATCAGAATTCAGAATACACCGGTTCAACCGGTGTATTTTTTTTGAAAACAATAAACGATTGTTAGACGTCGGACGTCTAACAGTTCCCGACAAGATAAGGGAAAGAAAATCAAAAATTTTAGCTACTCCGAAAATTTTTGGATGTTGCACCACCTGGTGGTGCAACAGATATCAGCCGCGTAATGGGAGTCCGACACCCATTAATACTTAGCTACCTAAACGAATTTGCCGCCGAAAGTAAAATCTGATATATTTTAATTATGGTTAAAAAAGTAATTGCGAAAAATTTGCCGAAAGATGTTTTTTTGCATCTTTTGAATATCCTGACTTTTTATTTAAGCATTGTTAGTTTTATTAATCTTTATATCCAATATATAAGCGCTCTTTTTCCGGACCAGCTTAGTTTTTATTATGCGGGAACAGCTAATGCCGTCAGAACGTTTACTTCTATACTCATAATAGCTTTCCCCGCATATTTATTGACTTCGTGGCTATTAGGAAAAGACCTTAAAGAAAATCCGGCAAAGCGCGAATTCAGATTAAGGAAATGGCTTGTTTATTTTACTCTTTTTATATCGGCAATAACCATTATTGTCGACCTTATTATTTTCGTTAACCGTTTCTTGGGGGGAGAGCTGACCCCGCCTTTTCTCTCGAAAGTTTTAGTCGTGCTGCTGGTGGGCTTAGCGGTTTTCGGATACCACATTTGGGACTCTAAAAGAAAGGACGCTGAAAAATCAAGAACTCCCAAAAAACTTTCTTTTGCAGCTTCTTTCATTGTTTTAGCAAGCATTGCCGCGGGTTTTTTCATAATGGGAACTCCTGCGGAACAAAGAAGAATAAAATTTGACGAGCAAAGGATAAGCCATCTCCAAATATTGCAGAGCCAGATTATAAATTACTGGGTCATGAAAGAATCCCTTCCCCAAGAATTGAATGGCTTGGAAGATAGCATTTCCGGGTTTATTGCGCCCAAGGATCCCGAGTCGAATATAGCGTATGAGTACAATATTATTGGCAATCTTTCATTTGAGCTATGCGCCGCATTTAAAACTTTAAGCAGGGGCAGGGGAGCGGCATACTATAATCCCCGCGATTCATTTCAGCAAAATTGGGAGCACGAAGCCGAAAGAACCTGCTTTAAAAGAATAATTGACCCGGAATTGTATAAAAATACTAGCCAGCCCAAAGAAATCGTTCCGCTGCGATAAAGAGGTGCTTGCAGGGTACAGTCTTGTACCCTGTGGATAACTGCCTAATTCTGGGGGCTTGACGACATTGTTTGGCGGATTAAAATAATACTTGGGTGCGCACAGCGCAAAGACAGAAGGGAGTGAGTGTCGAGATACGACAGAGATCTCTCATTTCATTTTTCTTCCTTGAGCATATATTCTAAGATAAGCGAAGGGTTTCCCTAAGCTTGTCAAAGAGTTAGCGATAGGATTAAATCCAAGCTTGGTGGAAAAACGAAGTGGGCTCAAATGCATAAGTATTTCACGACATTCATTTCCTTCTGTCTTTTGTATTTTGAGGTCCGACCTCCCGACAAATATGACGGGAGATCGGACCTCTTTCGTTTTAGTTTTTGTGCTATAATAAACTTAGCGGGGGAAAAGGCGATGCTCAAAATCCTATCGCCGCCTTATCTCTCGCTTTGCCCGCCGAAGCCTGAAAGGGTGGAGGCGAGCTTTTTTGTGAATAAAATGTGCATAATTAAGGCAGTTTACTCATATTTTTAATAAAAATAGCAAATTGACCTAACTGCTGGTTTTGCTATTCTAAAGATAGAAGAGCATCGTAAAGGCGATAGGGGTATCGTCTTTGCGATGCTTTTTTATACCAATATGAAAAAACGTAAAAAAAACCTGCCTGCCGGCAGGCGGGGAAAAATTCATTTCGCAGATTTACAGGAAAAAGCGATGAACTGGCTTTGGGTAGTTTTGCTTATTACGGCCATTATGTTTTTGAGGGGGCTTTTAAGCGACATGAATACCCAGACCAATAGATTGTCTGAAGAACGAAAGAAGTTTCAAGATGAGCTAACCGAAGAAAGAGAAAAGAGCCAAAATCTTTATCTGGAGTTTTACGCTGAATTAGACAAAAGCATTAAGAAAGCAATTGAAGCTCTCAATAAATGAAAAAATATACAATTATCATCGGATTGGCAATTGCCGCAGCTTTGCTTGCAGGCGCTATTTTATGGTTGCTGCTCCGAAAGACTAAAGAAATTTCCTACACCGGCCCAATTGAGAAGATATCTTTAGGCGCAGAACTAAATATGCGGACTTCCGCGGTTTGGATAGCTGAAAACCAGGGTTATTTTAAAGAACAGGGGCTCGATGTGCAAATACAGGGGTTTGCTTCTGGGCGAACTGCCCTGATGGCAATGCTGGAAGAAGGTAATCTTAATATGGTTACAGTTACCCAAACGCCATTGATGTTCACCAGTTTTAGCAGGAATGATTATGCGATTATAGCCGGAATAACACATTCTTACTCCAGCATTAATATTTTAGGCCGCAGAGACCGCGGGATAGAAACACCCGCGGATTTAAAAAATAAAAAGGTGGGGGTTCCCAAAGGCACAACCGCGCATTTCTTTTTAGACATATTTTTAACTCAAAATGGTATTCCAAATTCAGATATTGAAGTGGTTGATTTTGCGATAGATAAGTTAGTCCAAGGCCTAATAGAGGGAAAAGTCGATGCGATTTCCGCTTGGGAGCCGCATATTTTTAACGCTAGAGAAGTCTTGGGCCAAAATGCCACCTTGTTGCCTAATCCCGGTTTGTTGCGAGAGGATCTTTATTTTGTTGCCAGAAATGATTTTACAAGCAGCCACCCCGATGCCTTAAAAAAGTTTTTGAAAGCAATTGATAAGGCAAACGCATTTATAGGGGAAAACAAAGAAACAGCTATAAGCATCGTATCAGAGCGCACAAAATTCGACAGGAGGACGGTTGCTGCTATTTGGGATGCTTATACTCTTCGATTATTTTTAGACCAGAATACTTTAATTATTTTAGATGAAGAAGCCAAATGGGCAAGGGCAAAAGGATTAATAGACGGGAAGGTAATTCCTGATTATTTTGATTATCTTTACTTAGATGCCCTAGAGGCAGTAAAACCGGAAGCGCTGCAGGTTATTCATTAAACCTATGAAAATAAAAATACAGAAAATTATATTTTTTTTGAATATTTTTATTATTTCCTCCATATTTATCGCAGGAACACTTTTGGTATCAGAAGCTTTTATGTTGGGTCAAGCTTATGGAAGATATAACGCAATTAGTGAATTGCGCAGCCTATTGGTTAAAGATCGTTTTTTGATCAATGAATTTATATTCAATCCTACGCGGCGAAGTTTGAATCAGCACGAAATTATCCAGTCGCATATTTTAGCCAGCATAAACCAGCAGCTTGTTTCAAACACAAATTCAAAAACGCAAGAAAAATTTAGGATGATCAGCGCAAAAACTATAGAAATTCAAAAATACCTTGATATATTGCAGTCGCAGTTTAGTAATGGAACTGCACCAAACATTATTTCTGAAAAAAATCGCCAAATAGCGCAATTTATTACTCTGCGCATGAACGAGCGGGATGGCTTTATCGAAGAATTAAACTCGTCTGCTCTTACCAGAGTAAGATCAATTGTCGCCAATCACCAAGGAATCGAGTTGGCTGTGTTTGCAATTTTATTGGGCTTAGTTTTATTTTTTAATGTCATAGAGTTTTATTTTAATGAACGATTAGAAGATATCGATAAGGCAAAGAGCGAGTTTATTTCACTGGCTTCCCACCAGTTGCGGTCTCCGATCGTTGCCATACAATGGACGCTCGAGGATTTTTTTAAAAAAGTGAAGATCACCCAAGAAGAAAAAAAATATTTTAATAATGTTTTCCGCGCTGCCAAGCATTTGGACGAGTTGACAAAATTACTTCTTTCAATTTCGCGCATTGAATCCGGGGCATTTAAAATATCCACGGAATCTTTTGATTTGGTAGAATTCATCGAAGGTTACATAGATGGAATGCAATCGGTTTGCAAAAAGAAAATAATAACTCTCGATTTTACAAATCATCCAGAATCATTAGAATTCAAAACAGATAAAAATGCCTTTGAGAATATTTTGCGAAGTTTGGCGAGCAATGCTTTAGATTATACCAAGCCCGGAGGAGAGGTTGCAATACAGCTGGAAAAGAAAGATAATTCCATAATTTTAACGGTTAAAGATAACGGTATTGGCATTCCCAAGGAAGAGCAGAGCCGCATTTTTAAAAAATTTGCCAGAGCGTCAAATGCAGTTAATTTTAGACCTGCCGGCACCGGCTTAGGCTTGTATATCGTTAGAGAAATGGTGAAATTACTCAATGGGAAAATTTGGTTCGAGTCAGAAGAAAATAGGGGTTCTGTATTTTATGTTGAACTTCCCGCATAGCTTTGCTACAATAGGGGAATGGCGCACTCTATTAGAAAATTTCTCTTAGTCATTTTTTTTGTTTTAATTCTTTCTCTTGTTTTTGGAATAGGATTTTATTTTGGCAAAAGTCAAATTCCTGTTACAGCTCCCGATGGCATACTCAATGAAGATTTTGGCAAACCAGAAAGGCTTGACTTTTCGTTATTTTGGGAAGCGTGGCGCAAGCTTGAAGAAAAATATGTTGATTCTTCAGAGATTGATTATAAAAAAATGCTCTATGGGGCCATATCCGGGCTGACTGCTTCATTAAAAGACGATTACACTTTATTTTTTCCACCGGCAGAAACAAAAATTTTCAAAGAAGATGTTTCCGGAGAGTTTCAGGGCGTAGGCATGGAAATAGGCATAAAGGATAGAGTATTAACAATTATTGCTCCGCTAGAAGGGACGCCGGCAGAAAGAGCTGGTTTGAAACCCGGAGATAAAATTATAAAAATCGACGGCAAAAATACTACCGGCATGTCTACCGAAGAAGCTGTAAAATTAATTCGAGGGCCCAAAGGCAAGGAAGTTAATTTAACGATTTTGAGAGACGGCTGGGATGAAGTAAAGGATTTTAAAATTATTAGGGATGTTATTGAAGTGCCTTCATTAAAATTGGAAATTAAAGATGGACCCGAAATCGGATACCCCATTGCTTATATCAAACTGTATCAATTTTCCGAAGCGGCCCGTTATGCATTTAACAAAGCTAGTTTGGAGATTTTAAGGAGTCCCTCTCAAAAAATAATTTTAGATTTAAGAAATAATCCCGGAGGCTATTTAGAAGTGGCGCAAGATATTGCCGGTTGGTTTTTAAAAGAAGGCCAAATTGTTACTATTGAAGATTTCGGAGGCAAAGAGCCGAATGAGGAATATAAGGCGGGGGGGCCGGCTGATTTATTTTCTTATCCTGTTGTGGTTTTAATAAATAAAGGGTCGGCTTCTGCTTCAGAAATTTTAGCCGGCGCTTTGCGCGATAATCGCGGCATAAAATTAATTGGAGAAAAATCATTCGGCAAGGGTTCTGTCCAGGAATTATTAGAATTAAAAGAGGGTTCTCTGAAGGTAACTGTTGCCAGATGGCTGACCCCGAATGGTTCGGCAATTAATGGCGAAGGTTTGATTCCCGATATTGAGGTAAAAATGACAGACGAAGATTTTGAAAAAAAGCTGGATCCGCAGCTGGATAAAGCCATTGAAGTAATAAAAGAGATAAGATAAAATACAGCATATGAAGGTAATTTTGCTCAAAGATGTAGATAAAATCGGGAAAAAATATGAAGTTAAAAATGTCTCCGACGGCCACGCCAGAAATCTTTTGATTCCCAAGGGCTTGGTAAAACCTGCCACCGACGAGGCTTTGGAATGGCTGGAAATACAAAAAGAAATTTTAAGGAAAAAAGCGGAGGATGATTTGAAAAAAACCGAAGGAGATGTTTCGGCTATTGACGGCATGGAAGTGGTGATTTTAGTCAAGGTTGGAGATGAGGGCCAATTGTTTGAATCAATAAATTCTCAAAAAATTTCTGAAAGATTGAAAGAATTGGGTTTTGATATTAAGAAAACTCAAATTACCCTGGAAAATCCGATTAAAGAGATTGGCGAATTCCCGGTAAAACTTCATTTCGAACATAATTTAGAAGCCGAAATAAAAGTTATAGTAACTGAAGAGAAATAATGCCAAAATATATTTTCGTAGCTGGCGGAGTAATGTCGGGCATTGGCAAGGGCGTGGCTACAGCATCTATTGCTAAAATTCTGCAGAGCAAAGGCTTTAAGGTTACGGCCGTTAAAATCGACCCCTATGTCAATGTTGATGCCGGCACTATGAACCCCATAGAGCATGGAGAAGTTTTCGTAACTTCAGATGGAACAGAATGCGACCAAGACGTGGGCAATTATGAAAGATTTATCAATCAGGATTTAACAACTAATAATTATATCACAACAGGCCGTGTTTATCAGGCAGTAATAAACCGCGAAAGAAATTTGGAATACTGCGGAAAATGCGTTGAAGTTGTTCCTCATATTCCGGAAGAAGTCATTTCAAGAATAAAAAAGGCGGCGAGGCTAGCCCGAGCCGATTTTGTTTTGACTGAAATCGGCGGGACAGTCGGGGAGTATCAGAACTCCCTTTTTTTGGAAGCCGCCAGAATGATGAGATTGAATAATCCCAAGGATGTTCTTTTTGTTTTAATAAGTTATTTACCGGTGCCAAGCATTATCGGAGAAATGAAATCAAAACCCACGCAGCAGGCAGTCAGGTGGCTGAATATGGCAGGCATTCAGCCTGATATTATTATTGCCAGATCGGTTATAGCAATTGACGGCCCCAGAAAGAAAAAAATATCAATTTTTTGCAATGTTTCTGAAAAGGATGTTATTGCCGCGCCGGATGTAAAATCAATTTATGAAGTTCCCCTTAATTTTGAAAAAGACAGGCTGGGAGATAGAATTTTAAAAAAGTTTGGCTTGAGGCCGAAAAAAGGAGCCGACTTTAAAGATTGGCATAGGCTGGTAAAAATTTTTAAGACAGTTAAGAAACCCGTCAAGATTGGCATAGTCGGCAAATATTTTGAAACAGGCAATTTTGTTTTGACCGACTCCTACATTTCCGTTATTGAAGCTGTAAAGCATGCTGCTTGGTTTTACAAAAGAAAGCCGGAAATCCACTGGCTTTCCTCGGAACAATTCGAGAACGTTTCTCGCCGGAGCGAGAAGCGTTCTCGCGCAATTAATGAGTTGAAAAATTACGACGGCATTATTGTGCCCGGAGGTTTTGGCAGCAGGGGAGTTGAGGGCAAAATTAAAGCAATCGAATTTTGCCGAAAGAAAAAGATTCCTTATCTGGGACTATGCTTCGGCTTGCAGTTAGCCGTAATTGAATTTGCCAGAAATGTTTGTAAAATGAAAGGTGCCCATACGACAGAAATTGCCAAAAATTCAAAATACCCCGTTATAGATGTAATGTCCGAGCAAAAAGTTTTGCTGTCTGAAAAGAAATATGGAGGGACTATGCGTCTGGGAGATTATAAATGCCGAATAATGCCCCATACTATTGCCGTTAAAGCTTATGGCGTTACCTCTACTCTTGAGCGCCACCGCCATCGCTACGAGGTAAATAATGAATTTAGAGATAAGCTTGAAAAAAAAGGGTTAATTGTGTCAGGTCTTAACCCAGAAAGAAATTTAGTGGAAATTATTGAACTTAAAAACCATCCATTTTTTGCAGCCTGCCAATTTCATCCCGAATTTAAATCGAGGCCTCTTAGCCCCCACCCCTTATTTAGAGAATTTATTAAAGCAGCTGCTAAACGACGTTAACAATTTTAATCAATCTTTGGGAGTTATCAAAACGTCTTTTGCGTTTTACGGTAAATTTGATTACGCCTTCTTTCATGGCGTAAAGAGTATCGTCGCTTCCGCGCTTGACGTTTTTGCCGGGAAATAATTTTGTGCCGCGCTGTCTAACGATAATTATTCCGGGTTTTGCCTTCTGGCCTTCAGATAATTTAATTCCCAAATATTTTGGCTGGGAGTCTCTTCCCAATCTTTTCGTTGAACTTGCGCTTTTAGTTTTTGCCATATGCCATTATGTTAGCAAATATCAAAAACTTTATCAAGTCTCGTCAAGTCGATATTATACTGGTTATCGGAGTTATTTTAATTTCCCTGCTTTCTTTCGCCATGGGATATATTGCCGGTAAGCTGATTTGACAAATTTGAAATTTTGATATATAATTACATAGATTATATAAAAGTTGTTCTTAATATAGGAAATAGGGAAATACGAAAGGAGGTTTTTGATGACTGTAAAAATTACTCCGCTTGGCGGAGTAGGAGGCGTAGGAAAGAATTCTTTCTTATTTGAAACAGGGAAAACCGGAATCTTAGTTGATTGCGGATTGGATCCGGCGGTTTTTGCGAAAGGAGATAATTCCATTATTCCTCCGGAAAGACTTGATATTCTTGACGATGCCATGAGGCGCGGAGTGGATATTTATTCTTTGCTAACCCACTATCATTTTGACCACATCGGAGCTATAGCAGAACTTTTTGCCCGCGGAATCAAAAATGAACGCATAATAATGTCCTCATGGACATCGAGCTTCTTATATTTGAGGCAAGATAGCCTCGGGATTCAATTGGGTGACAACCCACCATGGAAGATTATAAATGAACGGAATCGTTCTCGTGAATCTACATTATCGCTTGGCGATTTCAGGGTTACTCCGATTCCGTTGAATCACTCCGCTTACGGAGCTTTCGCTCCATTAATGATCGGCGGAGGCAGAAAGATTCTTCATTTGACTGATTTTAAGTTCTGGGGATTTCTTAGAACTGTGCGAGATAACGGAATTATGAGAGACGGCAGAGATTGGTTTGAAGATATCTTAAGGAAGGTAAGGGGCAAGAACCCCGTTGACTGTCTTTTGCTTGATGCTCTCAATTCAGATTTGGCTGGATTTACGCCTCCCGAAGAAGAGGTGGTGAAGAGTCTGGAGGGGATTATTCGGGAAGCGCCGGGCAGAGTTTTTATATCATGCATTTCCTCAAACCTTCAGAGGATTGAGGAAATCATCAAAATGCTCACGCGGCTTGGCAAAACTTATGCTATGGTGGGCAGCAGTATGAGGGGTAGTTTTTCCATGCTGAAACGCCGCCTTAATAAAGCCGGCGCCGGTTTCCCGGTACGTGATTACAATGAAGCAGATGTCATTTTTATCACAGGTTCGCAAGGCGAAGAAAATGCCGCTATCCAGAAGATGCTGGATGGCGGAGAGGAGAGACTTCCCGAGTTTTTAAGCGATGACTGGTTTGTCTCATCAAGCCGGGTTATACCGGGCAATGAAGAGCAGGTTAGACGGTCGATTATTGGAATTTCTCGCAGAGTAGCTAAGGTGATTATTCATTTTGGTGAAATAGCGAAAATCGGCTTGCCCGTTGGCGTGGCAGAGGAGCGCTTTACTCATGTTTCAGGCCATGACCAGCTTGGCGGACTGGGCAAGGTGCTGGAGATTCTTGAACCAAGACTGGTTGTTCCGATTCATGCCCCCTGGGACAGAGTGGCGATGTTTGAGAAGGCATTCGGGTCGTCGTATAATATCCGGCGGCTCCAAGTAGGCGAAACGCTCGAAATTTGAATAATAACGCCGAAGCTTTAGCTTCGGCGTTTTCTGTTATATAATAAATATCAATGAGAATAGCTATCATCGGAGCCGGCATTAATGGACTTTATTTAGCTTGGAAACTTTCAGAAAAAGGCCACGATGTAACAGTTTTTGAAAAGAGAAATGCAATAGGCAAAGAAGCGTGTTCCGGGCTTTTTTCTGAAAGAATTTTGGATTTTATTCCTCAAGCTAGAACTTTGGTTGAAAATGAGATAAATTTTGCTTTGATTCATTTTCCCAAGAAAACTATTCGAGTTAATTTTGTCCGGAAATTTTTTGTGATGAGCCACGCGGAGTTGGACAGGCTGGTCGCCCAATATACTCTGAGAACCGTTCTCGAGTCTAAAAATGTCTCGAGAACGGTTCTCGAGACACTAGAGAAAGAGTTTGACAAGATTATCGGCTGCGATGGGGCGCAGTCTGAAGTTAGAAAATATTTAGGATTGCCCGAACCGAATTATCGTTTGGGCATTCTAGGGTTTGTTGCTTGCCCTGAGCGAGCGAAGCGAGTCGAATGGGTTGAGACTTGGCCGGTGAAAAATGGTTTTATTTGGAAGATTCCCCGAAGAAACGAGCTGGAATACGGAATAATTGCCAATTTAAATGAGGCAAGAAAATTTTTTGATGATTTTTGTCTAAAAAAAAATCTCCAGCTTCAGAATATAAAATCAGCCTTAATACCGCAAGGGTTTTTAATTCCAAGAAATAATAAAGTCACCCTTTGCGGCGATGCCGCCGGGCTTACTAAGCCTTGGTCTGGTGGGGGAGTGGTTTGGGGACTGACGGCAGCTGATTTCCTCTTGAAAAATTTCCCGGATTTGCTAAAGTATCGTCAGACAGTGGGGAGATTTTTTCTGCCCCAGATCGTTCTTTCAAAAATAATTTTAAAGTTCGTCTATTTTCTGGGATTTAATTTCCCATGGGTTTTGTCTAAAAGAATGAAAATGGAGGGGGATTTTCTGCGATGGAAAAAACTGTTCAGCATCTTGGGATAATCATGGACGGCAACCGAAGATGGGCTAAAGGTAGGGAACTGCCAAGTTTTGAGGGTCACAAGAAAGGTGCCAAAAAAGTTAAAGAAGTTGCTAGGTGGTGTGCCAACCGTGGAGTCAAAGTATTAACTTTATACGCTTTTTCTGCTGAAAACTGGGATCGCTCCGAGGGAGAAGTAAGTTTTTTGATGAAGCTATTCGATTCATATTTAGCTAAAGAAGCTGGGGAGCTGCATAAAGAGGGAGTTAAACTGCGAGTCATTGGCCAGAAAGAAAGATTGCCCATCCATATGCAGAAAAAAATAAAAGAAGCTGAAGATTTAACTAGGGATAACGACGGCTTGATTTTGATTACGGCCATTTCTTACAGCGGAAGGGATGAAATCGTTCAAGCTGCAAACCAGGCTCTAAAACTTTGCCTAAGAGAGGGCCTTCCCGAGATTATCACCGAGGACTTGTTGAGCCGCTGCTTATATACTGCCGGTTTGCCAGACCCAGATTTAATCATTAGGACTTCTGGCGAAATGAGAACATCCGGTTTTCTAATGTGGCAAGCAACGTATTCCGAACTTTATTTTGCCGATAAATACTGGCCGGATTTTTCAGAGGAAGATTTAGACGAAGCTTTAGCCGAATATAGCAGACGCCAACGGAGATTCGGCAAATAACCCTTCGGCGGGCTCAGGGTAAACAAAAGCAGCAATCAATCGATTGCTGCTTTATTTTTTATTTTTAATATGATATATAAAAAATAGTATGCTGAAAAATTTGCTTGTTATTATTGGCTTATCTATTTTTATATTCATTACTGTTTTTGGCGTTGGCAGCATGAGTTATTGTATTTTTGACAGCAATGCTGCTTTTTGCCACATGAATATTTTGGAACATATCGCTTTATGGCAGGGTATATTTATAGCTTTAGTGGTTTTGTTGCCAATTATATTTTTCTTTGTTGCCACCGTTGTTTTTTCTTCAGTAAAAGACAATTTTTTAAAGATTTGCCTTAAAGAACATCTTAGCGTTTTCTTTTTTAATTCCATAAAACAAGCTTTATCTCAAGGGATTATCAACCCGAAAATTCACTAATGTAACCGGTACGACCCGTTACATGAGGAGGATTGACGGGTATTTTTGTTTTGAATTAAAATTAAGTTAATACAAAATAATGAAAACCATTCTAATCGTTATCGTAATTATCTTGTTTGCGGGAGGAATAATCTGGCTCGTGGCATTCCAGAAAAATATTTTATCTCAAGCCAATCTTACTCAAGCTTTAGCCGTGGTGGAATTCGATAAGACAGTTCAAGACTTGGGCAATATGAAAGTATCGGAAGAGCGTACTGCTGAATTTGAGATTCGCAACGCTGGTTCGCAGCCACTTGTCATGTCTGGCCTACAGACTTCCTGCATGTGCACATTCGGCCAAATAATTATCGGAGAAAACAAAAGTCCGATTTTCGGCATGGCTATGCACGGCAATCCGAAGTGGCAGGGGAGCTTGGAGCCGGGGCAAACTGCCGTTGCTAAAGTAATCTATCGTCCTTATTTAATGCCGGTGCAGGGGCCGGTTGAGCGAATTTTCACTTTTGAAACGAATGATCCACTTAATCAGAAAGTTAATCTTGTAATTAAGGCATTTGTTGAATAATTATGGGAACAGAACAAGTTCTTTTTGGCGCCTCGGTAATTGTGGCATTCTTGAGCGGCATAGTTGCCCTCTTCGCTCCCTGCTGTATTACTTTTTTGCTGCCAGCTTACATCGGACAGATTCTCCGCGCTAGAGTAAAAATTCTTTTGGGAACAGTTATTTTTGGACTTGGGATAGCTACCATAATGCTCCCCATTGCTTTAGGTTTTCGGACTCTTGTCAATATATTTTCAGAATTCCACACCGCAACTTACGTTGTCGGCGGCTTGATGATGATATTTTTCGGAGTTTGGACATTGCTCGGCAAAAAAATGAATCTTCCATTGAACCATTCATCTAGGTTATCTGGCAAAATTGACAAGGGATCGCTTTACACTCTAGGGATTTTCAGCGGAATTACCAGCGCTTGCTGCGCGCCTGTTTTAGCCGGCGCTTTAATGCTGGCTGGATTTTCGGCAACGCTTTTAAAAACGATTGCTGTGGGATTTTCCTATGTTGCCGGCATGGTTTTTCCTCTTTTTGTCGGAGCTCTTCTTTGGGAATCAAATCCGTTAATGCCCGTGCGCTCATTTTTGGCAAAATCTATCAAACCGGACATACAATTGGGAAATTTAATATCGGGAATTGCTTTTACGGCTTTCGGTTTGCTGCTGGCAATATTAGCTTTAACGGGAAAAATTGCTATGCCCGAAGGCGGCAGCCGCACAGGCGCAGCGATAGGCAGCATTGTTATAAAAATTGGAGGATTTCTGAAAAATTATGGTTTTGTTGAGTACGCATTTCTTGCAATACTTATTGTTGTTGCTATTCTTCTTGTCAGAAAATTAAAACGGAGTTAAAATTGAAATATGGAAAAATTGTTATTCGTGTTCAAAAAAGTATTTAGCGATGCCGTTTATACAGCCATTGCCTTGAGCGTTGCCATTAATGCGCTTTTGATTCAGTATTTTATTTTTCTAAAGAGTACCACTTTGGCCGTATTTTTGCAGTCGAATATTGTTACATATAATATTCTTTCCATCAGTTCGGCTATATTGATTAGTATTTTAATCGGAGCGGCTGTCAGTTTTTTAGTCTATCATCTTAAATTAAGGCAGGCCTCTAAGGCAGGCGCAGGAAGGAGCATTCTTGGAGGAATATTCGGCGCAATGTCTACAGGATGTCCGGTTTGTGGAACTTGGGTTTTGTCTATCTTGGGAATCGGCGGCGGATTAGCAGCATTTCCCTTTCAGGGTCTGGAGTTAAAAGGCTTGGGTTTGTTTTTTGTAGGATGGTCTGTGTATTCAAGCGCTAGCGCTATTTACAATTATGAAAAGGCACTTTGCGGCTGTTCTGCCGTGAAAGCATGGCGTAAAAATTTGCCTTTTTTTGCCGGCATGTTTGCTATTTTTCTGGTTTTAAGCTTGCCGATTTTTGCGGTAAAATATAATTTTAGATTTTTTTTCCAGCCGGAAAAAGAACATTTTCACGCCAGCGTCGGCAGTTCTCTTACCGACGCCTTGCTCCCGGAGAAAGGATATACGGTTAATGCTGTTTATGGCAATATCGGGCCCGAAATGATTAAGGCCGGAGTAATTGATTTGGAAAAATTTAAATCAGTTTATGAAAATTCTGGCTATCCTTTAACCGAGGAACAGCTTAATATTTTAACCAAAGGTTCTAATGAAAAAATAACAATTAACCAAGAGAACTCTTATTTTCTGCTTAATTTCTTCTGGGCTTTCGGATTGATAAATAAAAATCCCATTTTGGATGAGGGGCCATTAATGAAATACGACGGATTGACCGGCGCAGGAAGATTCGCTTCTACCGGCGGTTGGACTTTGGCTAAATCGGGAGCAATGGATTATTATTCTAAAGAAGCTGTTTTGGCCTTAAGCCAAGAGCAGCAAAAAGAATTGGAAGATTTTGCCAATAATTCCTATCGGCCCTGCTGCAATAATTCCGTTGCTTTTTCCGATTGCAATCATGGCATGGCTCTTCTGGGCCTGGGGCAGGTTATGGCCTCACAGGGTGCTACTGCCCAAGAGATGTTTGAAGCTGGAAAATATTTCAATTCTTTTTGGTTTCCCCAGCAATACTTTGAACTGGCAGCATATTTTAAGGCAAATGAAGGTAAGGATTGGCAAAAAGTCGATGCTAGGACTATTATGAGTAAAGATTATTCTTCAGCTTCGGGCTGGTCGCGCGTTCACAGCTGGCTGCAGTCAAACGGCCTTTTGGAGCAGGCTCCGTCTAGCGGCGGCGGCTGCGGAGTATGAAAATAAACGGCGGCCGAATGTCTGGAGGTCCGACCCCGCACAACTTTTGCGGGGTCGGATCTCCACAAATATCATGAGTAAAATTACTACAATTTTAATTATCATTATCGGAGTCTTGATTGCTGGCTGGTTTTTGGTTTCCAGGCTTTCTCTCTCCGATTCATCGAAAATCGTGGCAAGATCCGGCCTCCACTGGCACGCTACTTTAAACATTAAAGCAGCAGGTGAACCCGTGATCATTCCGGGCGGCATTGGCCTTGAAGGGCTTACCCATAATCCAATGCACACGCACGACATTGATAATGTTATCCATATGGAATATAATGGTTTAGTCAAGGAAAACGACTTGAAGTTAGGGAAATTCTTTGAAATTTGGGGCAGGAAATTTGAGGAGGATAGGAAAATGCTGGTTAACGGCAAAGAAAATTTAGAATTCGAAAATTACATAATGCGCGATAGCGACAAGATTGAAATAATTTATGGCAAATGAATCATGGCTTAGAGATATTCAAATAAGGACAAAAGGCGTGCCTGTTTCTGGAGGCAGATCCAATAAACTAGGCAAAATCACTTTTGATGATTTGGTTTTTGTGCCGGCTCAATTATCAAAAAGACCGGTGGATTATTTTAAAGAGAAAATCAGTTCGAGAACACTTCTCGGACGATTGAGCAAAAAACCGATTGAAATCGAAACGCCCATAGTAATCGGCGCCATGTCTTTTGGCGCCTTATCGCGGGAATCAAAAATCGCTTTAGCTAAGGCCTCAACTTTAGCGGGCAGCATAGAAAATACCGGAGAAGGCGGCATGCTGCCCGAAGAAAGAGAATTTTCAAAAAAACTGATTATCCAATACTCAACTGGCAGATTCGGCATTTCAGAAGAAGTTTTAAAAAAAGCAGACGCCATAGAAATTAAAATCGGTCAAGGAGCAAAGCCCGGCCAAGGCGGCTTGCTAAAAAAAGAGAAAGTGACCGAAGAGATCGCCCGGATTAGAAAAGTTCCTATGGGCGAAGATGTTCATTCGCCGGCTTACCATCCCGATATTAAAGATATTGATGATTTAAAAAAGAGAATTGATTGGTTGAGGGAATTAACCGGTGGAGTGCCTATTATTTTAAAATTGGGGGCAGGAGATGTTGAAAACGATATTAAACTGGCTATCAAAGCCAATCCGGACATTATCGCTGTTGACGGAATGGAAGGCGGAACCGGGGCTGCTCCGGAAATAATGCTCAATGAAGTGGGCATTCCTG
This sequence comes from Candidatus Nealsoniibacteriota bacterium, assembly GCA_016188865.1. GTDB lineage: Bacteria > Patescibacteriota > Minisyncoccia > Minisyncoccales > MHMH01 > JACPGX01. The sequence continues at coordinate 197,314 of JACPGX010000005.1, forward strand.
CGGTGGCTGCCTTAGTCAGAGCAAGGCGAGTTTTAGATGAATTAAAAGCTCCACAAGAGTTTTGGATAGGCGGCGGTTTTAATCACGGCGGAGATTTTGCAAAAGCTTTGGCCTTAGGAGCTGATGCGGCTTTTATTTCCTTTTCTTTATTGGTGGCGATGGGCTGCAATTACTGCAAACTATGCTATTTAGGCAAATGTCCGAAAGGTTTGACTACGCAAGATCCGATACTTAGAGAAAAATTAAACATCGAAGAAGCATCTCAAAATGCTGCCAATTACATAAAAAACTGCACTGAAGAAATCAAAATGGCTGCCGGCGCCTGCGGAAAAAGCGATATCCATGATTTATCCAAAGAAGACTTAAGGGCGATGACTTTGGAGATGGCAAGAACGACCGGAGCTAAGTTAATCTCAGATTAATAAAAAAATTCTAAAATATTTTTGTATTTTTGGGCGAGATGAGAAAGGAAGTATTTAAAATTTACAGGATGCACTGCGCTTCCTGCGCTCGCATTATAGAACGAGCGGTCTCTAATTTGGGCGGAGTAAAGTCGGCTCAAGTTAACTTTGGGGCAGAAACTTTGCTGGTGGAATATAATGAGGAAGAAATTAATCCTCAAAGTATGGCTAAAGCCGTAAAAGAAGTGGGGTATGAGCTTTTAGTTCCCGAAAAATCATCCATGGCTAAAACTGGGACGGCCAAAGACAAAGAATTTTTAGCTTTTAGAGTTTTGGGTATGGATTCCCCCCATTGCGCTATGGTAGTTGAAAAGGCCATTAAGACTCTGCCCGGCATAGAAAAAGCGGAATTGGATTTTAACAATACGAGAGCTAAAATTATTTTTGACCCGGGAAAAGTTACTGAAGATCAAATAAAAAATGTTATTGATAATTCAGGATACGAGGCAATCAGGGAAACTTCCGAGGCTCAAAATGTTTTGGAGAAAGAAAAGCAGGAGCGTGAGAAACAGCTTTTCGGTATAAAGAAAAAATTAATTGTCGGAATATTTTTTTCCGCAGTCATATTTTTGGGCAGTTTTCCCGAATGGTTTCCCTTTGCGCCGAAAATTTTAAACAGCCATTTGGTTTTATTTTTATTAACAACGCCCGTTCAATTTTGGGTTGGAGCTAAGTTTTATCGCGGCTTAGTGGTGCTTTTTAAATATAAGACAGCTGATATGAATACTTTGATCGCCATTGGCACTTTGGCGGCGTATATTTATAGCTCAATAGCAACATTTTTTCCTGAGTTTTTTGCGAAGGGATCTTTGTTTATGCCGCAGGTTTATTTTGACACATCGGCAATCATTATTACTTTGATTTTACTCGGCAAATATTTTGAAATAATAGCCAGGGGCAGGGCTTCCGAAGCTATTAAGAAATTAATGAAACTGGGAGCTAAAACAGCCAGAGTTATTGAGAATGGCAAAGAAAAAGAAATTGAAGTTGGAAAAGTGCAAGTCGGGGATGTTATTTTGGTAAGGCCGGGTGAAAAAATTCCGGTTGACGGAGAAGTTTTAGATGGCAGATCTTCGGTTGACGAATCTCTGGTAACCGGAGAATCAATGCCCGTAACCAAAGAAGCTGGCTCTAGGGTGATCGGTTCTACAATCAATCTTTCGGGAGCTATAAAATTTAAGGCTACCAAGGTCGGCGAGGAAACTTTGCTGGCCCAAATAATTAAAATGGTTGAGCAGGCTCAAGCGTCTAAGGCCCCGATTCAGAGATTAGCTGATTTAATATCCGGCTACTTTGTCCCCGTTGTTATTATAATCGCTATTTTAACTTTTATTGTTTGGCTAATTTTTGGACCTACACCTGCTTTTGTTTTTGCTTTAGTTAATTTTGTATCGGTTTTGATTATCGCTTGTCCTTGCGCCCTGGGATTGGCTACGCCTTTGGCAATTATGGTGGGCACGGGCAGCGCGGCTCAAAAGGGAATTTTGATTAAAGACGCCGAGGCCTTGGAAATTGCCCATAAGGTTAAAGTAATTATCTTGGATAAAACCGGCACCCTAACCAAGGGCAAGCCTAAATTAACCGATACTTTAGTTTATAACGGAGATAAGAATAAAATTTTACAAATAGCCGCTTCGCTTGAGCAGTATTCCGAGCACCATTTGGCAAAACCAATTATCGAAGAAGCCCGAAAAGAAAATTTACAATTACTTGAAGTAAAAAATTTTCAAGCAATGCCGGGCAAAGGAGTGACAGCTAATTTAGGAGCCATAGGCAATAGGGGATTAATGCGAGATTTAGGCGTATCTTTGGCAGATATTGAGCAAGATATAGTAAGACTGGAAGAGGAAGCCAAAACAGCAGTTATTCTGGCTGTCGATAAAAAACCGTTGGGAATTTTAGCAATTGCCGATACTCTTAAAGAAGAGGCCGAAGAAGTGGTAAGTCGGCTTAGGAAAAGCGGTTTAGATGTTTGGATGATTACGGGCGACAATGAAAAAGTCGCTAAAGCTATCGGCAGGCAAGTCGGCATAGAAAATATTATGGCTCAGGTTTTGCCTCAAGATAAAGCTGAAAAAGTTAGGGAGCTTCAAAAAACAGGAAAACTCGTGGCGATGGCTGGCGACGGTATCAATGATGCGCCAGCTTTGGCCCAAGCTGAATTAGGCATTGCCATGGGAGAAGGCACCGATATTGCCATGGAATCTGCTGAAATTACTTTAATGAGAGGAGACTTAACTTTAATTCCCGAAATCATTTCTCTTTCCAGAAAAACTTTAAAAATAATCAAACAAAATTTATTCTGGGCATTTTTCTATAACGTAGCTTTTATTCCAGTAGCGGCCGGAGCTTTGTATCCCTTCTTCGGCGTTCTTCTCAATCCGATCTTTGCCGCCGCCGCTATGGCGTTTTCGTCGTTATCGGTAGTACTTAATTCTTTACGATTAAAACGAGCATAAAATTGTGTAATTATTTGTCTGTGGATAAGTCGCTGTTGACACCCGACCATTCGGTCGGTTATTATTTTATAATATGCAAAAAGAAACAGTGACAAAAAGACAAAAACAAGTTTTGAAAATCATTTATAATAGTTTGGTTAATGCTGGTTTTCCGCCTTCTTTCAGCGAACTTAAAAAAAAATTAAAAATTTCCTCTAACCAATCGCTTTTAGATATTTTTTCAATTTTAGAGAGAAAAAATTTAATAAAAAGGGAAGAGGGCTCTGCTCGTGGTATCAAAATTTTAAAAGCCGGGTATGAGGCCATTTCAGCTCCGCCCTTAGCGCCAATGGTGGGCATCACTTCAGCTGGCAGCTTTACCGAAGCCATAGAAGAAATTGACGCTTGGCAGCCATTATCAAAAGACGTTGAAACTATTGCCGAGGATGTGATGATCGTACGTGTTATTGGAGACTCCATGATTAATGCAGATATTAAAGATGGAGATTTTATTTTATTTAAAAAAACAAATGATTTTTCTTCTGGAGATATAGTTTTAGCTCAAACACCAGACGGGACAACCGTAAAAAGATTTATTTCCCAAGATAAGCCGCCTTATGCTTTTTTGAAACCGGAGAATCAGAAGTATTCCAACATTCCATTTACTGAAGATATGCGATTAATCGCCAAAATGGTTAGGAAGAATAATATGGCTCAGGAAGCAAGCAAGAAAGATACCAAGGCGTTAGAGCCGTATTACGATAAGCCTAAATTTAAGCTTTATCAGGCGGATTGCTTAGATATCCTTGTAAATATTCCCGAGAATTCGGTTGATATGGTTTTTGCCGATCCACCCTATCTTTTATCTAACGGAGGTTTTTCCGTCCACGCAGGGCGGCGAGTGAGCGTCAACAAAGGCGAATGGGATAAAAGTAATGGATTAAAAAAAGATTTTATATTTCACCTTGATTGGATAAGGGCCGCAAAACGCGTTTTAAAACCAGGCGGTACAATTTGGATTAGCGGTACCTATCACTCGATATATCAATGCGGTTTTGCGCTTCAGGCCGCTGGATTCCATATCCTTAATGACATTTCATGGTTCAAACCGAACGCTTCGCCTAATTTAAGTTGTCGCTTCTTTACCGCCAGCCATGAAACTTTAATATGGGCCAGAAAAGACAAAAAAGCAAAACATACTTTCAATTATGATTTGATGAAAAATGGTAATTGGCCAGAGGATTTTATAAAAAAACCTAATTTACAAATGCGTTCGGTATGGGCTATGGGATCGGAAAATCCAGAGATGGGCGCGATTTGGACTATGGGAACACCAAAAACAATAGAAAAAAGATTCGGTAAGCATCCGACTCAAAAACCGGAGGATTTGCTAAAACGTATAGTGCTTGCTAGTACGAATAAAGGCGACTTGGTCGTAGATCCTTTCACGGGGAGCTCGACTACTGGTATCGCCGCCTATCTTTTGGGCCGGAATTTTATCGGCATTGATACAGACAAAAATTACCTAGATTTATCGATAAAAAGATTTGAGGAGTTGTATAAAAATATTAAAAGTAAATTATTATAAAATATATGAAAAAGGGAGGAATCGGTGGAGCTAATACAAAAACAGGATTATATTTTGAGGGTAAGGTAGATTTTTTGTCTTTCATTAAAAAACAGAAGAATTATACTGTTAAGGGAAATGAAATATTTTATAACAAAGAAAGCGTTGCCCTCTCATTCAAAAAGAATAGTCTATACGAGTATTTGACAAAGAGGGGGATAAATTATAAGAAGTTTATTTCGAAAAAGTTATTACCCGACGATGCGGTTTTCGTTATTATAAATAACACTTTTTTTATTATCGAAATAAAATTTCAGAGAGTGGCGGGTTCAACCGACGAAAAATTGCAAACTTGCGATTTTAAAATTAAACAATACAGAAAACTCCTATCGGAATTAAATGTGGAAGTGAAATTCATTTACATCCTTAGTTATTGGTTTAAAAAACTGGAATATAAAGACGTGCTTGATTACATCATTTCCGTAGAGGGTTGTTCATATTACTTTAATTATTTACCTTTGAAAAAACTTGGTCTGCCGGTACCGGAAAATAATTAATAAAATAAATTATGGAAACAACAAACAAAAAGGAGTGTCCAAAATGTAAAAATGATAATATTCGCGATACGGGGGTCAGAATGGGTGCCGCAGTTGCCGTATTGCCTGGCAGGGAGACGCCAGAACCCGCACAGCCTCTTTATGAATGTGAGGATTGCAGGGGGAGCAATTTTTTATGAATAAGGGAAAAAATAAAATTTAGGCTATGGTTAAGAAACAAACCTATGTACAAGCTAAGCCCGTCGGATTTTGCTTTTCTCTACGAGGAATGCAAACTCTGTTATTGCCTGAAAATTAAACATGGAATTTATCAGCCGAGTATGCCGATGCCCGGAGTTTTTTCGGCTATAAATACCAGACTGCAGGGAAGTTTAATCGGTAAAAATTTAAAAGTTTTGTCTGAAAACTTGCCGGAAGGCGAAGTTATAAGCCAGGAAGGCTGGGTTGAATCCATACCGGTTCCGGAGACTTCCCTTTATATCAAAGGAAAATACGACCTTTTGGCAAAAAATCATGACGGCACTAGCACTTTAGTAGATTTAAAAATCAGCCAGGCGGCGGAAGATAAAATAGAAAAATACAAAACCCAGCTTGCGGCATATAAATTTGCGTTAGAAAATCCAATAGCTGGGGAGCCGATAAAGATCGCCAGACTTGGCCTTTTGCTTTTTTATCCGGACACGGTTTCCTTTGAAGGCGGAGTGGCTAAATTTAATTTTCCTCCAAAATGGCTGGAAGTTCCTATTAATGAGAGCAATTTTTTAAGCTTTATAAAAGACATTGATAAACTTTTATCCGGTCCTATGCCGGAAGAAGGTAAAACTTGCAAATGGTGCCAATATCGGCATGTCGGGGAAAATCTCGTCCACGATCAAAAGAAATAAATTTTAATCATTAAATTTATGAAAAAACAAGCGAGAAACAAGGCGATAGCGATCTTTGGTGGCAAGCAAATTCGCCGTCATTGGGACGAGAAAAATGAGCTTTGGTATTTTTCGGTGGTAGATGTGGTTGGGGCGTTGAGTGCGAGCGATGATCCTAGAAATTATTGGAAGGTGCTGAAAAATCGTTTGAAGCAAGAGGGGAGCGAGGTGGTTACAAAATGTAACCAACTGAAAATGCCGGCTTCCGACGGCAAATACTATCTTACTGATGTTGCCGATACTGAAATCATACTTCGGCTTATACAATCAATTCCTTCGCCTAATGCCGAGCCATTTAAGCTTTGGCTGGCGCGAGTAGGATATGAAAGAATAGAAGAAACCGAAGATCCAGAAAAAGCTATTCGGCGGGCACTAGCTACCTATTTAAAGAAAGGTTATTCTAAGGAATGGGTTAATTTGCGCCTCAAAAGTATTGAAATCAGAAAGGATTTAACCAATGAATGGCAGGAAAGAGGCGTTAAGACAAATGATGAATTTGCCATTTTGACGGATGACATTTCTTTTGCATGGGCCGGCTTAAAGACTAAGGATTATAAAAAGCATAAAGATTTAAAAAAAGAAAATCTGAGGGATAATATGACAAATTTGGAATTGGTTTTAAATATGTTGGCGGAAACGGCGACAACGGAAATTTCCAAAAAACGCGAACCAAAAACATTTCCGCAAAATCGAAAAGTGGCTCGTGAAGGCGGCGGTATAGCCGGTAACGCCCGAAAACAAATTGAAGCAAAGACGGGCAAGCCGGTGGTAAGCGGGTTAAACTTCAAAAAAATTCAGGAGCAGAAAAAATTAAAATGATATGGAGAACATAGAAGCGGTAAAAAATAAATTACAGAAATTAATAAATCAATATAATCTTGATGGCACCACAATAATTGATAGGGTGGAAGATTTAGTTTGGAATGAGGAAGGCGATAAAGCTTTTAGTAATTTTATCCAAGAAGCCTTTAAGAATTTTGAAGATGTAAAAGATATAGAGGAGTTGAATAGAATTATGCAAGTTTTTAACGATGCGTGGAATTATTTACCGCACAAATGTTTAAATGGAAAATCCCCAGCGGAATTTTTAAGAGATAGTAAAAAATAATTAAAATATAAATTTATGGATAAAAAAGAACTGTTAAATTTTTTATTAAAAGCTAGGACTAAGACTTATGCTGGAGACGGCGGCAGTGTTACTCCGGCCCTGAAAGGATCAAAGCAATTGGAATATAAGGAGGAGAATTGGTTATATAGAGATGTCTATTATTTCGGGAAAGGTATTTTCACCGGATTGGAGGCAATCTATTATCAAGATAAGCCGGTTTGGTCCATGTCTTATTACGGAAACTTCAAGAAGATGACCGAAGAAGAGATAGACAAAATTTTACGCAAAGCGCTTAGGGAAAACAGCAAAACTGCAAGAACTTGGAAGCTAGTTAAATGGCAGAAAGACGGCTACGAGTATGTCTGCCGGTCCGATTTCGGTAAGTCGGTAGATGACTTCGGCGGATCCGAGAAGGTATCTAAAAGCGGGAAAGATGTTTATTCTTTCTTTTACGCCGCCGGTCTTATCGTATAAAGTCATCATGACGCATGTTAGACATTCAATGTCTAACATAATTTTTCACTGGAGTCCGGGAGGACTAAAATCAGGCTATAAATAAGATAAACATGATACGTAATTTACTCAAACGCTATTACAAATTCAATGCATTTTGGCCGGGGCAGGAAGAAATTATTCAAAGCATCTTAGATGGCCGCGATACTTTGGCCGTTATGCCCACGGGCGGCGGTAAATCGCTCTGCTATCAGCTGCCTGCCTTGGTTTTGGAAGGAATAACGCTGGTGATCTCGCCCTTAATTGCGCTTATGAAAGACCAGGTGGATGTGCTTAAAAAACGGGGAGTGGCCGCCGCGTTTATCAATTCATCGCTTACGGAAAAAGAGGTGAAAAAGAGAACCAATGAGGCGTTAAAGGGAAAAATAAAAGTTCTGTATATTGCCCCGGAGCGCTTAAACAGCGCTTTTAGTTCGGTTTTACGGGAAATTCCCATAAGTTTAGCGGCCATTGATGAAGCGCATTGCGTCTCAACCTGGGGCCACGATTTTCGTCCGGATTACCGCGTCATTAAAGAATGCATTGATTCTTTGCCAAAACGTCCCATTGTGGCTGGTTTTACCGCCACTGCCACGCCCGAAGTGAGACAAGATATCGTGGAGCGTTTAGGACTCAAAAAGCCGCAGATTTTTGTCAGGGGATTTGATCGGCCTAATTTGCGTTTTTTTACTTCGGGATGGCTGGATGAATTTACGCGCGACTCGGAAGTTTTGCGTCTGGCAAAGTCCTTGCCGAAACCGGGCATTGTGTATGTGGGCAAGCGCGATAAAGCGGAAGAACTCGCCGCTTATCTAACGGAAAGCGGAGTTTCTTCAATCTCATACCACGCCGGACTGAAAGCGGGGGATAGGACGGATATCCAAGAGGCATTTATGGGGGGCAAAGTATCGGTGATTGTCGCCACGGTCGCCTTTGGCATGGGGATAGACAAGGCCGATGTGCGTTTTGTCATACACGCGGGCATGCCCGGAACTCTGGAAAGATATTATCAGGAAGCCGGACGCGCGGGCCGCGACTCTAAACCGGCCACCTGCGTTTTACTGCATAGCGGCCAAGACAGCGCGCTTCAGAACTATTTTATTAACAAGAGTTATGAGGATTCAATAGAGCGCGGTAAGCCGGAAGATGAGGCCGCGGCAGTACGCGATTTGAAATACCAAAAGCTTAAACAAATGGAAAAATATGTTATGGCAAATTCCTGCAAAAGAAGGATAATCCTGGATTATTTTGGGGATGAAAAGACGCGCAAAGAAGAAAATTGTCACGGTTGCGATTACTGTCTTGGTTTACAGGGTATGGTACAATAAAAAATAAGAGCTATAGCAAATGAGGTGGTTTTTAAGGTCAAAAATTCATAAGGCAACGGTTACCGACCAAAACTTAAATTATGTCGGGAGCATAGGCATAGATAAGGCGCTTATAAAAAAAGCCGGTTTTTTACCTGGAGAAAAAGTTTTGGTGGTTGATAATACCAATGGGGCGAGATTAGAAACTTATGTTATTGAAGAAAAAGAAAATTCGGGGAAAATAGCCGTCTACGGAGCCGCCTGTCATTTAATTAAAAAAGGTAATATAATTATTATTATGGGATTCGAATTAGGCCAGAAACCCATTGAGCCCAAAATTGTATTTGTCGATAAAAATAACAGTCCTTTAAAAAAGCCACCCAAAAAATAAGGAGGCGGCAAATGTCAGAAGAAAAAGAAAAGAAAAACATTTTCAAAGAGTTTATTGAGCAGCTTGACCAGATAGATGATTTAGCTAAGGATCGCGACGTCCAAAATGTTGACGAGGCCCTAACTAAGTGGATTCAAACGAATTATCCCAAAGGATTTGAATTTGATTATAACAGGAGAGATTTGATGATTAAAATGATCAAAAAATCTGCTGAAATAAGTGATTTGATAATGAAGTCTAAACTCCGGACCTACCTTGATGCCATTATTGCAATGAGGTGGCAGCAAATTGCTGATGAAGAAACAGAGAGAGCTAAAAGGGCGGGCAGGACGCTAAATCAATATAATGTTCTTATGAAGTTTGCAAGAGAAATTTTCGTTTTAGGTTATTGCTTAAGAAGTCTGGAGAAAGAAATAGAAAAAGACCAGCAGGATAAAGACAAAAAATAATAAAAAATGCCGAACAGAGATGCTTGGCATTTTCGTTTGGTTTAGAGTATAATATTTTTATATGGAAATTTTACCAGCTATCACAACGATTTTTGACTGGCAGAGCAAAGTTGAGGAAATAAAAAAAATAGGCCTGGAAGAAGTGGCCCTTTTTCCAACTTGTCTCAACCCCCGGGAAAGGGGAAAACTTTACGATTTACTGAAGGGAACTAAAATTAAAAAAATTCCTTTCGTTCACTTAAGGTCCGATATGGCAAAAGACGAAATTTATTATTTGATTAAAAATTACCATACCCGAGTTTTTAATATGCACACTAAAAGGGAATATCCCTATCCTCCGGACTGTCAAGAATATAGGGATATGATTTACATCGAGAATACTTATGACCCTTTTGACGAAAAGGAAATTCAGGAGTTTGCCGGGATATGCTTAGATTTCGCTCATCTTGCAAACAGTAAAATATTTAAGTCTGATATGTACTCGCACAATATCAAGCTAATAGAAAAATATGGATGTGGCTGTAATCATGTTGCCCCAGCTAAAAATTATTCCATTTTTGAAAAAGAAGTAAAACTTTCCGAGGGTCAGCATGCACATATTTTAGATAATTTGTCGGAATTGGATTACTTAAAGGAATTTCCTAAAAAGTATTTTGGAAAATTTGTCGCTCTTGAGCTGGAAAACAGCATTAAAGAGCAGCTGGAAGCAAAAAATTATATAAGTGGTATAATAAAAATAGCATGACTTATCAAGCATTACTTTTTACCTTAGCTGCCATAGGAATTTCAGAAACCGTATATTTGCTTCGCAAGAGACTGGCTAAAGAAAAACCAGTTTGCTTTATTGGCGGAGAATGCCACAAAGTTTTAGAGAGCAAATATAATAGATTATTCGTTGTTCCCAACGAAGCTGCCGGCTTGGCTTTATATATTATTATAGCTTTTGTCGCTGCGTTTTCGCTTCTTGAAATAGAACCTGTTTTATGGTGGAACCAGTTATTAAAAATGCTGGTTTTTGCAGGGGCTGTTATTTCCTTCGGCCTCATTTTTCTCCAATGGCGGGTGATTAAAGCCTGGTGTTTTTGGTGTCTATTGTCAGCTACTACAATTTTTTTAATGGCAATTATTGCATTAGCATTAAAATAAATACATGAAAACAGCATCTTTTCACATTCTTAGAGTAGGCATGGCCGTTACTTTTTTGTGGATAGGCATTTTGATTTTAAAAGAGCCGGAGGCATGGGGAGATTTTATTCAGCCATGGGCGGCAGATATCCTGCCCGTTTCTTTAAAAACTGCTATGCTAGGGAGTGCTATTTTAGATATTTCAGTCGGATTCCTGCTTTTAATAGGCTATTTTACCTGGCAAGCCTCTTTATTGGCTAGTTTTCACCTTATTACCGTCCTAGCGGTGGCCGGGATTAATGCCATAACCATAAGAGATCTTGGACTTTTAGCTGCAAGCTTAGCTCTTTTAGTCAGTTCTTTCCCCATTAAAGGTCGTTTTAATATTAATAATTAATTTTTAAATTTATGATTTTTCCTCAATTAATTCAATATAGCGATTTTGGTATTTTCCTTTTGCGTTTAGCAGTTGGTTTGATATTTTTGATCCATGGAACTCAAAAATTAGCAATGTGGAAGATGAAACCGTCTCCAGAAATGCCTTCCAAAATGATAAATATAATGAGGGCGCTTTCTGTAGTCGAACCAGTAAGCAGTTTGGTTTTAATTTCAGGCATTTTTACCCAACTGGCAGCTGGAGCCTTGGCCTTGGTCATGGTGGGGGCGATTTACTTCAAGGCAGTGGTTTGGAAAAAGAAATTTAGCGAACCGGGTGGCTGGGAATTTGACTTTATTTTGCTGGCAGCCAATTTAGCTATCATATTAAACGGCTAGGAATTGATAAATTACATGAAAAACTACGGTGAAATTAAAAATTTGCCTTTTAAAGAATTAAAAGGTATTTCTCAAAAGACGATTGATATTCACTGGGGCAAGCTTTATCAGGGATATGTTAAGAAATGGCAGGAAATCATGGAGAAATTGGAGAAAATTGACCTAACCCAAGCCAATGCCACTTACTCCGAAGCAAGAGAATTGAAAGTAGAACAAACATTCGCCGCTAATGCCGTGCTTTTGCACGAAGCTTATTTTGACATATTGGGGGGAGATGGGAAACCCGGAACGGAAAAAATTATTGAAACTATTGCCAGAGATTACGATTCTTTTGACAATTGGCTGACTCATTTTAAGGCTTTGGGAATGGCCTCTCGCGGCTGGGTAGTTTTAGCTTATGATTTTAACGATGGAAAATTAAGAAATTACATAGCCGATGCCCATAATCTTTACGGCATTTGGGGAGCGGCCCCTATTGTTGTTTTAGATATGTACGAGCATGCTTATTTTATAGACTTTGGCTCTGATAAAAAAGCTTACATCGAGGCCTACTTTCAAAATCTCAACTGGCAGAAAATAGGGGATAAGTATAATAAAATTGTAGGTAAATAAAATGAAAGGCGGTAAAAAATCATCTCAAAAAGTAATCTTTATAAAAAAAGATTTTCAATTGCCCAAAACGACAGTTAAATTTCGTTCGAGCAATGCAGCCCCGCGCTTAGAGCACCGCAGGGTAGGGGAATAGGCTATTAATATTGTGCGACATTTAGTCTTTGAGATTTTTACCGCTATGATACTGGCGGTGAACATCTCTTAGGTGTTTGTTGGTTACGTGAGTATAAATTTGGGTGCTGGTGATGCTACGGTGCCCCAAGAATTCTTGAATAGTTCTTAAATCAACTCCTTGTTCCAATAAATCGGTTGCCATGCTGTGTCTAAGTGTGTGGGGAGTGGTAAAAATGGGTATTCCGGACAGAATATCATATTTTTTAAGCAATCTTTCTATTGATCTGGGAGTCAAACGTCTGTCAGATCCTTTTTGGGTTTTATAGTTTATAAACAAGGGTTTTTCTTTATCTTGGCGGGCGATTAAGTATTTTTTTATCCATAAAAGAGCTCTTTCGGAAAAATAAACCGTTCGGGGATAACTGCCTTTGCCGATTATGCCCAGCTCCAAGTCTTTTTTATCTTTTATATTAGCAAACTGTTCCTTATTAAGGTTGGTTAATTCAGCTATTCTCAAGCCGGTAGAAAAAAGAGATTCCAAAATGGCCCTGTCGCGCAAGCCATCGGGCTTTCTGGTATCGGGAGCCAATAAGAGCTTCTCGATCTGTTCTATAGTAAGGAATTTAACAGTTTTTTGGGCTCTGGCATCCTTTGGGAGGGCTATTTTCTCCGGAGGCAGTGAAACTATGTCTTTAGCTATAAAATAGCCCAAAATGGCCCTTAAAGCGATAAGATAGTAGCTTTGAGTACTCTTCTTTAAGGGAAGGCCTTTCTTGGCCTGGGAACGGGATAAGTGCAGCCTGTAAGCCCAAACATCCTCGGAAGATAGCTCATGCGGCTTAAGGCTGGTTTTTTGAGTGGATTTTAACCAATATACTAATTTATCGAGATATCTTTTGTAGTTCTCTTGTGTTTTATCCGACAAGCCTTTTTCCACTTCGCAGTAATCCAAAAAGTCGGGGATATGATTTATTATTGATTTTTCCGAATGACTCATAAATTTTACTAATATTAGGGGAGTAAGTAAGCCCCTTCCACAGTGTCTCTTTATCGCTATTATGCGACGCTACTTATATTCATAATAACAGGCCCGAAAGGGCCGTCAAGTACCTCCCCTATGATAATGAGGGGGCTATTTTAATAAATCCTTAAACCTTTGCCAAAGGTCATCTTGCATCTCTTTGCTTTCTTCCTGAAACTGCCGTTCAAGAGCCGGCCGTCTTTTTCCAATTTCTTTATTAAGCCACGGCTCAACTATTGGCCCCAAAGTGCCGTTCCAGAGGCCTAAAAACCAAGCCCACATATTTCTCCAAAAAGGCATAGCTTCGCCTTCCCAAACCCTTTTTGCGGCCTCTGGCAGCTTCTGAAGTATCCCTAGCGCGAGCGAGCCTGCCTCCCCTACAGTCTGTGGTACTTCTACTCCCAATTCTTCATGAATTTCCCCCCCATGAGCCAACCCAAAACTCGGCAGAGCCAGACTAATGGCTATCAGAATATTAACTATTATTTTATATCTCGAGTTTTGCATTTTGAATTCTTTTTAGAGTCCTTTTTTTACCAAGCGCCTCTGCTACCTCAAAGGGTCCAGCCGAGGCTTTCTTGCCCGTAAGAGCTACTCTTAGGGGCCATAACAAAGTGCCCCTATCTTCCATTCTCTCTGCTTCAGGCATTAAAATTTTCTCTAAATTTTCTTTTTTCCATTCCTTTTCAGAAATGTCGCACAATATTTTGTTAAGATTATCTAAAACTTTTTTCATTTCCCCATCGGTCATATCTTTCCACTTTAAAAGTTCTTTATCGTATTCTAACACATCTTTAAATAAAAAGTCAGTCAATTCGGCAATTTCAGAAAGTTTTTTTAGACGATCTTGATATAAGGAGACGGCTTTTTCAAGGTCTTCCTTATCGGCTTTGGGTAAATATAGTCGACAAAGCTCAGCTAATTCTTCAATGGATTTTTGCCGGATATAAACTCCGTTTAAATAATTCAGCCGCTGAATGTTAAATATCGCTCCCCCTTTCTGAACTTTATCCAAAGAAAAATCTTCTATTAATTCTTCCATTGAATAAATTTCTTTTTCTCCTCCGGGATTCCAGCCCAAAAATGCCATAAAATTAATTATCGCCTCCGGTAAATAGCCTTCTTTTCTGTATTCGGTAACAGAAGTTGCTCCATGGCGTTTGCTTAATTTACTGCGGTCTGGTCCCAAGATTAAAGGCAAGTGGCCGAATTGCGGCTGGGGAAAATTCAAAGCTTCTTCCAGAAGTATTTGTTTTGGAGTATTGGAAAGATGATCTTCCCCTCTGATTACATGAGAAATTTCCATTTCAAAGTCATCAATCACTACGGCAAAATTATAAAGGGGCGTGGTTATGTCCTTAGCGATTGAGAAGTCCCCTATTAAAGAAGAGTCAAACTCGACTTTACCCCTGATTAGGTCTTTAAATGCGACTTTTTTTATGGGCGATTTGAATCTAATAATCGATTTTTTGCCTTCGGCCAGATTTTTTTTGATTTCCTCATCAGAAAGGTCGCGGCATTTGCCGCTGTAAATTTGGGGCACTCCCCCGTCTATTTGCTTTTGCGGGCAAAAACAGCGATAGGCCTCCCCTTCATTTAAAAGTTTTTCCAAATATTTAGCGTAAGTTTCAATTCTTTCCGATTGTCTGTAAAATTCATCCCATTCAATGCCCAGCCATTTTAGATTATCTATAATATCTTTTTCAAATTTTTTATCAGACCTTTCCAAATCGGTATCTTCAATTCTTAAGATAAATTTTCCCTTATTTTTTTTGGCAAACAAATAATTAAAAAGCGCGGACCTGGCAGTTCCGATATGCAAATACCCCGTGGGCGACGGCGCTATCCTGACTCTGATTTGTTTTAATTCTTTCGTCATAATTTTTTGAAATAGTTCATTATGTATTCGGCGATTAAACGGCTTGACTCGGGTTTGGCGAATGATTTGGCGGCATTGGACATTTTTTCCAGCTCGCCCGGAATGGCGAACAAGTACTTTATTTTTTCTAAAAGAAAATGGGGCGTTAAGTTCGCTTCCTCAATAACAACAGTAGCTCCCCTTGCGATGCCGGCGTAAACATAAGCATTTTTGGCTTGATGATCTTGAGCGGCATTGGCCAGGGGAATTAAAATGCTTGGTTTGCCTAAAGCCGCAATTTCAAAAATAGCCCCAGAGCCTGCTCTACTTAAGACGAGCTCAGCTGCGGCATAGGCTTCCCTTAATTCTATTTCTTTCAAAAAGCCGATTGGATGATAATATTTTTCCAGCTCCTTACTGATAACAACCTTAGATTCTTTTTGAACCTGCTCAAAGTTTTTCTCGCCCGTTTGATGAATTATTTCAAACTCAGATAAAATTTGAGGTAAAATTTCAAGGAGCGTATCGTTAATAATTTGAGCTCCCTGGGAGCCGCCCATTATCAATATAACAGGTTTTCCGCTCATTAAATTAAAAATTTTTTGGGTATTTTCCTTAGAACCGCGTAATAATTCTATTCTTACGGGATTCCCAAGGGAGACCATTTTTTTCTCAGAAAAATACTCTGTTTGGGATATCGGAAAAGAAACTAAAATTTTTGAGACTAATTTACTTAAAAATCGATTTGTTAAACCGGGCGCGACATCAGCTTCGTGGAGAACTATGGGAATTTGTAAAAACCAGCCGGAGAGAACCGGAGCCAAAGATCCAAAACCGCCTTTACTGAAAATGAAATCCGGGGCGAGGAAAAAAATATAGAAAAAAGACTGCAAAAAACCGAAGGGAATTTTGAAAGCATCAAAAAGATTTTGCAAAATGCCCGAAATGGTAAAATATCTTCTTATTTTGCCCGCTAAAACGGTTTTTATTTTTATATCTTCCTGAGAAAGCAAAATTGAGGCAAAATCATCTTTAGGGCCGATATAATAAAACTGCCAATCCAAACCAAGCCGTCTTAGTTCTCTGGCTACGGCAATAATCGGAAAAATATGTCCGGCGCTGCCGCCGCCGATAAAAAGTATTTTCATTTTAATTTAAGTATAATTTCTGGATATATTTAATAATATGCCCACTCCGATTAATTCAGCTATTATAGCAGACCCGCCGTAACTTATAAATGGCATAGGTATGCCGGTAAGCGGCGTAATGGCTAGCATGGCGCCGATATTGACGAATGCCTGAATTATTATCCAGCAGGTAATTCCGAAAGAGGCTAATTTGCAAAAGCCAATTGTTTCTTTAGCAATTTTCATGCCTCGATAAGTAAAAATTAAAAAAAGCAAAATAAGGACAAGAGCGCCCATGAACCCAGTTTCTTCAGAAAAAACAGCAAAAATTGAATCTGCCATAGGTTCCGGTAAAAATCCCAATTTTTGAATGCTCATTCCCAATCCTCTGCCCCAAAAACCGCCCGAACCTACGGCGATTAAGGCTTGTTTTATTTGGTAACTCATTCCCATGGGATCTGTGTCGGGGCGAAGAAAAACTAAAATTCTTTCAAATCTGTATGGCGCGATTTTAATTAAAACAGCTAGAACAGCTAAAGCGCCGGAAAATATCATTAAATTATATTTCCATGGGCTACCCGAGAGAAAATATATTAAAATTCCGCAAGCTGCGATAATTCCTAAAGTGCTGACATTCGGTTGTAAAATTAAAAGCAAAGCGACTAGCCCCAAAATTACCAGAAAGGCTGTTAAAATCTTAGAGTAATTCTTTTTATTTTTTTGGGCCGTTTGCGGGAGCCAAGCGGCTAAATAAAGAATAAAGGTTAATTTTAAGAATTCCGATGGCTGCAAAGAAGTGAATCCCAAGTTCAGCCAACGACTGGCTCCCCCAAGCGTTATGCCGATTTTAGGAAAGAAAACTAATGCCGTCAAAAATAAGCTTATTAATAAAAAAAATGGGGCTCGTTTTTCCCAAAAAGCCAAAGGAACTTTATAGGCTATGAATCCCAATAGAATACCCGGCGCTAGCCCGACTAAGAGGTGTCTAATCAGATAAAAGTAGGGGGAGCCGAATTTTTGTTGAGAAATGGCAGTAGAAACGCTTGCAAGGACAATGATGCCCAGCAAAAGTAAAATCGTTGTTATTAGCGCCAAAATATAATCTGGGCGGCCATTCTTTGTTCCCCTCATACTGCTATTTTACATCGCACCGTACTTTTTCACAAATTTCTTAAATAGATCACCTCTTTCAGCATAATCTTTAAAAATTCCGAAACTTGGCGAAGCCGGTGAAAGCAGGCATATTTTTCCTTTCCCGGTATATTTATAAGCCGACTTAATCGCTTCTTTCATATTATCCGTAAAAACATACGAGAACCGTTCTCGTATGTTTTGCGGTACGGTTTGCCAGATGCGCTGGCCGGTGGTTGGGAATAAAATTAAATTTTTGACTTTGCTTTTTGCGATTCTTTCAGCCAATTTTTTAAAGTTTAATCCTCTGTCATAACCGCCCAAAATAAGTGTTTCGACTTTATCTCCCAAAAAATCTAAGGCCTCAATAGCAGTTTCTGGCACCGTTGAAAGAGAGTCATTATAAAATTCGATTCCTTTGAATTTACCCGTATATTCCAATCTGTGCGGCAGGGTTTTTAGTCTTTTTGGCATTGGCAACTTAAATATTTTGGCTACAGCCTCTGCGGCAGCCTTGTTCAGTTCATAATACTTGCCAGTGATTGGAATTTTTTTAGCTTTTGATTTTTCGGCAATCTTCCTGACTAAAAGATCTTCGCTGTTATAGATTAAATAATCTTTTTTAGTTTGGTATTTAGTAATATTGGCTTTAGCTCCGACATATTCCTCAAAGCTCTTATAATAATCCAAATGTTCGGGATAAATATTTAAAAGTACTGCAATATGCGGCGATTTTTTCAAGTTATAAAGCTGGTGGGACGATAGTTCATAAACAAAAATATCATCCTTTTTAGCTTTTAGTAAAGAAGTTAATGCGGGTTTTCCGATATTGCCCACCAAATGAGCTTTCAATCCCCCGCTCTTGAGAGTTTGATAAATCCAATAAGAAGTCGTGCTTTTTCCCTTAGTGCCAGTGATTCCTATAATTTTTCCCGGACAATTTTCAAAAAAAATCTTCGTCTGCGTCGTAATCTTCCATAGGTGAAACCTATGGATTTTTTTGAATGAGATGCCGGGAGACTTAATGATAATATCGTAATCTTTAAGCTTCTTGAGATAGTGCTTATCAAATTTTTGGTCGGCAATATCTATTTTCTTTTTAGGGAATATTTTTTTAAAAAATCTTAAAGTATCCTGTCCTTCCCTGCCGAATCCAAGAATTGCTATTTTCTTATTTTTATATTTTTTAAAACTATTGACAAACATAATATTATATGTTATGATGTATTTGTCGAACTGGGGCCATCTGCTTCGGCAAATATTTCTAAAGGAGGTATTAAAATGGCCATCGAAAAAGGAACATTGGTAATGGTGGAGGGGGCGGTGGTTCATATTACAACTATGAACCGAGAGGGTCGCCTCTATGAGCGCGACAAGCGTGTTCCTCCGGGGCGGCCCATCTTCGGTACCGTAGAAGGAACCTACGAGGTTCAGAAAGCGGTATTCGGGGAGAACGAAGAAATCGTCAAACCGGCCAAGTTCGTTGCTTTCGTTCAGTGGGACGGACCCAAGCATCGGACATCCATCCTTCCGTTAGAGAAACTCCAGCCGGCAATCAACGACGTTCTCAACCCCGCGCCGCTCGTGGAGGCGCCGAAAAAATCACCCCGCCGGCGAAAAACCACGAAAAAGCAGTAAATCTGCGATCCAAGGCTCTGACCATTATGGTCAGAGCCTTACCTGTTTTAAAAGATACGGTATTTTGCCTAATTTTCTTGCTTCTTCAAAAGATAGCAAAGCCGCTTCTCTGCTTTCTTGGTAAGTACCCACACACTCAAAGGGCTTGTGTATTCCCTCCCCTATCAAAGATTTCATAAGAGGTAATAATTTTTTATCTTGCAATAAATCTTTTCCGAAAATTTTTAGCAAATCTTTATTTCTTAACAAGGGATACAAGCTTATATACACAAAAAGGCATTTAGGGCATTTGCCGCACCAGCGCTCTCCTATTTTAGAACCAAGATTGCAGCTGGAGAATACGGAAAAATATTTTGGATATTTAGCAAACATTTTAGAAATTTCCAATTCGCCGTATTTTCTTAAATAACTGAAATAATTGATATTTTTTGCCAGATATTTTTTGCAGTAATATTTAAACATTTTTTCAAATTCTGAACTTTTGGCCCATTGATGGTTTATAATCCTTCCGAGATATTTAACGTTTCCCTCATTGGCGCTTTTTTCATTTGAAAAAGCGATATTTTTATAGCCGAATAATACAGCGCAGAAAACAGACAAAAATGACAGAAGCGCGGTAAACGGCGTATGGCCGTTTAGCAAAGCACCCTCTTTATTTAATTCCAATAGTTTCGGATCAATTTTTCTCTCAACGATAATGGGATTTTTTATTCCAGCTACCCTTAAAACATCTTTCGCGGCCTTCGTGGGATTAACCGTAAAGGCATTTATTTTTTTTCTGGCCCTTCTTAGTTTCTCTAGTGTAACAATAGAATCTCTCCCTCCTCCCATCGGCACCAAATGTTTATTTTTTAGCTTAATGTCGGTACGCCTTAATTCAACCATGGGATAATTAAGGCGATTAGAGGCAATGGTCAAAAAATTTGATTTACGCCAGTTTATTTTATTTTCGTAGAAAAACTGTCCCATGCCCTTAATTATTAAATTTTTCCACCAGCTAATTTGTTCTTTATTCAAATAGCCAGCTTCAATAATAATTTTCGGCGAACAAGTTGCTTTCCAGTAACTAAGCATTTCTATCAATCCCACATGAAATATTAAATTATCGAGAACGTTTCTCGTAGGGACGAGATGCGTTCTCGATAATTTTTTAATGATAATTTGCGGCCGAAAACTGATACCGGGCGGTATCTCGAAAAAGAAGGAGATTTTTAAATCTCCACCCTTTATTTCGTAGCCGTAATTTCTATATATAAACCTAGGATATTTTTTTCTTAAAATTTTTGATTTCATCCCAGTAATCTTATGGCTATTCCCATAATAGCTGCAATAACCCCGATAATCCAAAATCTCATGGTTACTTTATAATGCGGCCAACCCTTGGCTTCAAAGTGGTGGTGGATCGGCGAAGCTAAAAAAACTTTTTTATGGCGGAATTTTTTGGAAAGCAACTGCAAAATAACCGAGCCAGATTCTATGACTAATAAAAATCCGATAATTGGCAATACTAAAACAGAATCCGTCAGGAAAGACACTACCGTTAAGGTTGCCGTCAGGCCCATAATGCCGGTTTCTCCCATATAGAAACGGGCGGGAGGTATGTTATACCACAAGAAAGCTAAAATAGCGCCTAATATTGCTGCGCAAAAAGCCGCTAAATTCACTTGTCCTAAAAATAAAGAAATTACCGCAAATGCCCCAAAAATTGAAGCAAAAACGCCCCCCGCTAATCCGTCTAGTCCGTCTATCACCCCTCCGGAATAAGTCGCCATAGTCACTAAAATAAATAAGGGAATATATAAATATCCTATTTCCATGTCTCCGATGCCCGGGATATGCAGGGTGGATGTTTCTAATTTTGCAAAAAACCACCAAGCCCCAATAAGCCCGATTAGGGCCATAATTATTAATCTTTTTTTAAGCCCCAATCCCCCGCCGATGTACTTACCCTTGCCCCTTACCTGAAGGATATCATCAATTAACCCCAAAAAAGCTGCGGAAATTAAAGCAAAAAATGGCAGCCAGGTTTGCGATCTTGAAAGGAAGTTCAATTTTTGAAGCCACCACACGTCGGTTGTTTTTGCCAGAATGAAAAGCGGAACGGCTAAAATCGAAGGGACCAGCCAAATTAAAAGTCCTCCGAATCTGGGAACTTGAGTTTCTCCTGTTGAATGGAATTTCTGAAAATACCAAAGTGTCTTGCCATCTATCGCCTTTTGCCTGACTTCTTTGCGCCAGAGTTTATATTTGTATAAATAACGAGTCAATAAGGGCGTTAAACTAAAAGCAATCAAGAAACTGAAAGTTCCTATGGCAAAAATTTTTATAGCGTCAATGGCTGCATTGGGAAGATAGAACATAATTTTTTACCACGAATAAGCTATATCTAGCCAATTTGCCAGTTTTTTCATTTCTGAAAATCTATTATTAGTTCCCAAAATAACATTAATGATATATCCTCTTCCCCTGGGAGCTTCTAAAACTAAAATAAAACATCCTTGAGCTTTTTCAGTGTATCCCGTTTTTCCTCCGGCTATTCTTGGCAATTCTCCGAGAAGTTCATTGGTGTTCACTAATTCTGGTCCATAGCTGTTGAATTTTGGGGTATTGAGAATTTCCCACAGCAATTTGTCGTCGAAAGTTGATGCAACTAATTTAGCTAAATCTAATGCCGTAGAATAATTAAATGGCTTGGCAGCATCTTCCGGATCGAGTCCGGTTGGATTAAAAAAATGCGTGTTTTGCAGTTTAAAATTACCGGCTTTTTCATTCATCATCCGCAAAAAATCTTTTTCTGTCATGCCTTCATAATTATTAGCCAGGGCATAAGCCGCATCATTGCTCGACTCTATTAAAAGTGGATAAAGCAGATATTTTACCGTATGAACCTCGCCCAAAGATAGTTTTCCGAGATTTTCTTCCTGATTTATAGCTTCTTTCGAAATTTTAATTTCTTTTAGAAGGTCATAATTATCTAAAACAACTTTTGCCGTCATCAATTTAGTAAGGCTGGCTATGGGGAGCAAAGTATTCTTATCTTTTTCAAAAAGAATCCGTTTTTCGCCGCGATTATTTATCAGCAAAGAAATAGCCGATTTTGCCGCGATTTCTATGTTAGGAATATCTTCATCGCGCAAAGGTTTTAAGCTCATCATTTGCTGCTGAAAAGCTAATTGGTTCGCCTCGGCAGCCAGCAAACGAGGGTCATTAGCTAACTCCAGTCCATAAAAAAAAGTTTTGGAGTCCTCACTTAAAACGTTGGCTCCCCACCAAAAAAAAATGCTCAACAGAAGCGGAATTAAAAAATATTTTAAATTTCTGCTCATGGCGTTAATCGTTTCACCCCCCTGTAGATATAAGTCACTTCTCTGACATTATTAATATTGAAAATTTTCATCAGCATGCGGCTGGGGCCTAAGCCGAATCCGCCGTGTGGCGGACAAGCGTATTTAAAAAAATTAAGATAATGCTTAAGAGTTTCCGGTTTTAATCCCTTCTCTTTTACTTGCTTAAGCAGAATTTCATATCTATGTTCTCTTTGAGCGCCGGTGGTGATTTCAAGACCCGACCACAAAAGATCAAAACTTTTTGTCAAACCAGAATTATTTTCTAAGCGCATATGGTAAAAGGGACGAACTCCTTTCGGGTATTCCGTGACAAAAACAAACTCATGTCCTTTTTCCTTTAGAATCCACTCGCTTAATTTTCTTTCTTCCTCCGGAGTTAAATCGCCATCTTGTTCGCTTTTCACTTTTAATTCGGATAAGATTTTTTTAGCCTCAAGCATGGTAATTTGCGGAAAAGGAATCCGGGGAACGATTAATTTTCTTCCATAGTTTTTTTCAATTTCCTCCCCATATCTTTCTTCAACTTTAGCCAGAGCGAAAACTAAAGCTTCTTCTTCTGCGCGGATAATATCTTGATGGGAAGCAATGAACGAAATTTCGATGTCATAACCTGTAAATTCAGTATCATGCCTTGATGTAAAAGAAGGATTCGCCCTGAAAACCGGCCCCACTTCAAAAACTTTCTCAAAACCTGAAGCCATGGCCATTTGTTTATAAAATTGGGGGGATTGGGCAAGGTAAGCTTTTCCTTTAAAATATTTAACTTCAAACAATTCCGCTCCGGATTCGCTTGGAGCCGACATTAGTTTCGGAGAGTGTATTTCGATATAGCCATGATTCAGCCAGTATTCTCTAAAGCCTTGCTCCATCAGAGTCCAAACCTTAAAAATCAATTGCTTTTGCGGTTTTCTTAAATCAAGCCATCGCCAGTTCATTCTTTTTTCAAGAGTGGATTCCCCTTCCTCTTTTTCAAGAACGTGAATAGGCGGTGTTTTAGCTTTAGATAAAATTTCTAAATTTTGCGCTTCAATTTCAATTCTCCCGGTTTCCAGGTTTGGATTAACCATCTTTTCCGGCCTTTCTTTGACCAGACCCTCTAAAGAAATTACCCACTCCGGCTTGATGTCTTGAGCCAGCTCCGGCTTCATAACGATTTGTACTATGCCTGAAATGTCTCTTAAGTCAATAAAAACAATGCTTCCGTGGTCGCGTCTTGTGTTAACCCAGCCCGAAAGTTTGACTTTTTCATTCAAATGTTCAGTTGTTTCTTTGATTAAGATTCTTTCCATATTAAGACCATAATAACAAATTCCATAATTATCTCAATGGCAGTTCTATGTAAAAAGTTGAGCCCTTGTCCTTACCTTCGCTTTCTGCCCAGATTTTGCCATTTTGCATTTCCACGAATCTTTTTGCCACATAAAGTCCCAAGCCCGTTCCTCCAGTCCAGATTTTTGTTCCGGTTTTCCCCCTCGCAAAACTTTTAAAAATACCGGAAATTTCTTCCGAATCCATGCCAACTCCAGTATCCTTTATTTTTAATCTAAGAATTCCATTAAAAACTTCGTGGTTTATTTCTATTCCCCCCATTTCCGTGTATTTGATGGCATTATCGATAATGTTGAATATAGCTTCTCTGATTTTATCTTTATCGGTATAAATTTTTGGCAAAGGAATTTTTGGCCTATCCCATTTCAAATAAAGATTTTTCTTTTTAATCTCAATCTCCAATTCTTTTATAATATCATAAATAATATCCTCAATTTGGAGGATTTCGTAATTCAATTCTATTTTTCCAGACTCAATGCGGGAAATATTCAAAAGATCGTTAATCAATTCTATCAATCGTTCATTGGAGTTATAAACTCTGCTTAGAATTTCTTTCATTTTATCATTTAATTTACCGTAAATTTCCTCAAGAACCAAAGAAACGTAGCCCTTAACAGCGGTAAGGGGCGTTCTTAATTGATGCGAAGCTATAGAAAGAAATTCTGTTTTTGCCTTGCTAAGCCTGTCTATTTCCAGGTTGGTTTTTCTTAAATTTTCCGCTAAATTTTCTATTTTTTCCCTGCTGGCTATTTCTTTCAAAACAGCCTTCAGAAGCAAAATGGACAAAATGCCCATTATGATAAGAATGACCGCATTAAAAATAATGTCTCCCATATCGGGAGAGAAGAGTGTTCTGACTAATAAGAAAAACAAAATGCCAGCCGTGAATAATTCTGCAGCAATAATCTTAATGTCAAAAAGATGATGTTTAACAATGGCATAAGCCGAAAGGATAATAAAAGGAAGCGTAAAAATCGGCCCGAATCTTACAAGCCCGGTTTTATGGAATATAACCACTGCTAAAAACTGTGAACTGATGAGCAGCAAAAACATAATGATAAAACCAGTAAAAATGTACCGCCACTGAACCTTTTCAATATCCCTGGATTTACGGTAATTTTTAAAAATAAAATAAGCCGAAAGGCCCCAAAAAAGGAAAATAGTGAAAGCGAATAAGGGCATTAAAGGGCCCGGCACCGGTAGGATTTCTCCATTTTTTTCTTCCAATTCCGGGTATAAAAATTGAGAAAGAGCCGATAGGGCAGTTAAAGCGGTGATGAGAGCCAATAAAAATAGTTTCCATTTTGGCATTGAAATTTTATTCTGCGGAAAAACCGCGACGAATAAAAAGAATATAAATTGCAGTAAAACAGCAAAAAACATAACCATCCTGATCCAGAGGAGATCTCCTAAAAAGACGGGGTGCACTGAAAAATAATTAGCCGATGCCCAAAAAATAATCGTTAAGCATAAAACGCCAAAAACCTTATTGCTTAAATTATCGCGATTTTTGGCATAAACCATCCATCCTAAAACAGAACTTGCGATAATGGGAGTTAAAATTATAAAAAAGTCAGCGTTCATTGTTGTTTGAATGCCTTGTCAATATTTAAAAAGTATCTTCCCGAAGCAATTTTTTGCCGGTTAGCTATCGCCCTTATTAAATAAACTACGGCTGACCCTGCTATAAGAGCCGTAGGAGCAATTTGCGGAACAGCAGCTATTTTTTTTCCTATATCTGAAATTGTTTTTTTCATTCTTGCATTTAGATTTTCCATACCCACTATTTTATTAGCTAATTGAACCCATTTGGGGAAAGGCGGATTTTTTAATTCTTCTTCCTTCATATTGCCAAAAAAGCCGTGAAGAATTGGCCTATTTTTTTCCAAATCGAATCTTTCCACGTCTAAAATAACGTTGTTTCCCACATTAGTAACCATAATTAATGGAATCCCCCGTTTTCTGGCGATTTTTCTGCTTAGGAATTTGAGATAGAGATTGTCTATTTCATCAATGAGCAAATCTAGCCCAGAAATAAATTTTTCTATATTTTTTTCTGTGACATATTCTGCCCAGCAGTCTAATTCTATAAAAGGGTCCATTTCGTAAATCTTTTTTGCCATAAATTCAGCCTTGTTTTCGCCAAGGGCGCTTAGGGGAGCCAGCATTCTATTTAGATTGGAAATTTCTATTGTGTCTGCGTCGGCAATCCTTAAAAATTCTGAACCGCCGGAAGCTATTAATGGCCAAACAATATTTGAACCTATAGAAAGGCCCATAATGCCGAGTTTAAATTTGCGATAGTTATTTTGTTCTTCTTTTGTGATAATATTTTTATTTCTGGCAGTTTTTATCTCAAAGAAAATGTTTTTTTCCGGGCAATGCACGGCCTTATTGATCCACGGGTAATATATCCAAACCGACTTAATGGCATTTTTTTTTTGGATGAATTCAAGCAAGGGTTTTTTTGCTTCCGGCATTTGCTTTTTATACCTGGGATTTCTGATAAAAAACAATTCTTCAAGACAGCCATTAAATGCTTCAATGATTTCAACGCCTTTTGGAATGGCATTTTTTTTGTAATAAATAATTGGTTTTTGAGTCATTTATCTAATTCTATCACTAATTAATTTTCCATCTATGCTTTATGGCGTTTGGGTCAAAATATCGCCTATAGTTGTTGGGCTGTAGAATAATAATTGGTTTTGCTTTTTCTTGGATTGATTGGTAAAGCCGGTTGTATTCCAAGTTATATTTTTTAAGCGCGCCAATTATTTTCTTTTGAATATCGTCCTTCAGGGAAAGGAGACCCTTAACATTCTTTCTCATTTCAATATGAATCGCTAAATACTGATCTTGATTATTTTTATATTTTCTCTCTAAAACAAATTTACCGGTAATAAATTTTAATAAAGCATTATTGCCCGATAAAACCGCCTTTATATGTTCGGGGTAAATCTTTACTCCGTAAAGGGAGGTGGTTTGCCCGCTTTTGCCCAATACCCGCAGAAAGGGCAGTTTCCAATCTGATTTAGATGGCGCTTGAGCCATTTTTTCATAACTGTAAACATTGCCTCTATCACCGATGTTATACCTAATCAAAGGAATGCCGCCGTAAGCTGAAAAAACCAGCTCTTCGCCAGCTTCTTCATAATATTTCAGTAAAGGATTGTATTGAACTAAAGTATAATCTAACAGGCGGTCGTCTTTGCGCCTGATTTTTATGCTTAGAGGAGTTTCGTGGCCTAAAATGCCGGCATCTGCAGAGCCATAAATATTGCAGGAAGTTTTTAAGGCATCTTTGGCCCCAACTTTTTTCAAAATAAAATCACGCCAAGATTCGCTAA
Source organism: Candidatus Nealsoniibacteriota bacterium (assembly GCA_016188865.1). Taxonomy (GTDB): domain Bacteria; phylum Patescibacteriota; class Minisyncoccia; order Minisyncoccales; family MHMH01; genus JACPGX01. The sequence continues at coordinate 224,430 of JACPGX010000005.1, forward strand.
AACTTTCTGTGGCGAATAAAAACTTAATTTTTATTTTTTCCCAATCGATTCCTTCGTCTCTCCCCCTTTCTATAATATCTTTAATAAATGGCGGATATCCGGCAATGATTGTTTGGGAAAATTTAGGGCTCATTTCCCCGACAATCCTTAAGGTTTCATCTATATTTATGCCCGGAGCAATACAGGTTACAGGATATGATTTTTGGGCCGTTCTCAAGACAGAGTTTAAAGTGATGACGCCTGCAATATAAATTCCCATTGAAAAGGTGATAATAAATAAGGTGCTACGCTCATCTGCCTCAAAAATGTCTTTTAACATAAGCTCATGCAGAATGCTGGTTTCCAATTCCAAATTATTGCCTCTTGGCCAAAAAAAAGGCTTTCCCGAAGAGCCGGAGCTTACAGATAAAAGCGTATTTTTTTCCAGAACTCCATCCCAGCATAACTCCTGCAAGGGGTAAAATTTCAAATAATTTTCTTTATTAGTCTGCGGAACTTTGCTAAAATCGCCGATATTTTTTATTTTATCCGTATTTATTTTGTTTTTCTTGAGAAAATCTTTATAAGCTGGCACCTTGGTTGAAGCTGCCTTAAACAAACTAAGGGCCATTTCCTCGCCCTTTTTTTGCCAAAAATCAGGATTTTTTGAAACCAAAATTTTAGAACAATAATCAGCGTCAAAAATATCAAAATCGCTGATATTGCCCCTTAATTTAACCCCGCTTTTGTAGAAAAATTTAAAATAAGGATTCAGCATGATATTTTCATATAATAACAAAATAAAATGAAAAATGCACTGGCTGGCAGCGCATTTAACTTATAATAAAATCTTCTATTTTTCTTCTAGGGCTGTGAGGAGCTTCTTTTTCGGCGTAACCCAAGCCAAAGAGCATTTGCGGTAAAAAACCTTTAAGGTTAAGGGCATTCTTCAGTTTCTCCCTAGCTTCCTGATTTTCTATTGCAGCTACGCGAATCGCGCTGTCTATGCCTCTTGATTGAGCAGCCAGCAAAATCATTTCAAGGAGCTCCCCTGTTTTTAGCCAGCTTGCGGGATTATTTTCTTTAGAGCTGATAATGCCTACTGCCGGGAAATTCATAATTCTCTTTTTCTCTTTTTTCGCTTCCACTTTCGACACATTAACATGCCTTAGAATGAAGGGAGCGATAAAAGAAACCAGCAAAGATATTCCGTGGCCATTCCCGGGCATGCCATCTTTTTTCATGGTTAAGTTGGTTCTAAGCCAAGAAGCAAGCTCTCGGCGAAAATTACGATTTGACATGGCCTGTCCCATCGCCTGGCTTGAAATTTCGGCAATCTTTGATTTTAATTCCTGGCCGGTAATAAAATTTATTCTTAAGCTTTTCTCGCAATTAAGGTTTTCCAACTCCTTAAGGTTTGGCTCGGGTATTAACATGTCTTTATATCTATTCCTGTTAGAGCGCCTTTCTGCAATTGCTTTAAAATATTTTTCTGATTTTTCTTTTTCGCCTCGGAAATTCATTATAGCCGCTAAACCGGTAGGTTCTGAAAGATAATTAAAATCATAAGCTAAGCCAAGGTAGTCAGCGGCAATCTTCAGGTTTGTTATAAGACACCCTAAGCTTACAAATAACATTCTACCGTCTTTATCGCCTTCCTTCAGTTTTCTCTTGAAATCAGCGTAAATTTCTAAATTATTTTCTCCAATTTTAAAAGCCCATGGCTGGGAATTATGGCTTGAGGGGGCAAGAACACCATAATGAAGTAGTGATTTTATTTCCATTATTCTTCTCCTATTATCTGAATTTGCACCTGCCTTTGCCTGGGTTTGTCTAATTCTACCAAAAAAATTCTTTGCCACTGTCCCATTTGTAATTTTCCATCCATTATATTCAAAGTTAAATTTGATGGAAAGTGCAGGGCCAGGCAGTGAGAATGGCCATTTTTACATTCGTCTTGGCAGATATTTACAGTCCTTATAGTAAAATCGTTATGCCTATAGGGTAAGTCTTTGGGTGACAATTGAGCTAAATGATTTTTAAAATCATCCAATAAAAGCGGTTCGTTTTCATTCAAAACCAAGGGAGCGGTAGTATGCATAGTTTGAATATTTAAAAAACCGTTTTGTATGCCGGTTTCTGCGAGAAATGCCTCAACTGCCTTAGTGAGATCGATAAATTCAAACTCTTCTTTGGTATTTAATTGAATGACTTTATTAAGTATTTTCATTTTTTAGCACTAATTTCAATATTACGCATGATACTTTGATAGTCAAGGGCAAAACCAAAAGCCCCCTTAGGGGGCTTTTTTCCTTCTGCCGAGAATGTAAGCTAGTACTCCGACCGCGGATATGATTAAAATTAAATAAAAAAGCGTCATATTTATATTTTCATTTTTTCTAATTCATCGGTCAATAGGTAGATATCCCCAGCCCCCATAATGATAATAATTTGGCCGCTTTGCATGTTAGCCTGCAAGTAATTAATGATTTTATCTTTCGGCAAATAAATAACCTTCTTTTTATTTATCGCTTGAACTAATTTTTGAGAATTTATTTGTTTTTTGGTTGCAGTTTCTTCTCTGCCTGCAACATCATATATGTCGGTAATTATAATTCTGTTAACTGGAGCAGTTTTAAATGCCTTTACAAAATCATCGAACAAATAATAAGTTCTCTGATATTGATGGGGCTGATAGACGCACCAGATTTCTTTTTTAGGCCATTTTTCTCTAGCCGCTTTCAGGGCAGCCATTACTTTTTGGGGATTATGCCCGTAATCGGAAACTAAAATAAATGGTTTTGTTTTAATAATTTCAAATCTTCGCCACGCGCCTTTGTATTTAGACAGCGCTTTAAGAGAAATTTTATCAGTAATTTTCAGAGCCCTAGCAGCCGTCAAAGCCAAAGAAGCATCATAAACATTGTGTCCACCGGGAACTTTTAGTATTTTTTTTAATTTTAAATTATCATTTTGATTTTTGATATTTGAATTTTGAATTAAGATGCCACCTTTTGGCAGGTGGCCAATAAATTTTTTAAATGATTTTTTAACGTTTTTAAGATTTTTATAATAATCTAAATGATCGGCTTCGATATTTGTTACAATAATCATCTCCGGCCAATAGTTTAAAAATGATCCAAAATGCTCATCTGCTTCAATAACGAGAACGTTTCTCCCGCGGAGAAGCGTTCTCGCGACATTACGTTTAGGTTCGCCGCCCGCCCTAAAATTACCATTACCAAACTCTTTAAGTTTGGTGCCAATTATTACAGTCGGATCAAAACCAGCCTTAATCAGAATTAGAGAGAGCATGGCAGTTGTCGTGCTTTTGCCGTGTGTTCCGCAAACAGCTATTGTAAAATGCTGTTTGGTTAGCTCCCCCAGCGCCTCCGGATAGCTCATCGTGTGCACCCCGCGGGGGTGCACAGTTACTGCGGGACTATAAATGGTTAAATTAGCGTCTTTCTTCGCTACATTCTTGCCGATAGTGATTTTGGCCCCTCTCTTTTTAAGGAGATTGGTAATTTCTGAAAAAACCAAATCAGAGCCGCTGACTTTGTGGCCTTTTGCAAGATAATATTGGGCTAAAGCTGAAACTCCTATCCCGCCTATGCCGAGAAAGTGAACCTTCATTTCAATAAAAATGATTCTAAAATAGTATATTGAGGACCGCCGCGTTTCAATTCGCTTTCCATTAATTCTATGGAATTTACATCAAAACTTAAATTAATCTCCTCATTTACCTCCGGTCTTTCTTCTGGTTCAATCTGCTTCCAGGCCCAAGTTTTAATTCTAGCCAAGGTAATGTGAGGAATAAAATTAAATTCCTCATTTTTTCTGCCAACAGCCCAAATCATTCTTGGGGGCATTTTATCCGGCGGGCCGTAGCATATTTTATTGAGATTGATAGTGAAAGATTCATGTTTTAAGGCTAGCTCTTTTGTGTTTTGGAGGATCGTTAAAATTTCATCGTCAGTAATATAACCCAAAAATTCCAAAGTAATATGAAGATTTTCAGGCCTTGTCCAACGGCAGGGCAATTCAGGCCATTTTAATTGGTAGCCAGCAAGCTCTTTTCTTATATCTTCCGGTAAATTTATTGCAATAAAAATCCTATGCCTCATATAAAAATACTATAGCACACGAAAAAGCATTTAAAGAGAGAGCTTAAGACTCTCTCTTTTTTTGTTTGTTGGAAAGAAGATTTTAAATTTCCCCTATTTCAGCCTTTCTGATGCCGCATAAGAATAATTTTATTAAGAAAAAAATATCCGGAAGATAAGAGTCATTCAAGCCCAGGAACCTGCTCATTTCACATACCTGATCCGGCCACAAAGCATGGAATAATCTCATTTCTCCTTTTATCCCATCAATTTCTGCCTGACTGGCAGAAAAATATTTCCTTTCTTCGGTAATTTCTGCAGAAATCAGAAAAGGAAATTGCGAGTCATTGGATAAAAAGATTGGATAGAGAGCCACAAGGGCAAGATTTATAAATTTTGGGAGTTGGTCTATTTCCCATTTGGCTTGAGCCGCCATGGGAGATGAATTGCTCTCCTCCATTTTCAAGGCCAAGTAAGTATGCATTTTTCTGGCAGTATCGCAGATTCTTAAAAACTCTCCGTAAAAAGCCGGGGAATCAGATTCGAAAGATTGTCTGAAAAAAATAATATACTGGCAATGCCCCCAGCACTCTTTGGGGATATTTTCCCTGCTGCTAAAAATACAAAGATGTGTTTGGTCGCAGCTTCTTTCGCCCGCTAGTTCTGCTAGTATTATATTTTTTCCTTTTTCCAGATCACCGCTCGAAATAACCATTCTTCCGCCGCCTCATATTTTGTTTTTATATGTATTGTATATGTACTGAAAATAATTATATTACTTTAAATAAAATTTGTCAAATCGATTTAATCTGGAGTATACTATAAGTAGTTAAAAAAATTATGGATAAAAGGCAAAAAATAAAAGAAACGGAAATTCAGGAAATCGTTAATCATTATTTTTACGGCAAGGGATTAACTTTAGGGCAGATAAAAGAGGATGCCAGGAAAAAAAGGATAATTTACTCCAGATTCACCAGGCCGGCAAAACAGCTGCTAGAGCTAGCCGGTTCTGTCAAAAAAGCTAAAGAAGCTATAGACAAGGTGGCAGAATGGGCGAAATCACGGAATTTAGATTACGCCATTGAAACAGTTTTCAAAAAATGGCTGGAATTGGACAGATTAAAGCCCAAAGAAGTGGTAAAGAAGCCTTATTATCAAGGCAATCCAATGGTTTGGTCGGAAACCAAAAGGAAGTGGTATGTAGTTGATGAAGCCGGCCAGTGGCTTGAGTTCGACGCTAAGGAATCAGAAATCGAATGGAAAATAATAAAATAAAAATAGTCTTTATAGGCACGCCGGAGTTTGGGGCAGTTATTTTGGAAAAATTATGCCAGGCGAATATGGCGCCTATTTTAGTTATTACAGAAATCGACAAACCCGTCGGCAGAAAGCAGATTATTACTTCTTCGCCGGTAAAAATTATGGCCGAAAGCTATAAAATTCCAGTATTGCAGCCGGAGAAAATTATAAATTCGGCATTAGAAATTAAAAATTTCAGTCCGAAACTCATCGTGGTTGCTTCTTATGGGCAGATTTTGCCCAAAGAAATATTAGATATTCCTAAATATGGAAGCTTGAATGTCCACCCATCTTTATTGCCTAAATATCGCGGCCCTTCGCCTATTCAGTCCGCCATTTTAAAGGGTGAAATCAAAACAGGCGTAACTATTATGTTAGTGGACGAGCAAATGGATCATGGCCCGATTTTGGCTCAAAAACAAACAACTATCGGGCTTAATGAAACAGCAAAACAGCTTCATGACAGACTGGCTATTTTGGGAGCGGAAGTTTTAATAGATACGATTCCAGACTGGCTGGCAGGTAGGATAAAAGCGCGTTTACAGGATGGGAAAAAAGCTACTTACACTAAAATTTTAATCAGAGAGGCCGGATTAATTGATTGGCAGAAATCTCCGCAAGAAATAGAACGCCAAATTCGCGCTTTTAATCCCTGGCCGGGAACTTACGCTATGCACAAAGGAAAAAGAATTAAAATTTTGCAAGCAAGATTGGAAAATGGTAAACTGATAATCGAAAGGGTTCAACCCGAAGGCAAAAAACCGATGAACCTTAAGGAATTTCTTCGGGGTAACCCAGATTCACCATTAAAACATTATGTTAACACACACTGATTTAAAAAAGGGAGTAAGAATTATTTTAGACGGCCAGCCATGTGAGATTTTGGAAGCCAACTCCATGAAAAAAGCCCAGCGCCGGCCGGTTGTCCAGTCAAAAATAAAAAATTTGATTACCGGCAATGTATTGGAAAGAAATTTTCAGCAAGGCGAGGTTTTTGAAGAAGCCGAGCTTTTAAAATTAAAAGCGAAATTTCTTTATTCCCACAGAGAACATTATTTTTTTTGCGAAGAAGAAAATCCCTCAAAAAGGTTTGATTTAGTTTTGGAGCAAATTGGCGAGCAGGCAAAATTTTTAAGGCCGAATCTGCCGGTTGAAGCGTTGATTTTTGAGGAAAAAATCATTAGTATCATTTTACCGATTAAAATTGAGATGAAGGTTACCGAAGCTCCTCCGGGAGTACAAGGCGATAGGGCTCAAGGCGGCACTAAGGCTGTAACGGTAGAAAGCGGAGCTATCGTAAACGTTCCCCTATTTGTTGAAGAAGGCGATATAATAGAAATCAATACTGATACCGGCGAATACGTCAAACGAGTAGAATAACAAAGAAGCTCTCTCTTGAAAAGGAGGGAGCTTTTTGTTGTGGTATAATAAAATCATGCAGGCGTTTGAGTTTCATTTTAACCCGAGAAGAGGAGACAACGTAGTCTTTGATAGTTTTGTTTTTGATAATTTATGCATGGCAGGAGAATTAATCCATGCCATGCCGCAAAATAAAAATTTCATAGAAACTCTTTCAAATATCATAAAGGATGGTTTTTACGCTAAAATAGATTTTGCCGAATCGCTAAGGGGAGCTAATAATTTTTTAGATAAAGAGACAAAATCGGGCAATGTCGGCTGGCTGGGAAATTTAAATTTCGCCGCAATTAACGTGCAAAATTCTGTTCTGAATTTTACTAAAGTTGGAAATATAAAAATTTTATTGCTAAGAGAGGGCGAGGTTCTTGATATCAGCCAAAACCTGGAACTTCAAGATACGGAGCCCTATCCCATGAAAGTATTCAGCAATACGGCTTCAGGAAAATTATCTTCAGAAGACAAAATTCTTATTTTAACTAAAGATATTTTTTCTATTATCTCTAAAAATGAAGTTTTTTTAAATCAATTAGGCCAAGCAGTCAACGATAAGGCGGTAAGGAAAATTTTTCAATCGCAAAAAAGCGCTATTTCTGAAATTTCCGGAATGTGTCTGCTGATTACTGATGTTAACGCCGTTTCTATGGCGCCTGCAATCAAAATACCTGCAATCAAAATACCTAAAAAATTTATTTTAATCGGCGGGTTGATTCTGATTCTGATAATATCTTTTTTCTTATTTTCCGGAGAAAAAACAGAACAAGAGCAAAAATCGCTGCAATACCAAAAAGAATTAGATGAAGCTCGCTCTAAAATAATGATGGCGGAAAATTTCATTATTCTTAGAAAAAACGAAAAAGCCCAAGCTTCATATCAAGAAGCCTGGGACATTCTCCAGCCAATTCAGACAAAAGAAGCTATGTCTCTTAAAGAATCGATAGAAAAATATATAAAATAAACAGCTTGAAATTAAGAGGTCCGACCTCCTCTCAAATTTGAGTGGAGGTCGGACCTCAAAATATCGTATTCGGTTAGTCGGTTATTTCAACTCTACTGTCGCGCCGGCTGCTTCAAATTTCTTCTTCATTTCTTCCGCTTCTTCTTTCTTGGCATTCTCTTTTACCATTTGGGGAGCAGAAGCCGCGGCATCAACCAAATCTTTGGCTTCTTTGAGGCCCTTGCCGGTAACATCTCTGACGACCTTAATCACCTCAATTTTTTTCTCGCCAACAGCCTTTAATTCCACATTAAAGGATGTTTTTTCTTCCTTGACCGCCGAAGCTTCAGCGGAAGAGGTCGCTGGAGCAGCCCCCACTGCTACGGGCGCCTGAACTTTTATTCCATATTTCTCTTCCAGCACCTTCATGGCGCTGTTTAGTTCCATGACTGACGCATTGGCGATTTCTTCGGCTAATTTTTCTGGATCAATTGCCATAGTATTTTTAATGATTAATATTAATAATTGATATTGACCTTTGCAAAATGTTGAATATGCTGAAAATCGGAACCTTCGGAGCAAAAAGAAGTTTTGCCACTAACTCTTCCCTCGTAGGCATTTTAGCCAGTTCGATTGACTTTTCGCTGTCATAGAATTCTTTGCCAATCAATCCGCCCAAAATTTTTAATTTATCGTTTCCTTTAGAAAAATCGTAAAGAAGTTTAAATGGCGAAACTTCATCTTTGTAACCAAAGCCTAAAGCTAATTCACCTTTTAATTGTTTAGCATCTAATGCGATATTCTTTTCTTTTAAGGCGAGTGAAATCAATGTTTTTTTGGCTACTTTCAATTCGCCATTTTCCTCTTTTATCTTTTTCCTTAAATTAGATAAATCTTTAACTTTTATTCCAGTGAAATCAGTAAAAACAATTGATTTTTGCTTATCAATTTTTTCTTTTAATTCCTCAAGCGCTTTTTGTTTTTCTTCTTTAGTTAACGGCATGTTTTTATAAAAAAATCTGTGGTTATCCCACAGACCAAGAGAACGTACAGACTCCCGATGTCTGTATGTTTTTCCTCGGTGGGTCTTAGATTGATGCCCACTGTCTGCGGATGTTTTAATGTTATCAAGCGCTTATATTTGTGTCAATACCTCCTCAATAAATTAAAAGCCGGAAGGTTTAACTTTCCGGCTTTGTTCCGCGAGGGGTTACTACAATTATTAACCTTACAATAAATGCATTCTTATCTTTCGGATAGTCGCCGGGATAATCAAACCAAACCTTTAAGAACATTTCTAGGGGCATTTTCTTTATTTTTAAAAAACTGGGATCCCTAAAAATGATATTCTTTTTATCCATGCCGATGACAACTCCGTAGTGGCCATCATCTTCCCAGAACCAATCGACAATCACCGGAATTTTTTGATCCAGGTAATTACGCAGGTCATCTAGGGAGCAGTCTTCCTTCATAAAAGCAGCGAGTCCAAAATACTCCGCTGCTTTCACTAGGCCCTTAGCCGATGCGCCTTCTTTTGTTGTGGCGCCGGCTATTCTGGCAATCTCTTTTTCAGAAACTGAAACCCCATAGTAATCTAATACTATTTTAAGGGAAGCTGGTCCGCAGTAGTACTTTATTTCGCGGCGGTATGGTTTTAATTTTAACAGGTTATTGTTGCTCATATCTTCTTCAATTCTATCAAAATCGGAAGCCATATGCCACCCCCGAACTCAATTTTTAAGGTTCTATTTCATCTTACTTAAGATATTTTGCTTTGGCAATATTATGTTCGTCTAGGGTTTTTGTGAATATAGTTTCTCCACTAGGCTTCGAAAGATAATACCAATAAGAACTATCTTTAGGATAAAGAGCGGCCAGAATACTCTCCAGCCCCGGGTTGGAAATTGGCTTTTCGGGGAGACCATAATGTTCGTAGGTCCACATGGCAGCATCCACCTGCAGAGGCATGCCGACTTTCAGTCTCTTCCAAAGAACGCCCGAGACTAATGCTTTTTCTTCTTTGGTTTTTACCTCTTTTTCTAAAATAGAAGCCGCAATGACTATTTCCGGGGTTATTTTAAGGTCAGCTGTTTTTTTATCAAAATTATCTGTCATCATTTTAATTATTTCTGCTTCGTTTGCTCCGTAATTAATCTCGTAAGTATCCGGGAATAAATAACCTTCGTACTCTCTAAATAGGTCGAGAACCGTTCTCGACTCAATTGAGTCGAGAACGGTTCTCGACAGTGTTTGAACAATTTGTTCGGAGGTGAAACCCTCGGGGATTGTGATTTTAGCTTTTGCAATATCTCCGGAAGATAATTTTCCAGCTATCTGCGGAATGTTCATAGATGGGGAAAGAAAGTAGCCGCCTGCCTGAAGCTTGTGAGCTGTACCCGAAATTAAAACATAAAAATTAAAAAAAGGCCCCCACCAAACTAACCCATCTTTTTGTAAGTTTGACGCTATTTCTTTAGATCCCTCCCCTTTCTCTGCGCGAAAAACAACTTGTTTTTCCAAACCAAAATTACGAGGCAAAAATATGCCTCCGGCTAAAACAGCTATTAGAATTAGTATAATAAAATATTTTTTCATTTTTCCACTAATGGCACGAAGGCGAAGCCGGGATATTCTGTTTCTTTAAATTCAGTTTTGCTTCTTTTCACTAATAACCAAATTGAGGAGCGAATCGACGTGACAATTCTTCCCCCGATTTTTAACTGTTTTTTCCAATCTTTGGGTATTTCGTTTTGGACGGCGGCAGAGGATAAAATTTTATCAAAAGGAGCCTCTTTTTCGTAACCCTTGGAACCATCGCCTAAGATAAAATGCACCTGTCCCCTATTATATTTTTCCGCATTTTTTTCTCCGAATTCCTTTAATTCAGGCACCAGCTCAATAGCAATTACCTTTCCCCTTTGTCCGACAATTTCGCCCAGCAAAGCCGAAGTCCAGCCCGAACCGAAACCTACATCTAAAACCTTATCTCCAACTTGCGGCTGCAATTGTTCCAGCATAAAAGCAACGGTTAATGGCTGGGAGATCGTCTGACCATAACCAATCGGTAAAGCCTCGTCTAATTCCGCTAAATTTTTCATGCCCTCGGGAATAAAATCTGCTCTTTTTACCATTTTAAAAGCCTCAACGATTCCAGGAGTTTTTAGCCAACCATCTTTGATTAAATTTTCTATTAAATCCATATCTTTATTATCATAAAAAACAAAAGGGTTGGCAACATCGCCAACCCTAAAATTACATTTTAAGGGGTTTTAAAAAATTTTCCAAATAATCATCCAGAAATTTGTCGATGTCCTTATGGTAAAAACTCTCCATATTGCTCATTTCGAACCTTATCTCGGCTTTGCCTGCAGGCCTTTCTTGTCTGGCGATTACCGTATAGCCATCTTTTTCTTTATTAAATTGAATATCAAGCAGGATATTATCGCCTATTACAAGCTCGCCAGTTAGAATTTTTTCGGCAATTGGCACCCTAACGTATTTATCAATAACATTGCGAAGAGCTCTTGCCCCGAATACCGGAGAAACTCCTTCTTCAATAAGGAAATCTTTAAAGCCTTGAGTGTAAGATATGGACAATAAGTTATTGCCTTCTTTATCGATAAAAAAATCCATAAAATCCTGGAGCTGCAAATCAAGAATTTTCTGGTAATCCCGGTAACTCAAGACATTAAAAACAATTATGCCTTGTTTTCCGATTCTGCCAAGAAGTTCCGGCTTAAAATACCTCTTCTTTTTATCCAAAATTTCTTCTAAAACTCTGCGGTAAATTTTCTGATTTAAATTTCTGACAGCCGTATCTTTTTCCTCTTTATCTGGCACAGAAAATCCTATCTTTTTTTCATCAAGATGCTCTGCTAAAATTTGTTCTGTCCCAACGTTAGTAGTCAGAATAATAATTGAGGCGCGGAAATCTATAACTCTGCCATTGAGAAGAGTTAATCCCCCTTCATCAAGAATGCTTAAAAGCTGCGACTGGATGTTCATATCAGCTTTTTCAATTTCATCAAATAAGACAACCGAACGGAAAGGGCCATACTTATTTTCCAGATCATCTTCGTATTGATTTCTATAATTTTCTAGTTGATATCTTAGTATATTAATCAATTCCCTGATATGGTCCTGATTAGCAGTGTGCTCCTTTAAGCGTTCCTGGGCTTTTTTGATTATTTCTTTAATTTTTTTGTCTAATCTTTCGAGCCCTCTTTTTTGCTTGTCATATTCGCCAACTTGCTCTAAGCCAACCCTTTCACCATATCCGACATAACCGGGCGGAGAGCCAGTCAAAGAAGCTACGGTGTGCTCCAAAGATAAAGATCCGCAGTCAATTGTTACCAAGGGAGACAAACCTTCTTCGTTTGGTTCGCCTATTAAAGCATAAGCCAATTCTTGCGCAAAGTAAGTTTTGCCGCTTCCCGAAGGGCCGGCAAATAAGAAAACGCCAATCGGCCTATTCGGGTCATTAAGCCCTGCATAAAAAGTGGTGATTCCCCGCATCAGGCGCCTTATGGGAAGGGGCTGGCCGATAACTCTCGCTTCTAGTTTTTCCCTAACATCCCTCAAAGATAAAGGCAGATCAGAATCGGGGGGAAGAGCGATCATGTATTGGGAATAGTCAATTTCTGGAGTCATTGCATACCTCCTTTTTAATTTTCAATGAGCCATCTTTACACAATAACAAAAAGAGGACTTTTCTCAAGTCCTCTCTATTTTTATCATTTTTACTCCGTGAAAAGTCCAATCTTTTTCAATTATTTTTATAATCTCATCTGAAGGAAGAGCTGATTTGCCAAACAGCATTTTCCAAGCCCTCAGCCTTCTCGGAACATTTGTTATCTTATCTTGAAATTTTTCGTGATCAATAATCCACTCTTTAACTGTTTCTATCGCCTCTTCGGGAATTTTATTTTGAAAAACATCGTGCCAGGCAGTATGCAAATCGGGATTCTTTTTTATTTTAAAGCGGCTGGTTGGGTAAACATGGTGCCAATTGGTGTGTCTTTTGAATGCTTCAGAACGATGCTTTGGTTTCTGATTTTTCTTCCGGCCGTCAGTTTTATTACCCATTAGCAGCCGCACCGCCTTTTTTATTTCCGCGCGGTTCAAAAGGATAATATTTCAGAATCACCCTGGTAATGTTGTTATGGTCGTCGGCAAATACTTCACTTACCCAGAAGCCCACCCAAGGAATAAGGCCCTTGGCCGCCAGATATTGGGTCTGGTCTTCCAAACAAGGAACAAACAGGCAAACCATGCCTTTGTGCTGCATAAAAACAGCGATGTGCAAGTGGCCGATTTTCAGAACTTGAGCCGGGAAATTTTCATCCACCGTGGGTATCAGCTTTTCCACGCCTATCTGACCGCGATAAGTCAGGCCTATCGGAATACCGCCAGAAGGATGATAAAGCAGATTTCCAATACCGTTTATTTCCCTGATTCCCCGGAGCCAAATCTCATCTTCGCCGATATAGTCTATTTTATTCAGTCCTTTGAGAGTAACGAGTTCAGCAAATGTTTTGGTAAAATTATGTCCCCCTAATTCCAGATATTCCAAATCATGAGAAGAACCCGAAATCATTTTGGTAATAATTTTTGATTTAGGCCAAACGGATAAGGCAAGGTCTCTCTGCCTGTCAATGCCGGCTGCATCTAATTCTCCCTTAATAAGCTGTTTATGGTTGATGCCCGGGCCGTCAACTATGTCGCCGCAGAAATGAACCTCGTCAACTTTTTCTTCTTCAGCCGTTCTGTAAACTTCCGGAAGTAAATCCCAGCGCGATTTTTTATTGCCGATATGGACATCGCTGCAATCCGCAGTTTTTTGATGTTTAACATACATTTTATCCATGGATACGGGCTTGAATTCCATCTTCATCGACTTCTCTAGTTTGTATCTTTTTTCAGCATCGCTAAAAATAATGGAATAGCCTTCTTTTTTCAATCCCTCAATCAATTCTTCGACATATGGCTTGTCTTTATGCAAGATCCGACAAAAGTCGCCCTTAGTTTTATTATCTTCCCTCAACAGCTCAAGGACCTTTAGCTGTTCTTTCGATAAGCTCTGCTTCATTTCCGGCTCTTCAAGGTAGTCTTCTCGTTTTTGGTAAGCCGTCAGATCTCTGGCATCATAAATAACGTCTTTAAGATTTCCTTCTTTATCTAATTTAAAGGTTAATATCCAGCAGCCCAGAACCGGAGACCCGCCCCTTCTCCTTCTTCCTCTTTGAGTTGGAGTCATTCCATAAAGCGAAGGGATGTTAATCCGGCCAATATCGCGTTTTCTATTGCTGGAAAACGGGAAATACGGGGGAATCGCGACGGAAGAATGAGTGCCGCCGATTAAAACGAATTTTGGCGGATAATTGTTTGCCAAAACTCTCTCGGTCAATTCCTGGTAATTTTCGGTGACTATCTGCAGGGGAAGACTTTTGGTATAACCGGTATCGGCTTCCAAATGAACTACGGCGACTCTGGTATTCTTTCCTACCAAAAAAATCGCTTCTTTATCCCCGCGATAATACAAATCCGATCTTTCTTGAGCGATGGCATAACCCATATTCTGACCTTTGTCGGTTTTAAACGTCAAATCGTTAGGGCCGGTGATGAAATGGGTTTTAAAAGGAACATTGGGCCAGCGAGAAACGATATAGTCTTTCTGCTCTTCAAAAGTTCTTAAAAAATATTCGCCCAGTCTTTTGGGGGTAGGCTTTCCGGCAGAAATGTTGCCAGCCACAATGGCAATATAAACTTCTTCTTTCTTGCCGATTTCATAGGCTGTGGCCAATAAATCTCCCTGCTGAGTTCTTAAACCAAGGCAGGGATCGGAAATGACCAGAATTTTCACCTCGTTTTTAGTAATGGGAGCTAATCTGTAAATCTGGCCGGGAATAGGTTCTTTCCTTAAAAAAACTTGCCTTTCGCCATTAGCTTCCGCCGCTACCTCGACATCGTATCCCTTGGCACGCAGCTTATCAACTAAAGGAAAGACATCTTCATGGGCTATCCCAAAAATAGTGGAAATTTCTTTTAGGGTTTTAGGCGCTTTTTGAAGGCTCTTAATGAGTTCTGTTTCCTTATCGGAGAGTTCCGCTAAATCCGGCACTGATTCTGAATTAGTTTTTGCTGTTTTTTTAGGATTATTACCGTTTCCATTTTTGAAATGCGCTGTCCAATCTTTATGGCGTTCAACTTGATTAAAAACGCTTGGCCAAGATCGGCCGGGAAATTCTTCTCCAAGCCTCAATTTTAATTCCCTTAGAGAATTTACTTTACCGCAGAGCTCGCGCAATTTTGTTAATTCTTCCGGCATCCAATGTCTTTTCATTCTCGCCTCCATATTTAAATTTCAATGTGCCTCTTATTCAAATTAACTTAATGGAAAAGCGGTGTCAATTGCGACACCGCTTTAAAATAGCTTGAGCGGCAACAATGCCCGAAATGGAAGCGTGCATAATGCCTCTGGTAATACCTGCTCCGTCTCCGACGGCAAACAAACCTTCTATTTTTGTTTCTAAATCTTGAGACGATTCTACTCTATTGGAATAAAATTTCGCCTCGGGAGCATAAAGCAGAGTGTGATCCGACGAAATTCCCGGAACCATGTTATTCAGTCTTTCCAGCATTTCCAAAATGCTCCTCATCGGCCTGTACGGAATAAAATGTCCAATATCTCCCGGAAACGCTGTTTTTAACGTAGGTACGATAAAATCTTTTATCTCTTCTATTCTTTCGGGGTAAGACCTTCTCTCTTGTGGAGCCGTAAGATCACCCAATCTTTGGACTAAAACCTTTCCTTCCACAGCCAAATAATTGCCTAGCATGGAAAGATTCCTGGCAAATTCAAACGGTTTATCAAAGCCTTGTTTCAAAACTGTGCTTACCAGAATAGCAAAATTTGTGTTATTGGTTTTCCTGGATGAATCTTTTTCAAAGCTATGTCCGTTCACCAGCGTTAAACCACTTTCTGTTTCAGTAATAACTTGCCCCTTTGGGCAAACACAAAAAGTTCTAACTTTATCTCCAGTACATTTGGTTTTATAAATGACGAACTTGGGGTCGTAAAGATAATCGGTAACTGGCTTGAAGACGTATTCCGGGACTTCTACCCTTACTCCAAAATCATAAGTATCGGCCTTGATGGTGTTCAAGCCAAGATTCTTAGCTAGTTCGACCCACCAGCCAGTCCTGTCTCTTCCTGTCGCTACAATAACGTAATCCGACTCAAACTCCTTGGGATCTTTCCCGCCGGTTTTAACTAGGAATACTTTATCTTTCTTTTCGACTGACTCCACCGGAGTATTAAGATATATTTTAACTCCTCGTTTTTCCAGTTCTTCTTTAATATTTTTTACTATTTCCGGAGCATTATCAGAACCGAAATGGCGGGTTTTTGTCGGAATAAGGTGCATATCGAAGGAAGCGGCTGTTTCAACAAGCTTTTTGATTTTTCTATAATTTTTTTCGTAAATTTTTTGTTCCCCGCCAAAACGCGTAAAAGTCCTGTCAACCACACCCATCAATTGATGAAATCTATCTTGACCGATGATTCCGGGCATTTCTCCGCCAACTTCTCCCGATAAGACTAATTTGCCATCGGAGTTTGTTCCAGCGCCGCCGCAACGCGACTTCTTTTCAAATATGCAAACTTCAATTCCCGAATCTCGGGATAATTCCAAAGCCCCAAATAATCCGGCCGGCCCCGAGCCGACGATTATCACTCTTTTTTTCATCATTTTTAAAGAACCTCCTTGTCCCTTATCAAAATGCCGTCTAAATGGTCAATTTCATGCTGTAAAATTCTGGCATATAGGCCTTCCGCTTTAGTTTTGATTTTTTTTCCGTTTATGTCAAGCCCCTTCAACTCTACTTTCTTTACTCGCTTAACTTTTAACCAAACTCCCGGTAAAGAAAGGCATCCTTCTTCCATGATTTCAGTTTCTCTGCTTTTCTTTTTTAGTTGCGGATTAATAAAAACACGCGGCCCTTCAGCCGTTTGAGCCACGAACATTCTCTTTGAAACGCCAACTTGAGGAGCCGCTATACCCACGCCTTCCGGCTCTGTCTTTAGCATCGTTTCCATCATATCTTCAGACAATTTCTTTATTTCTGGAGTTATTTCCTTAATTTTTTCCGCTTTTTTCATTAAAACAGGCTCCGGATATTTTTTGATTTCTAGTATAGCCATATCTTCGTTATTCTACCGTATTTTTGCAAAAAATCAAATAAAAGAGGTCCGATCTTCACTCAAATTTGAGAGGAGATCGGACCTCAAAATATTTAATCGTATTCTTCAATATACGGATCTTTAAGAATACCCGCTTTTCGTTCTGCTCCTAGAGCAATTTGATGAGCCTCTCCATATGGCATGCCTTTTTCCATCAGCTTAAACTCAGTTATTTCATGAATAACCGAACTTTCGAAATTCTTCTCTGATATTCTGCGATCTTCCCTTACATTTTTACACGCGCAGCCATTGAAATGTTGAGCGCCAATCCAAATATGATTCATGGGTATTAAAAGATGAACAAAACCGTGGCCAGCATGCTCAAAATCTGCTATAAGATTATTTCTGATAAATTCCGTGTCAACTCTGTAAATTTCAAAGCCGTCTTGCTCTCTGATAAATGCAAGCACCTTCCGTATTTCCAGGAATTTAGCTAAAGATGCAAGAAAATGCCCATCTTTATTTTTTGCCTTTTGCTGAATTTGCAATTCCCATATCGCCCATTCTTTCATTCTCATTTTACCTTAACTCCTCCACTTCTTTTTTAACGTACTTTTTGATTTTTCCCAAAACTTCTTTCATTTTACCGATAAAAACCAAAGATTCCTCCTGCATAGTCGGATCAATGTCTTTTGTGATAGGATTAATAAACTTTTCAAGGCTTCTTAAGTTTTCCTCTAATTTTATTAAATTATTTTCTAGAAGATTATGCATTTTTTCAACATCACGAGCTATTATAATGGCATAAGATTCTCTTTTTTTCTTCAGTCCAAAATAATACCAGCCGTAAAAACCGGCTCCGGCAAAAATCATCAAAATAATGATTATGAAAATTTCGAAGTAGCCGAAATCAACCGGCCCTATGGATAAAATAGTCCTTGGCCTGATTTTAAATTCCTCTGGCGCAGAAGGAAAACTTAAAGCGCCCCTCTCATCGCGGCTGGTAGCTGTAATCGTATAATCGCCTATTAATAAAGGTTCTTTCAGGGATAAGCCCCATTTGCCCGAAGTGTCTGTTTGGGCTGTTTGTTTTAAAACTTCCGCGGCTTTTGTATAAACCCTTAGGTCAACAAATGCACTGGGAAGAGCAGCGCCCGAAATAAACACTGCTTCATCCCGCGAAACTCTTTTGGTGACAAATTCAATAATCGGCGTAGGCAGAGCCAATATTTCAAATTCTAAATCATCCTCTACGCTGTTGCCGGCTAAATCGAAAAAGCGAACCTTAAGTAATTTTTTGCCCGGCGGCTGAAGAGGAAGAATTAAGGATGTTTTTTTTGTTTCTATCGGTTCTTGATTGTCAACGTAAATTAAGGCGCGAGACACTCCGGAAAGACTGTCAAATGTTTCAAAAAATATTTTCGGCGCAGGATTATCGTTTACTTCTTCGTCAACGCCCGCTTCGAAGGCCAAGGGAGGAGTAGTATCAATTGATATTTTATAATGAGTTTCGGGACCCCAGCCGATATTATTTTTAAACTGAACGTGAATATACCATACCCCTTCTGAAAGCTGGCCAAAAGATTTGCCGGTGAATAAATCAGTTTCGACATTTTCAGGCGATGTGCTCGGGATATGGTCAATGGCCGTGGCTATTTTTATAACATCGTCGGGAACATCCCAAAAAGTAACCACTTCGCCTAAATGGTTGTACCATCTTGATTCATCGGGGTACAAAGGAACGCGCAATTTCGGCTGGCTTGGCAAACCAGCAGCTGGAACTGCTTCCCTCTCAATCGGTTGAGGCTGTTCAATTTGCGGCTGCTCCGCTGAAGGAGCTGCGGCTTCGGGAGCTTTTGGAGTAATAGCTTCTGGGCTTACCGCAATATTTGTTCCCTGAATCATAGAGAGCACGTTTGTTCCCCTGCCGTCATTAGCGGTAATTACCGCGTCATTCATCGAAATTTCAGCAGTGCCTGCTCCAACTGCCTTAAATTTTATTTTTAAAATCTGCAGAGCGCTGCCCGAGACTCCGCTAACAGTGCCACCGATAAATTTTAGAGTGCCGTCTTCGTTAGAAATCAACGGCTCTTCAACCCAAAAGCTTAAAACAGAGCCGGTTTTGTCAGCTTCGGTTAATTCTAAAATATTTGACGGAAATCTAACTGTCGCTTGAGCCGCATTAACGGAAACATCTTCCGTATTTGCTTTAATATCAATTATTAAAAATTCTCCCGGAATAACAGTTCTTTTTTCCGGCACAGCCGAAAGAATGGCGGCATCGGTTTGCCCGATGAGTATAAAACTAAAAAATAAAACTGCGAGCACAGAAATTAAAAAAATATTTTTCATAACGATACTAGTTTTTTAAATATTATTTTTGTATATTTTTTAAAAAAATGCTGAAATCTTTAATATCAATTTTGCCATCGACATTCATATCGATAGTCAGACGCGTATCTTGATCTTTGGAATTCCACCTAAAAAGGAAAATTCCCAAATCAGTTATATTCACCCTTTCGTCATTATTGAAATCAGCCTTTGGCGTAAAAAGCTGCGATATTTGAAAAGTTCTCGTTGCAGAAAATTCGCTGGCTATTCCCGATTTATCAACCTGGCGAGTTCTTGCATAATGATTGCCCAAGGCAAGATTTGAAGTGGTTGTAGCAAAAACGTAGAAGCCCGAGCCATTAACCTGCGCTACACTTACTATTTTACCATCTATCTCAATTTCTGTCTTGCTGCCTAAGCTGGCATAGCCCATTATCTTCATGCTATCGCCTTTTCTGATCCTCATTTTTTCAAAACCAATAGTCGGAGGCATTAAAATATCTTTAGCTTCAAATATATCAACTGCTCTCAGATCTACGCTAAAGGCAAGCACATTGGTTTTTCGCCCATCTTTATCTTCAGCCCTTAAGGCGAAAAAATATTCATCAACCCTAAGAGCACCCGGGGACAATTCAAAAGAACCGTCATTCGATACTTTATGTATTTCAAGGGGAACAGTAAGATACGGCACATCTTCAGCCGAAGTATCCTTTCTTAAAATTTCAATTCTGCTGTTTGGATACGCTTTGCCGGAAAAAAATACCTTAATTAATCTGCCAGAAACTCCTCCTGCGGTTACAGACGGCGTAACTTCCGGCTCGGGAGAAGGCGGCGAAACAGATTCGCTAGTGCTGGTAGAAACCACATTGGAAATGGCTGAAGAATTAAGCGACTCATCTGTCGCCTTTATTGCGAAATAATAAGTTGTTCCGGCTGACAGGCCAGAAACGGTCATTGATTCAAAGGAACCTGCTGCCGATGGGCTGGGCTCGCCTGTAGCTTGCGTTGCCGAACCGAAATTCCCCGCAGTAATGTTAGACATTGAATGTCTAACATCGTATGTAGTTGCGGTGCCCGAACTGCCGTCATCGCCCGGAGCAGTCCATGATAAAGAAACTGATGTTTGGTCAACCGAAGTAACTGCTAAATTAGAAATATCGGCCGGAGCCGTAGTATCTGAAGGAACTGCCGGAGTAACCGGCGAGCCCGTTGGCACAACGCCGGTAGCGTAATTTTGATTTATATCTCTAGAAAATATTTTATAATGATAAGCAGTGCCATTAGTTAATCCGGTATCAGTGCAGTTGGATGTCGGAGATGCGACCACGCAGGCAACTGTAGCAGTCCCGATGGTATTGCCTACTATATACGTAGTGCCCTCAACAGGCGTGTCAGCAACAGCGCTG
>JACPGX010000004.1 GCA_016188865.1 Candidatus Nealsoniibacteriota bacterium
GTTCAATGACATCTTTTATGGGAATGATTCTTTTTTTCTCACCGGGCCTGGCTATCTCAATGCAAAGGCTTTTTAGTCTTTTGTCTTCATCAAGCATTTTTTTAAGAAATTCAAGTCCTTCAATATAAAGCACGCCATTTTCTATTTTAGTTTCAACGCCGGACCTGACATCGTGAATATTTATTTTTCCCAATCTTAGCATTTTTTCCTCCCTCGTTATCAATGAGCTGTCTCCAAAATATTAGCAGATTTTCCCCTCAAAGTCAATAACAAAAGTTGATGGCTCTTGACATGATTTTTAAGCTGATATATACTCATGGTTGTAAAAAGGAGGTAGGAGGATTATGCAAAGAAGTATCAGATGGTCGTGTAACCAATGTGGCGCCGAGGGGACTATTAATCGTAATGCCGCAAACCCCTATGATGTTAATTCCCGCGTTCGCGCGGAACATGGGAGAACTTCTCCCCAGTGCAATGGAGAGCCGGAATTAGAGCCAAAAAGAACAAAAAGAAATTAAGCCAAGCAAAGGCGTGGGATAACCCTCGCCTTTTTTGTTTACCTTGAGCTTGCCGAAAGGTTGCTAATTATCATTAAATTTCATATTATAAAATTGTTATGGAGGACATTAACATGATAAAAAAAGCAGATCCGAAGATAGCCGAATTGATCAAGAAGGAAGAAGAGCATCATCAGAACATAATTAATTTGATTGCTTCGGAAAACTACCCCTCGCAAGCCGTAAGAGAGATTTTAAGCTCTATTTTGGTGATGAAATATTCCGAAGGAAGGCCCGGGCATCGCTATTACGGCGGCATGAAAAACATTGACGATATAGAAGAGCTAGCTGAAAAAAGAGCTTTGGATTTATTTTTGGGAAAAAATCAGGCAGGCCCCGCCTCTAGCGGGGTAAATTGGGTAGTCAATGTCCAGCCCCTATCCGGCAGTCCGGCCAATTACGCCATTTTAAGAGGCCTTTTAAATCCGGGCGATACTATAATGAGCCTTGCTTTGGCGCACGGCGGGCACTTAAGCCATGGAGCTCATATTTCTCTGTCGGGAAAAGACTTTAAAACCGTAAATTATTTTCTTGATCAAAAGAGCGAAACTTTGGACTATGAAGCGGTTGAATCTTTGGCTAAGAAAGAAAAGCCAAAGTTGATTATTGCCGGCTACAGCGCTTACCCGAGAAAGATAGATTTTAAAAGATTCAGAGAAATTGCCGACAGTGTTCAAGCTTATTTATTGGCCGACATCGCCCACATTTCCGGCTTGATTGCCGGAGGCGTTCATCCGAGCCCTTTTCCTTTCGCTGACGTTGTAATGACTACGACGCATAAAACGCTGCGCGGGCCGAGAGGGGCAATTATCATCTGCAAAGAAGAGTTAAAAGATAAAATTTTCCCAATGATTTTTCCCGGCCTTCAGGGGGGGCCGCATAATCATACTATAGCCGCCATAGCCGTGGCCTTAAAAGAAGCATCAACAGCTGCTTTTAGAAAATATTCCGAACAGATAGTGAAAAATGCTCAAACTTTAGCCGAAGAATTAAAAAAGAACGGTTTTCGTTTAGTTTCGGGAGGCACCGACAATCATTTGGTTCTGGTTGATTTAACTTCAAAAGGCGTTGGCGGCTTGGAAGCTCAAGAGATTTTAGAAAAATCCGGTATTGTCGTTAATAAAAATATGATTCCCTACGACACAAGAAGTCCCAAAGATCCTTCAGGTATTCGCTTGGGAACTCCAGCTATTACCACTAGAGGCATGAAAGAAAAAGAAATGAAACTAATCGCCGGCTGGATTAACGAAGCCTTGAACGATCCGATAAAAGCAGAAACTATAAGAAAAAATGTTCAGAAACTATGCAAAAGATTTCCGCTTCCCTAAAATGGCTATTATTTTAGACGGTAAAAAGTTATCGGAAAAGATTCTCGATGATCTTAGAGAAAAAATAAAACATAGCGGCAAGAATCTTAAATTTGCCGCTGTTTTGGTTGGAGATAATGACCAGTCAAAAATTTTTCTTCGCCAGAAAGAAAAAGCCTGCCAAAAAATTGGCATCAGTTTCGAGCTTTATCAATTTCCAGAAAGCATTATTCAGGAAAATTTAGAGGATGAAATAAAAAAAATCAGCCAGCTGAAAAATAATGGCATAATAATTCAGCTCCCTCTGCCTGAGCATATAAATACCGAAAAAATTTTAAGCTTGATTCCCGCAGAAAAAGACGTGGACGCATTATCGAGTAATAAGACTGCCGTTTTATCTCCGGTTTTGGCTGGCATTCTGGCCCTCCTGAAGGAATATGCAATAAGTTTTGATGGCAAAAAAGTAGCGGTGGTAGGTAGGGGCAGGTTGGTTGGACAGCCGATTGTTGAGTGGTTGAAAAAACAGCGCATTGAAGTTACGGAAGATATTAAAATGGCTGACATCGTAATTTCCGGCGTGGGAAAATCGGGATTTGTTATTAAAGGTGATATAATAAAAAAAGGGGCTGTAGTTATTGACGCCGCCGGCGATATTGATTTTAAATCAGTTGAGCCAAAAGCCGGCTATATTACTCCGATTCCCGGAGGCGTGGGGCCCATGACCGTCGCCATGCTTCTCAAAAACATTATCATTTTGAATGCATAATTATGCTGGAAATTATTAGATGGTCAGCGTTTTCATCGACAATTTTAATGGCTGGTTTCGGTTATTCCGATCAGTTGCGTTTGATATTGCAAAATAAAACCACCGCAGGACTTTCTCTGGCGATGGTTGTATTATCTTTTGCGGTTTGGACAAGCTATGCTTTGTACGGCTTTCTTAAAAAAGATTACAAGATTTTTTGGTCAAATTTTATCGGAGTTATATTTATTGCTTTTATTCTTTTAGCTTTTTTGATTTATTGATGAATGGCCTTATATACTAAATTGGCAGTATAGAGATCTTGGAAAGCTAAACCGGTTGAGTCAAAAACAGTGATTTCTTTTTCGTCGGTTCTGCCGGCAATTTTTCCGGCAACAATATCTCCCAGTTCGGCATAAATATTTTCTTTTTTGATAATGCCTTTTTTTAGAGGGATATTTATTTCTCCAGAATGCGATGCTTGAGCCCAGTTATCAATGACAATTTTTGCTCTTTTTACAATTTCTGGATCCAATTCTTCTTTGCCCGGAGCATCTGCTCCAATAGCATTAATATGAATTCCCGGCATAATCCATTCGTTTTTAATAATTGGCTCTCTCGCTGGAGTTGTGGTTGCCAAGATGTCTGCCTTGGCCGTTTCTTCTAAAGAAGATTTTTTTATTTCTATGCCCAAATTTTTTAGGCCCTCAGCTAGTTTAGCGATATTTTCCGCTTTGGTATCATAAACAAAAATTTCTTTTATTTCCCTCACCTTAACGGTAGCTGCAATTTGGAAAAATGCTTGCTGGCCGGCGCCAATAACTCCCATAGTTTCAGCGTTTTTTCTGGCTAAATATTTAGCAGCTATAGCTCCGGCAGCCCCGGTTCTTATGCCGGTAATCCATGAGGCCTCAATAACCGATAAAGCTCTGCCGTCTTGAGCATCATTTAAAACCACCACTGCCATGACAGTCGGCAATCCTCGTTGGGGGTTTTGAGGATGGACATTGACTATTTTTGTTCCGGCTAATTTTAAAATTCTGGAGTAACAGGGCATTATCCTTAAGTCGCCCTGGTATTCTGTAAAATCTAAATATTGCTTTGGCGGCATTTGAATGTCGCCTCCGGCATAATCATTAAAGCCTTGTTCGACAGCATCAATCACTTTTTGAATTTCTTCTGCCGGAATGATTGTTTTTACTTCTTTTTCTGTTATGAAAATCATGATATTATGATAGCATCATATGGTTTATAATCCAAATAAAATAGAAAAACGGTGGCAGAGGATTTGGGAGAAAAGCGGAATTTATCAAGCTTCCGATAAGGTTAAAGGGAAAAATAATTTTTATAACTTAGTGATGTTTCCCTATCCTTCGGGCGATTTGCATATCGGCCATTGGTACAATTTTGCTCCGGCTGATGTTTACGCCAGATTTAAAAAAATGCGGGGATTAAATGTAATGAGCCCAATTGGTTTTGACGCTTTCGGCTTGCCGGCTGAAAATGCCGCCATTAAAAGGCACATTCATCCCAAAACCTGGACTTATAAAAACATTGCAAGAATGAGGAGCCAATTAAAATCCATGGGCAACTCTTATGATTGGTCAAGAGAAATTATTACCTGTGATCCAGAATATTATAAATGGACGCAATGGATGTTTTTGCAGTTTTATAAAAACAGCTTAGCTCATAGAGCCAAGGTTCCGGCCAATTGGTGCCCCTCATGCAAAACGGTTTTAGCCAATGAACAGGTAGTTGACGGAAAATGTGAAAGATGCGACTCCCAAGTTATTCAAAAAGAAATTGAACAATGGCTGTTTAAAATTTCCGATTACGCCGAAGCTTTGCTGGAAGACCTCGATAACTTAGATTGGCCTTCGGCTACCAAGCTTATGCAGAAAAACTGGATCGGAAAATCAGAGGGATGGGAAATAAAATTTAAAATTAAAAATTATAAATTAGAAATTCCCGTGTTTACAACGCGGGCAGATACCTTGTTCGGATGCACTTATTTGGTAGTGGCTCCCGAGCACCCGATTATAATAAATAACAAATCACGAATAACAAATTACAAATTTGTTGAGCAATATATAAATGAGTCTAAAAAGAAAACCGAAAGAGAAAGGATTTCTGAAATAGAAGAGAAAACAGGAGTGGAATTAAAAGGCATAAAAGCAATCAATCCGGTTAACGGCAGGGAAATTCCTATTTTTGCGGCAAATTATGTTTTAATGCATTATGGCGCCGGCGCCATTATGGCGGTGCCTGCCCACGATCAGCGCGATTTTGAATTTGCCAAAAAATATAACTTGCCGATTAAAATGGTTATTTGTCCGAATTATCCAAAAACCATTTGCCCGATTTTAGATAGGGCTTTTGAAAACGAAGGTTTTTTAGTTGATTCGGGAAAATTTACCGGCATGCCTTCTAACACTGCCAGAGAAAGAGTCGGGGAGTGGCTTCAAAAAGATGAGGTAGCAGAAAAAAAAGTTTATTACCGTTTAAAAGATTGGCTGATTTCCCGCCAGCGTTATTGGGGAGCTCCCATACCCATGATTTTTTGCGAAAAATGCTCTTGGCAGCCGGTTAGAGAGAAAGATCTGCCAGTTTTATTGCCGAACATAAAAGATTATTTGCCAACTGGAGAAGGCAAGTCGCCTTTGGCAAAATCTAAAAAATTTATGAATGTTGTTTGCCCGAAATGCAAGGGACCCGCTCAAAGAGAAACCGACACTATGGATACCTTTATTTGCTCTTCCTGGTATTTTTTAAGGTATGCCGATCCTTGCAACGAAAAGAAATTTGCTTCAGCGCAAAAACTTCAAACTTGGCTGCCGGTAAATATGTATATTGGCGGAGCAGAGCACTCTGTCATGCATCTTTTGTATGCTAGATTTTTCGTTAAAGCCCTGAAGAAAATGGGTCAGCTTAATTTTTCAGAACCATTTTTAAGTTTGCGCCATCAAGGGATTATTTTGGGGCCAGACGGTCAAAAAATGTCAAAGTCGCGCGGCAATGTAGTTGACCCGGATGAACAAGTCAAAAAATACGGGGCAGATGCTGTAAGAATATATCTTTGTTTTATGGGGCCGTATAATCAAGGAGGGCCGTGGAACCCCAACGGATTGGTTGGAATCAGCAGATTTTTGAATAAAGTTTGGCAACTCTGTAGAAGTCAGCCTTCCACAAGTTCACGAAAGGCTGATTTCTACAAACTCGAAAGACTTTTGCACCAAACTATTAAGAAAGTGACGGATGATATTGATAATTTGAGGTTTAACACGGCTATTTCTGCTTTAATGATTTTAGTTAACGAACTGCATAATCAGAGCGAGAACACTTCTCGTTCTATTAAAACTTTATTGCTACTATTGGCGCCGTTTGCTCCTCATTTAGCTGAAGAATTGTGGTTAAAAATTGGAGAAAAAAAATCTATTCACGGTCAAAAATGGCCGGTATACGACTCAAAATTAGTTGAAGAAGAAAAAATTCAGTTTATTATTCAAATTAACGGAAAAGTTCGCGATAAAATAGAAACGGCAGCCGATATTTCTGAAGCCGAAGCAAAAACATTAGTTCTTGCGAGTGAAAAAATAAAACCCTGGCTTCAAGGCAAAGAAATCAAAAAAACGATTTTTGTCCAGGGAAAATTAATTAATTTGGTTATTTAAGGGGAGAAAAGGGTTCGGGTTCCTTTTCTTTCCCCTCGTACAACCATTGACAGCATCGTATGGAATGCTACAATAATATTGTAATACAATGTATTACTAAATATATGCGTGATGTCATAAATATTTCGTTGCCGAAACAATTAAATAGAGAAATAGAGAAAGTAATAAAGAAAGAAAGATATGCAACGAAAAGCGAATTCATTCGCGAGCTTCTTCGCTTACACTTAGAAGACGAGCTTCTGCATACTGTGGAGGAAAGCGAACGAGAGCTTCGTGCTGGTAAAGGAAAAATTTTGCGATCTCTCCGCGATTTGCGCTAATGTATGCAAATTATTTACTCGAGTAATTTTACCAGCGCTTACCAAAGATTACCCCTTTTAGTAAAAATAGAAGCTGAAAAAACAGAAAAATTATTCCGTAAAAATCCATTTGATCCCAGATTGAGAACTCATAAGCTTAAAGGTAAATTAAAAGACCGCTGGGGTTTCTCTATCGGTTGGCGCTATAAGGTCATTTTTAGATTTGCAGACGATAAAACGGTATGGTTTTTAGCTATTGGAGGGCACGAAATTTATTAATTATTAATACAAATTTTTTATTTTCTCAATTTTTGACAAAATCTAGATGCCTCATCTCCGGGGCCCGCAAA